>NZ_VBVC01000004.1:0-352814 GCF_007655045.1 Halomonas sp. C22 | reverse complement strand
GGGCTTAACCGTTCTTCATGAACCGCCGTATACGGAACCGTACGTACGGTGGTGTGGGAGGGCGCCGGGGGTGACCCCGGCCCCTACCCGATCTCTCTGCCGCAATTTGAACCAGAATATTCCCACTATCCAATATTACGCCCTGGCTTTGAGCCGGGGCGTTTTCGTTTCAGGCCCTGCCAGTCTCTGGTGGGGCTTTTCTGTTTCCCCCGCCGTGAGGCGCTGGAGCCCTATGCGATACATCACCCTCCATTGCTCGGCAACGCGGGCAAGCCAGGACGTGGATGCGGCTGAAATCCGCCGCTGGCACCTTGAGCGCGGATTCCGCGATATTGGCTATCACTACGTCATCAAGCGCGACGGCACCGTCGAGACTGGGCGCCTAGAGCATGTGACGGGCGCTCACGTTGGTGGCCACAATGTCGGCAACGTCGGCATCTGCATTGTGGGTGGCGTCGCTCAAGACGGACGCACGCCCGAGAATAATTTCACCCAAGCGCAATGGGGCGCCCTTCGCCCGCTGCTGACCGATCTTCATCAACGCTATCCGAGCGCGATCATCATGGGGCACAACGGCTTTCCCGGTCATGAGTCGCGGGGCTGCCCGTGCTTCGACTGGCGTGCATATCGTGACGCGCTACACAACGAGCATTGGGCAGACAAGCCTGCCGAGTGGAGTGGACACTGGTACGACGAGCTTGATAAGGGGGCGGCGTAATGCCCCAGGAGCGCGACGTGAAACCATCCGTATTCGAGCGACACATGCAGACAGGCATCCAGGTGCTGCTGGTGGCCCTGATTCTCTGGGCGGGCAGTGAGCTGGTAAAGCTTGGCCAGCAGACCGTGGTGCTGGAAGAGCGCCTGACTATGCAGGGGCTGATGCTCCAAGAGATGCGCCACGAGCTGAAAAGCTGGGGTGATACCTACTACCGTACTACCGATGCTCGCCGGGAGCTGGATCAGATCGAGGCACGCATTGATAGCCTGCATAGCCGCGTGTCGGCACTGGAGAATGGGCTGTGAATCTAGTCACGAAAGCGCTGAGCGCCATCACTGGCCCGCTGTTCAGCGTCATCGACAAGGCAGTCACCGACAAGGACGAAGCCAATCGGCTGAAGGCTGAAATCCAGTCGCAGCTGATCGACTCCGATAACAGCATCGTCAAAGCGCAGATGCAGATCATTCTGGCCGAGGCGCAGGGCGAGAGCTGGGCGCAGCGGAACTGGCGGCCTGTGCTGATGCTGGTGATCGTTGCCATCATTGGCAACAACTACCTGATTGCCCCGTACCTGGGCGCCATGTTTGGCGTCGGGCTGCACCTCGATTTGCCAGAACGGCTTTGGGACCTGATGACGCTGGGCGTAGGCGGCTATGTCGCTGGGCGTACCGTGGATAAGGGTATCAAGACCTGGCAGCAGGGCAAGGTTGAGCAATCCATGGTGCAGTCGGGCCTTTACCGAGAAGTCGACGTAAAGCGTAACCCTTAAACATTCTCGCCGTGAGGCGACACGCCACGCTGTGAAGCGTCGCACCGGTCGCGCTGTGAAGCGCCACCCAAAAGGCCATGCCGTGAGGCAGTGCCACCCCGCCGCACGCTGTGAAGCGTCCGGCACCTTTTGATATGCTGTTCCTTTGCGCTAATTAGAATGAGGGGAGCAGGATGAACACCAGCAGGGTCGATTATTATCTTTCCGTTCGCACGGCGAATATTCTGGCGTGTTACGGCTTCGAACTATCGAAGCCCTCCGCTGAGCTTCAGAGCATAGTGGATACAGATGCCTGGAAAGATATTGTCGGCCTTGGCCCGAAGCGACGTGATGAGCTGAGCCAAGCCCTTAGTTTGGCGCAGAAGAACGCTCACGAAAGCATCGCCTATGCTATTGCACTGCTTGAAGCGCATGGCTACACCGTAAGCCCACCGCCAAGCTGAATGACTTTGGACTGCATATTGGAGACGCTGCCAGCAATGGCGGCGTTTTTTTATGGCGAAACGAAACGACTGGGAGCTGATCGAGCGGGAATACAGAACCGGCCGTTTCTCGCTGGCCCAGCTGGAAGCACGGCACGGCGTCAACCGTTCCACCATTTCACGGCGTGCTCGGAAGTATGGTTGGGAGAAAGACCTGACTGATCGCGTCCGTGAGCGCACACAGCAGAAAATTGCCCGGGCATCGCTGCCCCCAGAAGCGCAAGCCGCGCTTGATGACGAGGTGGTCGAGCAGGCCGCGAACGAGAACGCCGCCGTCGTGAAGGGTCACCGCAAAACGCTGGAGCGTTGGCGGGGCATCACTGAGCGTTTCGCGGTACTGCTAGAAAGCCAGCTAGCCGAGGGGAAGATTACAGTCGATTTGCCTAATGGCGGCACTGCTGAAATCGATGTGCCGCTGGAGTACGTCGGCAAGTGCATGGGGCATGGTACCCAGGCGCTGGAGCGTGTGGTGAAGCTGGAGCGCCAGAACTACGGTCTGGACGCCAGCGACAAGGACGACGGCGTGAAGTCGTTTGAAGAGCTGATGGCAGAGGTCGCGCCAAGTGATTCTGGGGCCGAGTGAGCGGGCACGGCAAGTCAAGCGCGCAGAAGCCTACCTGCGAGCCCACGCCAAGGGCAGGCTCTCCGATAAAGCGGACCTGCTGGCCGCGCTGTCACTCA
This sequence comes from Halomonas sp. C22, assembly GCF_007655045.1. Taxonomy (NCBI): domain Bacteria; kingdom Pseudomonadati; phylum Pseudomonadota; class Gammaproteobacteria; order Oceanospirillales; family Halomonadaceae; genus Halomonas; species Halomonas sp. C22. The sequence continues at coordinate 350,164 of NZ_VBVC01000004.1, read as the reverse complement.
AGTGGTTTCGGCTCAACTCGCTTTACAAGATCAAGAACAAGTCAGGCAAAAAGGTGCGCTTCAAGCCCAACAAGGCGCAGCGTGAACGCTACCTGAATGGGCACTGCCTGGATTTGATTCTGAAGGCTCGCCAGCTCGGTTTTACCACGTTCGAGATGATCGACGCGCTGGATGACTGCCTTTTCAAGGACAACTTCGCCGCGGGCTGTATTTGCCACAAGCTGGAAGACGCGCAGGACATCTTCAGGAACAAGATCACGTTCGCCTACGAGAACATCGACGACGCCTGGCACGCACTGCTGAAGATGCTGGGTACCAAGATACCCAGGGCGATCAGCGACAAGTCAGGATCGGGTGCCTACGTCTTTGATAACGGCTCAAGCATCAAGGTCAGCACCTCTTACCGGGGCGGCACACTTCAGCGCCTTCATGTATCGGAGTTCGGCAAAATCTGCCGTCAGTTCCCGCACAAAGCAAAGGAAATTGTGACCGGTGCGTTTGAAGCGGTGGGCATCGGTAATCAGATCACACTGGAGTCGACCGCCGAAGGGCGTGAGGGCTATTTCTTCGACTACTCGCAGACCGCGCAGCAGCTCAAGGAGATGGGACGGCCACTGACGGAGTTGGATTTTCAGTTCCACTTTTTCCCGTGGTGGCAAGAGCCGACTTACACGATGAACCCCACGGGTGTCGTGATCCCGCAGCGGCTAAACGAATACTTCGAGCAGCTAGAGCATAAGCACCGGATCACAACCACCCCGGGTCAACGCGCTTGGTATGCAAAAAAAGCCGAGAAGCTGCAAGACGATATGCAGCGTGAATACCCCAGCACACCCGAGGAAGCGTTCAGCCAGTCAGTGGAAGGCGCCTACTTCGCCACGCAAATGCAGTTCCTGCGTAAGAACAAGCGACTCACTAGCCAAGTCCAGGTGAACCCCAGCCTTCCGGTTTACACCGCATGGGACTTGGGCATGAACGACACCATGGCGATTTGGTTTGCCCAGGTCGTTGGGCGTGAAGTGCACCTGGTGGACTACCTAGAAGGCGAGGGCGAAGGCATCGAATACTATGCCGACCTGCTTAACAAGAAGGGCTATCGCTATGGTGGCCACTTCGGGCCGCACGATCTGGCCGTTAGGGAGCTGGGTACCGGCAAAAGCCGCGCCGATGTGGCTAAGGGCTTTGGCATCAATTTTGAAACGGTCCCGCGCATTAGCAATCACGCCGAGGGCGTGCAGGCCACGCGTCAATTCCTGCCGATGTGCTGGATTGACGAGGAGGCCTGCCACCAGGGTGTGCTTTGCCTCGATAACTATCGGAAGGAATGGGACGACAAGCGCGGCGTGTACAAGTCGACGCCTCGCCACGATTGGGCATCGCACGGTGCCAAGGCGCTGGAAACCCTCGCCCGTTCATCGCTATTTACCAGGGCGCAACTGCCCGCTACTGCCGCTAACCGCTCTTCACGCGGTGGCTGGAGCGCTCACACATAATCACCCCGCCGGGAGGCGCCATGATTCACACCACCCCGAACGGCTCGCAGCAACAGCGCGCCCGCACGGCAGCATTGCGCCTGTCAGGCCTGCAAGGCCGGGAGATTGAGAAGTTTGCCCGCGATGCCGCCATGGGCATGGCGCAAGAGTTGATGAAGCACGGTATTCCAATTCCCTCAAAGCGCTTTCGCCCGGACGTGGGGCATGTGCAGATCGATATGATCATCATCGAGGAAAAAGTCACAGCACCAGAGCCTGGCATGCGCCTGCAGTTTGAGATCGAGGGCAAAATGGGCGTGACGTTTAACGTCAAGCTGCTGGAGTTCCTTGACGATCCTGCTGGCTATATCACTGACCTGTTCACGCAGCTTGGCCCGATGCGCCGAAACGTGCAGCGGATGCGCACTCGCAAGCGTTCTGCTGATGCTGCTATTTACCGTGCGATCACCCAGGGTGCCGCCAATGCCTAGCCTGGGCTTGCTTCAGTACAAATCGGCGTCTGCCATGCACGCCGAGCGGATAGCCGCAGCCCAGCAAATGGCCGCCGAGGAAGAGCGCCGACGCCAGTTGATGGAAACATCGCTGGGGGCGCATATCCGCCGTTCATGGGAGTCAGCCAAGGTCGCCAAGCAAGAGGTCGAGTATCGGCTACTGGATTGTCTGCGCCGACGTAAAGGCGAGTACGACCCGAGCAAGCTGGCTGCTATCCGCAAGGAGGGCGGCGCCGAGATTTACATGATGCTGACCGCGACCAAGTGCCGTGCCGCTGGGGCGTGGATACGCGACATCATGATGCCTGCCAATGAGCAACCGTGGGGCCTACAGCCTACGCCGGTGGCGGACGTGCCAGACGAGTACGTGATGCCCGTGTTTCAGCAGCTCCAACAGCAAGCGATGCAGGCTCAGCAAGAGGGCCAACAGGTCGACATGGCCGCTCTGATCGACAAGGCCCGGGAGCAGGTTCGGCAAATGGCGCAGGAAATGGCCGAGGAAGCTGCCGAGCGACACGAGGATGTGATTGCCGATCAGTTGGCTGAAGGCGGCTGGTCGGAAGCATTCGAGCAATTCGTGGATGATTTCACGACATATCCCGCCGCCTTCATTCGTGCCCCGATCCTGCGCCGTGTGCCCACGCTGGAGTGGCTGGAAGGCTGGCAGCCGGTAAAAAGCACCACGATTCGGCCTGAGTTTGAGCGGATTTCCCCGTTCGATATGTACCCAAGCCCAGATGCCACCAACGTGGATGACGGCGCGTTCATCATCGAGCGCGCACGCTTCACGCGCATGCAGCTGAATCAGCTCATTGGAGTGCCGTCGTTCAATGAAGAGGCGATTCGTCGCGTGTTGGAACAGTATGGTCAGGGTGGCCTGCGTAACTGGCTATGGACGGATGGCGAGCGTGCCGAGCTGGAAGGGCGTGGCCATGAATGGCTGACCCACGGTGAAACCATCGACGGCCTGATCTACTCCGGCGGAGCCCAGGGCGTCACGCTACTGCAATGGGGTATCAATCCTGACGACATTGAAGACCCGCTGGCTGAGTATGAGATTGAGGCCATTTTGATTGGCCAGCACGTCATCCGTGTGCGCATCAACCGCGACCCGCTGGAGCGTCGCCCTTATCACAAGGCCAGCTATCAGCCTGTGCCAGGCAGTTTCTGGGGCCAGGGCATCCCTGAGTTGATGGCGGATATTCAGGACGTGTGCAACGCCACGGCGCGCAGCCTGGTGAACAACCTCGCCATTTCATCCGGGCCGCAAGTGGAAGTGTACGAAGACCGCCTGCAGCCGCAAGAAGACCCGACCAATATCTACCCGTGGAAAATCTGGCGCACCAAGGACAGCCAAGTCACGGGCAACAACGCGGCCGTTCGATTCTACCAGCCCGACAGTAACGCCGCTGAGCTGCTGGCTGTGTATGACCAGTTCGAGCGACGTGCTGATGATGCCACCAATATTCCCCGGTACACCTACGGCAACGAGCGCGTTGGCGGTGCCGGGAATACGGCCAGCGGTTTATCCATGCTGATGGAGTCGGCAAACAAGGGTATCAAAGACGCGATACGCCATATTGACCGCGGCGTCATGCGGCGGGTGATCGAAGCGCTTTGGCTCTACAACATGCAGTACAGCGACGACCGCAGTATCAAGGGCGATTGCAACGTGGTGGCCCGTGGCAGCTCTGCCATGTTGATCCGCGAACAGACGAATATGCTACGTCAGCAGTTCCTGCAGTTGACTCAGAATGATATCGACATGGGCATTCTGGGCATGGAAGGACGCCGTAAGCTACTGGCCAGCGCGGCAGACAAGCTGGACATGCCGGGCCTGGTGCCGTCGTTCGAGGAGATGGAGCATAACCTGGCCGAGCAGCAACAAGCCCAACAGGCGCAACTGGACGCCCAGCAACAAATCGAGCAGGCCAAAGCCCAGGCTGAGGTAGCTGTGAAGCAAGCGCAAGCGCAGAAGTACGGCGCCGATGCTGCCGGTACCCAAGTGGATACCCAGATAGCCCAGCAGATGGCACCGCTAGACGCCCAGCACCTGCTGGCCCAGATTGCCAAGCTCATTGCTGAGACACAGCGAGGACAGCATGAACGAGCCCCAATGGAAAGCCCTGTCACGCATTCGCAGCAGCCCCGAGGGCCAGCACCTGCTGGATATCCTCAACTCCCAGCGCGAGGACTGTCGCAACCAGCTGGAGCAATGCCGCGACAGTAACGAGATTGCGCGCAAGCAGGGCGAGGCGACTACCTTGGCGGGGATCATTGAGAAGCTGGAAACGGCACGCGAGGTAATTGATACGCGTTTCAAATAGCCGGGTATTGCCCGGCCTCACAAGCAAGCCGCTTCTCCGGAGGCGGTTTTTTTGTGGGCAGCGCTCAACACTGCAGGTTGAACCCGTTACCCGAATCGTGAACCCCGGCTAAGCCCGGCTCACAGACACGCCGAGAGGCGTCAAAGGAGTTGAAATGTCACTACCCCAGTCCGTCCAGGCACAAGTTGCCGCCGCCGCACAGCACTTTGAGCGAGAACCAGCGAACCCCGACACCGAAGAGGTGACGGCTCCTGAGCCCGAGCAAAACCCGCCAAGCGACCCTGAGAAGCCGGACACTGCAAAGCCAGAAGCGCAACCCGCTGAGCCGCCGAAAGACGCGCCCAAGCCTGAAAGTCAGGACGCCCTGTACTGGCAACACCGCTTTCAAGTGCTGCAAGGCAAGTACAACAGCGAGCTGCCAGCGCTGCGCCATGAGATCGAACAGCTGAAAGAGCAGGTGGCGAGCAAAGACCAGCTACTGAAAGCGCAGGAGCAAAAAGCGCCCGATAACGGCATTACGGATGAACAGCTCGCCCACTTCAAACAGGAGTACGGCGAAGACCTGATCACATTTATCGAGCGCATGACCCGGAACGGCGCCGCCCCGCTTGAGACTGGCAATACCAAAGAGCTGCAAGAGCGTCTGGATCGTCTCGAGAACGAGAAGCACGAAGACGCAGAAGCGCGTTTTTGGGTGAGCCTGGAGCAAGCGGTGCCCAGCTTCCAGCAGATCAACAGCGATGCCGGATTCCTGCAGTTCCTCAGCACGTTCGACCCGCAAACGGGCAAGCAGTACCAACAGGCCCTCAGTCAGGCGCAACAATCGCTCGACGCGAAAGGGGTGGCCGACGTTTTCAAACTCTATCTGAACCAGGCAGCGCCGAAGCCGCAAGAGACGCGCACGGTCCCCGATGAACAAGTAGAGCCTCGCACCACAAAAGCAGCGCCCACACCGAAAGCCCAAGGCGGGAAGCTGTGGACCGGTGCGGATATTTCACAGTTCTATCGTGACAAGACCGCTGGCCGCTACTCTGCTGACGAAGCGGAGCGCTTGGAAGCCGACATATTTGCCGCCCAACGTGAAGGCCGGGTTCGATAACCCGGCTGGCGGTTCCGATTCCTCGCCGTGAGGCGATAAGAGGGTATTCCAATGGCAGGTCCAACACGCGCCCCGGCGCATCCTGACTACTCCAGCACGTCCAGCTCCGGGTTTATCCCGCAGGTCTGGTCAGGAAAAATGATCGAGAAGCTGTATAAGCGAACCTGTTTCGCTGAAATCTCCAACACGGACTATGAGGGAGAAATCAAGTCGCAAGGCGATACGGTGATGATCCGCACCACGCCGTCTATCACCATCCGCGACTATGAAGTGGGTGGCGGCCTGAACTATGAAAAGCCGACCAGCGATAAGGTCGAGCTGCATATCGATAAGGCCAAGTACTTCGCCTTCGAAGTCAACGACGTCGATGAGTACCAATCTGACATCAAACTGATGGATAACTGGTCAGAAGATGCTGGCCAGCAAATGAAAATTGCCATCGACAAGGTGATTCTGGGCGACGTGTTTGCTGACGCGGCCGCAGAGAATGCTGGTAATGCCGCCGGTCGTGAGTCGAGCAGTTATGACATGGGCGAGGCAGGCGCGCCGGTGGAAGTCACCAAGACCAACATCCTCGACGTCATTGTGGATTGCGGCTCGGTACTTGATGAGCAGAACGTGCCCGATGACCAGCGCTGGATCGTGTTGCCCGCCTGGATGAATGGCATGCTCAAGAAGTCAGACCTGCGGGACGCGAGCGCCATGGGGGATAACACCTCGGTGTTCCGTAACGGTAAAGTCGGCATGCTCGACCGATTCGACGTGTATATCAGCAACAACATGTCGAAAGTGACCGACGCGACCACCACACGCCAAGCCACTAACTGCATCTTCGGTCACAAAAAAGCGCTCACCTTTGCGTCGCAAATGACCAAGATGGAGGATCTGCCCAATCCCACTGACTTTGGCCAGCTGGTGCGCGGCCTGAACGTTTTTGGTTACGAGGTCATTGACCCCAACGCCATGGGCCACCTGTACGCCGAGCGCGGCTAAGCCGTCACCTACGCCACCTTCCAGGGTGGCGTTTTACTTTCCGTGAGGAAATACGCATGACCAAGACACTGATTGAGCGGATTGAAGAAGCCGTCACGAAAGACGATCTGGAGCCGCTGGCCGAAACGTTATCGGTATCCATTGATAAGCGGCAAGGCGTTGAGACCATCCGCGCCGAGCTGCTGGAGGCCGCTGAAGCCTTGGCAGAGCAGGGCGTTACAGAGGCGGGCGCGCTGCCTGGTGAAGAGGCACCGGAACAAGGTGAAGAACCTGCAACCCCGGCGTACCAGGGCAGAATGCTCAAGCACCTGAAAAACGGGCGTAAATTCCCATGGACGGCTGCGCTGGCCAAAAACCGATACATGCAGGAGGTGTAAGCGATGGCCGTCACGACTGTAGGCACCGTCATTCGTAACACCAAGTTGGTGTTGCAGGAAGTGACGGCTGCCGGTACCCGCTGGACCAACGAAGAGCTGATTGGCTGGCTGAACGAGAGTTACCAGGCCATCGTACAGATCAAGCCGGATGCGTCTTCGATTAACGCCCCCGTCTCCCTGGTCGCAGGCACGCGTCAGCAGATTCCAGACGATGGCCTGCGACTGATCGACGTGGTGCGCAATACCGCAACGCTTAGCGACAAACTGGGCATCCTGGTGACCAGTCGTCGCGCGCTGGATACCACGCGCCGTAGCTGGCACGCCGATGAGCCCAGCGTCAATATTGAGCAGTACGTGTTCGATGACCAGGACCCTACCCGCTTCTATGTATATCCGCCGGCGGCCGATGGGGCTGAAGTGGAGCTGATTTATTCCTCTACACCGACGCCGCACGATGTGTCGCAAGGACTCGATGGCCTTAAAGATGAAACGATCCGGCTGAACGACAGCTATGCACCGGTGATTACCGATTACATTTTGTATCGGGCGTACTCGAAAGATGCCGAACACGCGGCCAACCTCAACCGCGCCCAGATGCACATGCAGGCGTACATGGGGGCCTTGGGTCAGAAAGTAGAGGTGGCTCGGGCTATCTCACCGAACGCGCCTGACAACTCATCCAATCCGCCACGGACGCGTCAGTAATGGACTTGCTGCAAACAGTGGTGCAGGACGTTCCTGAATCGCCGTTGATGAGCGTGCGTGATGCTATCCGCTGGGCAGAGTTCCGGCTTTGCCAGGACGGCAATGCCTGGATCATTGACGCCCCTGTAACACAGGAGGGGGCCATCATGGCCCCCGACGGTACTCACTGTGTACGTGTGCTCACGCTCTTCCGTGACGGCCGCGTTATGACCCCAAGCGTCGACTATGAGCAGCTATCGCCGGAAAACGTAAGCATCTATCGGGTGGGCGATGGCGATACGTTCTCGGCGCGTGTGGCCGTCAAGCCAACTAGCGACGGCAGCTTGCCAGAGGAGTTGCGCCGCCAGCACTTTGAAACCCTTCGCCACGGCGCGACTCATCGATTGCTGCTGTTGCCTCAGCCGTGGCGCAACCCCGAGCAGGCCACTTATCACGAAACCTATTTCAAAGCTGGCATTAATGATGCTTACCGTCTGTCGGTTTACGGTAAGCAACAGGGTGCGCGCGTTCAGCCGCGTCGATTCATTTAGGGGGCTGTATGTCATTCGAGCAGGCTGTTGTACAGCTAGAACAAACGAACGCCGCGTTGCAAGAGGAGGTGGTTCGCTTCCGCGACGCGGCGATGGGCCTTAACGCCATCTACCCGACGATCACCGAAGGTCGGCAGGCCGTGTCCGACGGCAAATATTTCAGCGTGCCGGGCAATGGGGCGTATATGCGCCTGTACCGTCGGCAGGGAAGTAGTGCGGAATTGATTGCGGAGTTTCCAGATCGCGCCCAGGTGCAGAGTCTGGTTGATACATTGGGTGGGCGCGGAGTTGTTGGTGGCTCTGGCGATTTGATGGCCCAGGGGTATCAGGGTTTGGGTTCATCTGATGCGATTTCAGTGCCAACGCTCAAAGCGAATTTTACTTCGGGGTTTAACCGTATTTCTGGAAGCACTGAAGACGCGCCGCCCGGCATCGCAAGTAATTTCTGGGGCTTAGGGCTACTCGGCTCTTCGTTTCAAGGCCGCCAGCATAGTCTGATTAACTTTTTTCAGGGCAACAGTCAGCCGCCGGATGTGTGGTTTGGAGCTAGGTCAGGTGACCCGACAGCTAATTGGTCGTATGCCCGTGCTTATCACAACCGCAACATCCTCGGCACCGTATCCCAGGTTGACGGCGTGCCCACTGGCGCGATTATCGAGCGGGGGGGTAATGCGAACGGGGAGTATGTGAAGTTTGCGGACGGGACGCTTTTCATGTGGCTGACTGTTCAGGCTTCTATGCCACTAACTGGTATTGGTTCAGAGTTCTCAGCGGAAGTTAATTATCCAGTGCGTATATTGTCGAACGCGACAACCCGCCTGATTCCCATTGTTAATTCTGCCGCCTCTGCTTGGAGTGTTCCTGCCGAGCGTTGGAAATTTGACATTGGTGCTAGAACCAATACGGCTGATTACGGAAATGTTCAGGGCAGACGTCGTGAGGCAGGCGTCGCAGTTACAGGCGAGTTTTTAGTTTTTGTTTCAGCAAGGTGGGCCTAATGAACCTAACACTCAATCTATCCCCCGTCCGTAGTAAAGAAGAAACAACAGCCTCGCTCGCAGGCACCGTGCTAACCATCAACGGCACCGATTACGATCTATCTGAGCTACCCGACGGCGCAACCGCACAGCACCCTGAACTCGGCACCGTGGCGCGCAATGGCAGCGAGTACGAATGCACGATTCGCTTAGGCCATGGCCCCAACGCTCCACACGAAACGCGGTTCCCCGCACCCATCGTACTGGAAGGCCACTACGGGCCGATTGAGCTACCGCTGTATGACGTAGTGCCCGAAGAAGAGCAGGAGCCGACAGAATGAGCTGGTTACAAGACGCCGAAGTGACGTTTCCTTTATCTGATGAAGAAAAGCTAGAGATAGCGAAAGCCGCTAAAATACGTGAAATTAATAATGCATACACAAAAGCAGCTAAACCTCTCATTGTAGATTATCCCGACCTAGAACAAGCGACGTGGATAGCTCAGGAGTCAGAAGCGCGTTTATACTTAGCTTGGTATGCTGATCAACATGGGGAACCACCTTCGACGCCTGTATTAAACTCTATTTTACTAGGTAGAAATGGCGACTCGGGCAGTGAATCTCTTTACGAATTATGTACAGCAGTACAAGAGAATGCTGATCGATTTACGGCTTTCCAAGTTTTGACAGGTAAAAGGCAAAGACTTGTTAGAAGCGTAAAGCATGCAAAAACTATAGGATACATAGAGTCGGTGGTCTTTTGAGTTTAGCTATTGATTATGTTTTTGAAATCCAAAAAGATCCAAGCTGCTAGGCTCATCGATACCAAAATTAATATAGCAATCGCAAGGGATGAAAGTGTTTCTTTTGGCAGCATTGATTGCAATGTAAATGCTAATAGTAAGTAGTTGAAGATCATTAGTAGCAATGGCGCGGATTTTGCCAGCCTATGTCCGAATGGCTGTGTTCTGAATACTTGGAAAAAGACAGTTTCTTCACTTACGCTAAAGCCGGGCATTTTTTTAGGTTGTGACATACACCCCGCTTCAATCAAAGCGAGCCTGTGCCTTTCTTGAATAAAGGTTAGTCTTCTTATAGAGAGGTAAATGATATAAATGATTAATAGGGATAATGATAATAAAAATGCGGCTATCAGCTTTTCATTTTCTTTTAACAAGAAATACCAGCCCGCAAAAGTACCCGCCTGCACTGATGATAATATAGCCATCTTTGACCAAATTAAGTCGTAACATTTTAGAAATATGTCTTTATCAATGCTGGCGGCAAACTCTGACTTATCCATTTATTACGCTCGCTGATTAGTGTAACCAAAATACATGGTGTCGACGTGAAAATCCAACATAGCGCCTTTCGCGGCGAGCTGCCGATCATGGACGCTCGCCTGTTGCCAGAAAACAACGCCCAGCGGGCACGTAACGTCTACCTGAAACGGGGCACACTCAAGCCCGAGCGTGCACCGCTCACCATTGAGTCGCTTAGCGTGGTCGCGAATCCTTCAACGCTTTACCGCTACCCCAGCGGCAACGATGGGCAAGGCTTCTGGTTGACGTGGGGCATGGGGCGTAACGTTCACGTGGTGAAGTCGCCGCTCGCGAATGACGACTTTTCACGCGTGTACTGGACCGGAGACGGCCCGCCTAAAATGGGCGGTATCAGCGATATTACGAGTGGCACGCCGCCGTACCCAGGTAATAGCTACCGCTTGGGTATTCCTGCGCCGACGAGTGCACCGTCAGCAACAGTCCCTAGTGGGCGGACACCAATCGACGAACGCCCACCGACGACGCTGGAAACCTCGTATGTGGTCACGCTCATTTCTCGCTTTGGCGAAGAGGGAGCGCCCAGCGCGCCCAGCAATATCATTGAACGGTGGGATATGGTCATTGGCGCGCCTACGGGCGGCGAGGTGCAGCTGGCATTACCTAGCGTGCCCAGTGGCAGCCATGACATTGTGACCAAGCGCATTTACCGCGCCGAGTCGAATGGCATCTATCAATACGTAGCCGATGTAAGCGCATCCACCAGTGAATACGTTGATAACTACACCAGCGCCCAACTTGGCCGCGCATTGCCGTCGGTGGAGTGGGATATGCCCGATCCCAGACTTCAAGGATTAACCGCACTCCCTGGCGGCATACTGGCCGGTTTCTTTGAAAACACGTTGTGCTTTAGTGAGGCGTACTTGCCACACGCCTGGCCAGTGGCTTACCAGCTAGCTTTCAAAGACAACATCGTTGCCATTGGTGCCACGTCGTCAGGACTCATCGTGGCGACACAGGGGCAGCCTTACCTTGTCAGCGGTGCGAGCCCCGAGGCCATGTCGCCTATGCAGCTGGATGTTGACCAGCCTTGTATATCAGCACGGTCGCTGGTGGATATGGGCGAGTACGTTATTTACGCAGGCCACGAGGGGCTAGTCGCTGCTGGTGGTCGTGATGCCCGCGTGGTGACTGCCGAGGTGTTTACAAAAGACCAGTGGCAAGCGCTGAACGCCAGCACCATGCATGCTTATCGTTACGATGGCCGTTACCTTGCCTTCTATGACGGTGGCTGCATGGTGTTTACGCCCGGTGAAGGCGTCGAGTTCTTGGATATTAATGCCAGCGGCGGCTATCACGACATTGCAGCGGGCACGCTCTACTTGATCCAGAACAGCGCTATTAAGGCGTGGGGGCAAGGAGGGGCGATGACGTACACCTGGCGCTCTCGTTTGCACGAAGTACCCCCAGGCAGTGCAGGCTTTACTTGTGGCAAGTTGATTGCCTCCCATTACCCCGTTCGCCTCATCATTCGTGCAGACGGCAACCAAGTGATGGATACCCAAGTTCCCAATTCGGGTATGTTCCGACTCCCAGCGGGCTACACGTTGTGCCGCGACTGGGAAATTGAAATCCAAAGCAGCAATGAAGTGCAATCCATCCAGATCGCGACCTCTCCCAGCGAATTGATTTAACCCTTTCAGGCTCACCGTGAGGTGCCCATGAACCGACGCCGTCGGACACTGCCGCCTGTGCCGCCAAAGGCACCGAGCGAGTTACGCCCCCTGATTGCCGCCATGACCGAGATTCTGGAAACCGGCGAAGGCGTGCGGGGCGACCCCTTAGATCGCAAGGTCACGTTGCGTGACCTGTTAGATAGCGGCATTGGTCGTTTAAAGCCCGGCATGCGCCCAGGACAAGATGGAAACCTCGATTCCGGAGCACTGCCGCCAGCGCCGGATTTAAGCATACCGCCAGCCCCTGCCAACTTTGACGCCCAGGGCGGCTTCTACGGCATGATCAACTTAAGCTGGACGATTCCCGGCCAGCAGTATCGCAATCATGCGTATACCAATATTTTTCGCAGCGAAGAGGACAACTTTGCCAATGCGGAGGTGATTGGACGTGAAGCGGGCGGTTTCTATACCGATTACGTGCGCGATGATGCAGTAGATCCAGACGACCCGACCAAGCTCAAGGGTTACTACTACTGGATCACGTTCACGTCGGTGGCCGATATCGAGGGCCCGCCAAATAGCCCAAACGGCACCTATGCCGCCCCGCTGGCTGACCTGGGCTACGTGATAGAGCTGTTGACCGGGCAGATTGATGCGAGTGTGTTGGCGACTGCACTGCGCCAAGAGATCGAGAAAATCCCGACCATTGAATCCAATATTGAGCGCATCGGCCCGATAGAGGCTGAGCTGCGCGGACCAGAGTCGCTGGACGGGACCGTGGCGAACCGTATTGCTCAAGAGCGAGCGGGCCGGATAGAGGCGTTGGACGAAGAGCGAGCGGAGAGGATTCAAGGGCTCACGTTTGAAGCCCAGGCACGTGCGCAAGCCATACAGGATGAGGTCGAGAACCGAACTACGGCTATTCATCAGGCAGTGGAGCAGCTGGAGCAAGAGGATAACTTGCTGGCCCTTCAGCAAAATGTCATTGCTGCCGTATTCGATGCAAATGCTGCATCGATATACTCTATGTCGCAAGTGCGAATTAATGACCAAGAGGTGTTTGCCCAGCAAATTGAGCAGCTATTTGGCAGCGTGGACAGTAATCAGGCGCTGATTCTGAATGAGCGACAAATTCGCATCGATCAGCTCAGTTCGCTATCAACGCAAGTGGGCATTTTGTCAGCTCGCTTGGATGCCCGCCCCTCTATGGCAAGTAGCTTTGAGCCGGGTAGTGATTTTGATGCATGGACCCCGACAGCTGGCAGTCAGCTGCTGGCCGACACAAGCGACGTGTATGCCGGGCAGCAGGCGGCGCTGATATCGGCCACCATAGGGGCTGCAAACCCGGAGACCCATGGTGTTCGCCGAACCATCAGCAGTGACACTTCCAGTCAATTCAGTGGTAATGAAATCCGTGTGTCGCTTTATGCCAAGCGGCCAGCCGATAATGCCAGCGGCGAATTCGCTGTCGCTTACTGCGTAGCGGGGGTTTATGGGCAATGGGTACGCTTTACGCCCAATGATGAGTATACCTTTCATGAGATCATCGTGGATGTGCCAGCGGACACCGCTTCACTGACACATGAGCTGGTGATCTGGGGGGACACGGCGGGTGGCGGCGCTGGCGTGTTGGTTGACAGGGTGTTGGTTACGTTTGCTGAGACCGATATACCGGAAGTCACTGCCGCAATTGAGCAAATCCAACAGGCGTTGGCCGACCAGGAACAAGCCGTCGCCAGTCAGTTGCAAGCGTTTCTGTCACAGCTTGGGCAGAATACTGCGGCAATTCAGTCGGAAATCGAGACCCGATCCACTCAGTACGGTGCGCTGGCCAGCAGCCTGCAAATCCTGACTGCCCAGACGCAGGACAATGCCGCTGACATTGCCGCTGACAGGGCTGCATGGACTTCTGAGGTAGAGGCCGTTGCCGAGGACATACTCGATCTATGGGCGGGAGTAGGTGGCAACGAAGCGCGTATTACGGATGAAGCTCGTGTGCGCGCCACTGAGGACGATCTCCTGGCCGCTGTTCAGCGGGTGATGTCAGCCTCAAGAGGCACGGCGGCGGCAACGTTTTATGGCCTCGAAGAAGTGCGGCTGGCAGATAGCGAAGCTACGGCTCTGCGTATCGACGGCGTTGAGGTGCAACTGGCGGATGCGCTCGCCGCCATCGAACAAGAGCAAAACGTCCGCGCATCCGAGTACCAGGCGTTGGCCACACAGATCACCACGGCAGTGGCTGAGCTGGATGGTGGTATTTCAACGGTGCAGCAGGCGTTGAGTACCGAAGTGACCCGGTTGGATGGCCGGGTAGATGCTCAGTCGCAAGCGCTGACCACCGTGCAATCCCAGCTATTGGGTGACATTGCTACGGTACAGCAAAGCCTGAACACAAACGTGAATCGTCTGGATGGGGCGGTGAGCGCCAACGCTCAGGCGATTATTGATGTTCAGAGTGCGACAGACGGCGCGCTGGCGGGCGTTCAGCAGGACTTCAATACCCAAGTGACCCGCCTTGATGGGCGCATCGATACAGCCGCTCAAGCGGTAACAGAAGTGCGCTCCGACCTGGAAGAGGATGTGGCTGGGGTACAGCAGAACCTCAATACCAACGTGTCACGAATCAATGGGGAACTTCAAAACAATGCCCAAGCGATCACGACCGTGCAGTCGCAACTCAGCGGTCAGATTTCCACCGTTCAGCAGAGCTTGAACAGCCAAATCAATCGAGTTGACGGTGAAATAGAAGCGACGGCGCAGCTGGTTCAACGCGTGCAAACGGACCTTGGCTCGGGACTGCAGGCAGTGGAGGTTAAAGCCGTGACCAACGCGGGCGGCTTGCTCTCGAATGGTCAGTTTGCGACAGGTGACCTTGCTGGCTGGGGTGATACCTGGTCGGGCGTCAGCGTGATAGAGGCCAACCTGGACGGCAGTAGTGGCGCTATTCAGAGCGCGCCGACACGCTACATTGCTCGGTGGTCCGATTCTGCGTGGTCCAGTCACCAGTACATGCGAGGCGAGCGGTTTACGGCAGTGGCGGGAGAGATGTATACCTTCCAGTTCGCTTATGCCAGTGGGGGTAGTAACCGCAATATTACGATTGAGCTGCGTGTTGCCTGGGTGCAAGCGGATGGCGCCACCAGTTACCAAACACTGCGCAGTCAGTCAGTGTCGTCAACCAGCTGGAACAAGACCCCGCTACTCAGCACCGTGGCCCCAGCAGGCGCTGTTGAAGCATGGGTGTACTTCCGACGCGTCAGCGGAGGCAGTGGCACGCTGTTTCTGGCGGACGTACAGGCCAGGCGTACCGATATGGTGGCCGGAGCGCTTTACACCGCAAAGGTGCAGAGCGGCGGGCTGGTCGGCGGGTTTGGTATTTTCAACGATGGCTCCGAGGTGGAGGCGGGGTTTGACGTTGACCGTTTCTGGATTGGCCGCACCGACAGTGATAAACGCAAGCCATTTATCATCGATGGCAATGTCGTTTACATGAACAACGCGATGATTCGCAATGGCTCAATCCAAGAGGGTCAACTGGGCCCAATTACGATTGGCAAGTTCTTCTTGAATGATGGTACGCCAGTGACCACCGCAGGCGGCTTAATCCGTGCGGATGCGATCGACGTCGATAATTTGAGTGTCGCGGAGGCGGCTCGGTTTTATGCAGACGTGCAGTCCGGCAATTACATTGCAGGGCAAAGTGGCTGGCGAATTCGCCAGAACGGCACGGTGGAGTTCAATCAGGGCCAGTTCAATGGCTCCGTGAATGTGGGCAGTGTGACAGGCCTGGGCAGCCTGGCCACTCAGGATAGCGTGAGCTACGCGTCGGTGACAGGCGGCAAGCCGCCAGTGAACGCTGACAGGACGGCCGATAACGTCGCAGCAGATACCGCTAACGTGGCGGGCACAGCGGCGGCTACTGTTCGGGATCGTGCCAATGCAGGCAACTCAGCCAACAATCGCGTATCGAGCTGGACGCGGCCCAGTTCAACGTTGATCGACGGAAACCAGATTTTCACTGGTGACGCGTATGTGGATACGCTGCAAATCAAAGGACAGGCGGTAACGATACCCATATCAGTCGCTGCCTCTTCAGCCATTAATGTTGGCCAGCCTTCACAGGAGCGGGAAATTCTCTGGTCATCCATCAACGCGGAGAATACGAACGTCATGGTCATGGTGTCGTTTGGTGTGTCGGCAGGAGCAATCGACCGATTCGAAATACGCCGAAACGGCACGACCGTTGTTGCCCGCCCGGGGGGCAGTGGCGCGATGTCAGTGGCCGCCCATGTGGGTGCAGACTCGCTGCAGACCTCAATTTTTACCGTTCACTGCTTCGGCGCTAATTTTACGGTCACAGGTCGATCTATCGGCCTGCTCGCCACCAGGAGGTAACCATGAATTGCTATGCCATGGTGCGCCCAGACGGGCGTATCACCCAAATCATGACTGTTCCCTATTGGCTGCTGGCGTGTGATGCCACGGTCAGTGATGACACGCATTACGCCGACGTGGCCACGGGCGCCATATATCCCAAGCGCATGACAGAGGTGGCCCAGAGCGTCGACGGCTTGACCGTCACTCTGTCAGGCCTGCCTGTAGGGATGACGGTATCCAGCAATGGTATGAGCACCATGACGGACGACGATCCGCTGGTCATCGATTACGACTTGCCCGGGACCTATGCAGTTGAGCTGAGCGGTCATGTCGAGTACCAGGACACGACCGTGGAGGTGACCGTTGGCTAGACTTGATGCCAGAACACATGCCAGCCTGCGCGATGCCCGTGCCCATTACCTGACATTGATTGATAATGCGGCCGCACACCAACGCTACTTGGACCCTGCCCAATGCGATGTGTATCGGCAGAAAGTCGCCGAGGCTCGACAGGGGGGCGGTCATCGGCTGGAGGAGGAGGCAGAGATGCTCGGCATTCCGCTGGACGTACTGACAAGTGCCGTCCTGCATCAGCACGAGCGTCGCCAGACTATGGTCCAGACGGTCGAAATGGCACGTATCAAGGCCAAGCGCGATATACGTGATGCACCGACCCCCGCGGCCATGGATGCTATTTTCAACGCCTTCAAGCAGCAGCTGAGCCTGCTATAATTCAACCTTAATTCGCTCACCGTGAGGTGCCGCATGCCCCGCCAGAATGAAGCCACGTTCCTACGTGGCGTACTCCGTAATAACGAAGCGGCCGCGCAATTTTGCGAGATGCTGTTTCGTATTTCCCAAACGCTGGACGACCTGGTCGATAAAGACAATCCGGTGGCTGATACCACGCTGATTCGAACGTTTTGGGAAGCGCTGATTGAGCTGCCTGCAAATCCTTTCTATCGACAGCACGAACCGTATCTTCGTCCGTTGATGGCCAGCGCCTTGCAGGACTGGCGCGATAGCGCGTGCCTTGAGCGCTCTGACAGCCGCCACTACAAGACCCTGGCCTTTGTGCTGCGCGACCAGCTAACCAGCGTGGTGACGCAGTGTGCCTATCTGGTCGGTGGCTATGAGTGGATGAACAAGGTCAGCTTGTCGGTTCGTGATCATTTCCACGAAGATGGCCTGGATGACTACCTCTCTGGCCTTTCCCCGGTACCGGCAGTACCGGCAGAGGAGTATGACGAATGAGTGGCGGCGGTGGCGGCGGCGGCAGCACGACCGTCAAGGACACACCGGAGCAACGCCAACTGGCCGAGGTGGCCGCTGAAAAGTGGAACTTTGCACAGGAGCGGCTTGCCCCGCTGGAAAATGCCTATATGGAGTCCGTAGGCGATATGACCAGCGCAGGCAACATGAGCTACATTGCGGGCCGCACACTGCAAAGCCAGCAGCAGGCCGTGAGCGCCGCCAGTGAACAGGCGGGCATGCAGTTGAGTCAGGCGGGTATCGACCCGTCTGGCGGACGCGCTCAAGCCGTGATGAGCGGCATCGCCCTGGGGGGCGCTAGTGCCGGGGGGGAGACGCTGGGGCGCGCCCAATTCGAACAGGAGAACCAGCAGATTCAGGGCTTGCAGAACATCGTGGCCATTGGCCAAGGCCAGGCTGGGCGGGCGCAAGTCGGGCTGTCAGGCATCGCCGCCCAATCAGCCCAGGACGCACAGCAAACGGCGGCCAACCGCTTCAACCGTAAAAGCGCCAACCTGCAGTTGCTGGGTCAGGTGGCAGGGGCCGGTACCGCTCACTACATGGGGGCCTCGCCGTCGGCCCCGGGCCTGAACCTCTATCACGAAATAGGTGGGGCTAAGCCATGACCTATCAACCCACGCTTGGGCGTATTCAGTACGCCCTCTCTCAAACGTCCCAGCAATACATCGACCCTGGCCAAGCCATGCGCGGCGATCAGGGCGCTTCTCAGCTGTTGGGGCAGCTCAATCGAGCCCAATGGGCCGACTGGAAAAACCGCTTTGCACCCTACGTTGATGAGCTGGCCCGCGTTGCTCAAGACAACAACGCGCCGGGCGTCGCCGCTGCAAATGCCAGCAATGCCGTCGGGCTCGCTTACGACAATAGCCAGCAAGGCTTAGCGCAGCAGCGCCAAGGCTATGGCATTAGCCAAACACCGCAACAGCAAGCGGCTGAAGAGCGCCGTACCCATTTGGAGCGCAACGCTTCGATGGTCAGCGCAGGCAACGAAGCCCGTATGTCCGCCCAGGATCGGCAGCAAGCCATTTTGGCCGGCGGCATGGGCCTTTCCAATATCCCTGACCGAGTGATGAACCCATGAGCTACGGACTACTAGGCCTACGCCAGCAAATGGAAGGCCAGGCCATGCAGGGGCTGAGCGACCTGGCGGGCCAGCAGCGCCAAGCCAAGCTGCAAGAGGACCAGATGAAGCAGGCCGAGCGCGCCCAGAAGATGAGTGCCGTCGGCACCAGTGCGGGCATCGGCATGATGGCAGGTATGAAAGCGGGCAGCGTGGGCGGTCCCATGGGGGCTGCCATTGGTGCAGGTATCGGCTTGCTGGCCAGCTCCATTTTTTAAAGGTGACCACCATGGCGGGATTGGATACACGAGGCTTGGCCACTGGCTTCGCCCAAGGTTTTGGGCTGATGAATCAGTTCCAACGTGGCCAGCGAGCGGATGAACACGCTGAGCAGCAACTGGGCATGCAGCAAGAGCGCATGCAAATGCAGCGGCAACACTTTGATGCCCAGCAAGAAGAGCTCGGGCGGCAACGTGATATGGAAAACATACAGTTCACGCTGGGCAAGATCGGCTCGGGCATGGATGTAGCCGAAGAAGAGCTGGAAACCCTGCGCCGCTACCCGAAGTTTTGGGCCGCGTTAGACCCGCAGACTGACGCCTCTATCAATCAGGCCATGGCGGTGATTGACCCCAATACCACGGTAGACGCTAACGATCCCGAAAGCCTGGCAGCGCTGAACCAGATGTTTGGCGCCGAGATTAACCGCGGCGAGGGTGGGCAAAAACGTGTGGTGGGCATGTACCCAGCACCCGACGGCCAAAGCGTTGCGCTTGAGCTTGAGGTGGTGGGCGAAGATGGCAACACCTACCGCGCACCGATGACCGAAGGGCGCGGCACGGCGGATGATGACCTGGTGAAATACGTGCCGGTGGAGGCGCTGGTGGAGCAGGTGCAAGGCATGCGCTTGCTACGCAATACCATGCACTCGCCGGAAGCCCAGCAGCGCGCCACTCAAGTGCTCAGCCTGCTGCGCGGTGACTCGCAGGAGCGCTGGGAGCAAGTGCAGGGCCCTGGTGGCTCTATTCTGCAGCGTAATGCGACGACAGGTGAAATGCGCTCAGTCATCGGACGGGCGCCCCTACCAGCCAGCTCGGCCAGTGGTCAGGGCGCGCCTACGGCCACCATGAAAGAAGCGCAGTGGATGGTCGATCAAGGGATTGCTGCTGACATACCCAGCGCGTTTGAAACCTTGCGCCGGAGCCGCGGCGATGACCTGCAGCGTGATCGGCTGCAGCTGCAAACCATTAATAGCGACCTCGACCGCACGGCGCGTCGACTCAGCAATATGCGGTCTACGCAAGATGGTTATGCCGAGTTATCCGCACAGTATGACAGCCTGGTCGAGCAGCGTAACGCAATTGCTGGGCAGGTATTTGGTGCAGGCCAAGGGGCGAACCAGGAAACACAATCGCCAAGAGCTGAAGAAGCGCCTGCTGCTTCCGCGATGGCAGACGATGAGCTGCTGAACTCTATCCTGCGCGACCTATAACGAACAGAAGGAGCCGCGTGTGAACGCCGCTGAACAACCCCAGCCCCTACCGTGGAAAGCGGTTTCTGAGCATCCCGATTTCCAAAATGCTGACTGGCAGACCCGCCAGAAGATGCGCAACAACTACATGGAGCGCGTGGTTCGCCCGCTGGCAAAAAGCGAGGACGACTTTTCCCGCGTCCGGGACCAATTCTTTGCTGCCACAGAGCCTGACGTGTTTGGCAACAGTGGTTATCGCGAGCGCTCTCGTATTGCTGATAGTCAGTCGCTGAATGCCGGGTATGGAGGTGGCTTGGCTGAACAGCGCGCCCTGGATGCGAGAGAGATGCCTGAGCCTCAAGCGGCGGAGGGTCTGGCGTTGCCAGCGGCTGACGCTCAACCTGCTGGTCAGCCGGAAGGGCGAACAGCTACCGGCTGGGGAGTGAACCTGGGTCGCGCCGTCGCAGAGGGTGCGGTGGGCTCTGTCGGTGCTGCCGTTGAAGGTATGGGCGTGATAGGCGAGCAGGCGAGCGTGGTGGAAGCCAACCGCCAAGTAGACGACGCTATCAAACGGCTTGAGACCACACAGCAGCAGTATGAGTCGGCGCTAGAGGGTACAAGCGACGCCTTCCGTGAAGACGTGGAGGCCAACTACCAGCGCTTGCTGGATGACCGCGCTGAAGAGCTTCATCAAGCCATGACGGCGTGGGCAGAGCGAGAACCGAGTAAAGCGGCACAGTGGCTGCGGGATCGCGGTATCGACCTGCGCGATTCAGCACAATCGATAGGGCCAGATGACGACTACCGTGGAGTTGCCACTGATTTGGCCGGTGGGCTGGGTTCCATGCTGACGTACATGGGGCCCGGGTTGCTGGTAGGCGCACTGACTCGAGGGTCATCTGCAGCGGCAATGGGCACCGCCGTCGGCATGGCAGGCCCGTCAGGCGTTTCTGAGCAGTATCAGCGTGCCAAAGCAGGCGGGCTGGACGAAGAGGCTGCGCTGGAAAAGGCCATGCAAGGGTTTGGTGCCGGGGCCATTCAAGTTGCCCCCCTGGCGGCCATGATCCGGCCCCTGCCTGCCGAGTTGCAAGGCAAGGCCATCGGCCAGTTGTACGGCATCATGCGTGCTGCTGGCTCTGAGGCGGTGGTAGAGGGCGCCGGTGGTGTCCTGCAAAACCTGATTGAACAGTCCTATAACGCTGAGCGCGGAACATGGGACGACACAGCCTACCAGGCCGCGATAAGCGGCGGCTCAGCGGGGTTGCTGCAAGCCGGGGTTCAGGTGGCCACGCGTGGGCGTGGTATGAACGCAGGAGCGCCCCAGCGCCGAGAAGTCGAAGCCGAGCAGGTAGATGCCCCGCAAGCAGCTGAAAGTGACGCTAACGCTGAATGGGAAGCCGCATGGCGTGAGCAGGCTGCAGAAGACGGCATTATCGACTTCGACCCCCATGCCAATCTCCCAGACACCACGATTGACGTAGATGGCCAGCCGGTAGAGGCCCCAGCCGAGCCATTGCAACAGGAAGTGGAAGCGCCCGCTCCAGCCACGCCCCGGGAAGATGACACCGGCGCGCGATTGATCCGCTCGCCCGTCGACCAGTTGGATCCAGTGGAGCAACGCGCCCGAGAGCGACTGCTAACCGGCGACGGGTACGCTTACCTACGCGAGCGCGCCGACGGCAACGAGGCGGCGGTTGCTGCCGTTGACCGCATGCAGGTGCTGGCTAACGCAGGGGACGCCGACGGTGCCGCCGATGCCTACAAGGAGGCCCGCCAGCTACTGCGACCAGCAGAGCCAGCGGCAGAGACACCCCAAGCAGATGCGCCGCCATCAGAGCAGCAGGCCCACGAACAGGCTGCACCGCTGCCAGATCAGGAGATTGCACAAGGAGCGCCGCAAGCCGAGCCCGCGCAGCCTGCTGCTGTGCCAGTACTTGCCCCCGACCAGCCATCATTAAACCTGACTGCTAAAACACCCCGTCGTGTACCGGTTGAAAGCATTCAGGTGGATCCAGAAGCCTATCAGTTCCGCACGGAAGTAAATGAGCAGGGGGTCGATAGTCGCCTGGAAGGCGTTGAGCAGTGGGACGATATTCGGGCAGGAAACCTGATTCTTCACGAACGCATTGACGGTAGCGTGTTCGCTGCTGATGGCCACCACCGGATTAACTTGGCCCGCCAGCTGGAGCAGCCAGACGTGAACGCTATCGTTCTGCGCGAAGCCGATGGTGTCTCCGTGGAGGATGCGCGCCGTGCGGCGGCTGAGGCGAACATTGCGGCAGGGAGCGCGACCGCGATGGACGCCGCCAAAGTGTTTCGCAACAGTGAGGGCAATATTGATACCGTCATTCGTGAAAGCAACTTGCCACGCTCTCAGCTTGTGCGAGATGGCGCGGACATCGCTAAGCTGGATACAGAGCCGTTTGGGGCGGTACTGAACAAGGTCGTCACCGAAAAAGACGGCGCGGTGATTGGTCGCTCTTTTGCCGACCCAGACCAGCAAATGGCCGCTATAGGCGTCTTCCAGCGCGTGAAGCCGACCAACGACAACCAGCGCGAACTACTGGCTAATGAGGTGCGCCAAGCAGGTTTTGCCGAAAGCCAAGGCGAGCAAGGGGGGCTGTTTGGCAACGATCCAGCTGAGTCGCTGATTGGTGAGCGCGTGAAGGTAATGGACAACCTGCGCCAAACCCTGGTGCGCGACAAGCGCTTGTTCGCTACGCTGAATGACAACGCTCAAACGGCCGAACAGGCAGGTAACCGCATCGCCAAGGATCGCAACAACGCCTTGCAGGAAACCTCGGCAGACGCCATTGCGCTGCTTGAGCGAGCAACCACAACGCCAGAAATTAACCAGCAAATTAACGACGCTGCACGCCGCATAAAGGATGGCGAAGCACTGGCCAGCGTGACGCATGAGCTAAAAGAGGCACTACTGAATGGCACAAACACCCCAGCAGCGAGCGAACGACGTACACCAGCACTTGGCGGCCGATCGGCTGATCAAGCAGGGCAAGACGCTGGACGAAGTGACGCAGTACCTTCAGTCGACAACACACGAGCAGCGCGTACAGGAGAACAACGCCCACGCCCTGGAGCAGGAGCGCAAGCAGAGCCAGCGGTAACCCTGAAAGCCGATGGCAAACCCTTCCAGACGCGCAAGGCCGTTGAGATATCCAAGCGCTTCCGCGACACGCCAAACGCTCAGCCCGTTGAGGTGGAAGGGGGCTGGGGGTTTGCCGTGCAAAATGCTACGCCTGAGGCGTCAGCCGCCACGCAGCAAGCGTTGGCCGCATCAGCTGAACGACCCCAAGTCGCACCTTTGCTCGAAACTCAGACAGAAGAAAGCCTGGCGCGTCGGGAGGCGCAGGTTCAGCAGGCTGAGCAGGCCTCCGCCACTCAGCGCAACCAAGAAGCACAGCGCGCCCAGGCAGACCGTGACGCCAATGATTTTGTATTAAGCGGCAGCAACCGAAGCGCTGACGTTGCTGCATCGCGTGGGCAGAATGATATCTTTGGTGCACAGCCAGCACAGCCAGCACAGCCAGCACAGCCAGCACAGCCAGCACAGCCAGCACAGCCAGCACAGCCAGCACAGCCAGCACAGCAACTGGACACTGCGCGCAGCCCCCGCAAGCCCGCGCCTTTCACGCCACGCCAGCGGCGAGCCAGCGAGGCCTTTGGCGGTGCCGTGGTGGGTGATACGGTCAAGCTGGTATCGGATGTGGGCTATGCAAAGGCAGGCGCCGTCTATACCGTCGACTCGATCAACAAAGACGGCACGTTGCAAGCCACCAATGCTGAGCGCGGTAGTTCACTGATGATCAGTCAAGGCGAGTGGACCCAAGCCAGCCGCAGCTTACAGGGCCCGGTTGCGGAGGTGATCCCCGGCGAAGCCACTGGCGCATCAGCGGAACAGGATGCCCTGTTCAGCACGCACCCAGAGCCGGGGGTTTCTCAATCTGGCGTCGCTCCACGCGCTCCCGATATTACCGCCGCTCTCGCCAACACTCCTGAGCTTGCCGATACCCGTATCATTCAGACAACGGCGGAGCTGCCACCACATGCATTGATAGGCATGATGCTCCGGGGTGTCAATCCGCGTGACGTGCGAGGGATGTTCATTGGCGACGAACTGTTTGTCATCGCGGACAATGTCACCAGCATTGAGGAAGGCGTGCAGACGGCCGTCCATGAGGCGGTAGGCCATAAAGGGATTCGTGGGGTGCTGGGCGGCGAGCTCGAAAGCGTAATGCGCCACGTGTATAACTCCCTGCCGCTGGATCCT
Organism: Halomonas sp. C22; assembly: GCF_007655045.1. Lineage (NCBI taxonomy): Bacteria > Pseudomonadati > Pseudomonadota > Gammaproteobacteria > Oceanospirillales > Halomonadaceae > Halomonas > Halomonas sp. C22. The sequence continues at coordinate 325,752 of NZ_VBVC01000004.1, read as the reverse complement.
CGGGGGCGGGAAGCGCTGAACGAGGTGTTGGAAAGCTACCCGTTTCTGGACCAGTCCAACCCGGAACACCAGGTGACCATCGCTGAAGAGATGGTGGCCCATTTGACCGAAAAGGGCTGGCAGCCCAACGTATTGCGTCGCGCTGTCGCCAAAATCCGCGAGCTGCTGCGCCGCTACTTCCCGGGCATGAACTGGACAGATACAGATGTCATGCAGTTGTCGGAGCGGTCACGTGAGTACCTGCGCCGCCAGCAGCAAGCCAGCGAAGGCGTGGCTGACCAAGACATCGGATTCAGCTTAACCGGCCGCAGCCAATCAGCCAGCACCAGCGCAGTGCAAGCAGGTCTTGGTGAAGTGAGCGGCATCGGTCGGCCGAAAGTGCTGGAAAGCGCTGACAACCTTGCGCTGGATATTGCGCTGGAAAGCACCATTGCTGGCGTTAACCCCCAAGAGGCGATCGCCTTTTATCATGGTGATGACCTGTATGTGATCGCCAGTAATGCCAGCGACTCCGCCGAAGCAGTACGCGCCACCATTGCCACGGTGGTAGGAAACAAGGGGCTTCGCGCCACCGTCGGCAACCGTGTGGATAGCACCCTGCTGAACGTTGTAGCGGGCGCACAGAAAAGCATTACAGGCCGCGAGGCGATTCGAGCCATTCGGGCAGAATACGACCACCTTACTATCGATCATGCCGCCGATCAGGTGAACCTTGGCGCTGAATTGGTTGCTCGGATGAGCGAGCTATCCGACCCGCCCGCATTTATCCGGGAGGCCAATGCCAGGCTGGATGATCTGCTGCAAAGCGGCTATCCCAATGCAGGCTTCACAGCGGGCGATGGCCAAGCCCTGGCGCGCCAGAACCGCCACCACTTGCAACAACAGCAGCGCGACTTTGGTAAAGGCAAGCCGCCTTATTCACTGCCCTATGTATTCAGCGCCCAGGATGGCCCGGGGCGCGGCACCCTTTTGGATATGAACACTCAAGTGGTGGATGCAGACGGCAACATTGTGAGCGATGCCCGCATTGATGGACCGGTTGTGTCTGCGGCGAAATATGGCCAGGCGTTTTTTGAATCCGCGACGGACAGGCTGCGCCGCAGCAATTCACCGGTTCTCCAGGAGCTGGCCAAGCGGGTAGACGCCTACTTTGATCAAGCCGAAGCACGGCTTGGCATGGTGAATGGCATTCTCCGTGAGCCGTTGAAAAAGGTTCGATCAGCTAACCCGTTTAAAGAGCGCCGCAACATGCGCGACTTCGAAGGCTATATGCGCCACCGTGATAATGGTCGCATGGCAGAAGCACAGGCCATAGCAGAGCAGAACGAAGCGGTAGCCGAACTGGCCGAAGCCGTCGACACCATGTTTGACCAGGTGGGCACGATCAACCAGACGGTGAAGACACCCCAGGGCACCGGTATGCGCGTCTTCGACAGCAAGACCGGGGCTTACCGTAAAATCGGCAAGTTCAAGAAGGGCGGCTTTTGGCCGCGTGCCCTGCGCCCAGAGGTGCAGCGCGTCATGCATGACCCCACCAGCAACAGTAAGCTATGGCATGAGCTACTGGACGCCTTGATTGATGGTGGCCATGCCAATACGCGCAAGGAAGCTGCTGAGTACCTGCGCGGCAATTCAGGCTATTTTTCAAACGAAATTACCAGCGACTACTTCGCCGGCATTGAGAAAGCCCGCGGCGAAAAGCTGCCTGAGATGTTTTATGACTACCGCTTTGACGTAGTCAGCAACTACGCCCGAAAGTGGAGCGACCGTATCAGCCAGGTCGAGCAGTTTGGCCAGAAGATAGGGCCGATGGGTAAGGACGCGTTTGAAGAGGCAGCGAGCGTGGCTCGCGATCAGCGAACAAAGGACTATATCGGCTGGCTGGCAGATCGCGCTTATAACCGTCGACCCACGGACGCCTATCATGAGCTCATGGCCAACGCGAACCTGGCGGCCACCGGCCTGCAACTGGGCAACCCGGGTACCGCCACCCTGAATATCATTGGCGGCACTCAGCTCAACGTGCAAATGTTTGGTTCCAAGCGGATGGCCAAGGCCTATCTTGACCTGGCCATGGACGCCAAAAACATCTATCGAGAGGGGGTGGAGCTGGGCATTCTGGGTAAGGACGTGCTGAATATCCTGCGCGATGCTGATAACCGAAATGCTGAGTACATGGATGCCAACAGCAGAACCAAGGACATGCTGGGCAAGTTTACAGCCTTCACGATGAAATGGGGGGGCTACACCGGCACAGAGCAGGTTATCCGGGCCACGGGCATGATTGCTGCGCGGGCACAGCTCATGGATGCGCTACACGCCTGGAACAAGCGCCCGCACTCACGGGATGCCCGCACCTACCGCAAGTTTATGGAGCGCAACCGTATCGACGTTGCCAAGCTGCTGCGTGAAAACGGTAAAGGGGAAGAGACGGGCCGCTATCTTCGCTTGATGGTCAACATCCCCCAGGGTAGCTATCGCGTTGACATGACGCCGCTGTACGTCGATACACCGATGGGCCGCTTCTTCTTCAAATACCAGAAATTCGGCACCCAGGTGAGCCGCCTATTTTGGCAGCAGAAGCTGAAGCCTTTTATGGATGTTGTGAGTGATCCCAATGCTACTGCTATGGACAGAGCGCATGCATTCCTACCTTTGCTTCAGTGGTTTGGATGGGCGGTGGCTGGAGGTGGCGCGGTGCTGGCTGCTCGCGGGGCAATGTTCGGCTATGTTGACCCGGGGCCTGAGCTAGAAGAGATAGCAAAAGCACTCGAAGACGATGACAATGCATCCGCATGGGGGCTTGTAGCAAGCAAGGCTCACGCGAATCTAATAGCTGGCAGTGCCTATGGTTTTTTTGGCAGCTATATACAGATGGGCTTAGATATTGCTGATCAGCAGCGCGTTAAAAATCCCTTTGAACCGCCAGGCCTTGCGCCAGTTGACTCAATTATAGAGCTATTTAGGCGCGGGCTAGAGCAAGGGCGAATCCCTTACGCCGCTGACTTTGATCAGGTGATTAATCGAAACTTCTCGCTCTACAGAACAGGGAAGCGCGGTATTGCAGCACTGGGTAATCAGACTGGCTTTGAGGCGGATTTTATCCAGCTTGAGCAAGCTCGTCGTGACCTACAGTATATTCGTAAAGCTGCCCGCCGCTTTGCTGGCGAAAGTGGGATTGAAGCAACGCGAACTTCCTCAGGTCGCTTTGGTTTAACTGAGAACACGGCTGCCAACAGGGAGATAGTCAACGCTATTTTAATTGGAGATGGGCGGCGCGCTGCTGCTCTGGTAGATGCAGAGCTAGACGCTACGCAAACAAAAGAAGAGGAAATACGAAGAAAGCAGTCTATCCGATCAGCGGTGCGCGCGCGCCACCCGGTTCAGCTTGGCGGGCCCGCAAGCGAAGAAGAGGTTTATTTGTTTTTAGATTGGGCTGACGAGCGCCTACCCGCATCGAGAGCAAGGTTTGTCAGGGAGGTAATTGAACGGTATGAGAACGCCAGTTATAACGCAGGCCTATAACTAAAGGTATTGCCATAGCACCCAGCCTGAAAAGGCTGGGATTGCTGGCAGCACTGCATTGCATACGCCGAACATAAAGAAAACTGGCTCTCCGTCCGGCATCAGGCGATAAGGAAGAAAGAACACCACCCAAATAGGGCTTAGAATCACAATTAAAATAATGGCTGCTATAACAGCTAGACTAATCGGCCAGTAGAAAGCTGAAAAAACAGCATTTATTATGCTTGAATCCGATGCGTGATCTATCAGCTTGGAAACGCCTAGGTAAGTAACGAAGCTCAAGACAATGTATAGCCCGTTGCGGAACTTGTATTTTAGAGGCGCTGGTTTGTTGTCGACTTTTGGCATATAGCAAGACTACCTCATGCAAGCTTGAACAGCGAGGGCCCGCTATTGCTTGTCTTCCCCATTATGCGGGCTGGGTGGTTCGGCGGGTTTTGGCTCAACTTTAGGCTGAGGTGCTGGTCGCTCAGTTTTTGCGCTACCAGGCCCCATGTGTGCCAAGAACTGGTTCAGCCAATACTGGATTTCCTGGACACCAAAGCGCCGCGCCAAGACCACAAGGGCAAAAAGTTGAAGAACGCCGACCAGTAGCGGCAGGGTCCAGGTAGATGCGTTTTGCAATCCCCACGCATTGAAGATGACCACCAGAATGATCATGAACACGAACCGATCCTCTTTGCGGGCATCCCGCTCGTAGGCCAGCTTCTGTTCAAGCTCTACCTCAGCCGTGCTTCTTGCATTCTGCGGGTCGGAGGCGGCGCTTTTACTCGCGAGAGTGCGGAAGCGGTCAGGCTTCTGAGAATCGGGCTCTGTACTCATTCAGGATCGCTTCTTGATCAATGACAACGTGGCGCATGCCGGGGGCGTACGCGTGTGCCCACGCTGAAATAGGTTCGTGGGTAATATCAACCAGCCTGAACGGATCGAGGGGGCCAAGCTCATTCACTGCCTGCACAATTGTCTTGTACTCGTCCGTCCAAGGGGCAACGTCTGGCACGTGATTGAAAATATTTTGGATGTTTGAGCTGCCATAACCCGAAGCATGGTTGTAGACAGAGGGAAGCACCGGGCCATAGGCCCAAGCCTGGAACCGCTCATCATTGATTAGCGGTTCGCCATGCTCGCCAGAGTAGACCATGTGAGCAATGTAAAGGATTTTGTGCAGCTGCAGGTTGCTGAGCGTCCAGCCAGACGCGGCACATGCTGTTTTGGCCGCCTGCATCGCGGAGATAGCCATGGTTACCTCCTTCCAGAAACCGCATAGGGATTGTTGTGTGTCGTGACAAGATAGCGCATTTTGCTACATCTTAGACAGGGAATAGGGGGGATGGTTTAGGGCTTATCCTTAAATTTTTTCTGCAATTTCTTGCCTAGGCGCTCATCAATTTTTCTCTCTATGAGTATAGCCATCATTTCTTCAAGCAGGTCGACATCTCGAGACTCTAGAGCGGATACATCAGAGGTTCTTCGCAACCTCACAATCTCTTTCGGCCCTAAAGACGCTTCAAAACTATCCTGCAGCCGCGCGACTATCTCCGCATTCATGGACCGATGATTTTCTTCCGATGCGCTCTTTAGCTTATCTCTAAGCTCAGGCGGCATTCGTAATTTGTACTGCGTGTGCGTGTCATGTGTGCTCATTCTTCAAATAATGCACCTAATGGGTTCTTGACACAATAGAACCCAAAGGGTACGTTTGTAGAACCCAATGGGTGCAAAGGAGATTGAGCACAGATGAAGCAACGTGACCCCCAGCTGAAAATTCGCCTGAAGCCGAAAACCAAAAGCTGGATCGAAGAAAAGGCGGAGCAAGAAGATAGAAGTCAGACGTGGCTAATCAATCACTATTTAGAGGAGGCGATGCGTCGTGAGTCACAGCAACCAGCCGCATAGAAACGAAGAAGCCCCAGGCGCTGCAACGCTAGGGGCTTCGGATACACAGAACCAACACATTACAGAAGGATACTGCAACATGAATAATAGCATCGGCGCCCCTGGCAAGCCAATCGTCTCCATCAATGCCGGTCAGCCGGTCACCACCTCGCTGGCCATTGCCGAAGGTGTGGGCAACCCGCATTCGTCCGTCATCAAGCTGATCCGCCAGAACGCCAGCGATCTGGAGGAGTTTGGCAATATTGGATTTGAAATCCAGAATTCGCAATCAGGTGCAGGGCGCCCCACTGAGTACGCCATCCTGAACGAACAGCAGTCCACCTTGCTGCTGACCTACATGCGCAACAACGATGTGGTGCGCGAGTTCAAAAAGCGGCTGGTCAAAGCGTTTTTTGAGCTGCGCGACTCTGGCATGAATCGCGTTGACCCTATGCAGGCCCTGTCAGATCCCGCCACCATGCGTGGTCTATTGCTCAGCTATTCTGAGAAGATGCTGGAGCTTGAGTCCAAGGTTACTGAGCAAGCGCCCAAAGTGGCCGCTTACGACCGCATTTCAGCCAGCGGCGAAACGCTAACCATCACGCAAGCAGCCAAGGTGCTGGGGGTAAAGCGTGATGATCTCACGCGATACATGGCGGCCAAAGGGTGGATTTATCGCCAAAACAAGAGCTGGGTGGCTTACAAGTCACAAGAGACGGCGGGTCGCCTGGTATACAAAGAAGCCAAGTACACCGATGACAACACCGGAATGGAGGTGCATCGCCCATATTGCCACCTGACGCAAAAAGGCCTGGCAAAGCTTGCGGTGCTGCTGCAGGAGGGTTCGCTATGAAACGCCTGCAGTATGCCCGCAGCCAGCTCCACAGTGCCATCAGTCTGCTGACGGCAGTGTCTGCCGATGTTGAAGACGTGCATTACGGTGCTGTGATGGGCGTGGTCGGCCAACTTGAGCTTCTTCTGGAGGTCGTCAGCCTCAAAGACTCCGCCGAGAATGTCAGTGACGCGCTCAAGATAGACGTTGCGGCAATGCTTGGGGAAAGCGCTTTCGCCATGGGGCCGCGCTCGCTGCTGGATGATTATGCCTCGGTTCGCCTTGAAAGCGTTGCCGCAGCGGTTCTAAGCATTCAATCTCGGTACCTGGATGCTGACGACAAGCCGCTACGCATGATTGGTAATGCCATGTACGAGGCGCGCCTATGGATATCAGCAGCCAAGCATGCTGTTAACAACGAGCTGAACGCGTTTCCAGAGATTTATTTGGCGGCATAGCCAGGGGGGTATATGGACACTCAAGCTGACAACCAGCTTCTAAAGCCTGATCACCGCGGTGTGGTCAGTATCGACCTGACGTTTCTGTCCGAGATAGTGGCGGAAGCGCTCAGGCTCGATTCGGCCTTTGCTTGTGATGGCCGGGAGAACTACTACCAGCCCATAGGCGCCGAGATTTACCACGGCTGCATTGAGTGTGCGGTGCCAGACGAGCATCTTGCCCAAATGGAGAGCAATGACCATGCCTTGCTGCCGGTCAGCGCGTACCTGGCGTCCGAAGATACGATCTTCTCCAGGATAGGGGAGTATCTCGATTTTGCCGAGCCGGGAGATAAGCCCGGGCTTTCATGGGTAGCTAAGGGCAAGACGCCTTCATTGCTTGCGGCCATCGAAAACATCCGTGGTACGTGTCGTTGGGCGATAGAAGTGCCGCCTGATGGAGAAACTATCCACTGAAGAATTAGTGGGCAAGTCTGAAGCCGCCTGCGGGCGGCTTTTTGCTCCTGCACCATCAAACCCATCGTAGAAACTTATCGTTACTGCTAATCTTGGTTTGCCAGCGGCGTGCTGGCTTCCCTCAGAGGATGGCGTATGAAAAAGGTCATGTTAGCGATGATGTTGGCGGGTATGCTGGTGGGCGGTGGAAGCGCCCTGGCGGCGACAGCGGTTGACGCTGGAGAGGTGGTGGAGCACGGCGGCCGCACAGATAGTAATGGCTGCCACCGTGACACAAAAGCAGGGACGCGCCACTGCCATTAAGCTGAGTGCTGCAACGCCATAACGTCGCTGATAGCATGCCGAACGCGTTGCAGCTTTTTTGCTAGGGAAAGCTCCGCACCATCCACCCCAGCTCACCACCCGGCGACAAGCGCCATACGCCTTCCGTGATGTACTCCTGCCGATAGAACACATAGCCGAGCGAGCCTGGCCGCATGTTGTCCTCGGCATCCAGGTGCCCGACCACACAGCGACCGCTATACAGCTGCCCGCGATGCAGGATGTGAAACTCAATGGCGCGCCGTCTGGGCACGCCCTTTTTGACGTTGATCCAGCCACGGCGCTCCAGCGCTTTTCGCCACTGGACGGCACGGTATTTATCGGGTCCGTTCATCGTCCTGACCAGGGCGAGGGTAGCGTCGGCCTGTCAGCTCCTCGATCCGGTCGGCGGCTTCACGGCAAGCTCGGTTGGCGGGCAGCTGGCGTAGCTTGGTCACCAGCTCTTCGTCGGTGAGTTTTCGCTGGAAGTATTCGGCGGGGGTTTCCATGGGTGGGGCTCCTGATCATCGTCACATCAGGATAGCAGGGCGGGGGTGTGGCGGGCAGGCGTGGCAATCAAAGCATTCAGGCATGCCAACATGCTTGAATACTCTGTGAAGAAATTGTGAGCGCGTCACCATTGCTGACGTGAGCAACAGCACGTTATGCGCCGTTGATATAGCAAATTCACGTTGCACCCAGCAGATAACTATATAAATATCAGTTGCTTATATTCAGGCGGGGTATGGTTTCGGTGTCTTGAAAACCGGCATAGGTTAATAGCCTATCCAGGGTTCGAATCCCTGTCCCTCCGCCACTTATTTGAAAAAGCTCCTGATTCGTCAGGGGCTTTTTTTATGCGTGTGATTTGGCCGAGAATGTATTTATCTCCATCTGTATTCGTTGCCAGCGCTACTTAAAGGGGACGCTATCGTCAGGGTGCCTGCCTGCTTGATACCATGGATATGTATCAGGTGGGCCTTGTCGATTAACCAGTACCTGTCGACGCGGGGTTTATCTTGCTGCTGATGAGCAACATGCCTATAATAGATTTCAACAACACCCCCCAAGCCTATCCTGCAGCGCGCTGCGGTGATGCTCAAACCGGGGGGTTACTATTTTGGGGCTTCCAAAATGTACTATGACAAGCCTCCTATCCCTATTGAGCAGCAAGTGTCGCTACTCCGCAAGCGGGGCATGAATGTGCCAGATACCGCTCGTGCCGAGCATTACCTCACGCATATTGGCTATTACCGCTTAAGCGCTTACTGGTTGCCTTTTGAAGAGCCTAATGCGCTCGCTGACGTTGGGCGTACCCACCGTTTCGTTGCAGGTACCTCGTTTGATGATGTGCTCCAGCATTATATATTTGACCGTGAGTTACGTCTGATTTGTCTTGAAGCCTTGGAGCGGGTGGAAGTCTCCCTGCGCTCGTTATGGGTGAATGCATTTGCTCTTCAAAAAGGACCGCATGCGTATTTGGATGCTCAGTACTTTCATTGTCCTTACAAACACGCCAAGCAGGTGGCCAGAGCAGCCAACGATCTACAAGACAATGAAGAGGCGTTTGTAAAGCACTATCGCCAGAAGTATCGTGGGGCTGGATTGCCCCCTATTTGGATCATGGCGGAAACACTGACATTTGGAGCGCTATCGCAGTGGGTTGAACTCACCATGCCTACAGAAATTAAAAAGGTAGTGATTCAGCAGCTTGATCTACCGACCATCGAAATAGCCCAAGGCATTTTTCATAACCTCAGTCAGCTGCGTAATGTGTGTGCCCATCATGCACGCTTATGGAACCGTCGCTTCTCGAAAAAATATCCCCACATCCGTAGGATGCCGCTTCTCTTGCATCCAGAAACACCCGGTGAACAGGCCCGTTACATCTATAACCATTTCGTGATGCTTGGCCACCTGATGGTGGTAATCAATCCTGGAACATCCTGGCCGCGGCGGTTGTATAGCCTTCTGGAAAAGCAGACCGAAGCCACCCACGTAGCGATGCACCTTCCCGATCACTGGCGGACAGCACTGGCTGCCACTGGCCCGAAGGGCAGTTTCAAGTGATCAATCCGCCCACGAAGGGCTATTTCCAAAGCGCCACCAGATAGCTTATGTTGTTAAATCAACCAACAGGATGGTGACTCTATGAAACGGATATTAGCGGTAGCGATGACGATGGCCATGGCGGGCGTTGCTTTTGCAGAACCGACCATCGACGCTTCCAACCCGCGATACTTTGACCGGTCCCTCGATGAAATTCGTGCTTCACTGGATGACAGCGAGGCTGAACGCTTCGACGAGGCCGTGAATACGCTGCTGATGCGCCGTTCCCAGCAGGGGCTGACCATCGTTCAGCTCAGTGAACTGCGTGATGACGAGCTGGAAGCCCTCGCGACCGAGGCCCGGCGCAGTTTGCACGGGTTGAGTGGGCCGCAAGTGCTGGCCCTGGCAGGGAACTTGCCCGAGAAAGACAAGGAAGGCCATGAGCTGGAAGAGCCCATTGCTCAAGAAATGCTGAGCCGGTTCGTGGTGGAAAGTGCCGAGTATCGGTTAAGCGATGAAGGGGGTTCTGGCAGCACGCCGGTGATCGAACTTCGAGTTACCAACAATACGGGCGAACCGGTGGCACAGGCCCATTTTCGAGGCGTACTGCAAAGCCCGGGGCGGTCGACGCCTTGGGTGGATGAAACCTTCTTCTATACCATTTCCGGGGGCATCGAGCCTGGTGAAACGCTGGAGTGGAGCTTGGCCCCGGATAGCACCGGAGCATGGGGGAATCCGTCGATCAGCGACGATGCGCAGCTGAGTATCGAGGTTCTGCGCCTGGATGGCCCCACCGGTGACATGCTGTGGGAAAGGCCTTGAGAAAGCGCCTGACCTGACGCATCAACACCCGCCAAGGCGGGTGTTGATCGAGGTATCACTTGCGCAGGAGCGCACCATGGATAAAGTGTTTGCCTGGGACCATCGCCGAGAGCGGGTGGTTTATCGAATACCAGGGCATCGTCATGACGATGGACGAGAGGATAGCGACCTGTCGCCCGTGTGGCTGGCTGCTCAGCCCGACGATTTGCCGGAAGGCGTGGCCGTGGAAGACCTGCGCAAGGTCGATGTTGACGAGTAGCCTTATGGCTGTTCGTCGTGTGTTTGCTCGTTGAGGGTATTGGCCACATCGTCGGCTTCTGGCTTGGTGGCGCCCCGGTGGCGAACCAGCTCGCCATCGCGCTCGTTTTCATCCCTCGTGTCGACCACCCACCACTCGGGCTGGTCGTCGATTTCGGCACCTTCCTTGACTGCACGGTAGACGGCAAAACGTTCCATAATCCTCTCCTTGGTCATGATGGGTACGTTAACCCTAGCGCATATCGGCAGCGGTTGCCGAAAGTTTGTTAAGCTTATCGGCCACTTGAGCGTGTAACAGGAGCCCTGCCTGTGTTTCAGCCGTCCCGCTGGCTGGTCAATGGCCATCTTCAAACTGTGTATAGCCCGTTGTTACGTCGCCGTGCGGCCCTGTCGCGCCACCGTGAACGCCTGACCCTGCAGGATGGGGATTTCATCGACCTGGATTGGTATGGGCCTGAAGGGCCACAGGTGCCTTGTGCTGTGTTGCTGCATGGTCTGACGGGCAGTGCTTCTTCCCACTATATCGTTGGCCAGCAGCAGGCCTTGGCGGCCATGGGCTGGCAAAGCGTTGCGGTGAACTGGCGTGGCTGCTCCGGTGAGCCGAATCACCGAGCCCGAGGGTATCACTCCGGGGCCAGCGAGGATCTGGCCGATATCGTAGCCCAACTGGTGGCACGGGCGCCGCAGAAACCACTGGCCGCCGTCGGTTACTCCTTGGGTGGCAATGTGTTGCTGAAGTACCTGGGAGAAACCGGCGAGCAGTGCCCTTTACAGGCCGCCGTGGCGGTGTCGGTTCCCTTTCGGCTCGACCACTGTGCCGACCGTATCAGCCAGGGGGCGTCCAGGGTGTATCAGGCGCGCTTTCTGCGTGACCTGCGCCGCTACGTGGAGAACAAGCGCCACGCGTTCGAAGCCCAGGGCCGCGAGGAAGAGTTGGCGCGTTTGAGCGCTTTGCAAAGTCTGGAGGGGATGCGCACCTTCTGGGACTTCGATGGTCGCGTGACGGCGCCTTTGCATGGGTTTGCCAGTGCGGCCGAGTATTATCGGCGTTGTAGCAGTGCTTACTTCATTGGCAGCATCGCAAGACCCACGCTGGTGATTCATTCGTCGGATGACCCTTTCGTTTATCCTCATAGCGTGCCGCCGAGCGGTGAGTGGGCGTCTTGCGTCACGCTGGAGCTGCATGCACAGGGGGGCCATGTGGGATTTATCGAAGGCACGCCATGGCGGCCACGCTATTATCTCGAACACCGCGTGCCACACTGGCTCGCTGCACAAATAGCCGTACACGGCGCCGTGTCCTGATCACTTGAATAGGCAAGTCGAGGTTATTCATGTCTGCATTTCTGAAGCGGTTGAACGAGGTCGGGTCACCCCGCATTGGCCTGGGCTGCATGAACCTGTCCCATGGGTATGGCCAACGCGTATCGGACGCCGAGGCCATCCGTGCCCTGGAAGAAGCCTTCGAGATGGGATATCGCCATTTCGATACCGCCACGCTGTATGGCGGTACGGCCAACGAGCGGCTGCTGGGGAGCGCCCTGGCCAACAAACGTCACGCGCTGCTGCTGGCCAGTAAAGGCGGAATGGCCATGGACATGGAGCGCGGCCAGCGGGTGATCGACGGTCGTCCCGCTACCTTGCGCAGACAGTGTGAAGAGAGCTTGGCGCGCCTGAAAACCGATCATCTCGATATCTACTATTTGCATCGCCTTGACCGTCAGGTGCCCATCGAAGAGAGCGTGGGCGCGCTCGGGCGCCTGGTAGAGGAGGGCAAGCTGGGCGCGGTGGGGCTATCGGAGATTTCAGCAGCGACGTTACGCAGGGCTCATGCCGAGTACCCCATTGCGGCCGTTCAGTCCGAGTATTCGCTGTGGACCCGCAACCCCGAAATTGCCCTCAAGCAGGCCTGTGAAGGGCTTGGAGTGGCGTTGGTAGCCTTCAGCCCCCTGGGCAGAGGCTTCCTGACGGGAACGATGGACACGCATACGACGTTCCCTCAGGGCGACATGCGGGCCAACATGCCACGCTTCACGGGCGATAACCTGGTGCAGAATGTACAGGCACTGGCTGATGTCAAGGCGCTGGCCGCACGCCAAGGGTGGACGCCTGCCCAGTTGGCGCTGGCCTGGGTCTGTGCACAGGGGGAGAACGTCGTACCGATACCGGGCAGCTGTTCTACCCAGCACATGCGTGAGAACCTGGCGGCAGAGAACCTTCGCCTCGATGCGGATGTATTGGTCAGCCTCCGCCAGATGATGGGCCCAGAGACGGTAGCAGGCAGCCGTTACAGCGATGCACAGCAGGCGGATATCGATACCGAAGAGTTCTGACGCGCCTGGGGCATTTTATTTTTTTGGTGCCGTTGCATTCTTTCAGCATTTGGCTAACATCCAAATTATGCTAACAGGCTGTTAGCCCCCTAAGGAATACCGCCATGTTGAAAGGTCTGATTATCTGCTTCGCTGTACTGTTTGCCCAGTTGGCGGTACTGAACGTGATCGATGCGCGTCTCTACAACGCTCAGGATGCCCGCCAGTCTGCTTCTACCGTGGTGACACCGCATCGGGACGAAGAGGGCGATAGCGAATCGTCCGTGTAAGGGGCAGCGTTGTTCGTTGACCGTGGCTGGATGAAAAAACGACGGCAGCTTTCAAAGCTGCCGTCGTTTTTTTGGGTGCTGATCAAAGCATCTCTGCCAGCCACTGTTGAAATGTGGCCCAGGACTGCTGGTCGGCGCGTTCGTGATAGCGGTCGCTGCCGAATACGCTGAAGGCGTGCGGCGCACCAGAGTAGATGCCAATCTCGTAGGTAACGCCTGCGGCTTCGAGCTCCGTTGCCAGGGTGGCGACATCCTCCAGGCTCACCGCATCATCAGCGCCACCGTGGGCGATATAGATGGGTGCCGTATCGGCTGCGTATGCCTGGCCTTCAGGAGTGTCCAGGCCGCCGTGAAAGCTGGTATAGGCCGCGATGTCATCCGCCTCGCCTGAACGGGCCATTTCCAGCGCGACGGCGCCGCCAAAGCAGTACCCCATGATCACGCTGCGTGAAGCGGCGCCTACCTCACGGGCATGGGCAAGGCCTGCCAGGGTCAATTGACGCATGCGCTCGCGGTCTTCATAGAGCGCTCGCGTGGCAGCCTGTTTATCTTCGATGGCCTGGGGGCGATTGCCTTCACCGAACAGGTCGACGGCAAACGCATCGTAACCCTCCTCGGCCAGCATGTCGGCGCGCTGGCGCTCATAGTCATCCAGGCCGTCCCAGTCATGGACGATGATGACACTGCCTTTCGGGTTGTCACCGCCAGAGACGAAGTAACCGCTGAAGGACTCACCATCGACCTCATAGCGTGTGTCTTCGCCCTGCGGGGTAAAGCCATGGGCGGCCGTCGCCAAGGCGAAACAACCTACGGAAGAGATGATGACAGGGATCTTGTGGCGCATTGTCGTGTCCAATGTATGTTGGGAAATATCAGCATAGTCGAATCGCCGCTCGAGGCGACAACGCAAGACACTCGTTGCGTTTAAAGACAAAAACTTGCGTCTGGAACCTGAGGACGGCATTCTTGTCCGTTGTGAGTATGACCATATAGGGAGCACTGATAATGGCTTTTAACGATTCCAACCTGGCGAGAGCACAGACCACCACGGTCAGTGGTGCCAGTGCCAACAAGGTTCTGCGAAACACCTACGCGCTGCTGGCGATGACGCTACTGTTCTCTGCCGTCATGGCAGGGGTGTCCGTGGCCATGGGCATTCAGCAGCTGAACATTTTCGTGTTCTTCATCGGCGCCTACGGCCTGATGTTCCTGGTGCACAAGACTGCCAATTCAGCCGCAGGCCTTTTGGCAACCTTCGCGTTCACCGGTTTCATGGGCTTTACGCTGGGCCCCATCATCTCGGCCTATCTGACACTGCCCAACGGTGGCGCGCTGATCATGAACGCGCTGGCCATGACGGGGCTGACGTTCATCGGTCTGTCGGCCGTTGCGCTGACGACCAAGAAAGATTTCAGCTTCCTGGGCAACTTCCTGCTGGCTGGCGCGATCGTGCTGGTGCTGGCCATGGTAGCCGGGCTGATCTTCAACATTCCGGCGCTTTCCTTGATGGTGTCCGCGGGCTTTGTACTGTTCGCTTCGGCGGCAATCCTTTACCAAACCAGTGAGATCGTTCATCGTGCGGGCGAGACCAACTACATTCTGGCGACCGTCACTCTCTACGTATCGATCTACAACCTGTTCATCAGCCTGCTGTCCATTCTGGGCATCATGAGCAACGATTGATGTAGCAGGGATGCTCACTGAATGAGAGCATCATGCAAGTACCAACAGACCCTACCCAGTAGGGTCTGTTTTTTTGGCTTCGCTAAAACGAGAGGTGAGCCATGCAGTATGGCCTGTTAGTGATGGGCGCTCCGTATTCAAGTGCCGCTCCTCATTCAGCGCTGCGCTTTGCCCATCAGGTCATTGCGAGTGGGCATCGGGTTGCCGGTGTATTCTTCTACCGCGATGGGGTTCACAATGCGTCGTCGTTGATGACGCCGCCTCAGGATGAGCTCAACCTGCGCGAGGCGTGGATAGAACTTCACCAGACCAACGGCGTGATGCTCGATGTATGCGTGGCTGCGGCCTTGCGTCGGGGGTTGCTCGATGAGTCCGAGGCGAAACGCCATGGCAAGAGCGTGGCCAACCTGGAGGCTCCGTTCTCGCTGACCGGGCTTGGCCAGCTTTTAACGTTACAGCAGCAGTGTGATCGCTTGATCACCTTTGCCTAGGAGCCATTGATGAGCACTTCTCAACGTTTGGTGATCATTCGTCATGGGCCCCATGCGTCCAACGCCTTGCGTGAAGGGCTGGATGTGGCCCTGGTGGCGGCGGCATTTGGTGAAGAGGTAAGCCTGCTGTTCATGGGGCAGGGGGTGTTTGCGCTGCTCAAGGAGCAGGGCGCTGGCGCGCCGGGCCAAAAAGCGACGCTGCCTACGATGAACATGCTGGAAATGTACGACATCAACGACCTGTGGGTGCTCCAAGAAGCGCTGGACGAGCTGAGCCTGACGCCCGATCACCTGCGGGAAGGGGTCAAGTGCTTGCCAGCAGTGGAGCTGCCTGCGCTGCTGGCACGTCATGAACAGGTACTCACCTTTTAATGGGCGACATACGATGCTGCATATAGTCAACAAACCACCTGGGCACAGTGCCGCACACCAGATGCTGGCAGTCGTTTCCCCGGGTGACACGGTACTGCTCATCGAAGACGCCGTTCAGGCCGTGCTGCACGATGCCTGGCAGGGCTGGCGCATGGAAGGCGTGGAAATGCTGGCGCTGAATGAAGATGTGGTAGCCCGCGGGTTGAGTGGATATGCATCTGACAAGTCGTTGGCAGATATGCAGATGTTTGTCCGCTTGACCGAACAGCACCCGCAGATCTTGACGTGGTATTGATATGAGTAATGAAGATTTATACCGTTATCTGGATTCGGCTAAAACAATCCAACTCGACCCTGAAGGCTATCTGGTAGAGCAAGGCCAGTGGTCAGAAGAAGTAGCGGAGTGGCTGGCGAACGACGAAGGTATGTCGTTGACGGCGGAACACTGGGAAATCATCCATGTGGTACGAGACTTCTACGCCCGTTACGAGATGGCACCTGCCATGCGCCCGTTGGTCAAGGCCACCACACAAGCACTGGGAGCAGAAAAAGGGCGCTCGATCTATCTGATGACACTCTTTCCTGGCAGCCCGCCGAAACGTATTGCGAGGATTGCCGGCTTGCCCAAGCCCACCAATTGCCTATGAGCATGCGCCTGCTGGTCATGGCAGGCGCTATACCAGATCTCCACGCGTACAGACCGAGAGCACCACGGCATCGTCCTGGCTGGTCGACACCAATGCGTGGCCCATGTCGCTGTCGAAATAGATGCTGTCACCCTCTGCCAGTACCAGCGGAGCATAGAACTCGGTGTACAGCATGATATCGCCATGCAATACCATCAAAAATTCTTCGCCATCGTGACGCACCCACTGATGATATTCGTCAAAGCTGCGGGCGCGCACGATGGTCTTGAACGGAATCATGCGCTTTTGCGCCAACTGATGCCCCAGTAGCTCGTGTTCGTAGGTGGGGGTGGGGTGCAGCTGCCCTTTGCCTTTGCGGGTAAGATCGCGACGCCCCATGGTGTAACGCTCACGCTTGGGCGGCGTAAACAGCTGCGGCAGGTCGATATTCAAACCGCTGATCAGCTTCTGAACCACCCCGAACGTAGGCGAAACCTGATCATTTTCGATCTTGGACAGCGTCGAACGGGCAATGCCGGTACGTTGGCTCACATCTTCCAGGGTCCACTGGTTGGCCAGACGGATCTGCTTCAACCGCTCACCCAGGCGCAGCGGTTCGACAAAAGGTTTTCGCCCTGAGGCAATGCGCAGCGCGGCATGCTCTTCGGAAGTCGCGGTCATAAAGGTCACGTAGTGAGAGCGTCAATGAGAGAGAACGTCAACGAAAGCCGCATGGTACCACAGGCAAAAGGGGCGCGGTGGCGCCCTAGGGCGTATCGGTGAAAGGTAACCCCAACAGGGCCTTGAGATGTGCTTCACTGCTACTGGCCAATGAAGTCAGGTTATAGCCGCCTTCCAGCACGGACACCACTCGGTTGTCGGCATACAGGGCCGCTATCTCCATGGCCAGGTGCGTCACCCAGTAAAAGTCCTCGTCCTCCAGGCACAGGTCGCCCATGGGGTCCTCGCGGTGAGCATCGAACCCCGCCGAGAGCATCACCAGGTCCGGTTTGAACGCATGCAGCGCCGGTAGCCACTGACGTTCGATGGCGCTGCGAAACGCCGCGCTGTCGGTACCGGCCTCCAGCGGGGTGTTGACCACGTTCTGCCACTCGCTACGCAGGTAACGCCATGGATAGAAGGGGTACTGGAAGCTGGTACAGACCAGCACATCGGGGTCATTCTTGAAAATATCGATGGTGCCGTTGCACTGATGGACATCGAAATCGAGTATGGCGATACGCCGAGCGCCATATTTTGCGCGGGCATGGGCAGCGCCCACCGCCACGTTGTTGTAGAAGCAGAAGCCCATGGCGTCGGCAGCTTCCGCATGGTGCCCAGGGGGGCGGACCGCACAAAACACGTTGTCTGCCTGCCGTTTGTAAACCTGATCGACACCACGAATCACCGCTCCGGCCGCCACTCTGGCCGCTTTCAGGCTCTCCGGGTTCATCATGGTATCGCTGTCCAGCGTCACGATACCTTCATCGGGCACGCACTTTTCCAGCGCTTTCAGGTGGCGCAGGGGGTGCACCCGCGCAAGCGCTTCGTCATCCGCTTCCTTGGCATCCCCCTGCATGGTTTGTTGCAGCAATCCGCTCAACGACAGGCGTGCACGAATGGCTTCCAATCGCTCAGGGCTTTCGGGATGTTCCGGCCCCATGTGGTGCAATACGCAATGGGGGTGGGTAAGGTAGGCGGTAATCATGCAAGTGCTCCGGTGACGGTAAAGCCACCTTAATCGCCCCGGGGGCTTGCGCGACAGTGTCAATAAGTCGTACACAGTAGGGACCCATGTCAGAGGAGATGCCTTCGTGAGCACACGCTTTCTGCACCATTTTTTCGAGCCTCGCTCCATTGCCGTTTTTGGGGCGTCTGAAAAGCCTGAATCGCTGGGTGGGCTCGTGTTGGGCAACGTGCAGGAGGCGGGCTTCAAAGGTGCGCTATGGGCGGTGAACCTGAGAGGCTACGACAGCGTGTTTGGGGTCAAATGCGTCAGAAATGTCGACGAGCTGCCGGAAGTCCCTGATCTGTGTGTCATCTGCTCGCCTATCGAGGGCGTGCCTCGCTTGATCCGCAAGCTGGGCAAGTTCGGCGCCAAGGCCGCGCTGGTACTGTCAGGCGGCGCCTATCTGGACCGCGAGGAGGGCGACAAGGGGTCGATTCGTCAACGCATGCTGCAGGCCGCTCGGGAATCCGGCATCCGAGTGCTGGGCCCGGAGTGCATGGGCCTGATCGTGCCAGGTAAAAAACTCAATGCCTCTTATGCCAGCCAACCTATCAAGGCCGGGCGAGTCGCGTATCTGGGCCAGTCCGGCATGCTGGCCAATGCGATGATCGACTGGGCGGCGGGGCGGGACGTGGGCTTTTCCCATCTGATTACCGTGGGTGACAGCGTCGATGTGCTGCTGCCCGATTTGATCGACTACGTGAACCAGTACTCACCGGCCCAGGCCATCCTGCTGCACCTCGAACGGGTCACCGACGCCCAGCATTTCATGACCTCCGTGCGGGATGCCTCGCGCAATCGACTGGTGGTGGCCATCAAGAGTGGCCGAACCCCGCAATCGGATATTTCCGGCATGCCGCCGACGCCAGGAATCGCGAACCGTGACGTAGTGTTCGACGCTGCCTTTGCCAGAGCGGGGGTGGTACGGGTGAATGATTCGGACGAGATGCTGGATGCGCTGGAAACGCTGTCACGCATGAAACCACTGCGGGGAGACCGCCTGGCCATCGTGTCCAACGGCCTGGGCCCTGCCATGCTGGCCATCGACAAGCTGATCAGTGCCGGAGGAACGTTGGCCGAGTTCGACGCCGACACCCAGGCGGCTCTGCACAAGAGCCAGGTCGACATGAGCAAGCCGGGGGAAAACCCGGTAGACCTGGGGGGCAACGCCACACCGGAGCGCTTCGTCGAGGCGCTGCAAATCGTCACTGCAGACCCCAATGTCGATGCGGTACTGGTGGTTCACGCCCCCACTCGGCTTGCACCTTCGGTGACCACTGCCCAGGCGCTGATCGATCACCGCAAATCCTTCAAGCGCAACCTGCTGACCAGTTGGATGGGGCTCAAGGAAGCTCTCAACGCCCGCCATGTCTGTAATCTGGCGGGGATTCCTACCTATACGTCACCGGAAAAAGCGGTCAAGGCTTTCATGCACATGGTCGACTATCAGCGGGTGCAGGCGCTGCTGCATGAAATTCCGCCCAGCCTGCCGTTTTCCACCAGTCCGGCGATTCGCGCCGAGTGCCGTGCCCTGATCAAACACGCCAAGGAGCAGGGGCGGCAAACGCTGACCCACTCGGAAACCGCCCGGGTACTGGAAGCCTACGGCATCCCCACGGCAGAAAGTGTCTACCTTCAGTCGCCGGAAGAAGCCTTGCAGGTAGCAGAGCGCTTCCCGGGCCCCAAGGCGTTGAAAGTGATTCACGACGGCAACTGTCGGCCCTATCGTTATCGAAAGCATCCCCACAAGATTTCGGCAGGCCTGCTGCAGGACCTCGAAAGCGCTCAGCAGGTGGCCGATGGCGTGCGCCAATTGGGAGACAAGGTCCGCGAGAAATTTCCCGAGCACAGCGTGCGTGAGTACTGCCTTCAGCCCATGCAGCGGGGCAAGCACTCCATGCAGATATGTGCCGGCATCACCCGAGACCCGGTGTTCGGCCCGCTGATCGTGTTTGGTATCGGGGGCTACAAGGTCAACGTGCTGGCGGACCGGCAGGTGGCGCTGCCACCGCTGAACATGAGCCTGGCCTCGGATGTGGTTGGCCGCACCCATGCTGCCTCGCTGATCCGTGAACACTCTGCCGACCCCGAGCGGGACATCCAGCGGCTCTGCCAGCTGCTGGTCAAGCTGTCACAGATGGCCTCCGACCTGACCGATCTGCGCGGCCTGGAGCTCAACCCGCTGTTGCTCAACCGTGACGGTATGCTGGCGGTGGATTTTGCCATGGATTTGGGCACTCCCGCCCGGTTCGCCATCATGCCGTACCCGGAAGAGCTGCGGGAATGGGTCTCCCTGAAAAACGGTTGGCAGGTGGAAGTGCGGCCAATTCGCGCAGAAGATGCGCCGCTGATCACCGCCTTTCACCGGCAGCTGTCGGAGGAGAGCATCCGTTTTCGCTATTTCCACAACAAGTCCAGCCTGACACAGCGTGACCTCTCGATTCTCTCGCATATCAATTATGACCGGCAGATGGCCTTCATTGCCGAGCATCAGCACGACGATGGCAGCAAGGAGATGCTGGGAGTGGTGCGAGTGTGGAACGACCCCGACAACATTCGCACCGAGTTCTCGATCATCATTCGCGATGATTTGCAGGGCTTGGGGATCGGTAGCCTGCTGATGAAGAAAATGATCGATTACTGCACCAGCATCGGCACCCTGGAAATGATCGGCAAGATCATGGTGGACAACCACCCCATGCGTGCGCTGATGAAGCATTTGGGGTTCCGCTGCCGCTATAACATGGAGGAGCAGGTCATCGATGCCGTGCTGAGACTCAACGAGCCGGATAGCGAATGGCAGCGCCACCGCCTGGAGAGCCTGCCGGATTAAGGGCGGGTACTGCCTGAGGAGCGGCCTCCTCAGGCAAGGTTACATGGAAAGCCATGTCAGGGTGCCAGGCGGAAGCGACTCCACTCGCCCCCATCGCGGCGCTCGTAGCGCAGGCGGTCGTGCAGGCGGCTTGGCTGGCCTTGCCAGAACTCGATCATTTCAGGATTGACTCGATAACCTCCCCAGTGAATCGGGCGTGGAATCGTCTGGCCCTCATACGCCTGCTCGAAGCGCTTCTGACGCTCCTCGATCCAGTTGCGGTCAGGAATCACCACGCTCTGGGTAGCGATCCAGGCGCCCAGCTGGCTGCCGCGAGGTCGATTGGCAAAATACTCGTCTGACTCTGCCGCGGGAACCTGCTGGACAGGCCCTTCGATACGCACCTGCCGTGACAGCGACGGCCACCAGAAAGTGAGTGCCGCGTAAGGCACGTTGTTGAGCTCGCTGCCTTTGTGGCTGTGGTAGTTGGTAAAAAACACCATGCCCTGGGCATCGAAGCCCTTGAGCAATACCACGCGAGCATGGGGGCGTCCCTGGCTGTCTACCGTGGCCAGGGTCATGGCGTTGCCATCCTGGCCTTCCTGTTCCAGGGCAAGGCTGAACCACTCATCGAACAGTACAAACGGGTCGCTGGGGGCCGCAGCCTCTTCCAGACGTCCACCTTCATAGTCGCGCCTGACATCGGCAATGTTACGTGTCATGAGCGGATCTCCCTTGCTTTCATCAGTTGTATGCAGGTTATGTTCGCTGGTCTGTGCGTAAAGCTCAAGCATTGATCATGGCTCGCTCCGATGCCGACGCTTGTGACTGTGATACCAACGTGGATAATGAGACACCTTGCCAGCACCATGACAGAGGAACGGGGAATGCAGAAGCAGACAAGACGCATTGCAGTGTGGGATGTGCTGATACGCCTGTGCCACTTGGCCTTGCTGGTCGCCGTCGCCCTGGCCTTTTACACGACCAAAACCGACGGAGCCCCGTTTCTGTTTCCCATCGAGGTACATGCGCAGGCGGGCTACGTGATTCTGGGACTGATCGTCTTCCGTGTACTGTGGGGCCTGGTGGGCAGCCGCTACGCTCGTTTCTCGACCTTTCTCTACTCACCAACGCGCACCACCGACTATGTCCGTGCGCTGATGAAGCGCCAGGAGCCTCGCTATGCCAGCCACAACCCGTTGGGTGGCTGGATGGTCGTGCTGCTGCTGTTGAGTCTGGGATTTCAAGCCCTTAGTGGCCTGTTCCTGAGTGACGACATCTTTTTTCAGGGGCCGCTGAACGGCTGGGTCGAACGTGACCTGAGCCGCGATCTCGCCAGGCTACACGCCTTGAACAGTGATCTGCTGTTGATATTGATCGGCGTGCATGTGGCGGGGGTGGCGCTGCATGTTGCCAAGGGGGAAGGGCTGATGGCGGCCATGGTCACCGGCGTGAAACGCTTTGCCCGTCCGCCTGTGGATGAAGCACCCGCCGTTCACTCGGCGACTACTCAACGGCTGTGTGCCGTCGGTGCGCTGCTGGTGGCGGCGGGTGTCAGTGGTTGGCTGTGGTTTGCGTAAGATCAGCCTTTCAGGTGCTGCTGACGGCTACGGAAACGCGCGTAGCCCATGCAGCCGGTGAATAGCGCCAGTGCCACGATGGCTTCCAGCACGCCGCGCAGACCTTGCCCTGGCAGCGTGGCCAGCATGACCCCTTGGGTGAAATAGAGCAGACTGACGAAGGCCAACCAGGCATGGCCGCGCGCACGCTGGCCAATGATCGAGGGCAGAAACAGTATCAGCGGCAGAATGAATGCCACCACCGGCCGCCAGTTGAAGTCGTCCCCTTGAATGAAAAACCCGCGATAGATGACCAACAGCAGCAGTAGCGCGAAACTCCCCAGTACCAGCTGGCGAGAGTAACGGGTCAACGTATCCAGCCCATGGCGCTGTTCCAGACCATCCAGCCACTGTCTCATGATGCCTCCTTGCGGCGCATTGCTTCGAGCGCCAGGGCCAGACGGGCAATGCGCTTGCCTTGTGCTTGGCACAGCGCACGTTCGTCGGCATCCACCGGACGGTCACTGCGAGCCCCAGCCACGTGGCTCGCCCCGTAGGGGGTTCCGCCGCTTTGGGTGCTCAGCAGCTCGGTTTCGCTGTAGGGTACGCCTGCGTACACCATGCCATGGTGCAGCAGGGGCACCAGCATGCTCAGCAGCGTGCTCTCCTGGCCACCGTGAAGGCTGGAGGTCGAGGTGAAGGCACAGGCGGGTTTATCGATCAGTGCACCATTCATCCAAAGGTTGCTGGTGCTGTCCAGGAAGTACTTCAAAGGGGCGGCCATGTTGCCAAAGCGGGTCGGGCTGCCCAATGCCAGCGCGCTGCAGTGGCGTACATCGTCCAGCGTGGCGTAAACCGCGCCTTCTTCCGGAATCTCGGGGTCGACGGCCTCGCAGGTGGTCGATACTGGCGGCACCGTGCGCAGGCGTGCTTCGATGCCTGCCACGCCTTCCACGCCTGCGGCCAGCTGTCGTGCCATCTCTGCCGTCGCGCCTGAGCGAGAGTAGTAGAGAATCAATACATAAGGGGTAGCATCGCTGCTCATGGTCGCTCCTGAAGGGGCCTGAAGTAGGCAAGGACGCTGCCTGGGGTTGGCGGCGTCGTCAAAGATGTGGGGTATGTTACCAGAGCGGCCAGGTCGACAGGAGGGGCAAGCCAACGCTGCCCGAGGGTTGGCAAGCGCACATATACCCAGGCCTGCTGCCCGTTGGCCAGCGGCTGTTTGATGCGGTTATAGCGCACTCCCAGCCGTTCGTAGCGGTCCAGCCTTTCCAACTGATCTGCCGTCACGGTCAACAGCAGCCCCTCCACGTGGGCCGCCGGGTTGGGCGACAGGTCGAGGCCCCGGCGTTCGAAGCCCGGTAGCCGTGCTTCGCTTGGATTGCCGGACGCACCCATGACCACCCAGCGCACCGGCCAGTAGCGCAGCGTGCCGTAGACGAACACCTGATGCGTGCGCGGCTCGACCTCGGCCACGCTATCGGGGCGCTCATAAAACCAGGGGCTCAGCATGGTCAGCCACAGCCACCCGGCCATGCCGATCAGCAGTAGCGCTATGAGCCACAGCCCGCGTTTGACCCAAACCATGGGCATGACTCCTCAGGTTGCAAATCTCTCAGCTTGAACGGCGTGACGACACAAGACAAGTCTTAAGCAATATCGCGGGGTTTGCTACGATGGTAGAAGATAGCGTGGCACTCTATAGCTGACGAAAGGAGCCTGATATGAGTCAGTCACTTCGGGATGAGTTGGATTTCCGTTCGCTGGTCGGCGAGGTAACGCCGCTGGCCAAGCGAAACCGTGCCGATACAGGCCCTCGGCGGCAAACGCCCTCCGAGGCGCAGCTGGCCAGACGTGAGAGCGCCGCTCAGCGCTTCGATGAGCGCAATTTTCTGTCCGATGATTTTGTCGATCTGCTGCCTCCTTTCGACCCCATCGAGTTTCGCCGCGAGGGGACCCAGCAAGGCGTGGTCGATAAGTTGAAGCACGGCGGTTACAGCGTTCAAGCTCAGCTTCACCTGCTGCGCAGACCTTTGGCGGAGTGCCGGCGCATGCTGTTTCCGTTCATTCAGGAAGCCTATGCCCACGACTTGCGCTCGGTGCTGATCGTGCATGGCCGTGGCCGCGAGCTGGATAGCCCAGCCAACGTATTACGCTCTTATATCGCCAAGTGGCTGACCCAGTTCGACGAAGTGCAGGCGTATGTCTCCGCCCAACCGTCGGAGGGTGGGTTAGGTGCCACCTGGGTGATGCTGCGCAAGAGCGATCGCGCCAAGGCCCACAATCGAGAGCGCCAGCAGAAACGGCGCGGCTGAACGCAAAAACGCCGACAGGGGCTGCCCCGGTCGGCGTTTTTTTAACGGATGGCCGCGCTTAGTGGCTGGCGGTCAAACGCTTCTCGAACAGCGCCTGACGCTCTTCGACGTCCGTCTGGTAGCGAACGCTGAAGGCGTTGAGGGCACGCAGGGCGTCTTCGGGGTGCTGATCATCCCGCAGGGCCATGGTCGAAAACCCACAGCGGCGCATGTAATCGAGCTGGTCGACCAGCACGTCACCCACCGCACGAATTTCCCCCATGAAGCCGTAACGCTCCCGCAGCAGGCGGGCAATGGTGTAACCACGGCCATCGGTAAAGGCAGGAAAATCGACGGCAACGGCAGGTGCTTTATCGAGCGTGCTGGCCAGCTCGGCATTCAGCTCGGTATCACTGGCCAGCAGGGGGGCCAGTTCCGCATCTTCCTTGTTTGCCTGCCAGAGCGCCAGCGGCACGAACGCAGGGCGCTGCTCGGGCAGCGCGTCGGCATCGTAGGAAACGCACCAGGCATTCTCTGCGGCCAACTCACCCTCTTCGATCAGGTGATCCACGTGCACCGGCGTCTGTGGCAGCGCTTCGGTTTGAGTGTCATTGCTGGGCATAAACACGCTCCTTGAAGGGTTTCAGGCCAATGCGACGGTAGGTATCCAGGAAGCGCTCGTCTTCGTGGCGTTCGGCCACGTACACTTCCAGCACTTTCTCGACCACACCCGGCACGTCTTCGCGGAAGAAGGAGGGGCCGAGAATCTTGCCTAACGAAGCATCATCGGTGGCGTTACCGCCAATCGAGATCTGGTAATACTCTTCGCCTTTCTTGTCGACGCCCAGAATGCCGATATGGCCAACGTGGTGGTGACCACAGGCGTTCATGCAGCCGGAGATGTTCAGGTCCAGCGGCCCCAGGTCGTAAAGGAAGTCGAGGTCCTCGAAACGCTCCTGGAGCGCCTGGGCGATGGGGATCGACACCGCATTGGCAAGGCCACAGTAATCACCGCCGGGGCAGCAGATGATGTCGTTGAGCGTGCCTACCGTGGGGTTGGCCATGCCCAGCGCGTCCAGCTCGTTCCAGAGTGCTTCGATCTCGTCGACGGGCACGTCCGAGAGCACCAGGTTCTGCTCATGGGTAACACGTACTTCACCGAAGCTGTAACGGTCTGCCAGGTCGGCAACGGCGTCCATCTGGTCGGCGGTCACGTCGCCAGGCGCGTGCTCACGGCGCTTGAGCGACAGCGTCACGGCCTTGTAGCCCGGCACTTTGTGGTCGGTCACGTTGTTGGTGACGAAACGCGCAAAACTGCGGTTTTCACCGCGCAGCTGTTCGTAGGCGTCGATGGCGCTCTCGCTGACAGGGCGGCGCTCGGGCTCCGGGAAGTGCACCTTGGCGGCATCCACGGCGGCCTGGTTCAGCGTTTGCGGGCCATCCTTCAGGTGGGCCCACTCTTCATCGACGCGGCGACGGAACTCTTCGATACCCAGCGCCTTGACCAGGATCTTGATGCGCGCCTTGAACTTGTTGTCGCGGCGGCCAAACTGGTTGTACACCCGTACACAGGCTTCCAGGTAGGTCAGCAGGTGCTGCCAGGGCAGGTCATGGCGGACCACGTCACCAATCATCGGCGTACGTCCCAGGCCACCGCCTGCCAGTACCGAAATGCGCAGCTCACCTTCATCGTTGCGCCACAGGCGCAGGCCAATATCATGCACCTGAATGGCTGCACGGTCCTGAGCGGCGCCGGTGACGGCGATCTTGAACTTACGCGGCAGGTAAGCGAATTCGGGGTGCAGCGTCGACCATTGGCGAATCAGCTCGCACCACGGGCGCGGGTCTTCCACTTCATCGTTGGCGATACCCGCAAACTGGTCACTGGTGGTATTACGGATACAGTTGCCGCTGGTCTGGATGGCGTGCATCTGCACCTTGGCCAGTTCTGCCAGGATGTCCGGCACGTCTTCCAGGGCGGGCCAGTTCAGCTGGAGATTCTGGCGCGTGGTGAAGTGGCCATAGCCGCGGTCGTAGCGACGGGTGATCTCCGCCAGCGCGCGCAGCTGATAGCCCGCCAGCATGCCGTAGGGAATGGCAATGCGCAGCATCGGGGCATGCTTTTGGATGTAGAGCCCGTTCTGCAACCGCAGGGGGCGGAACTCTTCTTCTCCCAAACGCCCTGCGCGGTAGCGTTCCATCTGGTCGCGGAACTGAGCGACGCGCTCATCGACCAGCGTCTGGTCGTGAATATCATAACGGTACATGTGGCACGATCCTGCTAAAAGCGAAATGGTCACGTCGGGACGGACGGTATTGTGCCGCCACCTTAACGCGGGCGTCATATTCTACAAAAGAATATATAATTATCTTTTTATCGTTAAATGCTATTAATGCGTTAGCGCTCAGGCATTCGCCTTGAGGCCGTGGGCCAGCCAGCGTCGTCGCTGCCAAACCCATAAAAAACTGCTGGAATTGAGCAGCCGATAGCATAGCTGGCTCAGCCATACGCCGACCAGCCCGTAGCCCATGACGATGCCGACCCACCAGGCCAAGGGCAGAAATACCAGCCACTGCATGCCCAGCGTCAACAGCATCACGGTACGTTGTGCGCCCGCTCCCATCAACGCCTGGGCCAGCACCAGGGCAGCCGCATCCAGCACGATCATCACGGCGGTAATGCGTAGCGGCAGTGTCCCAAGTTCGAGCAGCGCCGGATCCGTAAAAAAGATCCCCAGAATCTGCGCGGGAAACAGCAGCATGGGGAGCGCCAGTATACTCAACATCATGGCCGCGACGCGAAGGGCGTCCAGCCCCCAGCGATGTGCCTCGCGCTGATCGTCACGCCCCAGGGCTTCGCCCACCAGGCTCATGGCAGCCACGCCAATGCCCACGCCAGGCAGAATCAGCAGCAGAGAGAGGTTCACCAGCACATGGCCTACCGCCACGCTGGAGGTACCCAACCGCCCCAGCAGCCAGAACAGCACCACATAGCCCGCGGCAAACCAGAGCTGTTGAAGTGAGTGGGGGAAGGCCAGCCGGACGGTTTGCCATAGGGCCGCCAACGGCAAGGGCTGCCACGTAATGCGCGCCCGCAGCGTTACCCAGGCCCAGGCCAGCAGGCCCAGCAGCAGTGAAAGGCTGGTGCCCATGGCCGCGCCATTGGTGCCCAGCGCAGGCAAACCTGCCAACCCGTAAATCAGCCCTGCGCTGAGCAGCACGTTGACCAGATGCACCGCCACGACAATACGCAAATACAGGTGGGTGTGCTGAAGCCCGTTCCAGTAGCCCCTCAGGCAGAGGGTCATGGCGATCACCGCAAGCGACAGCACTCGCCAGCGAAAGTAGTCGACGGCCACCTGCGAGACATCATCGGCAGGGGCGATCAGCTGTATCCACCAGGGGGCTTGCCACCATGCCCAGGCGGTCAAGGGAACCCCTACCCCCAGGCTGATGAGCAGCCCGGCCTGCAAGGCAGTGGGCGCGGTGCGGCCTTCTCCGAAAGCGTGAGCGGTCTGGGATTGCACGCTTGACGAGAGGCCGAACACCAGTGCCGTCATCATGAACATGGCGTAGCCACCCAGCCCCACGCCCGCCAAAGCCTCCTCTCCCAAGTGGCCCACCAGCGCAGCATCCACCAGGTTGAGCATGCTCTGAGACAGCATGCCCAGCATGACCGGGAGAGCAAGGCGCATGACCTTGCTCTGACGACGAACCGGCGCCATCAGCTCGGATCGTAGGAGAGCACGGGCGCCAACCAGCGCTCCATTTCTTCCAGCGACATCTGTTTGCGCTGCGCCAGCGCATCGACCTGGTCACGGGTGATCTTGCCGGTGGAGAAGTACTTCGACTGCGGATGGGCAAAGTACCAGCCGGACACCGCCGCCGCAGGCCACATGGCAAAATTTTCGGTCAGCACGAGCCCGGTGTTCTTTTCGGCTTCCAACAGCCGGAACAGCGTGGCTTTTTCGGTGTGATCAGGGCAGGCCGGATAGCCGGGGGCAGGGCGGATGCCCTGATACTTCTCGGCGATCAAGGCCTCGTTGTCCAGCGTCTCTTCCGGCACGTAGCCCCAGAACTCCTTGCGTACCCGCTCGTGGATACGCTCGGCAAAGGCCTCTGCCAAACGATCGGTCAGGGCCTGCACCAGGATGGCATTGTAGTCATCTCCCGCCGCTTCATAGGCTTTGGAAAGCTCATCCACACCATGGCCCGTGGTGACCGCAAAGCCCCCGATCCAGTCGGCCTTGCCGCTCTCCTTGGGGGCGATGAAATCAGCCAGGCTGTAACAGATGCCGTCACGGCCTTTGGTGGTCTGCTGACGTATATGATGCAGACGCTCGACGACCTGGGTGCGGGATTCGTCGGCATAGACTTCGATGACATCGTCGTCCACGCTGTTGGCAGGCCACAGGCCGATCACACCCCGCGCCTGCACGCGTTTTTCATCGATCAGCTTGCGCAGCATCACCTGCGCATCGGCAAACAGGCTGCGCGCCGCTTCACCCACGATCTCGTCGTCGAGAATCTTCGGGTACTTGCCGGCCAGTTGCCAGCTCATGAAGAAGGGCGTCCAGTCGATGCGCTCCACCAGCTCGTTCAGGTCGTAATCATCGAAGGTCATCAAACCCGGCTGCCGGGGGGCCACAGGGGTATGCGTGGCCCAGTCGGTGCGGAAGCGCCGCTTGCGGGCCTGGGTGTAGTCCAGGTCGGCGGCTTTGGGGCGACGCTTGGCGTTGCGCTCGCGGACCTTTTCGTACTCTTCACGAATCTCGGCGACGTAGGCCGCCTTGAGGTTGGGCGCCAGCAGCTTGCCGGCCACGCCCACGGCGCGGGAGGCGTCGGTGACGTAGATGACCGGGTGGTCGTACTGGGGCTCTATCTTGACGGCGGTATGCGCCTTGGAGGTCGTCGCACCGCCGATCAGCAGCGGCAGGTTCATGCCGCGTCGCTGCATCTCCTTGGCCACATGGACCATTTCATCCAGCGAAGGCGTGATCAGGCCCGACAGGCCGATGATATCGGCATTGTGGTCAATGGCGGCCTGGAGAATTTTCTCGGTGGGCACCATGACGCCCAGGTCGATCACTTCATAGTTGTTACACTGCAGCACCACGCCGACGATGTTCTTGCCAATATCGTGGACATCGCCCTTGACCGTGGCCATCACGATCTTGCCCTTGGCCTGGGTCTCGGCGCTTTTCTCGGCTTCGATGAACGGGATCAGATACGCCACCGCCTGCTTCATGACGCGGGCCGACTTGACCACCTGGGGCAGGAACATCTTGCCCGCGCCAAACAGGTCGCCGACTACGTTCATGCCATCCATCAGCGGGCCTTCGATGACCTCGATGGGGCGTTCAGCCTGGGCGCGGGCCTCTTCGGTATCTTCCTCGATGAACGCCGTCACGCCCTTGACCAGCGCATGCTCGATGCGCTTGTTGACCGGCCAGCTGCGCCACTCCAGATCTTCCTTCTTGGCTGCGCCGCTGCCATCTCCCTTGTACTTGTCGGCAATGTCCAGCAACCGTTCGGTGCCATCATCGCGGCGGTTGAGCACCACGTCTTCGACGGCGTCACGCAGTTCGGCGGGCAGATCATCGTAAACCGCCAGCTGGCCGGCGTTGACGATGCCCATGGTGAGGCCGGCGCGAATCGCGTGGTAGAGGAACACCGAGTGGATGGCTTCCCGCACCGGGTTGTTGCCACGGAACGAGAACGACACGTTGGAGACGCCGCCGGAAATCATCGCATGGGGCAGGTGCTCACGGATCCACTGGGTGGCCTCGATGAAATCGACGGCGTAGTTGTTGTGCTCCTCGATGCCGGTGGCGATGGCGAAGATATTCGGGTCGAAGATGATGTCTTCCGCCGGGAAGCCTATCTCGTCCACCAGCAGGCGGTAGGCGCGTTCACAGATTTCCACCTTGCGGGCGAAGGTATCGGCCTGGCCCTCTTCGTCGAAGGCCATCACGACGATCGCCGCACCAAAACGGCGACATTTGGTGGCCTGTTCGCGGAACGCCGCTTCACCCTCTTTGAGCGAGATGGAGTTGACCACCGCCTTGCCTTGCACGCACTTCAAACCCGCCTCGATGATGGCCCACTTGGAGGAGTCGATCATGATGGGCACCCGGGCGATGTCAGGCTCCCCGGCAATCAGGTTGAGGAAGCGCACCATGGCTTCCTGCGACTCCAACATGCCTTCGTCCATGTTGATGTCGATGATTTGCGCGCCGCTCTCGACCTGCTCCAGCGCCACTTCCAGCGCCGTGGTGAAGTCCTCTTCGACGATCAGGCGTTTGAAGCGGGCCGAGCCGGTCACGTTGGTACGCTCACCCACGTTGACGAACAGCGAGTCGGCCTCGATGTTGTAAGGCTCCAGGCCCGCCAGACGGCAGGCGCGACGGCGCTCGGGCACCTGGCGGGGCGCCATGCTGTGAACGGCCTCGGCAATGGCGCGGATATGTTCCGGCGTCGAGCCACAGCAGCCGCCAATGATGTTGACCAGACCGCTCTGTGCAAACTCGCCCACGATGGCCGCCATCTCTTCTGGCGTCTGGTCGTACTCGCCGAACTCGTTCGGCAAGCCCGCATTGGGGTGTGCCGACACGAAGGTATCTGCCTTGGTGGCCAGCTCTTCCAGGTAAGGGCGCAGCTCCTCGGCGCCCAGCGCACAGTTGAGGCCCACCGAGAGGGGCTGGGCATGGCGAATGGAATTCCAGAAGGCTTCGGTGGTTTGCCCTGACAGGGTGCGCCCGGAGGCATCGGTGATGGTCCCCGAAATCATGATCGGCAAACGAAGGCCCAGGTCTTCGTAAAGCTCTTCAAGGGCGTAAATGGCGGCCTTGGCATTGAGCGTGTCGAAAATGGTCTCGATCATGATCAGATCGGCACCACCCTCGATCAGCGCGTTGGCGGCTTCGTAATAATTCTCGCGCAGCTCGTCGAAGGTCACGTTGCGCTTGGCGGGATCGTTGACGTCCGGCGACAGCGATGCGGTACGCGAGGTAGGCCCCAGCACGCCGGCCACATAGCGGGGGATGTCGGTTTCCGCGGCCACGGCATCACACACCTCTCTGGCCAGCCGGGCAGACTCCCTGTTCAGCTCGGGCACCAGGTCTTCCATGCCATAGTCGGCCTGGGAAAGTCGTGTGCTGTTGAAGGTGTTGGTTTCGAGAATATCGGCGCCTGCCAGCAGGTAGTCGCGATGGATACGGGCCACCACGTCGGGACAGGTCAGGGCCAGCAGGTCGTTGTTGCCCTTGAGATCGGAAGGCCAGTCGTGAAAACGCTCGCCACGAAAATCCTCTTCACTGAGCTGGGCATTCTGCAGCATGGTACCCATGCCGCCATCCAGAATCAGGATGCGTTGGGTCAGGCGTTGGGTAAGGGATGCAGTCAAATCACTAGCGGCCATGGCAGGGGAAGTTCTCCAGCGTCTCGGTCGAAAAGGATATTCTTGTTGTCGTCGTCATGGGTGAGCGGCGCTTATCATACCAAAGGGTGCTCGCAAGGGCAGCAAGTAAGCCATGCCGCTCGCCCAATAGCCGACTAAAACGGTCGGGATTGTGTCGCAACGTGGTTTTGCTTACCATAGGCACAAATGACATGTGAAGTGGCAACGCCACTACCACGGGAGGATAACATCCCTTATGACCACGACTATCGAAGCGCCGGGCATTGACATCACTGATAGCGCACAGGGCTACCTCGCCGAGCTGCTGGAAAAGCAGAACGTCGAAGGCATTGCCGTGCGTATTTTCATTACCCAGCCGGGCACGCCTTATGCAGAAACCTGCCTGGCCTACTGCCGCCCGGGTGAAGAAGAGCCCACCGACGTCAAGCTCGAGCTTGACAAGATCAACGTGTTTCTCGACAAGAACAGCCTGGCATTTCTTGAAGAGGCCGTGGTGGACTTCAACGCCGACCGCATGGGTGGGCAGCTGACCATCAAGGCACCCAACGCCAAGATGCCCAAGGTCAATGCGGACAGCCCGCTGGAAGACCGCATCAACTATATCCTGTACAGCGAGATCAACCCCGGGCTGGCGGCCCACGGCGGTGAGATCAAGCTGGTCGAGCTGACCGAAGATAAAATGGCCATTCTGGCCTTTGGTGGCGGTTGCCAGGGCTGTGCCGCAGTCGACCTGACCCTCAAGGATGGCGTCGAAAAAACGCTGCTTGAGCGCATCCCCGAGCTGGCGGGTATTCGTGACGTCACCGACCACACCGATACCAGCAACGCCTACTACCGCTGACAAATAGTCGCCCCATGAAAAGGGGCTGAATCCAGGCTGATTTGTTTGTCTGGATGTATGCAGCAAGCGTGTTAGAGCCCGGCAGGCCACTGTCGGGCTCTCTTGTTCATGACCTTGCAACGGCAAGATAGCGGCACGGTTTAAAAAATGTTAGCCAGCAAATAGCGAGAAACAGACCCTGGGTGTATAACTGTTGTAGAGGAGAAACGACAACAGGGAGCATCGATCATCAAAACGTCATCCGCTTTTTCCAACATTCATAAACCCATCTTCTTTGGTTCACTAGGCCTGCTGCTGGCCGTCACGATCCCCCTGGTGCTGTTTCCAGACATGGGACGCGTATGGGTCATGGCGGCGCAAGGCTTCGTCACCACCAACTTCGGTATGCTCTACCTGGCCATGGGGCTAGCTTCTCTGGGCTTCATGTTTTACATCGTGTTCAGCGACATTGGCCAGATCAAGCTGGGGGATGTGGATACCGAACCCGAATTCTCGCTGTTTTCCTGGGGTGCAATGCTCTTTGCGGCAGGTATCGGTGGCTCGGTAGTGTTCTGGGGCATGGTGGAGTGGATGTACTACCTGCAAGCACCGCCATTTCATCTCGAGCCTTTCTCGGAAGAAGCGACGGCCTGGACAGCCACCTACGGCATGTTTCACTGGGGGCCTATCGCCTGGTCGATCTACCTGGTGCCTGCGCTACCCATGGCGTATTTCCTGCACGTACGCAAGCATAAGGTCTTGAGAATCAGCGAAGCAATTCGCCCAGTACTGGGTGAAAAGCTGGCCAGAAGCTGGCTGGGCAACATCATCGACGTGCTGTTCATCTTCGGCATGCTGGGTGGCGGTGCCACGTCGCTGGGCATTCTGGTGCCGCTGGTCAATGAAGGGGTGGGCGAGTTGCTGGGCTTCACGCCCAACGCGCTGAGCCAGGTACTGGTGCTGCTGGGCACGACAGCCCTGTTTGCCGTCAGCGCCTGGCGCGGCTTGAAGGGTGGCATCGAGGTTCTGTCGGACATCAATATGTGGCTGGGGTTGGGGCTGCTGCTCTTCATCCTGATCATGGGGCCCACGGTGTTCATTCTCGATACCGGCCTGAACTCGATCGGCCTGATGCTCAGCAATATCGTTCGCATGGCTACCTGGACCGAACCTTTCGGCAGTTTGAGCGGCTTCGAAGAAACCGGCTTTCATCAGTCGTGGACCATTTTCTATTGGGCCTGGTGGCTGGTATTCGCTCCTACGGTGGGCTTGTTCATCGCGCGGATTTCGAAAGGCCGGCGCATCAAGACCATGGTGGCCGGGTCGATCTTTTTCGGCTCCATGGGCTGTGCGCTGTTTTTCATGATTCTGGGCAACTACGGCCTCTATCTGCAGCTTTCAGGCACGTTGGATGTCATCCAGGTCATGAATGAACAATCCGCCAACGCTGCCTTCTTTGCTGTATTGGGAGAGCTTCCGTTTGCCTGGCTGGTCAAGCTGCTGGTCGTGGTGCTGCTGTCCATATTCACTGCCACGACCTTCGATTCGATTGCCTATATTCTGTCGTCTGCCGCTGAAAAGAAGCTGGACAAGGAGCCCGCCCGCTGGCACCGACTGTTCTGGGCCTTTACGCTGTCATTGTTACCCATGTCCTTGCTGTTTCTGGGCGGCCTGCAAACGCTGCAAACTGCCAGTATCGTCAGCGGTCTGCCGCTGCTGGTCATTGCCGTACTGCTTATGGTATCGATGGTTAGGGCAGCGCATTATGACCTGCGCTACCAGCCAGATTACGATGAGCCGGAAATCAATATCGAGGAGTTCCCGGAAAACGACCCTTGGACAGAAGAGGGTAGCTGGGAGGTGCCTGAAGAGAGCGGTGCTCCCGACAAGGGATGACCCAACCGCTGGCGAGCGCCACCTCCTTGGAGGTGGCGTTTTGAATTGGATTCATCTTGTAAGGTTTATCTTGTTGCGTCTCTCTTATCGGGACAACCGCAAGGCTTATTTCTGTGGCCTATTCCTGCGACCTAGAGGTCATGGCTTCCGGTAGCGCTGCCAGCTGTGCCTGCATAGCCTCCATTCGCTGCCACAATTGTTGTTGCCACTCTTCACGCCCTGCCGATTGCTGCTGCTCCGCCGCTAACGCCTGCCTTGCCTGATCGAGATTACGCTGAGCGGTTTCCAGTGCCACCTCCAGTGTTTCCTGGTGCCCCTGATGCGTTTGCAGCTGCTGCTCGAGCTTGCCGTTGTCCACCTGCAAACGGCTGACCGTATCGTTTTTATTGCGCAGCTCCTGCTCCAGCGTCTCGCTACGCTTTTCCCACTGCTGCAGACGTTTCTGCAGCGCTTTCTCTTCGTTGGCACGCTCCTGACGCAAGGTGTCCAGCAGCGCCATCAACCGCGCCTCGGCGGCTTCGTTACGCTGCTCCTCCTGTGCGAGGCGCTCCTCCCATGCCTGCTGCTTAGCCTCCAGTTGCATAGTGAAGTCCTCCTCGGCAGCCGTCAGGGCGCGCTGGGCGCCTTGCAGGTCAGCCAGGTGCTGCTCGGCATGCTTTGTGGCCTGCTGAGCCTGCTGCTGCCAATGCCGCTCGCGGGCCTGACACTCTGCCAGTTCACGATGCAGCTGTTCCAGGCGCTGTTCGGTGTGGCGCAGGTGCTCTGCCAGGGCGCTTTCTCGCTGTTCGGCATTGGCGGCCTGCTGGCGTGCTTCGGCGGCTTCCTGCTGAGCGTTTTCTACTTGCTTGTTGGCATCTTCGCGATAGTGCGACAGTGCCTCGTTGGCCAGCTCCTGCGCTTCACTCCATAGTTCACTCGCCACATTGGCCACCACTTCCGGGACGCCCTTGGGTGGGGGAACGTCACGATTCTGCTCACGTGCCGCCCGCCAGGTGCGGAAATGTTCGCTGATGGTGGTGAAGCTGCCGGTTCCCAGTACATCGCGTATGCGCTGCACGCTTGGAGAGTCGCCACGAGACAGCAGCGTATCGATTGCCTGCTGTACATCACTGTACTGAATGCCGTTCCGAGCCATGCCTGTTTGAATCCTTGAAGTGAGTCGCGCCTGAAATGTTCAGGATGGATATTTGCTATGCGCCATTGTCGTGTAAAAACGGACTCAACTCAATTATTACGTATTACATAAAACGTAATATTATTTATCTCAAAACCTATAAATTCAAGATTACCCATATTATCTTGAATTTATGTATCAAAAAGGCGATGCTGAGGGCTCTGATAGCGCGAGTTACCACCATGACCCAGCCACCTGTGCCGCTCTACGACTCAACGCACCTTGTGACCTTCGCCAACGGGCTGGAGATGGCCGAGCGGAAGGGCAGTGGCGACGTGTTTCCAGATATCGGGAGCAGGCTAACAACCACCGATTCAGCAACGCTCCATGTGTCGGCCGATAGCGACCATCAGGCCGTTTCGCATTGGCTGGCGGAGTACCAGGACAGCCCGCAAACCCTGAAGAGCTATCGTCGTGAAGCGGAGCGGCTGTTGCTCTGGCTGGCCAGTCAGGGGCGCGGGCTAAGGGAGGTGAACCGTGAAACGCTGCGGGACTACGAGGCATTTCTGGAAAACCCGCAGCCCAGGGAGATGTGGGTAGGACCCTCCAAACCACGCCACCATCCGGCGTGGCGGCCGTTTCGCGGCGGGCTGTCACCGGCAAGCCGACGCCAGACCCTCGTCATCCTGCAAGGGCTGTTTGGCTGGCTAGTGGAAGCAGGGTGGGTAGGCCACAACCCATTCGTGCTGATGCGCGACAAATCGCGCCGCCTCAATAATCAGACCCAACGTATCGAACGCTATCTGGAGCGACCGCTGTGGGACTGGCTATGGGCGTGGCTGAATACACGGCCCATGCCCGCGGATGCACGCGGCCGCTATGAACATGCGCGGCATCGCTTCATTTTCGGCTTTGCCTACCTATTGGCGCCGCGCATCCATGAGATGGCCAACGCCACCATGGACGATTTTCGGGTCAGTGAAGGGCGCTGGTGGTGGCATGTGATTGGCAAGGGCGGCAAGCAAGCGCGCATACCGCTGCCCGAGGACATGCAGGCGTGCTTGCAACAGTGGCGCCGGGCGCTGGGCTTAGCGGGCCTGCCCGGTGTTAGCGAACATGGTCCGCTGATCCGCGCGCTGGACAAGCAGCGCGGCATCAGCGACAACCAGCTCTATCGTTTGATCAAGGAGGCCTTCGGTGATGCGGCTCTGGCCCTTGAAGCAGAAGAGGGCAAGAGGGAGTATATCGATGCGCTACGCAAGGCCACCCCCCACTGGCTACGCCACACTTCGATTACCCATCAAGCCCTGGCGGGTGTCAGCCTGCGCTACCTGGCAGAAAACGCCCGCCACTCAAGACTGGATACCACCAGCCGCTACCTGCACACCGAAGCCCATGAGTGGCATGAGCAGCAGCAGCGGCATCGCTTGAAAACAGCACCCCCAGAACAGCCTTGAACCGTTATAATGTTGGCCTTCAACGCACTTACCCTGAAAAGGAACCACCATGACCACTTCCGGTGCCGAGCTCGCCCAACAAGAGCTGGTCGAAGAGTTTGAAATGTTCGATAACTGGATGGATCGCTACCAGTACATCATCGATATGGGGAAGCAGCTCCCGGCGTTTCCTGCTGACAAAATCACCGACGAATTCAAGATTCAAGGCTGCCAGTCAAACGTGTGGATGTGCCATGAAGAGCAGGGCGGCCGCTTGATCTTCAAGGCCAAGTCCGACGCTGCCATCGTCTCGGGGCTTATCGCGGTGCTGCTGCGCATTTATAGCGAGCGCACGGCAGAGGAAATCCAGCAGACGGAGCCGCATTTTCTGGCAGATCTGGCATTGGACAAGCACCTGTCACCCACCCGGAGCAACGGCCTGCATGCCATGCTGGAGCGCATCTATCAGGTGGCTAAACAGCATTAGATAAGCAATTTGCTAGGCTTTGTACGAAAAGTCGGCGAGCGATGGCCAGACAAGGCAAAAATCGGCGAAAAGACGGAGTTTACAAGGTGTACATGAGTACTTTGAGCCGATTTTTAACGCCGTATGGGCGAGCGTAGGCAGTTTTCGTACAAAGCCTAATGCTCTGTAGGTTTGGAGGAGGAGCCTGAGCAGCAGCCATCATCTTCCTTGCAAAGCTGCTCGCTGCGGCCGCCCGGTACCGGGTCCATGCCCCCCGCGCTGCCGGGGTGGCAACGCAGGATGCGCTTGAGCGCCATCCAGCCCCCTTTGAAAGGGCCATGCACCTGGATGGCTTCGATGGCATAGGACGAGCAGCTGGGCCAGTAGCGACAGCGGGGGCCCAAGAGCGGGCTGATCGTATATTGATAAAGCCGAACCAGGCCGACCATCAATAGTGACACTCCCTTGATCAACGCGTTCTTTACCGCCTTCAACGCTTTCAAGAGGGCGCCTTCAAGGGCTTTTTTTGCCATACAGCGTGGCGGGGTCGATCAAGGGCTGGCTGGTGATGGCGGCCTTGTGGGCATCCACCGCCACGTAAAAACAGCTGCGCCTGCCGGTATGACACGCAGGCCCCGTCTGGTCTACCTGCAGCAGCAGCGTATCGCCATCGCAATCCAGCGCAGCGCTTTTCAGATGCTGCTGCTGGCCGGACGTCTCACCCTTGCGCCAGAGCGCCTGACGAGAGCGAGAGTAGTAGCATACTCGTTGGGTAGTGAGCGTTTCTTCCAGCGCTTCCCGGTTCATCCAGGCCATCATGAGCACTTCGCCGCTGTCGTGCTGCTGTGCTATGGCAGGCAGCAGGCCATCCGAATTGAAGCGCACCGAGGCCAGGATGGTCGCCACATCGGGCAGCGTGTCTGAAGGGGAGGCGGACTCCAGCGACTTGAACAGATCGCCGTCGTACTGGTTGACTATGGACATCACGCGTTACTCGCAGGTCGGCACGCCTGGCACAAGCCCTGAAGCTCGATGGTCTGGCGCTCTACATGAAAGCCCTGGCGCTTGGCCAGCGCAGCCAGCTGGTCGCTGATTTCGTCCAGATGAAGCTCTTCCACATAACCACACTGACGGCAAATCAACAGTTGAAAGCCGTGGACGTGCTCCGGGCAGGCGCAGGCAACGTAAGCGTTCTGCGACTCGATGCGATGCACCAGCCCCTGGTCGATCAGGAACTCCAGCGCCCGATACACCGTCGGTGGCCGTGCGGCGGCATGCTCCGTGGAGAGCTGATCCAGCAGGTCGTAGGCTTTCAGGCCGCCACCATTTTCGGCGATCAACTCCAGCACCCGGCGGCGGATAGGGGTAAAGCGTACACCGCGAGTGTGGCACTGAGACTCGGCTTGTTGCAGTAACGTGTTGGCTTCAGTCATTGGACAGCTCGTTGAACATCATGGGCCTAGTCTACGCGCTTGCCGAAGAGGTGTCAGGCGTTTCCACCAGCTCGCTTCGCCGCGCAAAGTGATGCTGGGCAAACGCAACCCGCTTGGCAACGGGAACGTTATCTGGCTGCCGTTCGATCAAGTCCAGGCGGCGGCGCAGGCCTTCGCCATTGGTCATCTGGATGGCCAGGCCAGGGCGCGCGTTCAGCTCCAGAAGCATGGGGCCATGCTCCCGATCCAGCACCATATCGGTGCCGAGGTACCCCAGCCCGGTCATTTCATAGCAGCCCGCTGCGAGGTGCAGCAGCGTTTCCCACTGAGGTACCACCAGGCTAGCCAGATCATGCCCGGTGTCCGGGTGGCTGAAGCAGGGGCGGTCGAACTGCACACCGCGCAGCGCGGCTCCCGTGGCGATGTTCAGCCCTACACCCACTGCTCCCTGGTGGAGGTTGGCCTTGCCATCCGAGGCCGCCGTGGACAGGCGCATCATGGCCATGACCGGATACCCCTTGAACACGATGACGCGAATGTCCGGCACGCCTTCGTAGGTATACTCCAGCAGGCTCTCGTCGAAGTTGATCAGCGTTTCGATGACCGCGACGTCAGGGGAGCCCCCCAACGAATAGAGCCCCGAGAGCAGGTTCGAGACATGTCGCTCGATATCTTCCATGGTCAAGGAAGCGCCGCTGGGCTTGAAGAACAGGCCATCCTCGACCCGCTCGATCACCAGTATTCCCTTGCCGCCGCTGCCTTTGGCGGGCTTGATGACGAAACCATGGTGACCTA
The DNA here is from genome assembly GCF_007655045.1 of Halomonas sp. C22. Taxonomy (NCBI): domain Bacteria; kingdom Pseudomonadati; phylum Pseudomonadota; class Gammaproteobacteria; order Oceanospirillales; family Halomonadaceae; genus Halomonas; species Halomonas sp. C22. The sequence goes on along the minus strand of NZ_VBVC01000004.1, from coordinate 285,629 downwards.
CCAGCATCTCGCTCATGTGTTTGACGCCGAATTGCGTGGTCACGGTACCGATCAGTTTGGGCGTGGTAATGCCGTACTGCTCGGCCAGCAGCTTGGTCTTGAGCTTGTCATCCACCAGCGGATAAAGATGGCGCGCGTTATATCGGCCGATATAACGAATATTGCGCCGATTCATGCCAATGATGCCTTTATCCCTCAGCCTGGTCGGCCAGGTCCAGTTTTCGAACCAACTCATGAGGGCTTCTCGTCATCGGTGATGGGTTTGAAGCGACGCAGTTCCAGCAGGCGATAGCCGGTGTAGTTGCCCAGCAGCAGAATGAACGCCATCAGGATCAGCTGTACGCCAAGGAAGTTGAAGGTGATGTGGCGCACCCAGGGGTTGTTCATGGCCAGGTAAGCCAGCACCGCCGTGAGCAGGCTGCCGCCGCCCTGGATCAGTACTTGCTTGGGGCCTTCCTCTTCCCAGAGGATCGACATGCGTTCGATGGTCCAGGCAAGAATGATCATCGGGAAGAAGGTCACCGTCAGACCCGCACTCAGGCCCATGCGGTAGGCGAGTACCGTAAAGATGGAGATGATCGCGATGACCGTGATGATCACCGCCGACACCCTCGCCACCAGCAGCAGGTTGAGGTAGGAAAGGTAGTTGCGGATGATCAGACCAACGCTGACGATCAGCAGGAAACCGATCAGACCGGTCAACAGGGTGGTCTGGATAAAGGCCAGGGCAATCAGCACGGGCATGAAGGTGCCCGACGTTTTCACGCCCACCAGCACGCGCAAGAAGACCACCACCAGCGCGCCAATCGGGATCAGCAGAATCGTCTGGAACAGCGCTTGCTCTTCCAGGGGCAGGCTGTGAATCGAGAAGTTGAGCAGCGTATCATCGGAGTAGTGGTTGCGAACCGCCGCTGACGCGGGCTGATTGTGGGTCAGCATGGAGAACGATACTCGCGAGTTGGTACCGCCCTGTACTTCGAGCACGGCACGCCCGCCGGTTTCCCAGAGCAGCAGGTTCTCAGGGCGACCGCGCTCGCCGGTGGCAGGGTTGAACAACGCCCACTCTTCGGCGGTCTGGTCGAATACCTGGATCCAGCTACTCAGGTTCTGGCGACGCCGTCCATCCTCGAGCAGCAGGCCACTCACTTCACGGGCCTGAACGCCCGCCTGGTTGAGCAGACGTACGATCAGCGGCGAAGGCTGCATCTGGGTCAGCAATAGACGGGCATTTTCCCCTTGGCGTTCGCCAGTGATGTCGAGGATGAGCTCGCGGGCAAAGGTCGCGTTGTTGGCGCTACGCGCCCAGGCACGCTCGATGAGCTGGCTGGCGGCCGTGTCATAGGGGCTTTCCCAAGGGGTAATGCTGGGGATCCCTGGTGGCGTTTGAATGGGAGAGCGAGCGTCGGGGGATACCAGCATCTGCACGGAGTAGTAAAGCTGCTGACTACCGGCCGCATCACGAATGGTCCACTGCGCCTGACGACCCATCTCATCGGCCTGGTACGCCAATCCATAGCCGGAAGACGCAGTATTTTCAGTCAATACGCGGTAACCCGCCTGATGAGAAGGCAGCGCGAAGTCTACCTGCACCGGCCCGTTCTGCGCATTGAAATTGATGACGGCTTCGATTTCCCATACCTGCCGCTGTTCACCCGGAAACCAGGGTATTTCGAACTGCAGATGCCTATGCACACTGGTGGCAATACCCGCCAACAGCAGCAACCCAACGATAAAATAAAATGGTAACCGGGACATGATGATTCCTTTCAGCGTAAAGCGGCAGGGGAGTGATATTACTCTTCGGTATCGTCTTGATCGGCCGCTTCATCATCAGCCGCCTGCTCAGAAGGTTCACCGCCTGGAAATTCGGGGCGTTCATGAAGGTAGGTTTCCGCCACGTCGATAGTGGCAATGTCCATCATGAAGCGGCGACCCAGCAGCACCGGAAAATCCAGATGGGTACGGTCGTTCAGGGTGAACTCGACGTTCTCGCGGATCGGCCCCAGAGTCATCAGCAGCGAGATCACCGGACGCGACTCTTCGCCAGAAGCTTGCACGATTCTGACACGACGCTGGATGGGCGCCTCGATCCACTCGTCCCGAACGCGATCTACGACCACATCGTCTTCATTGAGTGCCAGCTTGAAGCGCACCCAGTTTTCACCGTCACGCTCAAAGCGCGTAATGTCCGAGGCGGACAGCGAGGAAGTATTGGCGCCAGAATCCACTCGGGCCTTGAGGTACGTCCCGATGCCGGGAAAGCCGACCCATTCGCTGCGCCCAAGCAGCGTCTTGCCGTCTTCGACGGCTTCTGTCGGACACTCTTCACGAATGATCACGGGCTCCTCACCACGTGCTTCGAGATTGGCGACATCGTCACGCAGCAGGCGCAGGAGGCTTCCCACTTCGCGCACGTCGGCGGTCAGGGTGCGCTGCTGGACAAGCTGCTGTTCATTGAGCGCCGAAGAAGCCTGACACTGTTGCTGCAAGCTGGATTCGAGTTCAAGGATACGCGTGTTGAACGACGCCTCGCTTAGTGGCGGGGGCTCATTCGATTCGGGCTGCGTCACTGCACAGCCTGCAAGCGACATCGACAAACCGGCCATTAGCCATAAAACACCTGAGCGCATAACGAGGGATATCCTTAAACAATAAGAGCACGAATGATAAGGAGAAGGGTATCTGCTTGTCCAACGTCACGACGGCTTTTCATGGGCTCGCAAGGTGTTTGCGGCACCCTATTTAACATAATATATATTATGCGAACTTATGTGCCTGAAAAGACGCGGATGAACGCTCATAGGCAGAACTGCAAGTGGCGCCAACCGACGACTGACGCAAAGCGGCCTGGCACCAGGCCAGGCCGCAAACACCTACGTCCGACGATCAGTCGTCAGCGGGTGCGTAGGATCCATCTTCACGGTGCACTTCGTTGCCGGTAATCGGCGGCGTGAACACACAGGCCAAGTGCATGGTCTTGTGGGCACGCAGCAAGTGCTCATCGTGCTGGTCGAGGATGTAGATGTCGCCCGGCTTGATGGGCCAGATCTTGCCATCTGCCAGGGTTTCCACTTCGCCTTCGCCTTCGATGCAGTAGACGGATTCGTAGTGGTGCTTGTAGTGAATATGAGTCTCGGTCCCTTCAAAGATGCGCGTGATATGGAACGAGAAATTGCCGCCGTCATTGGCCAATACCAGGCGCGTGCTATCCCAGTTGCCGTTTTCGGCCGTGACGAGACGGTCGGTCTTGCGAGCTTCTTCGATATTACGAACGATCATGGGCGTACTCCATAACGTGGCAGCCAAGGCGGCTGCCGTTCCATTAAGCGTTGATGACTTTCTTGACCGACGCTTCCAGAATATCCAGCGCTTCGAGCAGGTCGGCATCCGGAATGGTCAGCGGGCACAGACATTTGACCACTTCGCCATCCTGGCCACTGGTTTCGATGATCAGACCCTCCTCGAAAGCCTTGCTGGTGATCTTGTCGGCAATCTCACCCGAGACCACATCGATACCACGCATCAGGCCACGACCGCGCTCTGTAGCAGGCATGCCGTTCTCGCTGAGCAGCGCTGCCAGGGCCTTGAAACGTTCTTCGACGATACGCGCTTTACGCTGAACGTCGCGTTCGAAGGTATCGTTGGACCAGTATTTTTTCAGCGCCGCCGTGGCAGTCACCATGGCGAGATTGAAACCACGGAACGTACCGTTGTATTGGCCTGGCTTCCACTTGTCGAGCTCCGGGCGCATCAATACGTGGGCGAACGGCAAGCCAAAACCTGACAGCGACTTGGAGTTGGTCACGATGTCTGGCGTGATGCCTGCATGCTCGAAGCTGAAGAATTTGCCGGTACGGCCACAGCCTGCCTGAATGTCGTCCACGATGAGCAGAATGTCGTGGGCACGGCAAATCTGTTCCAGGCGCTTGAGCCACTCCAGGCCCGCCACGTTGATACCGCCCTCCCCCTGCACGGTCTCGACGATGACGCCGGCCGGAACATCGAGACCACCCGACTTGTCGTTGAGCAGCTTCTCGAAGTAATCCAGCGTATCGGCGTGCTCGCCCATGTAGCCATCGAACGGCAGAAAGCTGGCGCCCTGAGTGGGAATACCGCCGGTGGCTTCGCGGAACTTGCGATTACCGGTGGTGGCCAGTGCGCCCATGGTGACACCGTGGAAACCGTTGGTGAAGGTCACAATGTTATGGCGACCTTTAGCAACACGGGCCAGGCGAATGGCCGCTTCCACTGCATTGGTGCCTGTGGGCCCCGGCAGATGCACCTTGTAATCCAGACCCCGTGGTTTGAGGATCACATTTTCCAACGTTTCAAGATAGTCACGCTTGGCGCTGGTCCACATGTCCAGGCCATGTACGACACCATCCGTAGCCAGATAGTCGATCATTGCCTGCTTCAAGTGCGGGTTGTTATGACCGTAGTTGAGCGTGCCGGCACCGGCAAGAAAATCGATGTACTCACGCCCATTCTCATCGGTCAGGCGTGCGTTCTGGGCCTTTTTGAAGACGACAGGAAAAGAACGTGAATAGGTACGAACATTGGATTCCATGCGTTCGAGCGTCTGGGTCTGCATAAGCGACCTCCTTATCAGTCGGGTCTGGTTGGCCTGATCGGCAAAAAGTGGCAGCCGGGGCAACACAAGCGGGAAAACCGTTAACCTTGAAAGCTGTCAGAGACTGCCAGTTTGAAACGGGCCGATTCTTACCAGGTTTTCCGGATCGTGCTCTCCTCCGAGCTGCTCGGTCGAAAAGTATTCACGGCTGTTCAACGGGGCCTGCCAGCGGGCAGCCAAGCGGCGAAAGAGCCCCCAGGATGCCTGATTGTCAGGGGTGATGGTGGTTTCGAGGTGGTGCACGTCATCCAGTTCAGGACGCGACATGATCGCCTCTACCAGCCGCCGTGCAAGCCCTGTACCACGCGCTTTCTCGCCTACGGCGACTTGCCACAGGAAGTAGGTATCAGGGGCATTGTCTTTCACATAACCTGAGACGAAGCCGACGATCTCACCCTCTTCGTTGGTGGCCACCGCACAGGTATCTCGAAACTGGGTCGCCAGCAAAAGATAGGCATATGCGGAATTGACATCCAGCGGCGGGCACGCCTTGACCAGTTCGTAGATGCCCCAACCGTCATCGGCATTGGGCTTGCGAATGAACAGCGGCGCTTCGGCATGGCCCACGACGGCATCGGCCACGGTGGGTCTGGCGAGCTCTGCTGAGGGTGTAAAAGGCTTGATAGGCGTACTCATGGTTATGCTTCGCTGTAGCGAATTTGAGCTTCATTATAACAGCTGATTATGAGCAATTCAAAAATCATATTATTTATCCGAAGGTTTTCCATAATCCAGGATTATCAAAGTGGCCCTGCCGCTCACAGGACTGGCCTGCACGATCACGATTCACTGAGGATTCACTGAGGATTCACTGAGTCTAGAACACCCTCACGGATGCGCGAGACAAAAAAGGCGAGCATCAGCTCGCCTCTCTTTTTTGCACTGTTATCCTGGTGGCGCAACGTTCAATAGCGTGATGGAGTGCGTAAAGTGACAAACTCTTCAGCAGCCGTCGGGTGAATCCCTACGGTGCGATCGAAGTCTTCCTTGGTCAGCCCTGCGCGCACGGCAATGGCAATACCCTGGATCAGCTCCCCCGCCTCTTCACCTACCATATGAGCCCCCACCACGACGTCAGTCGCATCGTCGACGATCAGCTTCATCAACACACGCTCATCGCTCCCCGAGAGCGTGTGCTTCATGGGCTTGAAATCGGTGCGATAGACTCGGATGCCGTCGAACTGCTCTCTGGCGGCTTCTTCGGAGAGCCCTACCGTGCCGATATTGGGATGACAGAAAACGGCGGTCGGTATCGTGTGGTAATCCAGAGGTCGCGGAGCACGCTGATGAAAGTGTATGTCGACCAGCTGCATGGCTTCTGCCAGCGCGACGGGCGTCAGTTCAGGGCCCGCGGTCAAATCCCCCAAGGCCAGAACGGAGGGCACACGGGTCTGGAATCGAGCGTCTACCGGTACTTTGCCGTCCGCATCAAGCTCGATCTGCAGCGCCTCGAGTCCCAGTCCTGCCGTATTGGATTTTCGACCCGTCGCTGCCAGCACAGCGTCTACTTCCAATACGTCGCCGTTGGTCAGCTCCACTCGGAGCGCGCCACACTCCAGCGCATCGATACGAACGATGTTGACACCGAAATGAAGATTGACGCCTTTCTTGGCCATTTCCGCGCGGGTGAACTCCCGGACTTCTTGATCGAACCCTTTCAGGAACCTCTCACCGCGATAAATGAGGTGGGTGTCGCTCCCCAGCCCATTGAAGATGCTGGCAAACTCCACCGCGATATAGCCGCCCCCCAGCACCAGGAAACGCTCTGGGAAGCGTTCGAGATCAAACACCTGATTGGAGGTGAGCGCCAGTTCGCTGCCCGGGAACTCGGGCACCCATGGCCAGCCACCCGTCGCCAGCAGGATCTTCTCGGCACTGTAAGTGATTTCCTGACCCTCTTGGGTCAACACAACCTGGTGCGGCCCTGCCAACCGTGCACGGCCATTGAGCAGCGTGACGCCCGCACCTTCCAGCATACGCTGGTAAATGCCATTGAGACGCTTGATTTCGCTGGTCTTGTTGTCGCGCAAGGTGGACCAGTCAAAGGTCGGCGGCGCACTCATTTGCCAGCCAAAACCGGCCGCATCGTCAAAGCTATCGTGAAAATGCGCAGCGTAGGAGTAAAGCTTCTTGGGCACACAGCCCACGTTGACACAGGTGCCACCCAGGTAACGATCCTCAGCCACTGCTACCCGAGCGCCCGTCGCGGCGGCCATGCGCGCGGCACGCACCCCACCCGATCCCGCCCCAATCACCAGTAAATCGTAATCATGCGCCGTTTTGGCTGACCCGGTGTCTGACATCGTTTCTGACATGGTTGCTTCTACTCCTTGCTTGAAGCTGCCGCACTTGATAGGCAGCCCCCGATTGATCTGGAACTGACGAGACGCATAAAACTCGTTACTCTGTACGCCCTCGGCAGCATTGGCATGCTGCTTCTACGATGGAACCTGTGCTCCTGGGAGACTCAATTGTCCGATAAAATTGCCACGCTGCTGGAAAACAACCGCGCCTGGGCCGAGCGGATGTGTCAGGAAGACCCTGATTATTTCAAGCGCCTCTCGAGCCAGCAAAAGCCAGACTACTTGTGGATTGGCTGCTCCGATAGCCGCGTACCGGCCAATCAGATCATCGCGTTGCCGCCTGGCGAAGTGTTCGTTCACCGCAACGTCGCGAATCTTTTGCACCATACCGACATGAACGCCCTGTCGGTGGTGCAGTATGCGGTCGACGTCCTCAAGGTCAGTCATATCATGATCGTTGGCCACTACGGCTGCGGGGGCATCAAGGCCGCCGTCACCGGAGGCGAGTGCGGCGTTGTGGACTACTGGCTGCACTCGGTGCGTGAGCAGTACAACCAGCACCGCCAAACGCTGGAAGCCCTGCCTCTCGACGCGCAAATCGATCGAATGTGTGAACTCAACGTACAGGCGCAAGTGAACAGCCTGTGTCGCACCAAGATCCTCCAGCGCGCCTGGCAGCGTGGCCAGAAGATCTCGGTGCATGGTTGGGTATATGGCCTGGACGACGGCCGGGTGAAAGACCTCGATTGCACCATAAGCGGGCTCGAACAGGTCGAAACCCTCTACCGCATCGACCGCGTTCAGTCGGGCGATTGAGCATAGGCCATCGCGCTAGTTGTAGCGATAAGCGCGGTGGCAGCTCCGGCAGCTGAGACTCACGTCCGAAAAGGCCCGCGTAGCGGCACGGTAATCCTCCTGCTGTGCGGCCTCCACCAGGTCGGCTACTTTTTCTTCCAGGTCAACGAAGCCCGCTGAGAAATCTTCCCACTCCTGCCATATTTCCGGCCGAGCATCGGAACCACGCCCATGGGTGCCTTCGATGAAGGCAGGCAAGAAGTGCGCTTGCGTGGCTTTCTGCTGCAGCTCCTCCAGGCGAGGTTCGGCCCCACGAGCATCACGATTATTGACCAGGTCAAAACGCAGCTGACGCAGTAGCCGCTCCAGATCCTTAAGCTCATCCTGACGCCAAATGACGGCGTCTCGTTCGCTGGCAAAAGGCGTGCCCTCTGCCGAGGTCGGCATATCCGACGGGCTGGCTTGAGCCATGGAGCCCATCATCAAAAGTACGCACCCTGCCAGGCTGCTGTGCCATACATCATTGCGTCTACGCTGCCGCATCGTTAGTTTCCTGTTCAAACGGATATCGTGGGCTAGCCAATGGCACAGGTCACACCCGTACCCTTCAACCCGCAGTAGCCGCCGGGATTTTTATCGAGGTACTGCTGGTGATACGCCTCGGCATAGTAGAACGTATCCAGCGGTTTGATTTCGGTGGTGATACGCCCTTTGCCCGCCGCTTCCAGCGCCTGTTGAAACGCGGCTGCACTCTGCTGGGCACGCGCCAACTGCTGCTCGGTGGTGGTGAAGATCGCTGAACGGTACTGGCTGCCGATATCGTTACCCTGGCGATTCCCTTGAGTGGGATCGTGCTCTTCCCAGAAAATCTGCAGCAGCTTTTCCAGCCCGATCACACTCGGATCATAAACGACCCGCACGACTTCCGTATGACCGGTAAGCCCGGTACAGGTCTCCTGATAAGTGGGGTTGGGAGTGGTACCGCCCGCATAACCTGCAGCCGTGACGACCACACCGGGCTGCCGCCAGAAAAGACGCTCCACGCCCCAGAAGCAGCCCATCCCCAGCACGATTTCCTCGCAGCCAGCTGGAAATGGCGGATGTAGCGACGCCCCCGTCACGGTATGCACCTCACTGGTCTCGATAGGCGTGCTGCGGCCTTCGGGTGCCGTCTGGCGAGATGTAAAAAACGACATCGATGTTCTCCTATTGCTGCGGATAGACGTAAGGATCGCCCGAGCGGGTAAAGGTGTAAATCAGGTCAACCGCTTGATTCGCACCAGACACCGCCTGGAGGTACAAGTTCCGCCACAGGGTGTAGCGCAGCGTCAGCTCAGCGATGGGTGAGAAAATGCCTACCCCGTAGCTGATGCGCAGGTCATCGGTCAATTGACCACTGACGGCAACCTGACTTTCATCGCCAGCCCCCGTGGTATCCAGCGTCAGGTCATCGATCCCGAAGGCTTGTCCCAGAGATCCGACAGCCCCACCGGTCCGACCCAATGACATGCCGATCAGTGCCGTGGTCAAAGCACTATCGATACCGCCACCCGAGGCGTCGGGAGCACGACCACGCAACAGATACGAAAGCGCGCGGGTCTCGTCCATGGAGGGCTCGGCAAAGATCAACACGTTCGGCTCTTCGGCGTTGCCCGAGACCCGCAGCCCGGCAATGACCTCGTCCTCGGTGATGTCCGGGTTACGGATCGCTTCGAAATCCAGCACGGGCAAGCCAGGCGGACCGCTGAACAGCAGTTGCCCACGCCGGATCAGCAAGTCCTGCCCAAAGGCCTGGAAACGGCCATCGACCAGATTCACATCACCAAACAGTTGCAGCACACCGCTCTCCTGGCGTATCTCCAGGCTACCTCCCAAGCCTGACTCCAGACCGTAGGCGGAAATCTGCATATCGCGACCCAGGGTCAAGGTGATCAGGACATCGATGGCCATGCCCGTAGCCGCCAGTTCCTGTGCGGCGCTGGGATCTTCACCCACCTCGATGGCGCGCTGGCGCGCCTGTTCGGCTTCTCGATCATCACGTTCGGTAATGATGATTTCATCAGGGCTGGGTGACGTGGCCGACGAGGGAAGATCGCCTATTTCCAGCCGCGCCCAGGGCAAATCGACATTGCCTCTGACCTGCAAACGCTCTGGCGTGATACGCACACGAATATCCGGCGCAGCTTCCAGGCGGCCAAACTGGGGCAGCACCACCAGCAGGGGCTCTCGAGAGGCATTGAGGTCTACACCAATCCGCCACGCATCGCTGGCCGGCCAGTAAGCCTCGCCAGTGATATTCAGCCGCCCTCTTTCCGCGGCCACGAAGCCGTCGATATCGCCTTGTTCGCCGTCGAACGTGATGCTGATTTCACCGTCCTGTACATCCACCGGAATATCTGGGCCGTGTACACGTAGGCCACGTAGGGCGAGCTGACCCTGCAGATCGGGTTGCTGAGTGCTACCGGCAATCTGAACGTTGCCATTCAATGCCCCCTCCAGGCGGTCCATGCCCAGCATCATCGGGCGATAGGGCTCCAGAGAGACGTTGTTGGCCCGCAGCTCACCCGCTAAAGCACCCTGCCCCAGAGGGTCGTTGACGGAGACGTTGAGCGTCATTTCTCCGGCCTCGGACAGTGAGAGCAACAGGTTGGCATCCGCCTGTGATTGGTTGGCCTCGATTTGGGTATCCAGGCTCAATACCGGCAGGGCCACCGGCTGGCCGTAATCGTTGATGGCGGTAATCGCCAGCTCACTGAGCACCTGCACGTCGGCTTGCCAGCGCGCACCACCCTGACGCCAGCTGGCCGCCAGCTCGGCGGTTGTGGCGCCTTCGAAGCTCCACTCTTCGGGCAGGAAAGGCTCGAGCATCTCCATGGGAACTTCGCTGAGCCGGAGGCTGGCCTGCCCTTGCTCTGCCGACGCTGTCATGGGGCCATCCGAGCAGATCAGGCCACCTTCCAGCCGCCGCAAGCAGAATGGCGACAGCCGCGCTTGACCATTGGCCAGGTTGTAGCCGATATCCAGCGGCGCCTCGAGGCGAATACTGCCCGCCTCACTGTCCAGCTCCAGCGGCATCAGCCGGGCTTGATACTGCTCGGCGGCCTGATTGAAGCGCCCGCTCAGGGCGAGCGATGCGGCGCTGAGCACGTTGCCTGGCGCACCGTCGACAGTGACGTTCAGGGTGTGCTGGGACAAGCGCCCGTTCAGATTGATGGCCAGATTGGATAACGCCTGACCACCGGCATTGACGTTTTGAGCATCGAGTTCGATACGCAAGGTGGGATCATCTATCCCTTGTACATTGGCTGCCAAACCCAGGTTGTCGATACGATTCTCTGCAAATCTCAGCTGGTTGCCGGTCAGCCTTGCCACCAGCGCGGGTGCGCTGAAGCTGCCGGTGGCACGCAGGTCACCATTGAGGCGCCCTGCCAGCTCCGGATGCAGCGTTTGCAGTTCGGTGAGCGCAATATCCGCCTGCAGCGACATGGCTTGTTCACTCACTTGGCCGGAAGCCGTCAAGCGGTTGTTACCCTGGGTGAACAGCAGTCGTTCGATATCGACTTCCAGATCGCTATTGGCCTCCAGCGCGGCCGCCAGCGTCAGCGGATACTCTTGCAGCTCACCGTCGATGGCCAGCTCAGGGAGAGCGATGTCCCAACGCTCTCCCTGCTGCTGAACGCTGGCAGTAATGCGCCCATTCAGGTTGCCTTCCAGCTGATCGACGAATAGCGAGGGATCAAGGTTACTCAATTGCACATTGGCATCGATGCGCAGTGCGTCGGCCCAGTTCACTTGGCCTTCGCTGGTCAAGCGGCTCTCTTCGATACGCAGATTCAAGGGCGCCCAGCGGAAGGAAGTCATGTCACCCTCGCCGGTCAAGTCGATGGAAGTACCCGGCACTTGAGGTGCCTGGGTATCGACCAGCAGTCTGACGGCGTAGGCATCCAAGTTGCCGTTGATGGTCAAATCCAACGCCTGCGCCACGTAGGTGTTGTCTGCATCACGCTCCATGCTTTCCAACGGCCACTCGACGCGTTCGCTTTGCAAACGCGCGGTAAAGGGCACATCAGGCGCGAGGACATCTGCCTCGGCCGCCAGGGTCGCGTTGATCTGCCCCGACACATCCAGCTCCGCCGACAGATCCGCCAGCGAGCCCGAAAGCCTTAGCGTCAGCGTTTCTCCGCTCAAGGCCGGGAAGAGTTCCGGCAACAGGAGTACGCTTTGCAACTCGGCCTCCAACGGGTAATCGTCTACCAGCGTTACCTCCGCCATCAATCGTGCCGTGGCATCTTGGGTATCCACTTCAAGCGTAGAAAGCACCACGTTGTCACGCTCTGCATGTCCAGCCAGCAGCACCCGCTCCACATTGTAGGTAAACGCACCGGCCACGCTGATATCAGTGACCAGCAACGACGTAATGGCGACATCAATAGGGAGCTCGATGGCAGGCAGCGACAGCCGTTCACGCGGTGCCAGGGAACCCGCTATTGGATCCTCGTCGTGGGGCTGACTCACTTGGATGGCACTATCGATACCGACGGCTGTCAGCGGAGTGTCGATATCCTCCGTAAGCTGCCCACCTGGAGACAGCGGCAGATGAACGGCCAAGCGTTCGAGGCGAGTCGGTTCGATGATGACCTGCTGCTGCGCGGCGGAGATGGAGGTAGTAAAGCGCTCCCAAGCCACATGAGTGCCATCGGCCAAGTGCAGCTGAACGTCGCTGAGATCGATATCGCGCAGTTCGATGGGGAATGGCAAATGAATGCGCGAGAGCGGTGCCGATTCACTGTCGGGCTCTTCAGATGCATCGCTGGCAGTCAGGCGGATATCGGCACCTGAAAGATGCAACCTTTCCAGGCATAGCCTTCCCGATAGCAGGCAGTCATCTGCCCAGACAAGCTCCACCCGATCCAGGGTCACCCGAGTGCCGCCCATCGCCAAGTGAAAGCCCTGAAGTCGGAAGCTCTCCAGCAGCGCGCCTTCTTGCTGCTCGTAGCTGAACCAGCCACGCTGCTCGCCTTGCGAAAACAGCTGCCCTGTCCCCCAGGGGGAAAGCGCCGTCCCCAGCAGCAGCGCTACCAGGCCCAGCACCCAAAGGGGTAGCCATATGACCAGCCTCAGCAGACTCCACAGCGTCAGCCACAGACGACGCCGGGTAGAGAGCATCTCGCGGTTTGGGGGTGTCGTTACATCAACCTTGGCCAAAGAGCTCTCCTAGAATTCTGGTCCGATCGAAAAGTGCACTCGGTAGTCATCGTCGTTGTCGAACGGGTGCGCAACGTCAAAACGTATTGGGCCCACCGGCGATACCCAGCGCACGCCTACCCCTGCCCCGGTTTTCAGCTCCTCGGGGCCCCAGTTATCGAATGCATCACCGCTGTCGATGAAGGTAGCGCCCCACCAGTCGCCTGTCACACGGCGCTGATATTCCAGGGTGGACGTCAGCATCTGCTGACCGCCGCGCAAACGACCCTGCTCATTACGGGGCGATAGGCTTTCGTAGGAGTACCCGCGCACGCTGCGATCCCCTCCGGCAAAAAAGCGCAGCGATGGGGGCAGCTTGTCGAAGTCATCGGTTTCGATAGCCCCGATGCTCAGGCGAGCCACGAAGCGGTTGTCGCTGCCCAGCATACGAATCCATTCGGTGTCTCCCGTAAGACGGGCAAAGTCGGCATCGGAGCCCCAGGCACTGTCGGAGTATTCTAGTGACAGCTGCTGGCGATCCCCCCAGAGGGGAAAGCGCTGGGGGCGAGTCCGTGTGCGCGACCATTGAATGCCGGGATAGAAAAGCCATACCTGGTCGGCCTGACCCCCTTGGGTAAAGTCCTCATAGGTGGTTCTGAAGTAAAGCGTTTGCACCCAGCGGTTCTCGAACTCCCAGCGACGCGCTACCTCGACCGTACCCTGCAGTGAGCGGGTATCGCTGTCATCGATATTGCGCACGCCGTACTGGAGGCGATAGTTATCGCGGATCGGGTCTTCTAGCGGAATGTTATACACCCCGGTGAAGCGCTGTTCCGGCGCTGAGAGGTAGAGATTGTGTTCCAGACTGTGGCCCAACGAATTGATCCACGGCTGACGCCAGCCAAAACGCAGCCTGGGGCCTACATCGGTGGCAAACCCTATCCCCACCTCGTACTGATGGCGGTCGGCGGGTTGCACGTTGACATCAACAGGAAGGCGCGTATCGTCGCGGCTATGAAGACTCAGCGCGCTGGCCAGTGCCGCACCGCTGATACGCGGCCGAACAGGCTGTGAGGCCACGGCTTCGCTCCACCAGGGGGAGCCTCCCGTTGGCGGCGCAATGATCAGTTCCCGAGCGGTTTCAAGGCGTGGTCGCACCGACACCGAGCTGAACCAGCCGGTTTCGGCCAGGCGCTGGTTGTAGAGGGCCAGGGACTCCGCCAGGTAAGGGTCGCCTTCGTCGAATGTCTGCATCTGTCGCAGGCGTTCAGGGTCGATGTGACTACCGGTAATCAGCGTATTGCCGAACTGGTAGCGAGGCCCGCTATCGAACCCCATGTAGAGTCTGGCACTTTCCAGGTAGGGACGTACTTCCATACGGCGGTCCGAAAACCCCCAGTCGAAATAGCCGCGCTCGATGGCCAGCCCGGAAAACTGGTTGCGCAGTCGGTCCCAGGGTGCGTGACGCAAAGGGTCTCCCACTTTGAGCGGAAAGTCGTCTAGCGCTTCCTGGAAGGGGGGGTCATCCGCCGCATCGCCAGTGACGTTGATCTCGAGTACGTCTATCGTCACCCGTGGCCCAGGCTCGATACGAACGGCAATCGGAGTCTCTTCGAGAGAGACACGCACCTCGGGCTGGTAATAGCCATATACCCGCATGGCTTCCTGAGTGCGCTGGCGAATTTCACCTTCCAAGCGCACATCGGTGTACTGTTCGGCGTCGATGTTTTCCAGATAGGCATCGATATTGTTACGCACTTGCTGATCGACACCGCTGATGTTGGCTTCCAGCCCCCATACCGACACCGAAGCCGCCAATAACGGTAGTGCACAAGCCATGCGCACCATGCCAGGCCATTGCCGTTGTCTTCCCATACGTCTTTATCCCTAACCCCAAATTATCGGCGTGTGGCGTGCTAGTTACGCAGCATCTCCATTTGTGCGCTAAATGCCAGTTGGGCTTGCCGCACCTGTCGTACATCGCTTTCGAGGGTCGCCAACCGCTGCGACCACTCGGCTTCCAGTGACGCCAGCTCGGACTGGCTTGCAAACGTGGCGGTGGTGTCATCCTCCAGCGCTTCAGAGAGCTGGGCAAGCTGTTGCTCCATGGTATCACGCCACTGCTGCTGCTCGGCCAAGACAGCCTGCTCGCTGGCCAGTTGCTGCTCCAGCTGCTCGAGTCGTTGGCCGAAGGACTGTTCCAGATAAGACACCTCTTCAAGCAGATTTTGTCTACCGGAAGTCCCTACCTGCTCCAGCGCATTCAGCGAGGCACGAATCGCTGCCAGCTGGTTGTCTCGCATGGCAGCCTGCTCCTCCAGACGCTCGAACTGCTGAGCGACGGAGTTCAGCGCATCACTGGAGGCACTGGCCTCATGGTCAGTGAGCAGGCCATACAACTCTTCACGCGTGGTGGAGAGCGCAATGGCAAGTTGCTCCTGCTCCTGGAACAGTGTGGCCATTTGAGCCTGTACAAAGGTTATCTCATCCTGAGCATCGGTGTCACCCGAGTCCAATCTCGCATGAAGATTGGAGACCTCGCCACTCACCCGGTTGACTTGTCGCAGGAGCTCTTCACGCTCGTACCACAACAGCACCGATGCCCCGGCCAAGGCCACGACGAGCAGCATCAGGAAACACCATAATGGCCAGAGCCTTGGGCCTTTGCGATGCCGCAAGTGCTGCGCAGTGAAGCTCTGGTCGACATCCGGCACGATACGAGGTGATGAGGTGGCGTCAGACATGATTTTTCCTTAGGGCAACATCGGGTCGGCGCGTCGTCCAATTCCCCGGTAGTGTAGGCCACAGCTGGCGACAAAAGCAGGGTCATAAATATTGCGGCCATCCAGTACCAGTTTTTCTCCCAGCAGCGTCGCCAGGCGATGCCAATCCGGGTTCCAGTAAGTCTTCCATTCCGTCACCAGCATCAAGGCATCTGCCCCTTGGCACGCCTGGTAAGGGTCGCCTTGGACGGTAATCAAGTCATCGCGCTGGCCGACGGCTTCATGCAGGGCCGGCAGTGCTGCCGGGTCATGCAACTTGACCGTTACGCCCTGCGCCCAAAGGGCTTCCAGCAGTGTCAGCACAGGGGCGTGGTCGATTCGTGCCGTTCCCGGCTTGAAGGCAGCCCCCCACACGGCAATCGTCTTGCCTGCCAGGTTACCATCGAAAAACGCCCACAATTTTCTGAACAAGGTCTCTTTCTTTTGCTCGTTGATATCCATGACCTGCTCCAGCAAAGCGGAGTAACGGCCATGCGCCGATTGAACATCGGCCAGGCCCATCAGATCACGGGAGAAATTGGGGCCACCAAAACCACAGCCGGGATAGAGATATTCGAAACCGATTCGGCTATCCGCCCCCATCCCCTGGCGCACATGCTCCACGTCCACACCCAATGTATCCGCCAAGCCAGCAACTTCATTCATGTAGCTGATACGCGTGGCCAACATACCATTGATGGCCAGCTTGGTCAGTTCAGCCGCTCGACAGGGCATACGCTGAAACACTTCGCTGCGGCGATTGAAGGCCCGCAACAACTCACGCGTGACCTGCTCACCGTGAGCATCATCACAGCCCAGTAGCCAACGCACCGGCCGAGTGAAAGCGGACCATGCCCGGCCTTCTTCCAACGTGTCAGGCAGCGCCACACGGCTATGCTGATGGCCCATCAACGCATGAAGGCGCTCGGTTTCACCCACAGGGAAAGTCGAGTTATTGATCAGCACGCCGCCTTGATAATCAGCAAACGTGGAACTGTTGAGCAGACGGCGCGCTGAATCACGTTGGCTAGGTGACAGAGCCAGCCAGACCACATCGGGCGCGTGAGACGAGTCGAGTGTTTCGATGACGCGCAGTTGCCCCGACGCCAAGGCCTGTTCCAGCTGCGCCATGAGCGAAGGCTCACGGCGCAGCCAATCGACCTGAGCCAATGATGACCAGGGCATGTCTTCGTGCAACAGCCAGTCCACCTGATGACCTACCCAGGCGAGGGCGGCAGCCGCCGTGGCGGCACTCAGCTCGCTACCGTGCAGTAATACCCGCATTCAAAGGCTCTCCATGGCAAACAACCGTCGATAAAATAGGGGGTTGGGCATCATGCCTCGCTCCTTTTCATGCGTTCCGCTCCGGGAGTGGTTAGAATACTCCCATACTCAACGATAGAAGGGTGATGGGCAAGGCATTGCCCTCTCCGCTTTATTGCCGACTTGCTCAGGGAGCCATACCATGTCATCGACTCTTCAGGATAGCACCACTGACCGCCTACAGGGCAACGTTGATGCGGCAGAAGTTGCCAAATTTGAAGCACTTGCCAGCCGCTGGTGGGATCCTCACAGTGAGTTCAAGCCACTGCACGACATCAACCCTTTGCGGCTGGACTTCATTGATGCTCGCGCTGGCCTGGCAGGCAAACAAGTGCTGGATGTAGGTTGTGGGGGCGGCATCTTGAGCGAAGCCATGGCGCACCGTGGCGCACGCGTGACCGGTATCGACATGGGCGAAGCACCGCTGGGAGTGGCCAGACTGCACGCTGAAGAGAGTGGTGTGGCTATCGACTACCAGCACATCAGTGTCGAAGCACTGGCAGCCCAGCAGCCTGGCACGTTCGATGTGGTCACCTGCATGGAGATGCTGGAGCACGTGCCAGACCCGGCTTCTATCATCCGTGCCTGCAGTCAACTGGTGCGGCCAGGCGGCCACGTGTTCTTTTCTACGCTGAACCGCACGCCCAAGTCCTACGCCTTCGCTATCGTCGGTGCCGAATACCTGCTCAAGCTACTTCCCCGTGGCACCCACGACTATGCAAAATTCATTCGCCCCTCCGAAATGGCCCACTGGGCGCGTAGCGCCTCGCTGGAAGTGCGTGAGCAGAGCGGTTTGACCTATAACCCGCTGACACGACACTACCGCCTGGTGGCCCATGACGTATCGGTCAACTACATGATGCACTGTCGCAAGGTGAGCGAATAGATGCGCCCTTCTGCCCCCCACGCCGTGATCTTCGACCTGGATGGCACGCTGGTGGACACAGCGCCGGATCTGGCCGCCGCCACCAATGCCTTGAGAGCCCATCATGGCCTCGCGGCCCTGCCCTTCGAACAGATTCGCGGGCAGGTCTCCAATGGTGGCAGTGCTCTGGTCTCGCTGGCTCTGGGTCTTGACAGCGGCAGTGACGAGCATGAGCAGGCGCGTGACTTTCTACTCGATGCCTACGAGCAGAAAGTCGCCGTACACAGCCGCCTGTTTTCTCCGCTGGACGTGTGGCTGCATGCCTGGCAAGAACGCGCTCGCCCTTGGGGAATCGTCACCAACAAACCAAGGCGCTATACCGTTCCGTTATTGGATGCCTTGGAACTCACACCTGGGGCACTGCTGTGTGCCGATGACCTGAGCGTCAAGAAGCCTGCGCCGGAACCCTTGTGGGAGGCCGCCAGACAGCTGGGAGTCGCGCCTGAGCGGTGCTGGTACATTGGCGATCACGTCAGGGACATGCAGGCAGCGCGAGCGGCTGGCATGCTGGCCGTTGCGGTGGGCTATGGCTACATCAGTGAAGAGGACGACTATCAGCAGTGGCCTGCCGATGTCTGGTTTGCGACGTGCGAGGAGCTGGTGGCCGCGTTAGACGACCACCACTCCCAGTGACATGCTCATCGGCCCATGGGGCCGATGGCGCACTTGCTGCATCCTTCAGGCAAATCAACTACGCGGCGGCTGGGCATCGTACTTCTGGCCGCTGACCCCTTGGCTGTCCGGGCCCATCAGCCATAGGTAGGTGGGCATGATCTCTTCTGGCGTGCGCAGCGTCAGCGGGTCTTCGCCAGGATAGGCCGAACGCCGCATCTGGGTTCGCGTGGCACCAGGATTGAGCGTGTTCACCCGCACATGCGGCTGATTTTCGAGCTCGTCTGCCAGCACTTCCATGAACCCTTCGGTGGCAAACTTGGAGACTGAGTAGGCGCCCCAATAAGCACGACCTTTACGACCGACGCTAGAGGAGGTAAAGATCACCGACGCGTCATCAGACGCCTGCAGCAGCGGCAACAGCGCCTGCGTCATCCAGATGGGGCCGTTGATGTTCACCTGCATGACCTGTTCCCACAGCTCGGGATTGTACTGGTCGAAGGGGGTGATACGGCCCAACAGCCCTGCATTGTGCAACAAACCATCCAGCCGACCGAACTCGTTGTTCAACGTCTCGGCCATGTCGTGGAAGTCTTTTAACGTAGCGCCTTCGAAGTTCAACGGGAAAATGGCTGGCTGAGGACCGCCTTGAGCTTCGATTTCATCGTAAACGCGTTCCAGCTTGGCAATGGTACGACCAAGCAAAATCACGGTTGCCCCATGTTTGGCATACTCAAGCGCTGCAACACGCCCTATGCCATCGCCCGCACCGGTTACCAACACGACGCGGTTTTCAAGCAAGCCAGGCGCTGGTTGATAGTCGATTTTGCAGTTCATGAGGATTCCTTGATCCAAGAAAGCCGATTAACCGGCTGATTGACGGAGAAAATCATTGGCAAGGCCAGCAGCGCTGCTTTGCGGGTAGTCGTCACGCACTTGCTCCAACAGCTCACGACTGCGTGCCGCTTCCCCTTTACGCGCCTTGACCAGTCCCAGCTTGTAAAGCGCATCAGGCACTTTGGAGCTGCCACTGTATTGCTCGATGACACGTGTAAAGGCCTGATCTGCCGCGTCCAACTCACCTTCTGCCGCGTACAGTTCGCCCAGCCAGTAATGGCCATTGGCAGTCAGGCTGCTGTCCGGGTGGTCGGCCACGAACGATTCGAAAGCCGCAATGGCATCGCCGAACTGGCGCGCCTGCACATGAGCAAAGGCAGCCTGGTAATCGGCCTGAGCGTCGTCACTGACGTTGCGGGTCGATGGGGCCTGGGCTACCTGCTCGGCAACTTCCGGTTCGACTTGGGGCGTGGACTGCTCGATCTGACTGGGGCCGCTGCTCATCAGGCGGTCTTCGATATCCAGATACTGCTGCTGAGACTGTCTACGCAGCTGTTCCAACTGGTGACGCAGCTCTTCGATCTGCCCCCGCAACTGCTGGATTTCCTGCTGGTGCTCTTGAACCTGATTGAACAGCACCAGGTTGCCACCCGAGGACTCCTGACGCTGCGTCTGTTGGTAGAAACCCGAAGAACCAGAAGAGAGATCTTGCACCAGCGGCTGCTGAGCAACGGCGGAGGCAGTAAACAGGGATAAGGGCAATACGGACAGCGGGAGCACCAAGGCTCCCGCACCGCACAGCCTCTCAAAATAGCGTTTGAGACTGTGATTCATTGATAGCTCCGAAAGGCCATTGGCGTGCCTGATGGCAGGCACGCCAACGCTATCAGTAGTTGAAGACTACGCGACGGTTCTGAGAGTAAGCGCTTTCGCTCTGACCGCTCACTGCCGGACGCTCTTCACCATAGCTGACAACGCTCATCTGTGAAGGAGAAACGCCCTGAATGTTCAGGAAGCGCTGCACGGCTCCGGCACGACGCTCGCCGAGGGCCATGTTGTATTCACGCGTACCGCGCTCATCGGTGTGACCATGCAGAACGACGCGCGCGTTCGGGTTGGCACGCAGGTAGCGAGCATGTGCCATGACGACGGACTCATATTCGCTCTTGATGGTATCGCGGTCAAAATCGAAGTAGATGGTACGTACTTCGGGAATACGCGAGTCGGCTTGCTGACCAGCACCCGAGCCAGTGGTGGAACCATACTGACCACCCGCACCTGCGCCCGACGTGCCAGACCCTACGCTGCTGCCAGACTGGCTGCCGTAGGCGTCCCCGTCCTGGGATCCGCCGGTGCTGGAACAGCCAGCGATCACTACGATAGATAACGCTACTGCCAATGAGCGAGCCAACGGCTTAAGTTGCATAATCAGACTCCTTGCCTGAAAACAGAGTTTAGTGCTGTTCATTCGTTAATTTAAAAAAGGTGACCATGCAGGGTCACGCACTTCGCCTTGTGCTGCTGGCAGCCTGAACGATGAACGGCCATCGGCTGAAACGGCACTGAGCACTCCCGCACTACCCTGCTGGGTAGCGAAGATTACCATGGTACCGTTCGGTGCAACACTAGGAGATTCATCTCTTGTCGATTCGCTCAAGACCACTAAGCGACCACCCCCAAGATCCTGCTTGGCAACCTGATAACCCCGGCTTGAACGATGGATGAAGAAGATCTCTTCACCGTCGGGAGAGAAGCGGGCACGGGCATTATAGTTACCTGTGAACGTAATGCGATTAGTTTCGCCACTACCCAGCGAATATTGATAAATCTGCGGCCCACCGCTGCGGTCAGAAGTAAAAATCAGGCTGCGGCCATCGGGTGACCATGCTGGCTCGGTGTCGATGCTGTTGCTTTGGGTGACACGCTCCACGGAGCGGTTGGCCACATCCAGAATGTAGATTTCAGGCTGACCATCCTTTGACAGCGACATGGCAATGCGACGGCCATCGGGCGACCAGGTGGGCGCGCCATTGATGCCGTCGAACGACGTCGCCTGCACACGCTGGCCGGTAGCCACGTCCTGAATGTAGATGGCGGCCTGGCCAGACTCGAAAGACACATACGCCAGTTTACGTCCATCCGGTGACCATGCTGGCGACATGATGGGCTGGTCAGAGGTCAGCACTTGCTGGCTTCTGCGGCCATCGGCATCGGCCACGTAGAGGCCGAACTGCATGTTGTCGCCCACGCCTTGCGCAGTCACATAGGCAATGCGCGTGGAGAATGCGCCACGAATATCCGTGATCGCTTCGAAGATCTCATCGCTGATATAGTGCGCCGCACCACGCAGATCATTACTGTTGGCGGTGACGGTTTCACTCAGGATGGGACGCTGACCACTGATATCCATAAGGTCGAACTGCAGCTCATAGCCACTGCCCGATTGGCGCGCTCGGCCTACTACCAGATAGCGGACATCCAATGAACGCCAGGTGCCGAACTGAACGTCGCTGGCCTGGCTGGGGCGCTCGAACATGGCGCCTCTATCCAGCGGTGAAAAGAAGCCGCTGCGCTCGAGGTTGTCCTGGATGATCTGAGCCACGTCTTCCGGGAAGCCTTCGCCTCCCTCGAACGGGACCACGCCAATGGGCAGCGCACGGTCACTGCCACGGGTTATTTCAATGGTCAGGTTTGCGCTTGCCACACTGCTGATCAATAGCAGTACGCAAAAAAGCCACACTTTGCTCAACGTTTGCATCAGCGAACATCCCCCGGGGTAAATCGCAGATTAAATTGACGTAAATTGCGCTGCTGATCCGCTGGCAAGTCGCGTAACTCGCCAAACGGTGCTGCATGTTCGACCGCCTGCATTGCCGACCGGTCAAAGGCACTGTCGCCACTTGAAGTGACCACCGATGTGGCAAGCAGTTCGCCCGATGGTCCAAGCCTTACTTGTATGGTAGCACTCATCGAGTTGCTTGCTCCCGGCGGAATGACCCAGGCCTGCTCAACGGCTCGCCGCACGATGTTGATAAAGCTGTTTGCCGCCTGCTGGGCCTGCTGAGCATTGGCAGCCGCTTCGGCTTCACCCGCCAACTGGCGCTGCATGGCCGCTTCTGCCGCTTCGGCAGCACGTCGCTCCTCAGCCTCACGCTGACGCTGGGCTTCGGCTTCCCGCTGACGCTGGGCTTCTGCTTCAGCCTCCCGCTGGCGTTGGGCTTCTGCTTCGGCTTCCCGCTGGCGTTGGGCTTCTGCTTCAGCCTCCCGCTGACGTTGGGCTTCTGCTTCGGCTTCCCGCTGGCGTTGGGCTTCTGCTTCGGCTTCCCGCTGGCGCTGGGCTTCTGCTTCGGCCTCCCGCTGGCGCTGGGCTTCTGCTTCGGCTTCCCGCTGGCGCTGGGCTTCTGCTTCGGCTTCCCGCTGGGCTTGGCGTTGGGCTTCTGCTTCTTCCCGGGCGCGCTGCTCAGCGGCCTGCTCTTCTGCTGCCCGCTGAGCTTCCTGCTCACGCCGCTGGGCCTCTGCTTCGGCCTCGGCTTGGGCTTCGGCCAGCTCACGGGCTTGCTGCTCTGCACGGGCTGCGGCTTCTGCCTCGCGCTGTGCCGCCGCGGCAGCCTCTGCTTCAGCTGCCTGCTCTGCGGGGCTAGGTGCTTCAGGTGCTGGCTCGCTCTCGGCCGGCTCGGTCGCACTGTTCAGCGCGGCCTGCTGCTCGGTGACCTGCTGCGCCTGATCGGTAAAGGTTTCCGTGCTGACAAAAGTGGCCTGCACGATCGATGAGGAGTCGGGCTCTGCAGGCGTGCTGGGTAGCCGAATCAGCGTGAACGCAATCACGACGAGATGCACGCCAATCGCCAGAACCGTCGGCAATGTGTAGCCGACATCCTGGGGGTCGCGTGGTGGTTTCACTGCCATCGGTGACTCGCCCTTAGCCATCTTGCGGCGGCTCTGAGAGCAGCCCAACGTTCGCCACACCAGAGCGTTGCAGGGTGCTCATCAACATGACGACCTGGCCATAAGGCACGCTACGGTCGCCCCTGACCATGACAGGGGTGCCAGGTCGCCGTTGGAGAATGGCAATGACGCGTTCGGAAATCTGCTCCAAAGAGACATTGCTGGTGTCTTCACCCAGGGTGATGAAGTAGCCACCGTCACGATCCACCGAAATGATGATCGGATCACTGTCTTCTTGAGTCTCGATAGGTTCCGAAGTGACCTGCGGCAAATCCACCTGTACGCCTTGCGTCAACATGGGCGCCGTGATCATGAAAATGACCAGCAGCACCAGCATGACATCGATGAAGGGGACGACATTGATCTCCCCCATGGGCTTTTTCTTGCCGCCGCGATTAAACGAACCTTGCATGACGAACTCCTTTAGCGGGCATCGGGCTTGCCGTCGCGACCTTGCAAGTTGCGATGCAGGATCGCATGGAATTCTTCAGCAAAATTTTCGTACTTGCCCAACAGGCGAGAGGCTTCGTTGGAAAGGCGGTTATAGAAGATAACGGCAGGAATCGCTGCCAGAAGGCCCATGGCGGTGGCGATCAGGGCTTCGGCAATCCAGGGCGCCACGGTGGCCAAAGTGGCTTGCTGGGTCATGGAAAGCGACTGGAACGAGCCCATGATGCCCCACACCGTACCAAACAGGCCGACGTAAGGGCTGACCGATGCCACAGTGGCCAGAAAAATCAGGTGCTGGGTAAGGCGATCCTCTTCCCGCGACCAGGCAACGCGCATGCTGCGCTGAACGCCTTCGAGGATCGTGTCGGCGTTACGCGTCTTGGGCATCAGACGGTTGAACTCGCGAAAGCCGGACTGGAAGATATGCTCCGCGCCGTGGCGTGGGTCATCGGCAGGAATTTCGCGGTACAGTTCATTGAGGTCGACACCCGACCAGAATGACTCTTCGAATTGATTGTACTCCTGCTTGGCACGACGCAATGCCATGCTGCGCTGGAAAATCACCACCCAAGAGAGGATCGACCCCACCACCAGCAGTAACATGACGAGCTGCACGACGGTGCTGGCACTCATTATCAAGTGGGGTATGGACATGGTGTTATCGTTCACAGTTGCCCTCTTCAATCTATTGGCGTCGACATGGCGACATGGGTAGCGGTGGTCATTTCACCGGGTTTAGCTAGCACGAGATCACACTGAAGGTCGGCTAGTGAGCCGACACAGAAAGATCGAGCGATGCAGGCCACGCTTTGGGCCGTAAGGTATCAGCGCTCAAACAGGCTATCTCGACTGTGGCGGAGCACAAGAGTTCCTTGTCTCGCCACACCTGCTGCTCGAATGTCATTCGACAACGGCCTTGATTGGCCATGGTGGCCGTTACGGTCAGCGCATCGTCGAGACGTGCTGGCTTGGCATAGCGGCAGGCAATGCGGTATACCACTAGCTGCGTCCCTTCGTCTAGCAGCGTTTGCTGATTCAGGCCCAATTCTCTCAACCATTCACTGCGGGCGCGTTCCATAAACTTCAGATAGTTAACGTAGTAGACAATACCGCCCGCGTCAGTATCTTCTATGTAAACGCGCACTGGCATCGCAAAACCATCGGTCATGGCCGCCGCTCCCCTTCTGCATTCATGGCACTGTCGGGCGCTATACGCTCGAAATGTTGCCACGCCTGGCGCGTCACCACCCGACCACGTGGCGTACGCATCATCAGGCCCTGCTGAATCAGGTAAGGCTCGATCACGTCCTCGATGGTATCGCGCTCCTCGCCAATCGCCGCCGACAGCGAATCGACCCCGACAGGCCCACCGTCGAACTTGTCGATCATGGCCAGCAGCAGGCGGCGATCCATATGGTCCAGGCCATGATGGTCGACGTTGAGCATGTTCAAGGCGGCATCGGCAAGGGTCACATCGACCACCCCGTTGCCCTTGATCTCGGCATAGTCACGTACGCGGCGCAGCAGGCGATTGGCGATGCGAGGCGTCCCCCGCGAGCGCCGTGCAATTTCCACCGCGCCTTCTCGGCTGGTTTCCACCCCTAGCAGGCGTGCCGAACGGGCGACGATTTCCGTCAGCTCTTCGAGATTGTAGAACTCCAGACGCTGGACGATACCGAAGCGATCGCGCAGCGGCGAGGTCAGCAGTCCTGCTCGCGTGGTCGCCCCCACCAGCGTAAAGCGGGGAAGGTCGAGCTTGATGGAGCGCGCCGCAGGCCCTTCACCAATCATGATGTCGAGCTGAAAGTCTTCCATGGCGGGATAGAGGACCTCTTCCACCACGGGCGAAAGGCGATGTATCTCATCGATGAACAGAACGTCACCCGGCTCCAGGTTGGTCAGCATCGCAGCCAGATCCCCGGCCCGCTCGAGCACCGGCCCGGAAGTCGACTTCAGGCCGACCCCCATTTCGGTGGCGATGATATTGGCCAGCGTGGTCTTGCCAAGGCCTGGTGGGCCAAACACCAGCGTGTGGTCAAGGCTCTCTTCCCGCAATCTGGCCGCGCCAATAAAGATTTCCAGCTGCTCACGGACTCGGGGCTGGCCAATGTAGTCCCGAAGGCGCTTGGGCCGAATGGCGTGATCGATGCGAACTTCCCCGTGCTCCGGTTCAGCGGCGATCAATCGGTCATGTTCTAGCATGGCAACTCTTCTACTGGATCTGATCAACGCCGGAGCGACACGAGGTCCGGCACGCGGTGTATCAAGTGGAATTTGCGTTGCGCTCAGCCACTCATGCGCTGAGTCAGCGCCGCCTTGATCAACGCTTCGGTGGATTGATTAGGATCTACATCGGCCAGCATTTTAGCAGCTTCGGTCAGCTTGTAGCCGAGGCTGACCAGCGCTGCCTCTGCATCGGCCAAACTGTCGCGCGGGGCTGGACGGCCACTGGTGGCCTCCAGGGCCAACGGGGCGTGGCTCTGCTCCCAGTCGGGAAAGCGATCACGCATGTCGATGATCAGCCGTTCGGCCGTCTTTTTGCCCACCCCAGGCAAACGGGTCAATGCCTTGCTGTCATCGTCACGCACGCAGCGCATGAAGGCGTCCTCATCCATCCCCGAGAGAATCGCCAGCGCCAGTTTGGGGCCTACACCACTGACCTTGATCAAGGCGCGAAACAGCGCACGCTCATGCTCACGGCCGAAGCCATACAGCAAATGGGCATCGTCGCGAATGGTCAAGTGCGTATATAACGAGACGTTTTCACCTGGCGCAGGCAGCGCCACCAGCGTGTTCATGGAGGCTTCCAGTTCGTAGCCAACGCCATGGACATCCACCACGATCCAGGGGGGATGCTTCTCGATCAATAAACCAGTTAACCGACCAATCATAGGGGTGCTCGCGGGTAGTGAAAACGGTAAGCCACTATAAAGCGACTCTGTACAGATGACCAGTAACGGCTATAGCCGCCAACGCCCCGTAGAGCGTCGTTTACCCTGCTTGGCCGCGGGGGGAACTCGACCACTTCCGGTGAACGCGTGGGTCAAGGCAATGGCCAGCGCGTCGGCCGCATCGGCTTGAGGCGTGGCGGTCAACTGCAACAGCGTCGTCACCATGTGCTGCACCTGTGTTTTCTCGGCACCCCCATGTCCCGTGACGGCCTGCTTGATATGCCGGGCAGCATACTCGGAAATACTCAGCCCATGGTTGGCCAGGCATACCAGCGCGGCGCCTCGAGCTTGGCCCAGCTTTAGCGCCGAGTCGGCATTCTTGGCCATGAACACACGCTCTACCGCGACTGCTTCAGGTCGATACAGGCCGATCACTTCCCCGAGCCCGGCATAGATCTGCGCCAAACGCTGCTCCAGCGCCCCATCAGAGGTACGTATACAGCCGCTGGCCACATAGCGAGGCTTCATGCCGATCAGGTCAATGACGCCGTAGCCGGTAATCCGTGACCCAGGGTCGATCCCCATGATTCGAACGACTGCCACGGACTGATGTCCTTCCATGTACTGACTCCTGGTAACGCGATGGCAGATAAGGTGACACATAACAAAACACCGACGCAGAGCGTCGGTGTTGGCTACCTCTGGCAGGCGACAGAGCGTTTACTCGCCTGTGGTCTCCGCCTTGGCCTTTTGGCGCAGTCGAATGCTCAGCTCCTTGAGCTGCTCGGGGCTGACTTCGCCGGGGGCGTCGGTCATCAAGCAGCCAGCGCTTTGCGTTTTCGGGAAGGCGATCACTTCACGGATGGTTTTGGCACCGACCATCAGCATGACCAGGCGATCCAGACCGAAAGCCAAACCACCATGGGGCGGTGCACCGTACTGCAAGGCATCCAGCAGGAAGCCGAATTTCTCCTGCGCTTCCTCCTGGCCAATCCCCAGAATGTCGAATACGGTGCTTTGCATGGACTGATCGTGGATACGAATGGAACCACCGCCCAGCTCGGTACCGTTCAATACCATGTCGTAAGCACGCGATAGTGCGGCGGCCGGGTTGGCCTTGAGCTCTTCCGGCGTGCAGGAAGGCGCCGTGAAGGGATGGTGCAGCGGGCTCAGGCGGCCTTGATCATCGGCTTCGAACATCGGGAAATCGACCACCCAGAGCGGCGCCCAGGGCTGGGTATACATGGCCAGATCAGCGCCCAGCTTGACACGCAGTGCGCCGATGGCTTCGTTGACGATGCGCGTTTTGTCGGCACCGAAGAAGATGATGTCGCCATCTTCTGCACCCACGCGATCGAGCAGTTCCTCGACGACGTTCTCCATGAACTTGACGATGGGCGACTGCAGGCCTTCCAGCCCTTTGGCGCGCTCGTTGACTTTGATCCAGGCCAGGCCCTTGGCGCCGTAGATACCGACGAATTTGGTGTATTCGTCGATCTCTTTGCGCGACAGCTTCGCTCCACCCGGCACACGCAAGGCAGCTACACGGCCATCTTCCGCGCTGGCAGGACCAGAGAACACCTTGAAATCCACCTGCTGCATCAGGTCATCGACATCCGTCAGCTCCAACGGAATGCGCAGGTCCGGTTTGTCGGAGCCGAAGCGATCCATGGCTTCCTGCCAAGTCATGCGCGGGAACTCCGGCAGCTCGACATCCAGCACTTCCTGGAACAGCTGGCGGATCATGGCTTCGGTGATGCCCATGATATCGTTTTCCTCGACGAACGAGGCCTCGATATCGATCTGGGTAAACTCTGGCTGACGGTCGGCACGCAGGTCTTCGTCACGGAAGCACTTGGCAATCTGGTAGTAGCGGTCAAAGCCCGCCACCATCAGCAGCTGCTTGAACAGCTGCGGCGACTGCGGCAGTGCAAAAAAGCTACCCGCATGGGTGCGGCTCGGCACCAGGTAGTCGCGGGCACCTTCGGGTGTCGCGCGGGTCAGGATGGGCGTTTCGATGTCCAGAAACCCCTGGCCTTCGAGAAACGCACGAACGCTGTGCGAAATACGTGAACGCAGGCGCAGCTTCTCGATCATGTCCGGCCGGCGCAGGTCGATGTAACGATGCTTCAAGCGCACCTCTTCACCCACCTTGCCATGCTCGTCCAGCTGGAAAGGCGGCGTGAGGGCAGTGTTGAGCACCTCGACTTCCTTGGCCAGCACTTCGATCATGCCAGTCGGCATGTTGGGGTTCTGAGTGCCTTCGGGACGCAGGCGAACACGCCCTGTAATACGCAGAACATATTCACTGCGCGCACGGTCGGCATTAGCAAACGCCTCGGCGGTATCGGGGTCGACGACGAATTGCGCAATCCCATCGCGGTCGCGCATGTCGAGAAAGATAACCCCACCGTGATCACGACGGCGATGTACCCAACCGCAGACGGTGACCGTTTGATCCACCAATGTTTCGTTCAGCTGGCCGCAATAATGGCTGCGCATGTCTCTTCCTGTTCTGTTGCGTGACTATGTAAGGGGTCGCCAACTACCTCGGCTGACCGCCGCGGCTAAGCCGCGGCGCCTTTGCTGGGGGATGGCGTGCTGGTGTCGCTGGACGAAGAGCCAGCCGAGCCACCGCCAGCAGCAAGGTTCTTTTTGCTACCGGTTTTGAAATCGGTTTCGTACCAGCCGCCACCGGCCAGACGAAAGCCTGCCGCAGACACCAGCCGTTCGAGGTCATCCTGCTGGCAAGCGGGGCATTGAGTCAGCGGATCAGCGCTGACCTTCTGTAGTTTTTCCATGCGATGGCCGCAGGCCTTGCACTCGTACTCATAGATAGGCATGTTGAGGGCTCCTGAAAAGCACAACGTCAACAGACTGATATTTACAGAAAAGTGGCGAACGACTAGGCCGCCGAGCTGACAATATGTGGCCTGCTGGGATAAATTCCAAGACTGCGGTTGATAGCGCGAACATTATACCCTTTTGTGCCCCCTGCCGGGCAAGGCCAAGCGCCACTTGGCAGCCAATGGAGAAAACAACATGCCTCATGCGGTAATGCTGGATGCAGAAAGCCTGGGCCCCCATATCGACCTGACGCCGATTCGTGAGGCCGTCGATCACCTGGAAACCTATCAACAAAGCACCCCAGAGCAGGCCCGCGAGCGCCTGAAAAACGCGGATATTGCCATCGTCAACAAGGTCACACTGGACGCCGACACGTTGTCGCAGTTGCCTTCGCTACGGCTGATCTGCGTCCTGGCCACGGGATTGAACAATATCGATCTTGACGCAGCCAAAGCTCATGGCATCGTCGTCAAGAACGTCTCCGCCTACGGCACGGCCAGTGTCTCTCAGCACACGCTGATGCTGATGCTGTCGCTGGCCAATCGCCTGCCGCGCTATCAGGCAGATATCGCCGCAGGAGCTTGGCAGAAAAGTGATTTCTTCTGCCTTCAGAACCACCCGACGCTGCAGCTGGCTGGCAAGCAACTGGTCATGGTAGGTAGTGGCGAACTGGGCTCGGAAGTCGCTCGTCTGGCCGAGGCCTTCGGCATGCAAGTGACCTTCGCCGCGCGTCCTGGCAACGAAGCCGCCGATAAGCGCCCGGCTCTGGACGACCTGCTGCCCAACGCCGATGTCATCAGCCTGCACTGCCCCCTGAACGACGACACACGACATTTGATCAGTCAAGCGCGTTTGGCCAAGGCCAAGCCTTCACTGCTGCTGGTCAACTGCGCGCGCGGCGGCATCATCGACGAAGAGGCCGCTCTGGAGGCGCTGCGCAAAGGAGCGCTGGGCGGGCTGGCCGTTGACGTGCTGCCCGCCGAGCCCCCCCGCCAGGGGCATGCGTTGCTGGATGCCTTGGCAGCAGGAGAGCCGCTCAATTTGATCGTCACGCCGCATAACGCCTGGATCACCCCCGAAGCGCGTCAGAACATCGTCTTGCTGTCGGCGAAAAACATCACTGACTGGCAGGCAGAGCAGTCCGCCTGAGGCGGCAATACGTCAAAACGTCGCAAAATGACCAGAAGCGTGATGTAGGGCCAGGGGTTCCATTGATACGTGGGTCACCCTGGCCCCTTGAACCTTCCCAGGCACCATTCCACGCAGACAGCACTGCGACAATGGCAACCTCCTGTTCATCAAAGCAATTCTTGGCGTACCAATACCGCACTGTTGCGGGGCACCAGAGGGCGCCCTCGGCGCAGCAGCAGCGAACGGGTAAACGATGCACCGAACAACAGTATCAAGGAACTGTAGTAGACCCACAGCAGGATCATCACTACCGAGCCCGCGGCACCATAGGTAGATGCGGTGGCCGTATAGGCCAGATAGATGGCGATCAGGCTGCGGCCTATCGTGAACAGAATCGCCGTCACCAGCGCGCCGATCAGCACGTCCTGCCAACGCAATACCACATCGGGCAGCACTTTGAAGATAGTGGCAAACAGCAAGGTCACCATGGCCAGCGAAATGAGCGACTCGGCAGTGGTAGTGACGATGGTCGCGATGGGCAGCAGGTCACTGGTGGCGTGCAGCATGCTGCGCAGGAAAACGCCCAGCACCAGAGAAACGAGCAGAATGAAGCCAATCGAAAGCACGACGGTCAGCGACAGCAGGCGCGTCTTGATGAAAATGAAGGCGCTGTTGCTGGTAGGCTTGGCCGTGACGCCCCAGATGGTATTGAGTGAAAACTGCATCTGAGCAAAGACCGTGGTGGCACCCACCAGGAGCGCAACCACCCCTAAGACAGTAGGCAGAAGCCCGGACTCTTCGATACGCGACTGGGCAACCGCCTGTTCCACCGCCTGGGCAGCCTCGGCCCCTAACGTGCCTTGAAGCTGTGCCACGATTTGCCCTTGAGCAGCATCTTCCCCCAGCACCACCCCGATCACGGTGACGGCAATGATGATCGTCGGAGCCAGCGAAAAAAGCGTATAGAACGCCAGCGAACCAGCGTAGCTGAAGGCATTGCGCTCCAGCCATAGAGAGATTGCATCTTGTACCACGTTCCACCAGAAAACGAGCGTGCGCTTCAGCATAGTTATTCCCTTTAAAACCATTCCCAGCGTCCTTTTTTATAACGCCACTATCACTATCAATAGGTAAGCATACCGAATGAAACCGTTGAGCGCAGGGTTTGATGCATTGCACAGAAGTGACTCACTGACCATAATGGCCACGCCTGATGGCCAACTGACCAGCGCGCAAGGACACCCCATGACACCGGATGCTGCCCTCTCCCCTTCGAACCATGAGTTTGACTGCCTAGTCTTCATTGGTCGTTTTCAGCCGCCACATCTGGGGCATTTGGCCATCATCCGCGAAGCGCTCAAACAGGCGCGTCAGGTCATCGTCATGGTCGGCTCTTCGTGGCAAGCGCGTTCGTTACGCAATCCCTGGCACTTCAATGAACGCCAAGCCATGATCCGCTCGGGATTCGACGAAGCCGAGAACCGCCGCCTGGAAATCACGCCCCTGCTGGATGCCCTTTACAATGACGATGTCTGGGTGCGGGATGTGCAACGCAAGGTGCGTGACCTGGCTACCCCCGCCAAGGCTCGTCTGCCACGTATCGGACTGATCGGAGCCAGCCGTGGCCAATCGAGCTACTATCTTTCGCTGTTTCCTCAGTGGGAATCGGTCAGCGTTCCGCTGGTGGAAGGCATTTCAGCCAGCCAGATTCGAGAACGGCTGTTTCGCTCCCCGGACGCCACCGGCGACTATCTGAGCACTGGCGCTTATCATGATCTTCCCCCGGGGGTGGTCAGAAGCGTAGGACAGTTCTGCAAGGGTGATGCTTATCATCAGTTGCTGGAGGAGCAGCATTTGCTGGACCAGTATCGCCAGGCCTGGGCAAAAGCCCCTTACCCGCCCATCTTCGTGACGGTAAATGCCGTGGTGGTGCAATCTGGCCATGTATTGCTGGTGAAGCGCACTGCCGCCCCTGGCAAGGGGCTGTTCGCGCTGCCCGGCGGCTTCATCAACCCTCACGAACGCTTGCTGGATGCCTGCCTGCGCGAGCTGCGCGAACGCTTGCGGCTCAAAGTGCCGGAACCGGTGCTGAAGGGCTCGCTACGCGGCCAGCGTCTGTTCGATGAGCCACACCGCAGTTGGCGAGGGCGAACGCTCGCCGAAGCTTTCTATTTTGCGCTGACCCCCGACCAGCAGCTACCTCGCCTGAAGCCGGTCAAAGGCGGCGAGCATGCCCGCTGGGTGGCGTTGGCCGACCTGGAGCCGGAAAGTCTGTTTGAAGACCACTTCTTCATCATTCAAAACTTTCTAGGGCTACCGGCCAACCTGGGCGGCGTTTAGCCCTGCAGAAAATCGCGCGGCAGCTTCATCATTTGCCGCCATAGGCGCTCTACCCCGGGCTTGTGCACCAGCGAGCAACGATACAAACGGATTTCCAGAGGAATATCCCACCCCTCATCTCCTGCCCGAACCAGC
The DNA here is from genome assembly GCF_007655045.1 of Halomonas sp. C22. Taxonomy (NCBI): domain Bacteria; kingdom Pseudomonadati; phylum Pseudomonadota; class Gammaproteobacteria; order Oceanospirillales; family Halomonadaceae; genus Halomonas; species Halomonas sp. C22. The sequence continues at coordinate 252,519 of NZ_VBVC01000004.1, read as the reverse complement.
CGACCGCTCTTCAGCTCTTCACGGATGCAGAAATCGGGAATCCAGGCCACGCCGACTCCTTGCAACACCATGCCCTTCAGGCCCTCGGCCATGGCCGTTTCGTACACCGTGCGCAGCTTCATGCGTAGCGGATCGTTCTTCAGCAGCATGCGCACGCTACGCCCCAGGAAAGCACCCTGTGTGTAGGCCAGGTAGGGAATCGACTGATCACGCAGCAGCGAGAACAGCGGCTTGCCCTGCTCATCAGGGAGCGACACGGGCAACATCTTGACCTTGCCAATCGAAAAAGACGGGAACACTTCGGCGTCCAGCTGCATGGTGGCAAACGGGTCATAGTAAGCCAACATGAGGTCACAGTTGCCTTCCCGCAGAACGTGAATCGCCTCGCCCACATTCATGGCCACCAACCGCGTCGGCAGTTCGCCCAAACCCTTCTGCAGCCGCGAGATCCAGGGCGGATAAAAACTCAACGCCAAGGAGTGCGCGGCCACGATATCCAGCGCCTCGTTGGCAATCGAGAGGCCACGCAAATGGCTGAGTGATTCATTGAGTTGCTCTACCAGGTTGCGCGCAGTGACCAAAAAAAGCTGGCCTTCCGAGGTGAGCCCTATGGGTGTCGTCGAGCGGTCCACCAAGGTGACTCCCACCGCTTGTTCCAGCGCCCTGATGCGACGACTAAAGGCAGGTTGGGTCACATGGCGCTGCCTGGCAGACGCAGAAAAACTGCGCGTGTTGGCCAGTGCCACAAAATCTTCTAACCATTTTGTTTCAAGATTCACCCAACACTCCCTTTGTTTATTGGTTCTTTGTGATCGCGGCTGGCCCAGCGGCTACTGGACGGGTGACATCAGGTACGCGGCGCGGGATACGACTTTTTTCCACATTGGCCGCTGGCTGACTTCATCGAGGGTAACGCGTCGACACTGGGCGAAATCGGCTTCCAGCATCTCGGCCACCTGTCGGGTAAAATCAGCGCTGGGTATGAAGGCGGTAATCTCGAAATTCAATCTGAACGAGCGATTATCCAGATTGACCGTACCGACGGCAGACGAGCTGTTGTCGATAAGCATGACTTTTTGGTGTAAAAAGCCAGGCTGATAACGGTATATTTTCACACCTGCCTTGAGCATGTCGGGCAAGAACGAGAACGCCGACAGGAAAACCAGCAAGTGATCCGGCCGCTCCGGGATCATCACACGCACATCTACACCGCGCATGGCCGCCAGTCTCAATGAATCCTGAACGCCCTGGTCCGGCACGAAATACGGGCTGGTGACCCAGAAACGTTCGTTGGCACTGTGAATCAGCTGCTGCACCAGCAGCCCTGCCGTGTCCTGCTTGTCCGCAGGCCCCGACGGCACGATGACCACTTGTTGGTCATGCCCCGCGGCGGGTGCCGCGTGCCAGTTCAGCGTAATCACTTCCCCTGTGGCCCAGTGCCAATCCTCCCAGAACGCTTCCTGGAGGCCGAGAACGCTAGGACCGTGCAGTAACAGATGAGTATCGCGCCAAGGGCCATGCTTCTTACTCTGCCCCAGATACTCTGTGCCGACATTGAAGCCGCCTACCCACCCCTGCTCCCCATCCACCACGGCAATCTTGCGGTGGTTGCGGAAGTTGAGCTGGAAGCGGTGTTTGATGCCACGCGACGATCGAAACGGGGTCACTTCGACACCTGCCTGTTTCAGCTCTTTGAAATAACCGTCTCGCAGCTTGCGGCTGCCAATTTCATCGTAGAGAAAATAGACACGCACACCGCGCTGGGCCGCGCCTACGAGATGCTGCTGCAACTCACGTCCAAGCGCATCATCACGCACGATGAAGAACTGCAGCAACAGATAGTGCCGAGCCTGCGCGATGCCTTCGAACAAGCTGTCGAACGTTGCTTGCCCATCGATCAGCAACTGCGGGTGATTGCCTCGGGTCAGCGGCATCATCGCCAGCTGCTCAACGGCCTTGATATCGGTATTGGTGGACTCGACCACGTGGGGCTTGATGTTGTGACGATAGCGCACCAAGACTCTGCGCAGCACCGTATCTCTTGCACCGCGTGCGGTCACATAGCCATAGAAGCGGGGGCGTCCAAAAAACCAGTAGGCGGGTAAAGCGATATAGGGAAAGGTCAGCAGTGAAATGATCCACGCGACAGCACCCTGGGATGTCCGACTGGACATCAACGCCATTACTGCCGAGACCATCCCCAGAACGTGGATCATCATGATCGCCGTGCCTAGCAGCCATGAGGCCATTAACGCTTCCTCGTCATCATCAGGACATCTTGCTGTTTTTCTATAGCGACCATGCGGAGAAGCCCCGCCTGGGACGGGGCTTCCGGTCACTCATCTGGTCACACAGGTTGCCAATCGGCCATCAGGCCTTTTGGGCAATGATTTCTTTCCACTTGGCAGGCCCCGTCTGGTGCACCGACGTGCCCTGGCTATCGACGGCGACCGTGACCGGCATGTCTTCCACCTCGAACTCATAGATGGCTTCCATTCCAAGGTCCTCGAAGCCTACTACACGAGACTTCTTGATGGCCTGGGCCACCAGATAGGCAGAGCCCCCGACCGCCATCAGATAGACGGCCTGGTTGTCGCGAATCGCGTCGATGGCCGCCTGGCCACGCTCGGCCTTGCCTACCATCCCCAGCAGCCCGGTCTCTTCCAGCATGGTACGGGTGAACTTGTCCATACGAGTGGCGGTCGTTGGCCCTGCTGGCCCCACGACTTCATCACCTACCGGGTCTACTGGCCCGACGTAGTAGATGAAGCGACCTTTCATGTCTACCGGCAGCGGCTCACCTTTGGAGATCATGTCGACCATACGCTTGTGCGCCGCATCGCGTCCGGTCAGCAGTTTACCGTTGAGCAGCAGCGTGTCGCCTGGCTGCCAGGTGCTGACCTCTTCGGGAGTGACCGTATCGAGATTCACGCGCTTGACGTTATCACCCGCTTCACGAGTGATTTCCGGCCAATCTTCCAGCTTGGGAGCTGGCAACGAGACGGCACCGGAACCATCCAGAGTGAAGTGCGCATGACGCGTCGCCGCACAGTTGGGAATGATGGCCACCGGCTTGTTGGCCGCATGGGTGGGATAATCCTTGACCTTGATATCCAGCACCGTGGTCAAGCCGCCCAGCCCCTGGGCACCGATGCCACTCTTGTTGATCTTGTCGAACAGCTCCAGACGCAGCTCTTCTGCCCGGTTGCTGGGGCCACGTGCCTGAAGGTCTTGGATGTCGATAGGATCGAGGAGCGCTTCCTTGGCGATTTCCATGGCCTTTTCGGCGGTTCCACCAATCCCGATACCGAGCATGCCGGGCGGGCACCAGCCAGCGCCCATCTTGGGCAACTGTTCCATGACCCAATCCACCACGCTGTCGGAAGGGTTGAGCATGGCAAACTTCGATTTTGCCTCGCTACCGCCGCCCTTCGCTGCCACGTGAATATCGACCTTGTCGCCAGGCACGATCTTGTGATGGATGATGGCGGGCGTATTGTCCTTGGTGTTTTGGCGCTTGCCATCCGGGTCGGCCAGAACCGATGCACGCAGAACGTTATCGGGCAATTGATAGGCCCGGCGCACGCCTTCGTTGATCATGTCATCCAGGCTGAGGTCCGCTTCCCAGGTCACGTTCATGCCGACATGCACGAATACCGTCACGATACCGGTGTCCTGGCAGATGGGGCGATGGCCCGTGGCGCACATCCGTGAGTTGATCAGGATCTGAGCAATGGCATCCTTGGCCGCCGGATTCTCTTCGCGCTCATAAGCGGCTGCCATGGCATCGATAAAATCCTTGGGGTGATAGTAAGAGATGTACTGCAGAGCATCGGCAACGCTTTGAATCACGTCGTCCTGGCGAATCACGGTCATGGATGAACAGCTCCTCGGTTATCGTGCTGAGTGCGACCTTCTCGGCCGTCTAAGTGTGCTGGAAGTATACCGTATTGAAACAATCCCGGCAGCCACTACAGGTGCTTCCCTCCATGCAGGGGTTAACGCTTTGGTTTGACAGTGAGCCAGCAGGTAAGATAACGGTATAACTATGATGGCGAAACACCCTGACAGTTCGGGCAGCGATAGAGTCGGCGAGAACCGACCATGGTGCGCTCGATGACATCACCACAGCGATGGCAACTGAGTCCAGCCCGCTCGAACACTGCAAAGCGCCACTGCCTGCGAGGTTCTCCTGAGGCCACCGCCTGGGATATCCACTCGGGCAGGTTGGTGACGCCCGCCTGTAGATAGGCCTGCCGGGTGACCTCGATGATAAGCTCGGCCAGTAACGCGAGCTGCGTATCGCTCAGTTCAGCGGGCCGCTGGCGGGGATGCAGCTGGGCGAAAAACAGAATTTCCGAGCGCAGATAATTACCCAGCCCCGCCACCAGGCCCTGATCCAGCAGCAGCGCCCCCAGGCTACGCCGCCGAAAGGCAGGCAACAACAAGCGTTGCCTGACCTGCGCGGGGGTAACCTGTTCGCTCAACAGATCAGGGCCAAGCCGAGACAAGAATGGATGTTGAAGCAGGTGCTCTTCATGCCACAAGGAAACATCCGAGGCACTGTAAAGACTGGCAGACCTTCCCTCAGCGCTCAGCCGGACACGCAACGAGCGCTGGGTGTCCGGCGGCCTGTCCTCGGCATGCAGCTTCCAGACGCCATAAAGCTGATTGTGTGAATAGAGCACGCGCTGGTCGGCAAAGCGAATCAGCATCGCCTTGCCGCGGGTATCCACCCTCTGCACGTTAACACCAATGAGCGATGCCGCCTGCGGGGCCAGCTCCGGAAACGCAAACCACACGTCTTCCAGCGTCTTCCCCGCGAGCTGCTTTTCGATACGATCCGCAGCACGCCGGATTTCAGGGCCTTCAGGCATCGCCTACCCCAGCGCCAGCTGCTGTTCTTTCATGCGGTGCACCTGGTCACGCAACCGCGCCGCCTCTTCGAACTCCAGGTTCTGGGCGGCCTCGAACATGGCGTCTTCCAACTTGCTGATGGCCGCCAGCAGGTCTTGGCGACTCATGGACGCCACGTCATAGCTACCCTCAGGCTCGGCCACCTTGCGCTCGTTGCCACGTCGGCGGGAGCTCTTCTTGCCGGGCGTTTGGGCGGCTTCGAGAATGTCGGCTACCGAACGCGTCACGGTGGTCGGCGTGATGCCATGCTCTTCGTTATGGGCCATCTGCTTGGCGCGGCGGCGCTCGGTTTCATCGATGGCCTTGCGCATCGAGTCGGTAATCCGATCACCGTAGAGAATCGCTTTGCCGTTGGCATTACGCGCCGCGCGGCCAATGGTCTGGATCAGCGAACGTTCGGCACGCAGGAAACCTTCCTTGTCTGCATCCAGAATGGCGACCAGCGATACTTCCGGAATATCCAGCCCTTCACGCAGCAGGTTGATCCCCACCAGCACATCGAACTTGCCCAGCCGTAGATCGCGGATGATTTCCACCCGCTCGACAGTATCGATATCGGAGTGCAGATAGCGCACCCGAATATCGTGTTCGTCGAGATAGTCGGTCAAATCCTCGGCCATACGCTTGGTCAGCGTAGTTACCAGCACGCGCTCGCCCACTGCAGTGCGCAAGCCGATTTCGGACAGCAGATCGTCGACCTGGGTGCTGGCAGGGCGCACTTCGATTTGCGGATCGAGCAGCCCCGTGGGGCGCACCACCTGCTCGACCACCTGACCGGCATGCTCTGCTTCATAAGGCCCCGGGGTGGCCGAGACGAAGATGGTCTGTGGCGAAATCGACTCCCACTCTTCGAACTTCATCGGCCGGTTGTCCAGCGCGGAAGGCAGGCGGAAGCCGTACTCCACCAGCGTTTCCTTGCGGGAGCGGTCACCTTTGTACATGCCACCCACCTGGGGCACGCTGACGTGGGACTCATCGATGAAGAGCAGCGCATCGTCGGGCAGGTAATCGAAAAATGTCGGCGGCGGCTCGCCAGGGGCACGGCCAGACAAGTAACGCGAGTAGTTTTCGATGCCGTTGCAGTAACCCAGCTCCAGCATCATTTCGATGTCGTAGAGAGTGCGCTGTTCCAGGCGCTGGGCTTCCACCAGCCGCTCATGCTTTCTCAGCCACTCGAGCCGCTCTTTCAGCTCCCCCTTGATGGCATCGATGGCCTCCAGGATGGTTTCCCTGGGGGTGACATAGTGCGACTTCGGGTAGATCGTCATGCGCGGCACCTGGCCACGAATATCCCCTGTCAGTGGGTCAAACAGGCGGATGGAATCGATCTCGTCGTCGAAGAGCTCGACCCGTACGGCCTCCTCGTCGGCGTCCGCCGGAAAGATATCGATTACATCACCACGCACACGGTAGGTGCTGCGACGAAAATCCATGTCGTTGCGCGTGTACTGCAGCTCCGCCAATCGGCGCAGGAAGGCACGCTGATCGATCAGCTCGCCGCGGGTAAAGTGCAGGCGCATTTTCAGATACTGGTCCGGGTCACCCAGACCATAGATCGCCGATACCGACACGACGATCAAGGCATCACGCCTTTCCAGCAGCGCCTTGGTGGCGGACAGCCGCATCTGCTCGATGTGATCATTGATCGAGGCATCTTTCTCAATGAACGTGTCCGAGGAAGGCACGTATGCTTCCGGCTGATAGTAGTCGTAATAAGAGACGAAATATTCGACGGCGTTGTCGGGAAAGAACGACTTGAATTCGCCGTAAAGCTGGGCCGCCAGCGTCTTGTTGGGCGCCATGACGATGGTCGGCCGCTGTAGCTGCTGCACCACATTGGCCATGGTGAAGGTCTTGCCGGAGCCGGTAACGCCCAGCAGCGTCTGGTGGGCAAGGCCCGACTCCAGGCCGCTTACCAGGCTGCGGATCGCGGTGGGCTGGTCGCCCGCAGGCTTGAATTTTGACTGCAGACGAAATTCCTTGCTCATCATGGCTCCTGGGATGGTCACTCGGTGCGAGTGGTGATCTCGATGGTGGCCTGGGTCATCAACCGCTGAATGGGGCATCGATGGCTGATCTCTTCCAGCTTGGCTTTCTGCTCAGGGTCGCTGATACCGTGCAGTTCGAGCTGAACGGCCAGCCGGTAAACGCCCTTCTTTTCATCCTGGTCGTCTCGCTGCACCGTGACCGTAATGCCTTCCAGCGGCCACTGCTTGCGCTTGGCATACATTTGTACGGTAATGGCCTTGCAGGTTCCCAAGGCAATGTCGAAATAGTCGTGAGGGTCCGGCGCACTTTCATCGCCACCCACCACCGCGGGTACGTCTGCGTAGAGGTCTTCCAGGCCATTTACCTCGATACGCTGACGAAACGTCCGGTTGCGCTCACTGATCACCACGATAGGCGGATGCATTCACGACACCTTGATGGGTAGCTTGAGCCGTTCGACCGCCTGGATCAGCGCGTCGCGCTTGGCACGCCCTTCCACTTCGGCGCCATGACGCCCTACTTCGGCGCTGTCCACCCCATCCAGCATCATCAATGCCGTGGTGATCTTGTTGACCTGATCAGCGTTGGAAACCCCTTGGAAACTGAGTGATTGCACTGCCATGCGTTGCCCTTTTATGTGTTAATGAGTCTTGTTAAGTATATGCTAGCGGGATCGATCGGCGATACGACGCAAAATTCTTGTGCAAGACCGATACGCGGAATTGAAGTTTAGCACGCGCAAGTGCGCTTGCAATTGCAGCCTACTGCCCGCACCTAGCGTAACCTATCGCCGCGCCGCGTCTTTCACTCCATGCCGCGCAGCATTCATCTTCAGGAGAGACCATGGCCACCGCCGAAACTCACCCCTTCACCGGTACTGTTTACCTGACGCACCTGGCAGCGCTGGACGTCACGGGCCCTGACGCCGAAAAATTTCTCCAGGGTCAAACCAGCGCCCATGTCGGCCTCGCCAATGGACATTTCGCCCCCCTGACCTGCTTTTGCACTCCCAAGGGGCGCATGCTGGCCAACGCCCAACTGCTGCGCCTGGCGCCACAGCACTATCGCCTGATTCTCGACGCCTCGCTGGCCGAGTCTCTGGCCAACCACCTCAAAAAATTTGCTGCTTTCTACAAGACCGAGCTGACGATTGCCACGTCCGTGACATTCGTGGGCAGCAGCGCCCCCGACGCCACGCTACTGGAGCAGGCAGGCGTGACGTTGCCCGATCAGGCCTATGCCCACCATACCAGCCCTTCGGGCACCGCCCTGCGCATGCCGGGCACTCCTCGCTGGCTGCTGATGCTGGAAACCACACCCCCAGAGCATGTTTCGCAAGAGGGGCAACAGCAAGCCTGGCAGCTGGCAGATATCCGTAGCGGCCTCGCCTGGTTGACGGCGGCACAGCAGGATCACTTCCTGCCACAAATGCTCAACTGGGAAGCGCTGGGCGGCATCAGCTTCAAAAAGGGCTGCTATACCGGGCAAGAAGTCGTCGCTCGGGCGCACTTTCGCGGCCAGGTCAAAAAACGCCTGGTGCATGCGCACGTGAGCGCCAGCGCATTACCCCAGATAGGCGACAGCCTGGTGGATCAGGAAGGGAAAGCCTTGGGTGAAGTCGTCAACAGCGCGTTCAGTGACGAGCAGCAGATAGAGTTGCTGGCGGTCATGAATACCAAAGTGGCGGAGGAGCAGATCTCCGTCTACTGGCAAGCGCAGCCAGTGAGCCTGCACGCGCTGCCTTACCCCGTCGAGCGCCTGGACCCTGAAGCGCTAGCGGCTCAATTGAGCTGACACCAGCGGGGCAGCACTCACAGGCCAAAAATGCGCGCAGCGTTGGCACTGCTCAGCGCTGCGACGTGTTCCAGCGATTGCTGACGCAGCTTAGCCACCTGCTCAGCGACGTGCTTCACGCGCGAAGGTTCATTGCGCTGCCCTTGGAAGCCACTCAGCGGCATATCGGGGCTATCGGTTTCCAGCACGAACCCGTCATCCGGCAATGTGGCCACCACACGATGCAGGCGCTGAGCACGAGCGTAGGTGACGGCGCCTCCCAGCCCCAGTACAAACCCCGCATCCAGAAACCTTGCGGCCTGCTGGTAAGAACCGGCAAAGGCATGGATCATGCCGGGCCTCGCCAGTGCACATTGATGAAGCCGCTTGGCCACGTCATCGTTGGCCTTCACACAGTGCACGACGGGGGGAAGCTGACAACGGCTCGCGATACCGAGCTGGGCATCGAAATATTCCCATTGCGGCGAGAGACTCTCGCTGAAGCGGCCATCGATACCACACTCGCCAATCGACACCAGGGCGGTTTCTGGGCGGGTCAACTGCTGCTTGACCAGCGCCTCCAGCGCCACCAGGTCATCGGTGTGATGCTGAGCAATGAAATAGGGGTGAAGCCCGAGGCAGATACTGACCCCTTCGCTCTCGCCCAGCGCCAGCACATTCTGCCAGCGCTGGCGCACCGTGGCAGGCACGATGAAACCCGTGACGCCCACGGCCCTGGCCGCGGCAATGACGGCCTTTCGGTCTTCATCGAACTCCGCGGCATCCAGGTGGCAGTGGGCGTCAATGAGCATAGCAAGCGCTCTCGTTTGGGTAGGCGTCTTGAGGCGAGTCTTGAGATTAGTGCTCTCGGGTCGGCTGGAAACGGATATCCGGCCAGCGCTCCTGGGTCATTTGCAGATTGACCCGGGTCGGGGCGATATAGGTCAGGTAGCCACCGCCGTCGATCGCCAGGTTGGCACTTGCCTTGCGCTTGAACTCTTCCAGCATCTTCGCATCGTCACAATAGACCCAGCGAGCCGTCTGCACATTGACGCCTTCGTAGAGACAGTCGACCTTGTACTCTTCCTTCAAGCGGTGTGCAACGACGTCGAACTGCAGCGTACCTACTGCGCCAAGAATCAGATCATTGTTATCCACCGGCATGAAGACCTGAGTAGCCCCTTCCTCCGATAGCTGCTGCAGGCCTTTCTGAAGTGCTTTCATCTTCAGCGGGTCTTTCAGGCGCACGCGCTTGAACAGCTCCGGCGCGAAGTGCGGGATGCCCATGAAGCGCATGTCTTCACCCACGGTAAAGGTGTCACCAATCTGAATGGTGCCATGGTTGTGCAAGCCGATGATATCGCCGGGCCAGGCCTCCTCGACGTGGGAGCGGTCCGAGGCCATGAAGGTCAGCGCATCGGCAATCTTGACGTCCTTGCCAATGCGCACATGGCGCATCTTCATGTTCTTTTCGTACTTGCCGGAACACACCCGCAGAAAGGCAATGCGGTCACGGTGGTTCGGGTCCATGTTGGCCTGGATCTTGAAAACGAAACCGGTAAAGCGATCGTCCTTGGCCGTGACTTCTCGAGTATCGGTCTCGCGGGGCTGGGGCGATGGCGCGTACTCGACGAAGCCGTCCAGCATTTCACGCACGCCGAAGTTACCCATGGCGGTACCGAAATAGACCGGGGTCAGCTCACCACGACGATACGCTTCCAGGTCGAACTCATGGGAAGCGCCGCGCACCAGATCGACTTCCATGCGCAGCTCTTCGGCCTGCTCTTCGCCCAGAATCGCATCCACCTCCGGGTTGTCCAACCCTTCGATACGCTTGTCGTCAGGGATACGGCTGCCCTGCCCCTGGGTATAGAGGTGAATCACGTCGTTGTAGAGATGATAGACACCCTTGAAGTGCCGCCCCATGCCAATGGGCCAGGTCATCGGGGCACATTGGATATTGAGCACCGTCTCCACTTCATCCATGACTTCGATGGGATCACGAATATCGCGGTCCATCTTGTTCACGAAGGTGAGGATGGGCGTGGTACGCAATCGACACACTTCCATCAATTTGATGGTGCGATCTTCGACACCCTTGGCCCCGTCGATGACCATCAGTGCGGAGTCGACGGCGGTCAGGGTGCGGTACGTGTCTTCCGAGAAGTCCTCGTGTCCTGGAGTGTCCAGCAGGTTGACGATGCGTCCGCCGTAGGGGAACTGCATGACCGACGTCGTCACCGAAATGCCCCGCTCCTGCTCCATCTTCATCCAGTCGGACGTCGCGTGGCGATCATTGCGCTTGCTTTTCACCGAACCGGCCATCTGAATGGCGTTTCCGAACAGCAGCATTTTTTCGGTGATGGTCGTTTTACCGGCGTCAGGGTGGGAAATAATGGCAAAGGTGCGGCGTAGCTCTGCTTCGCGCGCTAATTGAGCGTCAGACATGGAGTTCTCTAAATAGGGGGACTGCGTAATAACCAAATAAGCGCCAGACCAGTGGCGGGGTGCGCCTATGGTAACGCAACTCCCTGCCTGCGGCATACCAAAGCAAAAAACGCCGACAAGGTCGGCGTTTGGGGATCAAAAAGCGAGAGCTTCAGGCGAAGGTGTTGATCTGCGTACCGACGCTACCTTCCTGAGCAAGCTCAGGCTGCGCTGCCGCATCGGCCGAAGCCAATACTTCCGTGACCTGATCGGCTTGCTGCTCCAGCGCATCTCTGAACATTTGCATCTGCGCCTGCTCGACCGTTTGCGCCTGGTTCATGTAAAGCGCAGTGCTGACCGTATTACTGACCGCGACATCCATTGCGGAACCTCCATCTGGCGGAATTTCATCTACAGCCTAGCAAACATCCCTTCCAGACGCCAAGCAAACCGGAAAGCGACCTGACATCTAGAAGCGGTCCGCGCGGAACGGTGCCATATCGATGGCTGTCGGTTTATTCTCCATCATGTCGGCCAGCAGCTGGCCGGTAGCAGGCCCCAGCGTAAAGCCCTGGTGGCCGTGACCGAACGCCAGCCACAGGCCAGGATGGCGTGGTGCAGGGCCAATTACCGGCTTCATGTCCGGCAGGCAAGGACGCGCGCCCTTCCAGGCACGTTCGTCTTTGCGATCGGCCAGCGGAAAAATGGTTCGCGCCACGCTCTCTGCCGCCCCTAGCTGCTCTTCGTCGGCAGGCGATTCCAGACGATCCAGCTCCGCTCCCGTGGTCAGCCGCACGCCTGCATTCATGGGGGCCAGAAGATAACCGACTTCCGCATCCATCAGCCAGTAATGCAGCTTGGTATCGGGCTGTGTGGCGTAGTGCATATGGTAGCCACGCTTGACGAATGTCGGGAAGTGGTAGCCCAGCGGCTTCATCCATTCTCCCGCCCAGGGCCCTAGTGCCATCACCACGTCATCTGCCGTGAAAGTGTCGGTGCCGGTGCTCACCTGCCACTGCGCCCCCTGCTGGCTGACGTCGGTGATGTCCGCCTGTACCAGCTGGCCACCCAAAGCCACGAACGACTCTGCGTAGGCTGCCACGAGGCCACCGGGGTCAGCAACGGTCCAGGGGTCCAGCCAATGGATGGCTCCGATGATCTGCTCTCCCAGCTGGGGCTCTTTTTCGGCAACCCCCTGGCGGTCGAGCACCGCAAACTGCACACCATAGAGATCGCGGGCTTCCTCTGCTTCCTTGACACGCTTGGCCAGCTTCTCGGGGGTTCGATAGATCTCCAGCCAGCCCTCGCGACGTACCAACGCATCGGCACCTGCCGCTTCGATCATCGGCGCGTGGGCGTCGAGACACAGCTGAATCAGCGACGCGTACTCCGGGACGATCTTCTTGTAGAGCCGCGACGACGAATGATGCCAATAACTGAGCAGCGGAGAAGCCGCCTTGACCATGCCGGTGGGCCGATAGCGAATATCGACACGACGGTTGGGCAGCACGCTCAAAATGGTTTTCATATCGCGAGGAAACGGATACGGCCGTACCGCCTCACGCTGGATGATGCCCGCGTTACCGAACGAGGTTTCACGACCAGGCTGGCGGCGATCGATCAAGGTGACCTGAAAACCGCGCTTTTGCAGTTGCCAGGCGATACTGACGCCGACCATCCCTGCCCCTAAAACCACTGTTTGACGCGCCATTTTGATGCACTCCTCATTGAAAGATGATGCCACTACCAGCCCGTCCTGGCAGCGCCGCAACATATTGAAAAATATCACCAATCAAACAGCAATTACACAGTCATAAATACTGTTTTAAATCATCATTTCAGTTTTTATTAACGTAAAAATCAAAAATAAGGATGAGTCCACTAGCCACGGCACGACAATTGCTTCATTCACGTTAGCAGTGCTTGAAGCGCTCGTCACGCTGACGGGGCTGCCTGCCTCGTCACTCGACGGTGATCCCTTCACCTTCCGACAAAGCACCAAATTAGCGCATACGCCGCACCATGCAGCGACAAGGAGAGGCAGATGACAGTGATGCTGGAAACAAGGCTTCTCGACACTTTATGGGTCCTTTGGGCCGCCGCCATGGTGTTCGTCATGCAGGCAGGCTTTCTGTGCCTGGAAGCCGGCACTACCCGTACCAAGAACGCCATCAACGTCGCCATGAAAAACCTGGCCGACTTCGCGGTTTCGGTGACGGTTTTCTGGCTGATCGGCTTTGGCATGATGTTCGGTGTTTCACAGGGGGGTTGGCTGGGACTGTCGTTATTCGGCTGGGAAATGGAGGCCAGCAACGCCTGGCTGATGACCGTGTTCATCTTTCAAGCCATGTTCTGCGCCACCGCAGCCACTATCGTGGCGGGCGCAGTGGCGGAGCGCATGCCTTTCCTGGGCTACCTATGGACAGCCTTCTGGATAGCACTATTGATCTACCCAGTGTTTGGCCACTGGGCGTGGGGAGGCTTACTCGGTGGCACGCCTGGCTGGCTGGCCGCTCGTGGATTCGTCGACTTTGCCGGAGCAACGGTAGTGCATAGCGTGGGCGGCTGGGTGGCCCTGGCCGCCGTCCTGGTGATCGGCCCCCGCACCGGGCGCTTTCGCGATGGCGTTCATGCCAACCCGTTCCCGGCGGGCAACCTGCCGCTGGCCATGCTGGGCGCACTGTTCATGATTCTGGGCTGGTTTGGCTTCAATGGCGGCAGCACCCTGGCCATGAATAGCGCCATTCCCGGCATCATCGCCAACACGCTGCTGGGGGCGGCTGGCGGCATTCTGTCGTCCATGCTGATGGGCTGGCGCATTCGCCGCTATGCCGATGTGATGTATGCCATCAACGGTGCCATTGCCGGTCTTGTCGCGGTCACGGCAGGCGCTCATGCCCTGTCGCTGCACGCGGCCTTCATGCTGGGCAGCATTAGCGGCGTGCTGATGGTGGCGGCCAGTGAGTGGCTGCTCAAAAAACGCATCGATGATGCCGTAGGCGCCATTCCCGCCCACCTGGTCACCGGCATCTGGGGCACGCTGGCACTGCCCTGGGTGGCTAACCTGGAGGCGCTGGGAACCTCGCTGAGCCGCTGGGAGCAGTTTCATGTTCAGCTCATGGGCGTGATCGTGTGCGGCGCATGGAGCTTTGGCGTCGCCTGGCTACTGCTGCAAGCGAGCAAGCGCATCATGCCTCTGCGGGTTTCACCGGAGGCAGAGAAAATGGGGCTCAACCTGGCAGAACACGGTGCCCGGAACGAACTGCATCAACTTCTGGAACACATGCGCCAGCATGAGCGCCAGGGGGACATGCGCCAGCGCATCGATGCCGACCCGTTTACCGAGGTAGGGGAAATCGCTGCCAGCTACAATCGAGTATCCGCCGCGCTTGAGCGCGCCGTGGGCCATACCCGGGTCATGCTGCGTAATTTGCGTGACGGCGTCTTGACCTGGCAGGCAGATGGCACGCTCACCAGCCTCAACCCCGGCGCTGAAGCACTGTTCGGCGTTCAGGCACAGCAGCTCGTCGGGCAACCCATTACCACGCTGCTTCCTCATCGGCCATTGACCCCCGGCACACGTCTGGAAATCAAGCGACGTACCGAAGACCAGCAAGTGCGCTATCTCGAAATCCAGGTCAGCGAGGGGGCTGCGGGGTCACACTCGGAACGTTCAGGCATGGTGCGGGACATCACCGAGCGAAAACTGCTGCAAGAGCAGCTGAATCGAGAGCGCGACCTTGCTCGCACCACGCTCGCCTCCATTGGCGACGGGGTGATCACCTGCGATGCCAGTGGCAACATTACTTTCATGAACAGCGAAGCGCAGCGCCTGACCGGCTGGGACGCCAGCGAAGCCTTGAACAAACCGATTCACCGTATCTATCAGCTGCGTGACGAACATAGCGACGAACCAATCAACAATCCGGCCCGCCATGTCCTGACCCAGCACCGCCCACTGCAATACACCGACCCCGGCATGCTGCTGAACCGCAATGGAAAGCGCTACCCCATCCAGCACAGCGCCTCGCCTATTCGCTCGCGCAGCGGCATTACTCTGGGTGCCGTCGTGGTCTTTCAGGATGTCAGCCTGACGCGCAAGCTCTCCGAACAACTCAGCTATCAAGCTTCCCACGACAACCTCACCGAGCTTGTCAATCGACGCGCCTTCGAGGCCCTCCTTGCCAAGCTGCTGACACAGACGGAAAGCGACCATGCCCTATGCTACCTGGATCTCGACCAATTCAAGATCGTCAATGATACCTGTGGTCATCAGGCGGGTGACGAACTGCTCCGACAGGTGGCTCGCAAACTGAAAGCGCATGTCCGCAACAGCGATACCGTGGCACGCCTGGGAGGCGACGAGTTTGCGCTGCTGCTGCCCGACTGCCCGCTGGAAAAAGCCAAATTGATTTGCGAAGCGCTGCGCAGCGACATCGAGCAGTTTCGCTTTGCCTGGCAAGAACACACCTTCGGCATCGGTGTCAGTATCGGGCTCGTTGCCATTACTCCGACGCAACCTCGGCGTCTGGCGGAAACACTCCACGCAGCCGATGCCGCCTGCTATAGCGCCAAGGAGGCAGGCCGCAACCGGATTCACTGCTACCAGCCCGACGACCGCCTGCTGCTGGAGAGGCACGGAGAGCTGCAGTGGGTACAGCGCTTGCAAAATGCACTGGATAACGACACTTTCCGTCTGTTCGCGCAACCGGTTCACCCAGTATGCACGCGAAACAAAGGCTATCAGGAGATCTTGATACGCCTGGAAGAGCATGGCCAGTTGATTGCCCCCGGAAGCTTTTTACCCGCGGCACAACGCTATCACTTCATGCCACGTATCGACCGCTGGGTCATTCGCAACACGCTCGCCTGGCTGAGCGACCGCTATCGCAGCGCGGAGCCCGACGCTATTGGCCACTGGGGCATCAACCTGTCGGGCGATTCGTTATCCGATAGCGATTTCTGCAACGACTTGATTCGGCAGGTACGTGCCGCCAAGCTGCCTGAAGGCAGCTTGTGTTTCGAAATTACCGAAAGCGCCGCCATCGCCCAGCTCTCGAAAGTCAGCGAGCTGATTCAGACACTGAAATCGTTGGGCTGCCAATTCGCTCTGGATGATTTCGGTACGGGACTCTCGTCGTTTGGCTACCTCAAACAGCTATCGGTCGACTATCTCAAGATCGATGGCCGCTTCATCCGCAACCTGCACCACGACCCCATCGACTGCGCAATGGTCGAAGCGATTCATGCGGTAGGCAAAGCGCTGCATATCGAAACGGTCGCTGAATTCGTGGAGACGCAAGAGACCCTGGATAAATTGCGCACACTGGGCATCGACTATGCACAAGGGTATCTGCTGGGCAAGCCAACGGAAATAACACGTGCAGAAGGGAATAACATCAAAGTCATGCCAAGATGATCACGTACAGCTTGACCATAGAATATTGGCAAAAGACATAAAAGAGTTGATATGAGGGTAGAACTTCGAGGGAGAGATAATCAGGTTAATGGGGTGGATGATGGGGATCGAACCCACGACCACCGGAGCCACAATCCGGGGCTCTACCACTGAGCTACATCCACCACAACCTGGATACTGCAGAACGTCTTGTCGATGGGGTGGATGATGGGGATCGAACCCACGACCACCGGAGCCACAATCCGGGGCTCTACCACTGAGCTACACCCACCATGACAAAACAGATGCTTGATAATACCGACTGGAAAAAACGAGACCGTCTTCTTGATGGCACGCCCAGCAGGACTCGAACCCGCAACCTACGGCTTAGAAGGCCGTTGCTCTATCCGGTTGAGCTATAGGCGCACATAATGTATCCAGAGATACCGATGAGCACTTGACCACAACCAAAGCTTGGAAAGCAGTGTTACTTTTGACTTCAAGTAATCGGCTTCAAGTAAATGGTCGGGATGGAGGGATTCGAACCCCCGACATCCTGCTCCCAAAGCAGGCGCGCTACCAGACTGCGCTACATCCCGATACTTGCCTTGACCGCTGCTGCGTGTCCCGTCTCAAGCGAGGCATATATTACTATTTCTGATTCTAAAGTCAACACTTAAAGTGTTTGATTCGATAGATGCTTTGCCTGACCGCCCTGCCATGCGAAAATTGCGCAGCCGAATTGCTCGGTTACCGAGCCGTATCCTTTATTAGCTTCTCCATCTTCAATAGGGATCTCACTACATGACCGCCCAACTCATCGATGGCAAAGCCATCGCCGCGCATGTCCGTCAACGCGTTGCCGCCCGAATCCAGGCGCGTCAGCAGGAAGGTGTGCGTGCACCCGGACTAGCCGTGGTCGTGGTCGGCGAGGACCCTGCCTCACATGTCTATGTCAACAACAAGCACCGCGCCTGTGAGCAGGCAGGCATTCTTTCTTTTCAACATGCCCTGCCCGCCGATACGACGCAATCTGCCCTGGAAGCCTTGGTAGACGAACTCAACGCCGACCCCAGCGTCGATGGCATTCTGGTACAGCTACCGCTACCGGCACACCTCGATGCCAGGCCCATCCTGGAGCGCATCCGTCCCGACAAGGACGTGGATGGCTTCCACCCCTACAACCTGGGACGCCTGGCGCAACGACTGCCCTCCCTGCGCCCCTGCACGCCCAAAGGCATCATGACCATGCTGGCACAAAGCGGCATTGCCGTGCGCGGCATGGACGCCACGATCGTTGGCGCATCAAACATCGTGGGCCGCCCCATGGCCCTGGAACTGATGCTGGCAGGCTGTACGACAACGGTCTGCCACCGCTTCACACGCGACCTGGCAAGTCACGTCAGCCGTGCAGACCTGGTGGTCGTCGCCGTGGGCAAACCCGGCATCGTTAAGGGTGAGTGGATCAAACCCGGCGCGGTGGTCATCGATGTAGGCATCAACCGCCAAGAGGATGGCAGCCTGGTCGGCGACGTGGACTTTAGCGCGGCAGCCGAGCGCGCCAGCCACATCACTCCCGTGCCTGGCGGCGTTGGCCCCATGACGGTGGCCACTCTGCTCGAAAACACGCTGGAAGCCGCTGAGCGCCACGACCAGCAGCGCTGAACCCGGACACGCTCTAGACACTGGCAGCTCCCTGCCTCATTGACCTGCGGAGAACATCACGGTGCAACGTATTGGTATCATCGGCGCCATGGCGCAAGAAGTGAACATCCTGGCCAGCCAACTGGCGGATGCTGAGCGTGCCGAGCACGCAGGCTTCGTATTTCACACCGGCACATTACATGGGCTGGAAGTCGTCATTCTCCAATCCGGCATCGGCAAGGTGAACGCCGCCGTCGGTACCGCCATTCTGCTGGAGCGCTACCAGCCAGAAGCCATCATCAACACCGGGTCTGCCGGCGGTTTTGCCACGGACTTGGCCATTGGTGATGTGATCATTTCGGATGAAGTGCGCCACCATGACGTGGATGCCACGGTCTTTGGCTATGCCTTGGGACAAGTGCCCGGCATGCCCGAGGCCTACCAGGCCAGCGAACACCTGCGCAGCGTGGCACGCAGCGCCATTGCCGCCCTGGGCGAAGTGACGGTGAGAGAAGGCATGGTCGCCACCGGCGATTCGTTCATGGCCGACCCGGAGCGGGTAGCCAAGACCCGCGCCCAGTTCCCCACCATGCTGGCGGTCGAGATGGAAGGTGCTGCCATTGCCCAGACCTGTCATCTGTATGGCTGCCCCTTCGTGGTGATTCGCGCTCTGTCCGATATCCCGGGCAGCGGTGACAACCACCTCTCCTTCGAGCAGTTTCTGGAAGTGGCCGCCGACCACTCTTCACGCATGGTCAATCAGATGCTGTCGAAGCTGGCCAGCGAATGACCCTGAAAACCCCATCGCCGCCAGGCGATGGGGGTTCACCTCTTACCCCTCCATTTTCCACGCCAGGGTTTCACCCGCCTGCAAAGGCACGATGGTCTGCCCTGAAGCATAAGGATAGCTTTCCGGCAGCTGCCACTCCCGGCGCACCAGAGTAACCGTATCGGCATTGGGCGCCAGCCCATAAAAACGTGGCCCGTTCAGGCTGGCGAATGCTTCCAGCTTGTCCAGTGCCCCAACCGACTCGAACGCCATCGCGTAAAGCTCGATAGCGGCAGGTGCCGTATAGGCGCCGGCGCAGCCGCAGCTTGATTCCTTGTCGCCCTTGGCGTGAGGAGCGCTGTCGGTTCCCAGAAAGAATTTCGCACTGCCGCTGGTGGCCGCTTTCAACAGCGCCTGACGGTGCTGCTCACGCTTCAGGATTGGCAGGCAGTAGTAGTGAGGACGAATGCCACCGGCCAGCATCTGGTTACGATTGAACAACAGGTGGTGAGCGGTGATGGTCGCTGCGACATTGTCCGACGCATCAGCGACGAATTCAGCGGCTTGCTGCGTCGTGATGTGTTCGAACACGACCTTCAACGTCGGGTGACGAGCCAACAGAGGTTTCATGACGCGCTCGATGAACACGGCTTCACGGTCGAAGATGTCGATGTCGTGGTCGGTCACTTCGCCATGCACCAGCAGCGGCATTCCCAGCCGCGCCATGGTGGCAATGGCTGCGTCGCAATGAGCGATATCGGTGACGCCGGAAGCCGAGTTGGTCGTTGCCCCCGCCGGATAGAGCTTGACCGCTTTGACCACACCGCTGGCAACAGCTCGCTCGATCTCTTCTGCGGGCGTCGTGTCGGTGAGGTACAGCACCATCAGCGGCTCGAACGCGCTGCCTTCCGGCAAGGCCGCCAGGATACGTTCACGATAGGCCATGGCCTGCTCGGTCGTCGTCACCGGCGGCTTGAGATTGGGCATGATGATGGCCCGCCCCATCTGGGCTGCGGTATGGCCTACCACCGCATTCAGCGCCTCGTCGTCGCGAAGGTGAAGGTGCCAATCGTCGGGGCGAGTGATCGTGATAGCGTCCACGGCAAGTCCTGTCTTGAAAGTGAAAGAGGGGTGTCACGGCTGCACAGTATACCCAATCGCCCCGTGGGATAAATCTGCACACGACCCCCACAGGCCCAGCCAAGTGTCGTATCATGACGCCACGTTGTAAGACCAAGGATGCTGTTGTTTATGCAGAACGTACGACGCTATGCGGATGTCATTGCCAGCATAGAGGGGTTGGTGTGGCTAGGCCTTGCCTGGTCGATCTCCATTTCCATGTATCAGCAGAGTACCGAGCCTACGCTAGCCATGTTGTTCGTGGTAGGCGCACTGCTGCTGTTCAGTTGGGCACACCGACCGCTGCGCTATCTGCTGATGCGCTACCACATTCGCAAGCGGCGCACCGACATGTGGATGCACACATTGGCCCTGCCCCTGTTGCTGGCCATGTTTTTCCATATCCTGCTGGAAACGCTGCTGGGCACTGCCTGGCTGCCACCCAAAATACTGCTGTTCAACCTGCTGGCATCGGCGGGTTGGTTAACCTTCGTCATGACGCTATTCATCAAGTTCGTGATTCATAGCGTCAAGACATCGAGCAAGTAATCGTCCATGGCCACCGCCCTGCCCCTGCCGCTCTCCACGCCCAACCGCAATCTGGTCCGGCTGACCATCGTCCGAGGGATCACCTGGACGGGCTTTCTGATGGCGATCATCGTCGGCATCGAACTGCTGGCGTTCAATCTGCCGGTCACGGCGGTGGTCAGCGTAGTCATCGCCATGGGCATGCTGAACATTGCCACCTGGTGGCGGCTGGGCCGCCCCAGAGCGGTCACCCATATCGAGTATCTGGCCCACCTGCTGGCAGACATCACCGGGCTGACGCTGCTGTTCTATTTTTCCGGGGGGTCTACCAACCCTTTCATCACCTATTATCTGGTGCCGGTGACCATTGCCGCTGCCACACTGCCGTGGCGACATGCCTGGATCATTGCTGCCTGTGCCATGGGCGGCTACACCTTCCTGATGTTTTTCTACCACCCCATACCGCAGCTGGGGCATATCAGCAGTGACGGCCCTTTAAGCCTGCATGTGCTGGGCATGTGGCTCAACTTTGGCCTGTCGGCGGGGCTCGTGACCTTTTTTATCTACAAGATGGCCCATGCCCTACGCAGCCGAGACAAAGCGCTATCGCGCACCAGGGAAGCCGCACTGCGCAACGAGCAGGTGCTGGCAGTGGCCACCCAGGCCGCCGGCACGGCCCATGAGCTGGGCACTCCGCTGTCGACCATGGCCGTGCTGCTGAAAGAGATGCAGGCTGACACAGCCCAGGACTCGGCGCTTGCCGATGACATCGCGCTTCTGCGCCAGCAGGTGGACATCTGCAAATCGCGGCTGCAGCATCTGGTCAACAACGCCGACCGGCGGCGCATGGCCGAGCCGGAGATCCTCGACGCCGAAGTATGGCTGGCAGGCGTGGTCCAACGCTGGCTGGTGATCCGTCCTGACGTCAACCACCATTTCGACGTGGCCGAGCGGCGGGGACGACCATGGATTGCGGTAGACGCCACCCTCGACCAGGCCCTCACCAACCTGCTCAACAACGCCGCCGATGCCAACCCCGAGCACATCGCCATTCGCCTGGATTGGCAGGACGAGAGCGTCGTGATCGATATCCGCGACCATGGCCCCGGCATTGCGATGTCGATAGCCGACCAGCTGGGTGATACCTTCGTATCGACCAAGAGCAAGGGGATGGGCATCGGGCTTTTCCTGACTCACGCCACGATCAATCGGTTTGGTGGTGGTGTGAGCCTGTATAATCACCCGGAAGGGGGAACACTGACGGAAGTGACGCTGCCACGCTGCTCCGCACCGGGCTAGCCTGCCATCAGTGCCAAGTCAGACCATCGAGGATGCCATGCAGAACCAAGACCAGCGCCTGTTGATCGTGGATGATGATGAAATGTTCTGTCACGTACTGAGCCGCGCGCTGACGCGCCGTGGCTTCGAAGTGATGGTAGCCCATGACGCCGACCAGGCCATGGCGACCGCCGCGCAGTTCCTGCCCACCATGGCCACGCTGGATTTGAAGCTCGAGCACAGCTCGGGGCTCAAACTGCTGCCCGAGCTGCTCAATACCGTGCCGGGTTGCCGTATCGTCGTACTGACCGGGTACTCCAGCATTGCCACCGCCGTCGAAGCCATCAAGCTGGGAGCCATCAACTACCTGTGCAAACCCGCCGACGCCGATGACGTCATGGCAGCCTTCGAACATCCGGAGGCCGACCCCAACGTCGAGCTGGCCGACAATCCGCCCTCGATCAACCGCATTACCTGGGAACACATCCAGAAAGTGCTACAGGAGCACGATGGCAACATTTCGGCTACGGCAAGAGCCCTTGGCATGCATCGCCGGACGCTTCAGCGCAAGCTGCAGAAGCGCCCGGTACGCCGTTAGCCGTTAGCCGTTAGCCGTTAGCCGTTAGTGGGCAGTCCAGCCCAGGTCGATGTTCCAGCTGGCACCGGTCACCGCGCCAGCGGCATCCGACGCCAGATAAGCGACTAGCTGGGCCACTTCGGAAGGCTCGATCAGGCGTTTCACCGCGGCGTTTTTCAACATGATCTTCTCGATCACTTCCTGCTCATCCATGTTATTGAGCTTTGCCTGGTCGGCAATCTGATTGTCGACCAGCGGCGTCTTGACGTAGGCCGGGCAAATGGCATTGGCCGTGATGCCCTGCTCGCCCCCTTCTAGGGCCGCCGTCTTGGTCAGACCGATAATGCCATGTTTGGCACTGATGTAGGCCGCCTTGCCAGGAGACGCCACCTGCGCATGGATAGAAGCGATATTGATGACCCGCCCCCATCCCTTCTGACGCATGTGCGGCCAGGCGGCCTGGGTCAGCAGGAAAGGCGCGGTCAACATCAGGTCGATGATTTGCCGCCACTTCTCTTCGGGGAACGACTCGATGGCCGCGACGTGCTGGATGCCAGCATTGTTCACCAAAATATCCACGCCACCAAAGCGCTTCACGGCGTCGGCAATGGCACCACGGCAGGCGTCCGGGTCGGTCAAATCGGCCCTGTAGAACGCCGCACCGGCCTGGTCGGCCACCTCCTGACCCGCCTCGTTGAAATCCACTGCCAAGACCTGGTGGCCCTGCTCGCAAAAATGCTTGACCACAGCGGCACCGATACCACTGCTGGTACCGGTGACGACTGCAACACGGGGCGTTGACGCTTTATCTGCTGACATGCAGGCTTCCTTTTATCGATGTGTCTGAAATGAAGATATAAACACTTAAAACTATAGGTGCTGTCTCGGGCTTCTGCCTTCTGCCAAGTAAATTCAGAGAGTGGCAGATGACATCAACTGTTCCATCATGCGCTGGGCAAGCCGAGACGCCTCTTGCAGACTCTCAAGCTCACTCAGGTCGTCCAGAATGCAGCGCTGATAAAACTCGATACCATTCGGCAAGCGCTCGAGCGTCATGCGATAACGGCCCGATGGCAAGGAGACCACGTGAGACTCTTCCAGAGGGGCCGACAGCGTTGCCTGTTCGGGCACCACCAGCATCCATAATGCACACGGGGTGATCAGCGCGCCTACCAGCGTGCTGGCGCCGCTGATCCGCAGGTCGCTGTATTGAAAGCACAGCGCATCCACACTCAATCGCGGGTTGTAATGGGCCTCCTTTTTCAGCGCCGATAACGATGCGTTTCGGTAGCTGGTCGCCAACTCGGCCAGATAGCCATAGTCGTGGGCCTGCAAGACTTGCATGAGAATGCTCCTGTAAATGCACGGATCGCGTGACGTCCATTGTAGGGCTTTATGGATAGCGTAGTGTGCTGCTATTGGCGAAACACGCCGGGCTACGCCACAATGGGCGCTACTGTACAAGTCATACCTTATTCAACGGAGTCATTACCATGTTCGTGGTTATTTTTGGGCGTATGTCCTGCCCCTTTTGCGTACGCGCCAAACATCTTGCCGAACACCTGGAGAGCAACGGCAAGATCGAAGGCTATCGCTACGTCGACATGCCATCCGAAGGCGTCACCAAGGAAGATATCGCCAAAACGGCTGGCAAACCCATTCATACCGTCCCGCAGGTCTTCATCGACCAACAGCACATCGGCGGTTACACCGAGTTCGACCAGTTCGTCCGCGACAAGCAGCTGCTGGCTTCTTAGCCCGGCCTCGCCGATTCGGGCGTTAAAACCTCCGTTAATCCGCGTTGAAGCAGCGTCTACTCGCTTGCCTATACTGAGCGTTCGATGATCGTGTTCGATTCACTCAGGTCAGCAGGCGGCGAGGAATGGCGATGCAGCGCGAGGAGTTTTTACAACAGCTTTGGCTGGACTATATCCATAATCATCCGGATATCGGGGCGCTCCGACTATGGCCCATCAGCGCCAGCGCCGAATACCTGACGCTGGTGACGATCAACCACGGGCCTTTTGCCATCAATGCCCTGAGCATACCCTTGGCACGGATGGGCTATCGTTCCGTTGGCCACTATGCCATGGCAGACAAAGGGCTCCTGATTCATTTGCTGGCACCTAACGATGACAGCAGTTGGCTAGTGCTCGCCGAACTCCAGGTGGGCACGCTCTCCAAAGCTCCCAGAGAAGCACTCACCGCCTTGATACGGCAGAGCCATCCAACCGACTGCAAGGGCCACAATCTGCTGTCTCGCGGCCGCCCATGGCCCATGCCCAGCTGGACGCTCTACCAACAGCTGCATACCGCCCATCCACTGGCCGCCTGGCTGGCGGTGATGGGGCCACGGCTTCACCACGCCGGGTTCGATTGCGCCACGCTGAATGCCTCGCTGGACTCGCTGGGCCTGCAGTTGGAGCATGTCGGCCTGTACGCCCTCGATAGCCAGCAAAACGGGGTTTTCTCGGTCTCCAGCCTGCTGAATCATCGTTTCTACCCCGCCATGCCACAAAAAATCGTGTTCAGCGATGGGGACGAACACCGCCTTTGCCTCGGAGGGCTGTCGCTGACACAGCGCCATGTGGAAGACGACCACAAGCGGCTGGCGGAAATCCTGCTGCCCTTCCATGCCCGCTGCGAAATGGCGTGAGTCTCACTGACCCACGCCACTCATGTCATGCGTCGAAGGTCATTTCAGGCACATGATCGGGAACGATCAGCTTGCCAGCCGTCTTTTCGACGATCTCCTCGACGCTGACGCCAGGCGCACGCTCCTTGAGAATGAACGCTCCGTCCTTGATTTCAAGGTAAGCCAGGTCAGTCAGCACTCGATTGATGCAGCCAGCCCCGGTCAACGGCAGCGAGCATTTTTCCAGCAGTTTGGACTCACCATGCTTGGAAGCGTGGGTCATGGTACAGATGATGTTATCGGCACCCGCCACCAGGTCCATGGCACCGCCCATGCCCTTGATGAGTTTTCCCGGAATCATCCAGGACGCGATATTGCCTTCCTGGTCTACCTCGAAAGCGCCGAGCACGGTCAAATCCACGTGCCCGCCACGGATCATCGCAAAGGATTCGGCTGAAGAGAAAATGGCCGCGCCAGGTCGTGCTGTCACGGTCTGCTTGCCCGCATTGATCATGTCAGGGTCGACTTCTTCCTCGGTAGGAAAGCGCCCCATGCCCAGCAAGCCGTTTTCCGACTGCAGCATGACATCCATGCCGTCGGGGATATAGTTGGCCACCAGCGTGGGAATGCCGATTCCCAGATTCACATAGAACCCGTCCTGGAGTTCACGAGCCACTCGCTGTGCCATTTGTTCGCGTGTCAAAGCCATGGTGCCACCTCTTGTCGTTGATTAGCTGCGCACGGTGCGCTGTTCGATACGTTTCTCGAACGTGCCCTGAATGATGCGATCCACATAAATACCCGGCGTATGGATCTGACTGGGCTCCAGTTCGCCTGGCTCAACGATCTCCTCTACTTCTACCACGGTGATCTTGCCGGCAGTAGCGGCCATGGGGTTGAAGTTCTGGGCGGTGTGGCGGTACATGACATTGCCGTAACGATCGGCTTTCCACCCTTTGACGATGGCGAAGTCACCTTTGATAGCCTCTTCGAGGATATAGTGACGACCGTCGAACTCACGCACTTCCTTGCCTTCACCGATCGGCGTACCGTACCCGGTGGCTGTAAAGAACGCCGGGATGCCCGCTCCGCCTGCGCGCATCTTCTCTGCCAGCGTACCTTGCGGTGTCAGCACCACTTCGATTTCATTGTTCAGCATCTGTTGCTCGAACAATGCGTTTTCGCCTACATAGGACGCGATGATCTTGCTGATCTGACGGTCTTCGAGGAGGATACCCAGCCCAAAGCCATCGACACCACAGTTGTTGGACACCACGGTCAGGTCATTGACCGCACGGCGTTTGATTTCGGCAATCAGGTTCTCGGGAATGCCACACAGGCCAAAGCCACCTGCAATCACGGTCATGCCGCTTTCCAGGCCTTCCATTGCTTCTTCATAGGAAGATACACGCTTGTCGAATCCTGCCATTGTGTTGCCTCACGTGGTTGGTAAAACGTTATCAGATATTGTTGGTTACGTGGTTGCTGACCAGTCTGGCACAAAAGCTGCGCGCTGGATGCAGTTGCTTCGATAGAGTCAGTGTTGTGTCTGGTGATATATTTGTTAAGTTTGTTTTTCTTATCAATTTATTTTAATAACTTATAAAGAGTTCTCATGACCGTCAAGCAGCTAAGGGCCTTTCTGGCCGTGGCCCAAACTCTCAGCTTTACTCAGGCATGCGAACGCCTGCATCTTTCCCAACCCGCGCTCAGCCTGGCCATCAAAGGGCTCGAAGACTCACTGGGCGGCAAGCTGCTGATTCGCAGCACGCGTAGCGTTCGTCTCACACCCGAGGGGGAGTCGCTGTTTCCGCTGGCCAAGCACCTGCTGGCCCAGTGGGACAACACCGAAGAACGCTTGCGGCAACGCTTTACCCTGCAGCTGGGACGGCTGAGCGTGGCCGCCATGCCGTCGTTTGCCTGCAACTTGCTGCCCGGCGCGCTGGTCAAGTTCCGTCAGCGCTATCCCAAGATCAACGTCACCGTGCACGATGTCATCAATGAAGAAGTGATGGACATGGTGCGCTCCAGGCAAGTCGAGCTGGGCATTGCGTTCGCCCCCGAAGGCGCTGGCAGCTTGAGCTTTACGCCGCTCTTCGAAGATCAGTTCGTGGCCGTCGTCCCCCTCGACTCCCCGCTGGCCCATCGGCAAAGCCTGGATTGGCAAGAGCTGCTGCGCCACGACGTGATCACCCTGCAACGCCCTTCCATGGTACGGCGCCTGCTGGAACAGGAATTAGCCGCTCAAGGTATCGAACTGCCCGTCGCCTTCGAAAGCCATCAGCTGTCGACCGTGGGGCGTATGGTCGCAGCGGGTCTGGGCGTCAGCGCCGTGCCCTCCATGTGCATTCAACAAATGGACGAGCTAGGTGCCCACTGCCTGCCACTGACCGAGCCCAGCATTGCCTGTCGAGTGGGCATCTTGACCCATCAGGAGCTCTCCGTCGCGGCCCATGCGTTGCGTAACGTCCTCATCGAAAACGTGAAAACTCCCAGGCTGGC
This sequence comes from Halomonas sp. C22, assembly GCF_007655045.1. Classification (NCBI taxonomy): domain Bacteria; kingdom Pseudomonadati; phylum Pseudomonadota; class Gammaproteobacteria; order Oceanospirillales; family Halomonadaceae; genus Halomonas; species Halomonas sp. C22. The sequence continues at coordinate 224,963 of NZ_VBVC01000004.1, read as the reverse complement.
GCGGCACTGACAACGCCCTTCATGGCAAAGTTATGCTGGGCAGCTCGCGCTTGTTCCATTAGCATTTGTCCCCACATGCGTAGAGTCGTCTTGGCACGCCTTCCACATCAGGGGCCTTGGCAGTTGCTTTGTGCGTAGTATCGCTTTGTGCGTAGTATCAGTAGATCGAGGACCGCGGTATGCCAATTATCAAAGGGGGTGTCAGCATCTTGCTGCTGACGCTGAACACACTGGTTTGGGGTGTGCCCCTTATTATTCTGACGCTGCTCAAAGTAATGGCACCTGGCCGAAAGGCCAAGGAGTGGTTGCTGAAAGGGCTGTGCGCGGTGGCCTTGAACTGGATAGGCGTCAACCTATGGTGGATGCGCCTATGGTTGAAGCCGCAGGTGTCCATTCAGGTGCCCGACAACCTCACGCCCGAGCAGTGGTGGCTGGTCATTTCCAATCACCGCAGTTGGACCGATATTTTCATTCTGTTCATGGCGCTCCATCGTCGCATCCCGATGCCACGTTTTTTTCTCAAGCATCAACTGATCTGGATTCCGATTGTGGGGCTGGCTTTCTGGGCACTGGAATTTCCTTTCATGCGACGCTTTACCCGCGAGCAGATTGCCAGAAACCCAAAGCTGGCCACGATCGACAGAGAATCCACCGAGCGCATTTGCCGCCGTGCACGGCTCGCCCCCATTTCGATTTTCAATTTTGTGGAAGGCACTCGCTTCACGCCGCTCAAGCGTGATGCACAGCAGAGCCCTTATCGTCACTTGCTGCGTCCCAAGGCAGGCGGCGTCGGGCAAGTACTTAGCCTGCTAGGTAACCAATTGGATGGTATCCTTGATGTCACCATCAGCTATACCAATCCAACCCCGACGTTCATGGGCTTTCTGTGTGGAAAAGAAGCCCCGATTACCCTCGAAGCCAGGCAGATTGATATCCCGGAGTGGATGCAAAATGCCAACTACCACGAAGATTCGCAGCACAAGGAACGCTTCCACGCATGGATCAATTCACTGTGGCAGGAAAAAGACGCGTTGCTGGACACTCTCAGCGACCACGACTAGGGCACTGGTTGAGCGCTTGCCTGGTCGTCAGCCTGCTGGCGGGCTGTGCCAGCTCGACCCCCTCGACCAGCCAACGTGCTCCGACAAGCAGCAGCGCCAGCACGTTGAGCGGTGGCTGGATCGAAGTGGGCCGGGGAGACACCTTGGGGCAGTTGGCCGCTCGCGCCAATGTCCCCATCGAACGCTTGGAGCGCTTCAATCCGGGCGTCGATGCGCGACGCCTTAACGTCGGTCAACGGCTGTTGATACCCACCCAGCAGGAGCGCGCGCCCTCAGGCGGGCCTTACCGCTATCAGGTACGCGCGGGTGATACCTATTCTGGCATTGCACGCCATTTCGGCACGACCACAGGAAGGATCCAGAGCGCCAACCCCGGCACTCCCGCTACCGCACTGCGGGTTGGCCAGATCATCAGCGTACCGTTGAGCGGCAGCGGCAGAGCCGTTGCAGCCAGCAGTGGCGGGTCGAGCGGCTCATCGGCAGCACCCGCGACGCCTGCGGCAACGCCCAGCGCCAGCCTGCCCGCCTCGGCACGCCGTTGGCCATGGCCGCTGGAAGATTACCGGGTCGTGCGGCGCTTTGGTGCCGATAGCCGTGGCACGCTGCAACCGATGTTGCTAGCTACCCAGGCTGGTGCCAAGGCCAAGGCCGTGGCGCCTGGAGAAGTGCGCTTTGCCGATGGCATGCGCCAGTTGGGAGAGGTGGTGATCGTGCATCATGCCGACAACCTGCAAAGCGTATATGCGCTTTGCGAGCGGCTGCTGGTCAACGTCGGCCAGCAGGTCAGCGCTGGCGATGCCTTGTGCGAAGTTGGCCAAAGCGCCTCGACGCAGCGCTATGATCTGCTCTTCGACCTGCGCCAGGGCGGCAAGCCCATCGACCCGCGACAGGTATTGAGGTAAGCATCCATCCATATCAGGGGCGGTGAGGATCGCCGCCCCTTCCTCTATTTTCAAACCGATGTCTACAAACCGCCACTCGACTCCGTTGCAGCCACCCACCCCCGCTTGGTGTGACTCCGCTCGACCACTCTCACATGCAGCGTCCCCCCAAACAGATCCTGCTTCATCAAGCGTGCTCTGGCCGACAAGCCTCGCTCACGATAAAGCTCACTCAGCGTCAACATGGCCGCCTGGATCTCTTCAAGACTCAACGTCTGGCCAAGCAGTGGCGACAGGTAGTCGGATAACTCTGCCGCAGGAATGAGAGAGGCCCCTTGGATGACGACCTGTTCAAAGCGCATTTTAGGCTCGGCCGTGTAGAGGTAGGCCTGGGTAGGCGCACTCAGCCATGGCATGACCAGTGCCTGTCGCTCGCTCATGGCTGCCAACCCCTCAGGAGATGCAGAAGGCGTATCTTCGGCAAATGCCAATGGGGAGCAAACGAGAATCGACCACCTGGCCAGCTGCCTGATACGTGACCAGGCTGGCGACTGTCCGATGTCGGCCCGCCCCGCCGTTTTGAATGCTGATTCAGCCATGAGTATCCCCTGTGTCGTTAGCGCCCATCGCACTGCACACACTCGAAACAGCCAATGTGTTACAGATTGTGTTGTGTGTTACTGATTGTTTTTCCCCGGAGAAATAACCACAACCCTTGGCCGACACTTTGGGACGCCATGAAGATAGAAAGAGACACTTTGCGATAAACGCAACCCATCAGCGATAATCCGCTCACCCCCTTGTGCGCTTCCTGGAGAACCAGGTGATGACTGATCAACGTATCGTTTACACCTCGTCTGACGCATTGTTGCCAGGCATGACGCGCATGGAAGAGTGGCAGTTTCGCATGCAGGCTACGTTGAATTTTGACACCTCGTTTGCATGCGAGCAGGCCAGCCAGCTGGCCTGGGAAGTCACGACCCATCATTTCGCAGGTTTGATCGGCGTACTCATGCAGCTGTCGCCGCAGAAGATAGAACGCACGCCAGCCAGCCTCTCCCAGGCAGACGTGGACTATCTGATGGTGGACTTGATACTGGCAGGAGAAGTGTGGAGCCGCGCCGGGCACCGTGAGACAGTCGCCAAAGCCGGAGATTTCCTGGTACTGGATCTGATGCAGCAGAGCACCATCACCCTGCATCAGCCTGCCACGCTGATTTCCTGGGTACTTCCCAGAACTGCTCTGCCCCAGGATCCAGCAGCGCTACACGGGATGTTACTCGACCATCGCCAGCCCGCTGCTCGGCTACTGGGAGCACAGTTGCGGGAACTCATGGCGTGCAGCCCGGAACTGAGCGCAGAAGACATCGCCTTTTATGGTGCCGAAAGCACACATCAACTGGTCACGACGCTCTCTCGGCAACTGGCTCAACCTGGCCAGGTCGAGTATCAGCCCCCCTTGCTGGGGCGCATTTGCCTGTATATCGAACAGCATCTCGGTGACAGGACGCTTTCTCCGCAGGATTTGTCGCACCGTTTCGGCTTGGCACGCGCTTCACTCTACCGCCTCTTCGAACCCATGGGAGGCGTGGCGAGTTACATTCGCAAGCGCCGCTTGCTCACCGCCAGGCGCTGCTTGATGGATCATCGGCAGCATCACTTGCGCATCGGGCAAATTGCCCACCGCTGTGGGCTCGAGGCGAGCACGTTCAGCCGTTTGTATACCCAAGCGTTCGAAATGACACCGCGTCAGGCACGCACCCTGAGCCTGATGGCACGCCCGCTGGAATCCATCGAGACCCTCGATATCCAGCGAGCGCACCTGGGCTGGTTTCGTCAGCTATAGCCAACGGCCCTCATGGCCGGTACAGAGCTCAACCTCGATAGTAGCCTGGTTCCACAAAAGGCATTGGCGTGACCGTCATGGGCAGCGATTTACCCCGAACCAGCGCAAACACCGTCGTGCCCGGCGCTTCCCATTGCCGTTCCACGTAGCCCATGGCCACGGGCTTGTTGACGCTGGGGCCAAACCCGCCGGAGGTTACCTGACCGATCTCCTGGCCTGACTCATCCACCAGTGTGACGCCCTCACGCACAGGGGCACGCCCTTCCCCCACCAGACCGACCCGCTTGCGGGAATGATCCTTGGCATCCACCTGATGCAGAATGATATCCGCCCCCGGGAAACCTGCCGGGCGCTCTCCCCCATGGCGGCGCGGCTTGCCGATGGCCCAGATCAAGCTGGCCTCTACCGGCGTGGTGGTCATGTCCATGTCATGACCATAAAGGCACAGACCCGCCTCAAGACGCAGAGAATCCCGTGCCCCCAGGCCAATCGCCTCCACTTCCGGTTCGGCGAGTAGCGCTTCGGCCAACGCCTGGCTCGCCTCTGCGGCCACGGAAATCTCGAAGCCATCCTCTCCGGTATAACCGCTGCGGCTGATCCACACCTCGTGACCGGCCAGGCTGAAACGACCATGTTGCATGAACGTCATGTCACAGGCCGCGGGGCACAGGCGCTGCATGACATCACGCGCCTGGGGCCCTTGCAGCGCCAGCAAACCTCGATCCAGCACATCGATCTGGTGAGTAGAACCCAGGTTGGTGCGTAGATGAGCAATATCCTGATCCTTGCAGGCCGCATTGACCACCAGATAGAAGTGATCTCCGGCGTTCACCACCATCAGGTCATCGATGATGCCGCCCTCGGTCCCGGTAAACAGGCCATAGCGCTGCTGGCCGACCTTCAGCCCCACCAGATCGGCGGGAATCAACGTCTCCAGGGCTTCTGCCACACCGTCGCCGGACACCAGAATCTGCCCCATGTGCGACACGTCAAACAGGCCGCACTGCTGGCGCGTATGCTCGTGCTCCTTTTTCACCCCCAACGGGTACTGTACGGGCATCTCATAGCCCGCAAAGGGCACCATTTTCGCGCCTAGCTGAGTGTGCAGTGCATGCAGCGGCGTACGTTTAAGTTCGGTCATGGGTTTCCTCAATGGTCAAAAGAGAAACGGGAAGCCTTAAAGGCTTCCCGGCTCTGGTGGATCTTATCTTCCCGCCTGTGAAAGGCGCTTATTTATCGTGATCCAGGGCTTCACCCGGCAGGATGTCCTTACCCGCAAAATAATCCCGAGTGAGTTTAAACACAACCGGCGACAGCAGCGCCAGCGCAATCAGGTTGGGAATGGCCATCATCGCGTTGAAGGTATCGGCCATCAGCCAGATGAAGCCCAGTTGCGCAATGGCTCCCAGCGGGATGGCCAAGACGAACAGCACGCGGTACAGCATGATGGAGCGCGTGCCAAACAGGAACTGGCAGCACTTCTCGCCGTAGAACGACCAGCCCAGAATGGTGGTAAAGGCAAAGATGGCCAGCGCCACGGCGACGATCTGATTACCAAAGCCCGGCAAGGCTGCATCGAAGGACAGCGCGGTCAGAGAGGCCCCTGCTTCGCCATCGATCCATACCGTAGAGGTCAGAATGACCAGCGCGGTGATGGTACATACGATGATCGTGTCGATGAACGTACCCAGCATGGCGATCAAGCCCTGACGAACCGGGTTGCGGGTCTGTGCCGCCGCATGGGCGATGGGCGCACTACCGAGGCCCGCTTCGTTGGAGAAGATGCCCCGCGCCACGCCAAAACGAATGGCCGCCATGACGGCAGCACCGGCAAAGCCACCGGCAGCGGCAATCGGGTTGAAGGCATAGTAGAAAATCAGTCCAAAAGCCTCGCCAATTTGTCCGGCATTGACGATCAGTACCAGCAGCCCGGCGGCGACATAGGCAATCCCCATGATCGGCACCAGCTTGCCTGCCACCTTGGCAATACGCTTGATACCACCGAGAATCACCGCCCCGGCCAGTACCATGATGATCACACCCGTCAGCCAATGGGGCACGCCAAAGGTGGCATCCATGGCATCCGCCACCGAGTTGGACTGCACGGTATTACCAATGCCAAAGGCAGCCACGGCACCAAAGAATGAAAACAGGCCGCCCAGCCATAGCCACTTCTTGCCCAGGCCGTTCTTGATATAGAACATCGGCCCACCAATGTGGTGACCGGTGCTGTCGGTTTCACGGTAACGCACCGCCAGAACCGCCTCGGCGAATTTCGTTGCCATGCCCACTAACGCAGTAATCCACATCCAGAAAACCGCACCTGGGCCACCCAGCGCGATGGCCGTCGCGACACCGGCAATGTTACCTGTGCCAATGGTGGCAGAGAGCGCCGTCATCAGCGCATTGAAAGGCGAAATCTCGCCTTCATCGCTGGCTTTCGAAGCGCTCTTGTCGGCAGGTTTTACATCGCGGCCTTGCCACATTAGCTTGAAACCCATGCCGAGCTTGCGTATCGGCATCAGTTTCAAGCCAATTTGCAGGTAGATACCCACCCCCAGCAGCAACACCAGCATCAACGGCCCCCACACCACGCCGTTAATTGCGCCCAACAGGCTCGTCAACATTTCCACACGACTCTCCTTAACCGAAGGATTAGTAAATTTATTATAAAGGTCCTGTCGCTCTTCCACCCATGACGCTCACGGAAGAACACCCTCACGCATGCCTACCATAGCGCTTACTGCACGCTGGAAAAACGCAAGATTGGCATGTTTTATACCATTTTGCTGGTGTACATCCATGGTCATGTCGCCAAAAGGCAGAGAAAGCCTCTTTTTTTGGAAAACCAGCCTGCCTTGCCATGCCGTGAATGACATGCGTTTTTTCTCATTTTGACACTCAAGAGAAACTTGTTTCCAATCGGAAACAAGGTACCATACGCTCATGGCACGCCAGACACCCCGTGCCCAACAGTCGCCAAGCTGAACGACAAACGCTAGTATGCTGTCGTTCACTCCACTGTTTAACAAGGGAACCTTCATGAGCAATCTTCCAGCTAATTTGCGCTACGCTGCCAGCCACGAATGGGTACTGGATCATCAGGACGGTACCGTTACCGTCGGCATCACCGACCACGCCCAACAAGCGCTTGGCGATGTGGTCTTCGTCGAGCTGCCGGAGGTCGGTCAGAGCCTCAGCAAGGGCAAAGAGTTTGGCGTGATCGAATCGGTCAAGGCTGCTTCTGATCTCTACTCGCCGGTGGATGGCGAAGTGATCGAGGTCAATGAAGCGCTGGAAGATGCGCCCGAAACGGTCAATGAAGCCCCTTACGAAGGCGGCTGGATCATGAAGGTACGCGTTGACGGTCAGGCCCTGGAAGGCCTGCTGGATGCCGATGCCTACCAGGCGTCGCTCAGCACCGACGATTGATTCTGCTTCACCCGAACGCCTGCCTCCGTGCAGGCGTTCACGTTAACACCCTGATGCATCACGCGGCCGCACAACCCCCCACGGGTTGTACGAGCGGCACCACAGCCACGCAGAACAGGCTGCCCTGAGACCCCACGGTTTACTCATCACGTTCGGAACCTTCCCATGCCTTTTGAAACACGCCGTTTGGCCGAACTGGCCGACCACGATGCTTTTATCAAACGCCATAACGGGCCTAGCCCCGACGATGTCGCCACCATGCTAAAAGCGCTCGATTTGCAGCGCATGGAAGATCTGATCGAGCAGACCGTGCCAAGCGATATTCGCTTGGGCCGCGAACTGGCACTGGACGCCCCCCGCAGTGAAGCAGAAGCCCTGGATTACCTGAGCCAGCTGGCACGCCAGAACCGCGTGGCCAAAAGCTACATTGGCCAGGGTTATTACAACACTCATATGCCCGCCGTGATTCAGCGCAACGTGCTGGAAAACCCAGGCTGGTACACCGCCTACACGCCTTACCAGCCCGAAATTTCTCAGGGGCGCCTGGAAGGTCTGCTGAATTTTCAGCAGGTGGTCATGGATCTCACCGGCATGGAACTTGCCAACGCTTCCCTGCTGGATGAGGCCACCGCCGCCGCCGAGGCCATGGCGCTGTGCAAACGCGGCAACAAGAAGAGCAAGTCCAACACCTTTTTCGTGGCCGAAGACGTCTTCCCGCAAACCCTGGACGTCATCAAGACCCGCGCGGAATTCTTTGGCTTCGAACTGAAGATTGCACCGGCGGAGCAACTGGCAGACGAGGAGGTGTTCGGCGCGCTGGTTCAGTACCCGTCCGCCAGCGGCAACATCACTGACCTCGCCCCGCTGCTCGCCAAGGCCCAGGAAAAGGGCGTCATGACCTGTGTCGCCACGGATCTGCTGAGCCTGGTACTGCTGAAAGAGCCCGGTATCTTTGGTGCCGACATCGTCGTGGGCAGCTCGCAGCGCTTTGGCGTACCCATGGGCTTCGGTGGCCCACATGCAGCGTTTTTTGCCACCTCCGACAAGCTCAAGCGTTCCATTCCGGGCCGCATCATCGGCGTTTCAAAAGACAGCCGTGGCAAGACCGCGCTGCGCATGGCCATGCAGACCCGCGAACAGCACATTCGTCGCGAGAAGGCCACTTCCAACATCTGTACCGCCCAGGCGCTGCTGGCCAACATTGCCGGTTTCTATGCCACTTATCACGGTGCCGAGGGGCTGCGCAAAATTGCTGGCCGCGTTCACCGCCTGACCACCCTGCTGGCCACCGGCCTGCAACAGGCGGGCGTGCAGCTGGCCAACGATAGCTGGTTCGATACGCTGCGCCTTGCGCAGATCGATGCTGGCAAGATCCATGGCCGCGCCATGACCCATGACATCAACCTGCACTACTTCGCCAATGGCGATGTCGGCATCAGCCTCGACGAAACCACGACGGCCCATGACGTCGCGACCCTGTTCGATGTCCTGCTCGGCGATGAGCACGGTCTTTCCGTCGCCGCCCTCGACGAGCAAGTGGTGGAAGGCAAGCTGACAGGCATTCCGGCAGAGTACCAGCGGGAAAGCGACTTCCTGAGCCATCCGACGTTCACGCGCTACCGCAGCGAAACCGAAATGCTGCGCTACCTGAAACGCCTGGAGAACAAAGACCTCTCCCTGGCTCATGCCATGATTCCGCTGGGCTCATGCACCATGAAGCTCAACGCCACCAGCGAGATGATTCCGGTCTCTTGGCCTGCCTTCGCGCATCTGCACCCCTTCGCGCCTCGCGACCAGGTGGCGGGCTATCATCAGATGATCGACGAGCTGGCCGCTTTCCTGGTGGAAGTGACCGGCTATGATCATATCTCCATGCAGCCCAACTCTGGCGCTCAGGGCGAATATGCCGGCTTGCTGGCCATTCGCCGCTACCAGGCCGCCCAAGGCGAAGCCCACCGGGATGTGTGCCTGATTCCCAGCTCTGCCCACGGCACCAACCCGGCATCTGCCGCCATGCTGAGCATGGAGGTGGTGGTGGTCGAGTGCGACGCCAACGGCAACATCGACCTGGCCGACCTGACCCAGAAGGCCGAGCAGTACAGCGAGCGGCTCTCGGCGGTAATGATCACCTACCCGTCTACCCACGGCGTGTTCGAGTCCCACGTTCGTCAGGTGTGTGAGGTGATTCACCAGCACGGTGGCCAGGTCTACGTGGACGGTGCCAACATGAACGCCCAGGTGGGGCTGACACGCCCAGGCGACTTCGGCGGGGATGTATCGCACCTCAACCTGCACAAGACCTTCTGCATTCCTCACGGGGGTGGCGGTCCGGGCATGGGCCCCATTGGCGTCAAGGCGCATCTGGCTCCTTACGTTTCCAACCACGTGGTCACGCCCATCGATGGCGTACAGCCCGGTGGCGCAGTGTCTGCTGCCGCCTTTGGCAGCGCCTCGATCCTGCCCATCTCCTGGGCGTACATCAAAATGATGGGCGCGCGGGGGCTGCGCGAGGCAACGGAGATCGCCATTCTCAACGCCAACTACATCGCCAAACGGCTGGCGCCGTCCTACCCGATTCTCTATCGCGGCCAGAACGGCTATGTGGCCCACGAGTGCATCATCGACATCCGCCCGCTCAAGAGCGCCTCGGGTATCAGTGAAGAAGATATCGCCAAGCGACTGATGGACTATGGCTTCCATGCGCCGACCATGTCGTTCCCGGTACCCGGCACGCTGATGATCGAGCCTACCGAGTCCGAATCACTCTACGAGATCGACCGTTTCTGCGACGCGATGATTGCCATTCGTGAAGAGATCGCGCGCGTCGAGAATGGAGAGTGGCCGCTGGACAACAACCCGCTGGTCAATGCACCGCATACCCAGGCCGACGTCATGGACAGCGACTGGCAGCGCCCCTATGACCGCCAGCTAGGGGCTTTCCCCAGCGAAGCCGTCGCCGCCGCCAAGTACTGGCCGTCGGTCAACCGAGTGGATAACGTCTTTGGTGATCGCCAACTGGTGTGCTCGTGCCCCAGCATTGACGAATACCGCCGCTAGGCAAGCCCCCCTCACACGCCTCTGGGGCCCTGTTCAGGGTTCCAGAGGCGTCGTTTCTTGTAGCCGCTGATCATGGAAGCCCTTGAGCAGCTTCTCGTAACGCTTGGGCAACACGGAATCCTTGCGCCGCAGCAGATAGAGCACTTCGTGAATGACCTGCGACAGTGGCAGCGGCTTCACCTGGCGCTGCCAGGGAGAAGTTTCCAATACCAGCCGTGACACAACGGTAAAGCCGAGCCCCCGGGCCACGGCGTCCAGCACCATGCTGACTTCGTTGGTAAACCCCTGATGGCGAAAATGCGTCATGGAGCGGAACTCGTCGGGGAAGTTGGCCCGTAGCAGCGCGTTGGCGTGATTGATGCCATCGTAGTAATTGATGAAGCCCAACCCCATCAGTTCGGCCAGGGTACTGCCCGCAAAGTCGGCGGGTACCACCAGGCACAGAGGCTCCTTGTGCCAGACGGTGCAGGCAAGCTCGGTATGGTTGAGCTGCTCGGTGACGATGCCGATATCGTAACGCCCTTCCAACAGGTCGTTGACGATTTCATGATTGAAAGCAAAGCTGTAGTTGACGGTCAGGCTGGGGTGCATCTGCTGCTGCCCCAGGATGTAGGGGTAGAACATCAGTCCGACGCTGCCTGGGGAGGCAATGCGGCACTCGCCGCTGTCCAGCGAATCATCGTCCAGACCATGCCTGAACTGCTCATGCTCGGCGAACAGCTTCAACGCATAGTCGTAAGCGCGACGACCAGACTCGGTCAGCGTAAAACTGCGCCCGTGACGCTCGATCAGCGCTTTATCCAGATAGGTTTCCAGCTTTCTGACGTGCTGGCTGACGCCCGGCTGCGTCATCTCCAGGCGTCGCGCGGTGCGCGTGAAACTGCCCGTTTCCACCAGCGTGATAAAGGTACGAAAGTATTGAGCGTTGAACATGGGTTCCCGGCAACTTCATCATTAACGGTCACTGTCACAGTGAGGATCATCAGGGCGCCTGGAATGGATGCCTACCGGCGCCAAGCCTCTAGCCTAGCATAAAAAACGACCGCCTCGGGCACGGATGCCCGTAGCAGGGCAAGGCAGCTGAACGTGAGGGAGCAGCATGCTAGTATGCCGATTGGTCATGACCATACTCAGGGATAGTCCATACAATGACGCAACCTTCAGCACCCCGCGCCACCATTTCCAGCATCATTTCTCCCGAAGGCAGCCTGGAAGTGCTGTCTCAGCACGAGGTCAATCGCCTCAAGAGCACCTCGAAAAGCGGGTTGCATGACTTGTTGCGCCGCTGTGCCCTCGCCGTGCTCAACTGCGGCAGCCCTACCGATGACAGCCTGGCCCTTCTCGAAGCCTACAAGGATTTCGACATCGAAGTGCTGCAGCAGGATCGCGGCATACGCCTGAAGCTCACCAACGCCCCAGCGGAAGCCTTCGTTGACGGACGCATGATACGCGGCATTCGTGAGCACCTGTCGTCGATCATCCGTGACATCGTCTACGTCTATAACGAGATCCAGCATCATAATCGCTTCGATCTCAGCACTGGCGAAGGCACCACCAATGCCGTGTTCCACATTCTGCGCAAGGCGGGCACGCTGAAGCCGGGCCGCGACCCGAGCCTGGTAGTGTGCTGGGGCGGCCACTCTATTTCCCGTGAAGAGTACGAATATACCAAGGACGTCGGCTATCACCTGGGGCTCCGCGACCTGGACATTTGCACCGGCTGCGGCCCGGGGGCCATGAAAGGCCCCATGAAAGGTGCCAACGTCGCGCATGCCAAGCAGCGCCGCAAGGAAGGCCGCTACCTGGGCATTTCCGAGCCTGGCATCATCGCTGCAGAAGCCCCCAACCCGATCGTCAATGAACTGGTGGTGATGCCGGACATCGAAAAGCGCCTGGAAGCTTTCGTGCGCCTGGGCCATGGCATCATCGTGTTCCCTGGCGGCGTGGGTACCGCCGAAGAGATCCTTTACCTGCTGGGCATTCTATTGCACCCCGGCAACCAGGACATCCCCTTCCCGCTGATCTTCACCGGCCCCGCCAGTTCCGCCGCCTACTTCGAGAAGATCGACGAGTTTCTGGTCTACACCCTGGGTGAAGATATCCGCCGCTTCTACACCATTATCACCGGGGACCCGGCGGCCGTGGCGCGCAAGATGCGCGATGGCATCCACCAGGTCAGCGAGTTCCGCCGCCAGCACCAGGATGCGTTCTACTACAACTGGCGCCTGACCATTGCCCGCGAGTTCCAGGCACCCTTCGAGCCTACCCACGAAGCCATGCGCAGCCTGGCGCTGCACCGCCAGCAGCCCACCCACGAGCTGGCAGCCAACCTGCGCCGCGCTTTTTCGGGCATCGTGGCAGGCAACGTGAAAGAGCCGGGCATTCGGGCCATCGAGGCTCACGGGCCTTTCGAACTGACCGCAGAGCCCGAGCTGATGCAGCGCCTGGACGACCTGCTCGGCTCTTTCGTGGCCCAGGGCCGCATGAAACTGGACGGACAGCCCTACACGCCCTGCTATGTGCTCAAATAAGCCCATGTACTCAAAAGAGCCGAGAAACGCCGCATGATCGTCGCTTTCCTGACGCTGATGGCCGCGGGGATCATCAAGGGTGCCATCGGCTCTGGCGTACCGGTCATCGTCATTCCCGTGCTGACCATGCTGTACGACGTCAAGCTGGCCATTGCCGTGCTGGTGGCCCCGAACCTGTTCAGCAATGCCCTGCAGGTCTGGCAGTACCGCCACCATCTGCTGCCGCATCGCTTTCTGCTCTGGTTCGGCCTCTCCGGTGGGCTGGGCATCGTGATCGGCACCTGGGGGCTGGTGGTGCTGTCGCCCACGCTGCTGTCGCTGGGCGTGGCGGCTGCCATCGTGCTCTACCTGGCCATCAAGCTGGCCAACCGCAGCTTTACGCTGCCCTTCCCGCTGGCGCAGCGCATCGTGTTGCCGGTGGGGCTGGTGGCAGGCGTGCTGCAAGGTGCGGCGGGCATGTCCGCCCCGGCGTCAGTGACCTTTCTGAACGCGATGCGCCTGGAGCGCCCGGTGTTCATCGGCTCGATTTCGGTGTTCTTCGTGGCGATCACGCTGGTACAGATCCCGGCTCTGCTCAGCGCCGGGATTCTCACCTGGGAGCGCTCGTTGTACAGTCTGGCTGCCCTGCTGGTCATTCTGGCAGCCATGCCCCTGGGCGCCAGGCTGGGCAAACGCCTGCCGCATCGCTGGTTCGACAGGCTCATCATGTGCCTGTTGGCCACGATTGCCATCAAGATCGTCGTGGATGCATTGATGGCCTAGTCTATACTGGTGCATGATCGTTGCCGAACCGTACTCGGCATTCATGTCATGTATACTTCTTGACTCTTTATCTCTGACTTCAGCACCAAGGAAAGGAGCGACCCATGGAAATGATCAACCAGTTGAGCGATGGCAAGGCCAAAGCCTTTGCCAAACACTGTTTTGAAAGCTATTCCCCGGAAGAACTGAACGCGGCGGCGGCGGGCAGTCCTGACAAGGACCAGGCCGACCACTGGGGCATTACCGAAGGACAGTGGCAAGAAGCCGTGACAGCGGCCCTTGCCGACCATAAAGCCCAGAGTGACTGAACACCTCTTAACGCTCTGACGTTGCCGCTGCCTGCCCATGGCAGGCGGTGGCACTCACCTCCTCCGGCGCAAGATGCTTTTTTCCACCTCGACCACGCCATACACGGCCATGCTTCCCATCAGAATGGCGAGCCAGTGGTGAGCAGAAAGCCCCTCGCTGACCAGCACGAACTGCAAGAAGGGTAAGTAGGTGAACCCCAATTGCAGCAGCAGGACCAACCCGATGGCAAGCCACACCGGCCGACTGCCAAAAACGCCTTTCCAGGTCAGCGTGCTGTTGAGCAAATAGCGGCTATTGATCAGGTAAGCGGCACTGCCCGCCACCAGCATGTTGACCGCCCCCGTGCGGGCCAGCGCTTCGCTACCCCCCTGCCCCAGAATCCAATTGAACATACCGAATACGCCCAGCAGCAGCAGTAGCGACACGAACACCACGCGCCAAAGCAAAAAGAGATCCAGCAGCGGCGCTTTGGGGTCCCGGGGCGGGCGCTGCATCAGATCCTTCTCGCCAGATTCGAACGCCAATGCCAGGCCCAGCGTAATGGCCACCACCATGTTCACCCAGAGCGCCTGCAGCGGAGTCACCGGCAGGCTCGTGCCCGCCAGCACGGCCAGCATGATGGCCAGCCCCTGGGCACCGTTGGTGGGCAGGATGAAGGTAATCGTCTTGCGAATGTTGTCGTAAACCTTACGCCCCTCTTCGATGGCGTGGACGATGGTGGCGAAGTTGTCGTCGGCCAGCACCATTTGCGAGGCATCCTTGGCCGCTTCCGTTCCTTGAATGCCCATGGCGACACCCACATCTGCCCGTTTGAGCGCCGGGCCATCGTTGACCCCATCACCCGTCATGGCGCATACGCCTCCACGCGCCTGCATGGCCTTGACCAGCCGCAGCTTGTGCTCTGGCGACGCCCGAGCAAACACATCCACCTCCAGAATGATCGCTTCGAGCTGCTCATCGGTCATGGCCTCCATTTCACGCCCGGTCAAGGCCCGCTCGGTGTGCTGAAATCCCAGCTGCCGCGCAATGGCCAAGGCAGTGGCAGCATGGTCTCCGGTGATCATCACCGGGCGAATACCGGCGCGCTGGCAGCGTTTCACCGCCTCGATGGCCTCTTCACGGGGCGGGTCCAACAGCCCTATCAACCCCAGCAGGCGCAACCCCGACTGCACATGAGGGTGATCGAGCTCAGCGCCTTCTTCCATTGGCTTCTCGGCAATCGCCAGCACCCGCAAGCCTTTCGAGGACAGCGCTTCGATATGCGCCTCCCACTCGCTGGCCACCAGCGGGGCTTCGCCTTCATCGGTGATCACATGGCTGCTCATTTCGATAATGCGATCCGGCGCACCCTTGACCAGCAGCTGCCGCCCACCCTTAAGGTCATGCAGCGTGGCCATGTACTTGTGCTCTGACTCAAAAGGAATCGCATCGAGACGCGGGTACTGCTGGCGCAATGCAAGGTGATCGAGCCCCGCTTTCTCGGCGGCCACCACCAGCGCCCCTTCAGTAGGGTCGCCAAAGATGCGATAGCGTTCATCTTCCTGGTGCAGCTCGGCATCGTTGCACAGCACGCTGGCCAACAGGCAGCGCTGCAAGGCAGGCTCATGGGCCAGTCCATTGCACTGCTCCTCGGCGGCAGCTCCTTCCCGGTATAGCTTGCCATGCGGGGCAAAGCCGATACCCTCGAGCGTGAAACGGGCATCCTGCAGCCAGATTGCCTGGGCAGTCATCTCATTACGGGTCAGCGTGCCGGTCTTGTCGGAGAAAATGGTGGAAATCGAACCCAGCGTTTCCACGGCGGGCAGCCGCCGGATGATGGCCCGCCGCTTGGCCATGCGCTGAACGCCTAGCGCCAGGCCAATGGTTACAATCGCAGGCAGGCCTTCGGGAATGGCCGCTACCGCCAGGCCCACGGCCGCCATGAACATCTCGCCCAAGGGCTGCTGATGCAGCCAGTTACCCAGCAGCGCCGTGATCCCAGCGGCCAGCAGGATAAACACCGCCAGCACTCGGCCAGCTCTATCCAACTGCTGTAACAATGGCGTCTTGATCTGCTCAACACTGCGCAGCAGCTCGGAAATTTTGCCAATTTCCGAGCGCCCTCCGGTCGCCACCACCAAGCCACGGGCGTTCCCCTGCACGACCAGCGTGCTGGCAAACGCCATGTTCGAACGCTCGGCCAGCTCGGTATCGTGGGCCAGCGGCGCGGGCTGCTTATCGACGGGCACCGACTCACCGGTCAGGGCAGCCTCATCGGTTTTCAAGCGCCGTACTTCCAGCAACCGAACATCCGCAGGTACGCGATCCCCGCTCTCGAACAGCACGATATCCCCCGGCACCAGCGCCTCGGCGGGCACCGTGGTACGCTGGCCATCGCGCAGCACGTTTGCCTGGGGAGACAGCATGTTGCGAATACTGTCCAGCGCCTGCTCGGCCTTGCCTTCCTGGAAAAAGCCGATCAAGGCAATAATCAACACCACGCCCACGATGGCGGCCGCATCGACCATGTGGCCCAGCAGAAAGCTGGCCACCGCCGCGACCACCAGAATCAGCATCAGGATATTGGCAAACTGCGCCAGCAACCGCTTGTACCAGGGGCGCCCCTGGGCCTGCTCCAGGCGGTTTTCTCCATACTGAGCCAAACGCGCCGCTGCTTCCTCACAGCTCAAGCCTTCACGGGTCGCCGACTGTTGCGCCAATGCTTCGTCTACCGACAGCCCATGCCATGCCTCGGGCGTTGCAGCCTGCTTGCCTGTGCGACTCATCCCTGCCTCCTGATCGATGCGCTTGAGTAGACCTTCCACCTGCCCAAGAGCATACCGTACCCGGCTGCACAGAATGATTTCCACCGTTCAAACCTTGACGTATATCAAGAGACACCAACATGAGCCAACGAAAAAAGCCGCTGCAATAAATGCAGCGGCTTTTCGATATTGGTCGGAGTGACAGGATTCGAACCTGCGACCTTTGCAACCCCATTGCAACGCGCTACCAAGCTGCGCCACACTCCGATGCCCGTTGGCTTTCGCTTCAGGACGGTGCGTATACTAGCGCTTTATCAGCCAAATGAAAAGCCCTTTTTGCGCTTTCTTTTCAAATGCTTGCCGTGTTGCGTTGAAAAGCACCCATCAGGCTAGCGATCCGCGTTTGTCAGCAGCGTCGCCATGGCATCGTACACGCCGGGGGCGGTTACCAACAGCTGCTCTGGGAAAAGGTCGGCAGGAATGCCTTCCGGCACCTCGACCAAATGCCCCACGCGTGCACCGGCTTCCCGGGCGATCACCCAACCTGCCACAAAATCCCAGGGGGATACGGTTTCGTAATAGGCATCCAGGCGCCCACAGGCGATGTCGCAGATATCCAGCGCCGCCGCCCCGTTGCGCCGGATGTCCTGGCAGTGGGTCAATACGGCTTCGAAACGCGGCAGCAGAGCCTTGCGGGCCTGCTTGTCGTAGGGAAACCCGGTACCGACCAGCGTGCTGGCCAGCGTTTCGGCACCGCTGGGCTGGATAGGCCGCTGGTTGCAGTAGGCCCCCAGCCCTTGGGCAGCGCTGAAGGTTTCATTCAGAAACGGTGCGTGAACGACGCCTACCTTGCCCACGCCCTGCTCGATCCAGCCAATCGACACCGCCACATGGCGCTGGCCCTGGGCAAAGTTCACCGTGCCATCGATAGGGTCCACGACCCATAGTTGCTCGGCGGGATGATAGAGCGCCTGTTCGGGGCTCAGCTCTTCGCTTAATTTTGCCTCACCGGGAAAGTGCTCTTCCAAGCGCTGGCTGATTCGCTGGTCGACAGCGACATCGACATCGGTGACCAGCTCCATGCCGTCTTTAAGCCGTTGGGCGAAGTTCTGCTGCTCGCGCGCCTCGCGGATCATCTGCCCCGCCTCTTCGGCGATGGTAATTGCCAGCGCCAGGCGCGCTTCCAGGGTATACGCTGCCATCAGGTTGCCTCTTCTAACGAACAATGGATGAGTCAATAGAGAGATCAGCATAAGCGCTAGCCGATGGCATTACCATGAACGCTCGCTCAAGCGACTGACCTCAACACGCCCCAAAAGCTCGTTATCGCAGGGCATCTACCAATATATCTACCACCACCCGTGTAGCGGCTTCGATGAGCACCACGTCTGCCCCGACGCGCTCCCACTCATAGCCTGGGTAGCGTGGCAGTTGCTGTGCAATGGGGCCATCGAAGCGCTTGGCGATCCCCGGCGGTAGCGGCTTGCCCCGCTCCAGCTGGCGTTGTATGCCGGGCGGCAGCGGCTCGGCGCGGGGGGCTTCGTACTGGCGCAGCAGGCCGAGCAGCTCCCGCTCGTTGATACGCGGCAGATCGATATAGCGCTCCGAGCGATGCTCGCGATCACGGCGATATTCATGGCGATGCTCCCGCTGATATTCCTGACGATGCTCACGCCCACCCTGGCCCGCCTGCTGCTCCTGGTGGCCACGGGCGCCATGGGCGGGTGCATGCGCAGGCTGAGCACTCGCCAGGCCGTGCCAGCACAATGTGGCGATTACAACGCCTAAAGTGATGAGTTTCATAGCAAGCTCCGTTGGTGAATTTGTCTAGCCAGAGCTTTGAGTGTAAAAGACAATTGCGCAGAGAGTATGGAAGCAGTCAAGGCTATTAAAACTCATACAAAAGCCGCCATAAAGGCGGCTGAATAATGCACAAACTAAATATTAATTAGTAAATAAATTCAACACTTTTAGTCTTTTTGACAGGTCAATTACTAACGACAAGCTTGCGGAAGCTGCGAAACATCTGCGCTTGCCGCAGCAGTCTCAGGCCTTGGAGAACAATCCCACGAATTATTCACCCGAGTAAAAGTAAAATTGGTAGATGTAAGTAATGCTTGCGTTTCAGCAGCAGCCGCATCTGAGTCGAAGGTGGTTAGCGTGATGTTATTATTGGGCAGCCCTAAAGGTGTACTCACTGTAGCTGCGTCTCCTGGGTTGTTAGAAGAGACTTCCACATCTACTAAGGCACGATAGGAGTTGAGTTCTCCAAATTCGGATGCAAACGTAGCTCGCTCTACATAATTCTGATACTGAGGCACACCCACAGCAGCAAGCACGCCAATAATCGCCACCACGATCAGCAGCTCGATGAGGGTGAAGCCCTGCTGCTTGAAGCGGCGGGGTTGGTTGGGTTGGGTCGTTTGCATTGCGAGGTTCCCTTGCGGTGTAGGAGTCATCAGGCCAAAGCTTACTGAACATCAGCCTTGCTTGCTGATTACATTAGCTTACCCACCCCCCCTTGGCAACCAGCTTTATCCTCCTGACATGCCCCGATAATCGGCCTATTTCACGGTATGGAACCTGTAAGCGGCTGGTACCTCAGGAACAGTAAATATGGTACAACCCTCAGCATTGCATTCCGTTTCATTTGCCCGCTGCCGAGTATGCCATGAGCCAACCTGCCCCTGAGTCTACGCTGAGCCATGCTGCCCTGAACGGGGGGTTGCGCGGCATCGCCAAACGGCTGGTCAAGCACGGCCTGCTTACGGATGCCCAGGCAACCATTGCAGAAAGTACTGCTGCCGAACTCCAGATTTCGCTGTTGCAGCATGTGGTCGATAGTGGCTTGGTCCCCGCCGACGAGGCCGCCGTCGCCGCCGCCTGGGAGTACGGCCTGCCAGTGGTGAACCTGGAAGCCCTGCGCGTTACCGCCCTGCCTGCCGCCAACGATTACCCCGTCAAGATTCTGGAGCGACTGGGCATTCTACCGCTGGCACGTCACGGCCATCGCCTCACTGTGGCGGTGCCTTACCCCGCCACGCTGACCCAGCTGGACGAGCTGCAGTTTGCCACGGGGCTTAGTGTGGACGGCGTACTGGCGCCAGCGGATCAACTGCGCGACACGTTGGCGCAGTACCTGGCGCAAAACGAACGCAGCATGCTGGATGAGCTGGAAGACGTGGATGATGCCGTCAGTGAGCTCAACATCATCCAGCACGAAGATGGTAGCGAGACCACGCTGGACAAGGCGACCCAAAGCGGCGAAGACGCGCCAGTCGTCAAGTTCGTCAATAAAATCCTGTTGGATGCCATCAGCCGGGGCGCTTCGGATATTCACTTCGAACCTTACGAGACTCAGTATCGCGTGCGGTTTCGCATCGACGGCATGCTGGTGGAGATTGCTCGGCCACCGTTTGCCCTTCGCCATCGCATTGCTGCGCGCTTGAAGATCATGTCACGGCTCGATATCTCCGAGCGTCGCCTCCCCCAGGATGGCGCGTTGAAGCTGCAGCTGTCACGCACCCGCTCGATCGATTTCCGCGTCAACTCGCTGCCCACCGTCTGGGGCGAGAAGGTCGTACTGCGGATTCTCGACCCCACATCTGCTCAGTTGGGGATCGACCAGTTGGGGTTCACCCCAGAACAGCAAACCGCCTACGAGAGTGCGCTCAAAAAACCCCAGGGAATGATCCTGGTCACCGGCCCTACCGGTAGCGGTAAAACCGTGACCCTGTATACCGGCATCAATATCCTGAATCAGGTGCAGCGCAATATCTGTACGGCGGAAGACCCGGTGGAAATCAAGGTATCCGGCATCAATCAGGTCAACGTATTGCCCAAGATCGGGCTCAATTTCGCCAGCGCCCTGCGCGCCTTCCTTCGCCAGGACCCGGACGTGGTGATGGTCGGCGAGATCCGCGATCTGGAAACGGCGGAAATCGCCGTCAAGGCTGCACAAACCGGCCACCTGGTGCTCTCCACCGTGCATACCAACTCCGCCGCCGAAACCTTGACGCGCCTCGCCAACATGGGGGTGGCCACGTACAACATTGCCAGCTCGGTAAGCCTGATCATCGCCCAGCGGCTGGCGCGCAAGCTATGCAACCAGTGCAAAGCACCTGCCGACATTCCCGCAGAAGCGCTGCGCAAGGCGGGCTTTAGCCAGCAGGACATTCGCCATGCCACCATTTATCATGCGGTGGGCTGCAAGCAGTGTACCCAAGGCTACAAGGGCCGGATCGGGGTGTACGAAGTCGTACCCATCAGCGACGACATGCGCCAGTTGATCATGCGCGACGGCAACGCCATCGAGATCGATCAGCAGGCCAGGCGCGAAGGTCATCCCAGCCTCTACCAAAGTTGCCTCGGCCGCGTGCTGGATGGCAGTACCAGCCTCGACGAAGTTAACCGTATCAGCAAGGAGTGACCCCTCGCATGGCCAAAGCCAAGGCGCGCCGCGCCAAACCGGCCCCGTTGCATCGCTGGAAGTGGTCTGGCAAAGGCCCACAGGACCGCCCGATGAAGGGGGAGCTGATCGGCAGAACCAAGGCCGATATCGTCGATCAGCTCGCCAAGCAACGGATCGTCGCCGGCAAGATCCAAAAACGCAGCAGCTTCAGCGGCCGAGGCAAGGTCAACAATGTCGATATCATGGTGTTCGCGCGGCAAATGGCCACCATGGTGCGCGCTGGCATTCCCATCCTTCAAGCTCTCCAGGCGGTCTCCGAGAGCCTCAAAAAACCCGCCATGGTGGCGCTGACCCAGCAGATCATGGAAGACGTCTCTTCCGGTGACAGCCTCTCCGCGGCCATGGCCAAGCACCCAAAGCAGTTCGATCGCCTGTTCGTCAATCTGGTAGATGCCGGTGAGCAAGCCGGTGCCCTGGACCAGATGCTGGAGCGTATTGCCAGCTACAAGGAAAAGGTCGAATCGCTGAAAAATCGCGTCAAGAAAGCGCTCTGGTATCCCACGGCGGTCATGGCCATCGGGGTCGGGGTCACCATGCTGCTGCTGATCAAGGTGGTCCCGGAGTTCGAAAGCATGTTCCAAGGGTTTGGCGCAGAGCTGCCAGCGCTGACACAATTTACCGTCAACCTTTCCGAGATGGCCCAGCGCTACTGGCTGCATGCCATCGGCGGGCTGGTGGGCAGTGTGATGCTGCTCAAGGCCGCGGCTCGGCGCTCTCCAAAACTTGCCTACCGACTGGATGGCCTGCTGCTCAAGCTGCCGGTGATCGGTGACATCATGCATAAATCGGCGGTATCACGTTTCACGCGGACACTGGCAACGACCTTTGCTTCCGGGGTGCCGCTGGTAGAGGGGCTGGAAACG
This sequence comes from Halomonas sp. C22, assembly GCF_007655045.1. NCBI lineage: Bacteria > Pseudomonadati > Pseudomonadota > Gammaproteobacteria > Oceanospirillales > Halomonadaceae > Halomonas > Halomonas sp. C22. The sequence continues at coordinate 203,006 of NZ_VBVC01000004.1, read as the reverse complement.
GCGGCGGGCGCCGCCGATAATCGTGTTTATATTCGGGCCATCAACGAAGTGCGCCAGGACGTGACCACCGGCCAACAGCTGCACTTTGCCATGCGCATGACCAATCGCTTCCCTGCACTGGCTGTGCAGATGGTGAGCATTGGTGAAGAGGCGGGCTCGCTGGATGCCATGCTCAACCGAGTGGCCGACTACTATGAAGAAGAAGTAGACAACAAGGTCGATGCGCTGACGTCGCTGATGGAGCCCCTTATCATCGTGGTATTGGGCGCCCTGGTAGGCGGTGTCGTGGTTTCCATGTACCTGCCCATCTTCGAAATCGGCACGGCGCTTTAATCGCTCGGCCATCGACACTCTTATTTCACCTCAGGATCTCCATGGGCTTATCGCCAATCTTACTGCTTGCCATCTCACTGGTGCTGGGGCTTTGCCTCGGCAGCTTCTTGAACGTCGTCATCACGCGACTACCCGTCATGCTGATGCGCCAATGGCGCAACGAAGCCCTGATAGCGCTGGAACAGCCAACCGAAGCACACCCCCGCTTCAACCTGGCATACCCTGCCTCATTGTGTCCTTCATGCGAGCACGCCATTGCCTGGCACGACAACCTGCCCCTGCTGGGCTGGCTGAAACGCCGTGGGCGCTGTGCCAACTGCCGCACCCGCATCAGCCCCCAGTACCCCGTTGTGGAGCTGATGGGCGGGCTGTTGGCGGTGGCCGTGGTGCAATTGCACGGCGCAACGCTGGCCAGCCTGTTTCTGTACGCTGCCTGCTTGACGCTGCTGGTACTGGCGATCATCGACCTGCGTACCTATCTGCTGCCAGACATTCTCACCCTACCCCTGCTGTGGATGGGGCTACTGTATCAGCTGCTGTTTCAACCGCTGATGCTGCCCAGCGCCGTGATCGGCGCCATGGCGGGTTACTTGATCCTCTGGAGCTTCTACTGGCTGTTCAAACTACTCACCGGCAAGGAAGGCATGGGGTTTGGCGATTTCAAGCTGCTGGCAGCCCTGGGGGCGTGGCTCGGCTGGGAAATGCTGCCACTGCTGCTGATCGTCTCGGCAGGCCTTGGGGCCGTCATCGGCCTGGGCGTTCAAGCCATGATGCCCAAGCTTCGCGGCCAACCCATGCCCTTCGGGCCTTTTCTCGCCCTGGCGGGCTGGTTAGGGCTTTTGGCGGGCAATGAGCTGATGGCCCTTTATCTCTCACTCTTCTGATCGGAGGCGATAATGATCATCGGATTGACAGGCGGTATCGGCTCCGGCAAATCGACCGTGGCGCGCGCATTTGGCGAACTAGGGGCAGGCTGGGTAGATGCCGACGATATCGCTCGCGAAGTGGTCATGCCCGGCGAGCCTGCACTGGCAGCGATTACACAACGTTTTGGCCAACAGATACTCGATGCCGATGGTGGCCTGAACCGCGCTGCGCTGCGTCAGATCGTTTTCAGCGACCCCGAGCAGCGCCGCTGGCTGGAAAGCGAAACCCACCCGCGCATTCGGGAACGCCTGCAGTTGCGGCTAAAGGAGCTTGCTCTGAACTCGCCTTATGTTTTGCTGGTATCGCCACTGCTGTTCGAGTCGGGCCAGGATGCGCTGGCGCAACGCACACTGGTGGTCGATGTACCGGAGGCGCTGCAGCTATCGCGCACTTTAGCGCGCGACGGGGTGAGTGAAGCCCAGGTGCGTGCTATCCTCGCCGCCCAGCTATCGCGCCAGGAACGGCTCAGCCGTGCCCATGACGTGATCGACAACAGCGGCAGCCTGGAGCACCTGCAGCACCAGGTCGTCACGCTGCATCGACGCTACAGCACGATAGCGCACGATTGAGTAATGCACGATTGAGTCATGAGAGGAGAGATGCATGAAGAGCGCTGCCAACGATGCCCCACTGGAAGTCGCCTGCCCACAATGTGCCACGCCCGTGACCTGGAGCGCACAAAGTACCTATCGACCGTTTTGCAGCCAGCGCTGCCAGCTACTCGACCTGGGTGCCTGGGCCGACGAGTCGCACCGTATTTCCGGCGAGTCGGCCATGGACGAAGCGGATATCGATACCCTGCTGGCTCAGGCCGATCGCGATGCCCCACTCTCCTGAGGACTAGCCAAGATGCCCCCATCGGCCTCGCCCGCCTACCGCCTGCTGCATGAACTGGATGACCGTTTCGATCGGTTGATGCAAGCCATTGAGCAAGCCGTTTCGCTTTATGAAACCCAGCCGTTGCCCATGTGGCGCTTCGATGGCCTCAGCGACCCCGGCTGGGTAAGGCATGCACTGTTGGATATGTGGCATCAGCAAGCTCAGGATGGACGCGAAACGCGCAATTATATTGGAGTCATCGCAGCGGACGAAGCGCTATTGAAGGCCTTTCAAGACGTCAATCATGCCAAACAGGCCATCAGTGACTGGCTCAGGCACATCAAACAGGCCCACCCAGCTGCATTGAGCGAAGCCAAGCAGCGGCTACCACGCCGCCACCCTGACCTCGACAGCGTACTGCGTCAGAGCGGGCTGGCCAGGCTGCACTTGAAGCAGTGCTGGCGGCTACTCCCCATCGCAGAGGCTCCCGTCGCCAGAATACGCTTTGCCTGGTATACCAGCGGCCGCTCCATCAAACGCCTCAGCGTCCAGGAGGCGGAACAGAAATTACTGCAACTGGATACCGAAGCCCCTCATGTGCGTATCCAATTACGCAAGCTGGCCAGCCTGCCCAGCCAAGAAGTGTTGGCCCAAGTTCAGAGCCAAGCCCCGCTGATGCGCGCCAATCTTTTCTACACCGAACCGCTGGCAGATGGGCATACGCGACGGGCGCTCAATGTGGCCATGCCCCTCGTGGTACCTGCCCCAGAGGGGCGCTTACCGGATATCAAGCCACCCCCACCCTCAGCGCCCACCACCCGCACCCGTGCAAAGCGCCGGGATGAAAAGCTGGAGAGTGAGGTGTTTCTGCCCAGCCTGCGGGTCTTCCGCTACCGTTAGCAGACCCCTTCACTCACCGGATATTTCCTCCAACGCCCACACATTGTACTTGAGCAACGTATCGATCAACTCGCGCAGCGCCCCTGCCGATTGGTCGTACTCGGCCATCAGCGCATGCAGGCGCTCGCCGAACAGCTCATCACGCCGCTTCTGTTGGTCCGCCTGATCTTCTGCTTCTAGCTCGGCCAAGGAGCGCACCGGAGGGCCGGTGGGAATATCGAAATCACTGTCAGGGTCTTCCAACTGACGCAGTGCTTGGGCAAAGGCGTCATCCAGCTCACGAAACTTGCGCAGCTTCTCACGCTCATCCAGCTGTTTAGAAACCTTGTGATATTTCATTGATGTTTCATCTACACCTTACGAAAAATGGTCGACAAACCTGAGAACAGGCCATTTTAATCAAAAACTGTGCACAAACGCGTATTCTTGAAGTGCAAACTTGCCTTTGCTACCGCTTGGAAGCATAAAGACAGCAGCGCGAAGACCTCACCATCGGTAACAATGATTAACCGAACAGGTGATTTAAGCTAATACCTTTTACGTCATCGTCGGCAAGGAACAGCCACTCTGTCTATCTCCATGCCTTGGCACATACTGCCACCAGAGATGGCCTACCAGGTCATGAGTACCCATACGCACCGGGAGAGTGCACTGACAGGTCAGTCACAAGCTACCTGTTTGAACCACGCATAGGAGGCCAGATAGTGTTCAATGCAATGTCGCGAGCTGAGATCTGGCTGCAAGACTCGCTTGATCAACCACTGAGTATCGAAGATCTTGCCAGTCACTTGGGATATTCAGCATCACAGGTGCGGCGTCAATTCCGCCAATGCTTCAGCATGTCGCCCCGAGCGTACCGAGAGCAACGGAGACTGGAGCGTGCAGCAGTGCTGCTGTCGTTGACCCAACAAAATATAGCGCATATCGCCGCGCAGTGCGGCTATGTGAATCATTCTTCCTTTTCACGCGCTTTTCAACGACGCTACCAGCTGTCTCCCAGGCATTATCGCCAAGCTGTCAACGATATGCATCACCTGATACCCCCGGCAAAGTCATTTACCACGGATATAAAGCAAGGCAGCCCTCGTCAAGCCGTCTATATGCGTATCTACAAAGCGGCACACGCCATTAGTGGCTTGGGCAACCGCAAGCGCCATTCCAACCATCTCTCCTGTCTGGAAGCTCAGCTCGGCGGTTCTACGCCCGCTGTGGCTCTCCCCGACCTGCTGGCAGACAAGATCTCTGCGCTCAACAGTACGACGAAGCAGTATAAATTACGCACCGATATCGGGCTGCATCTCGAAAACCAGACGGGCACCGATAGCGTAGCCCTACCCGTAGAATATCGACGTATCGATATTCCCTCACAACACTATGCGGTAACGCTGTTTGATGATTTTAGCGAGCTCGCTGATGCGTTGACGGCGACACTGTGTCAATTGCACTATCACCAGAGCCTTTATCACATTAGCGGGGGCGCACCTCATGTGCTGTGGCGCAAGGAGCACCTGGAACTCAAGGTACCCTTGCAACGCCTTACATAGTCACTGTACGACGATGCACGAAAGAGGCTGGGAAGTTATGGAGAGCATTACCTGGCCTCGATGGCAACACTGCGATACCGCTAAAACAAAACCGGCACTTCTGGGAAGAAATGCCGGTCGAGAAACTTAATCTTCCAGACGAACGAGCCAAGACTCGACGGTATCATCGCCGTGCTCGTCTTTCCAGCTGCGCAGGCCTTTGTGATTACCACCGCGAGTTTCGATCACTTCACCCGTGTTCGGGTTCTTGTAGATCTTCAGGCGGCGCTTGCGGCGAGTAGCAGCAGCCGGTGCCTTGGGAGCGCCACGCTGGTCAGCAGCGGGGTCCAGCAGAGCGATGACATCGCCAGGGCGCTTGCCGAACTCGGTCATTAACGCTTCCAGCTTGGCTTTAAACTCGAGCTCACTTTTCAGACGCTGGTCGTTTTCCAAGCGCTGCAGTTCTTCCTGAAGCTGCTTAAGCTGCTGTTCTTTTTGGATGTAATCATTTAACAGAGACATGGGAGGTCCTTTTAGAATGAAGATAACTACCTTGGCACTGAGCCGGGAAACTCAACACCGACTATTTCAGGATGCGGGCACATTATTGCCTTAAATCCGCTGATTGACAATAGTCTAGTTGATTTTAGCGCCTTTACTAAACAATTTTATACACTCTTGCGCTATTTAAAGGCGCCATGACAATTGCAAACCCCTTTTATAGCAACGCCTGCAACGCTTAATCACAACGTATTTTAAAACCACAGAAACAAAAACGCCGCCCCAAGGGCGGCGTTTTTCGAGACAGGACTAAATTAGTCTTGACCCATTTGCTGCTTGATCAGATCACCAATCGTGGTCGGACCACCGGCAGCTTCCGGCTCTTGCTCACGCAGTTTCTTCATGTTCTGACGCGTGTCATCCTGCTCTTTGGCTTTCACGGACAGAGCAATCTGACGGCTCTTGCGGTCAACGCTGACGATACGCGCTTCGACGCTGTCGCCTTCGCTCAGCACGTTACGCGCGTCTTCAACGCGATCAGCACTGATTTCAGAGGCTTTCAGAATCGCGATGACGTCGGTAGCCAGCTCGATGTGAGCTTCTTTGGCGTCAACTTCCACGACGCGACCCGTCACGATGCTGCCCTTGTCGTTGACGGACAGGTATTCGGCAACCGGATCGGAATCCATCTGCTTGATACCCAGAGAGATGCGCTCGCGCTCGGGGTCGATAGACAGGATAACGGCTTCTGCCTCGTCGCCTTTCTTGAAGTTGCGAACCGCTTCTTCGCCGGTTTCTGTCCAGGAGATGTCGGACAGGTGAACCAGACCGTCGATACCGCCTTCCAGGCCGATGAAGATACCGAAGTCCGTGATGGACTTGATGGTACCAGAAACGCGATCGCCCTTGTTGTACTCGGCGTTGAAGGTTTCCCACGGGTTAGCAGTGCACTGCTTGATACCCAGGGAGATACGACGACGTTCTTCGTCGATATCGAGCACCATGACGTCAACATCGTCGCCCACTTGAACGACTTTAGACGGATGGATGTTCTTGTTGGTCCAGTCCATTTCAGACACGTGAACCAGACCTTCGACGCCTTCTTCCAGCTCGGCGAAGCAGCCGTAATCGGTCAGATTAGTGACCACTGCCTGCACTTTCATGCCTTCCGGGTAGCGCTCTTTGATGTTGACCCACGGGTCTTCACCCAGCTGCTTCAGACCCAGAGAAACGCGGTTGCGCTCACGGTCGAACTTCAGCACTTTGACGTTGATCTCGTCGCCAACGGCAACGATTTCAGACGGATGCTTGATACGCTTCCACGCCATGTCGGTGATGTGCAGCAGGCCATCGACACCGCCCAGATCTACGAAAGCACCGTAGTCGGTCAGGTTCTTGACGATACCCTTGATTTGCTGACCTTCTTGCAGCGTCGCCAGCAGTGCTTCACGCTCGGCGCTGTTTTCGGCTTCAAGCACGGCGCGACGCGAAACAACGACGTTGTTACGCTTCGGATCCAGCTTGATGACTTTGAAGTCCAGCTCTTTGTTTTCCAGGTGCGCAGTGTCGCGAACCGGACGAACGTCAACCAGAGAGCCCGGCAGGAAGGCACGGATGGAGTCGACGTCGACAGTGAAGCCGCCTTTGACTTTACCGTTGATCACGCCTTTGATGATTTCGTCTTTCTCGAAGGCCGCTTCCAGAATCTTCCAAGCTTCTGCGCGCTTGGCTTTTTCACGGGACAGGCGAGTTTCGCCGAAGCCATCTTCCACGGCTTCCAGCGCAACGTGCACATCGTCACCGATCGCGATGGTCAGCTCACCATTTTCGTCACGGAATTGTGCCGCAGGGATCTGACCTTCGGATTTCAGACCAGCGTTGACGGTAACCCAGTCACCGTCGATGTCGACAACTTGAGCCGCAACAATGGCGCCCGGCTCCATGTTGATGTCGTTAAGGGACTGTTCAAACAGTTCAGCAAAGCTTTCGCTCATGGTTTTCCTACGTGATCAACGTTGTTGAGGCATAACTGCCTTCTCCGTACCACCAGCGAGTACGGGCCTAATGTCATTCAGCTTCTGGAGGCGTTAGCGCTGGTTGGACCTGACCGGGCTCACTAAGATATTACTGTCGCCCTGCCACGTCGTGACACCTTTCCAAAAACGCCGCAAGGGAGAATCAAGCGCCGTCAAACATGCCCCGTTGGGCAAGCAGCTCGGTCAGTTGATCAACCACTTCCGGTATACTCAGGCGCGTGGTGTCAAGCGTAATGGCATCATCTGCCGGCTTGAGCGGAGCCACACTGCGCTGCGTGTCGCGTGCATCGCGTGCCTGAATCTCCTTCAAAAGACTCGACAGACTAGCATCCACCCCTGATTCCTGCAACTGCAGATGCCGTCTACGCGCCCTTTCCTCCGCACTGGCGGTCAAAAAAATCTTCAGCGGCGCCTCTGGAAACACCACCGTACCCATATCGCGCCCATCCGCCACCAGGCCGGGGAATTGACAGAAATCCCGTTGCCGCTGAAGTAGCGCCGCGCGCACCTGCGGCAATGCGGCCACCTGGGAAGCACACTCGCCCGCTTGCTCGGTACGAATGAGCCGACTGACGTCTTCGCCTTCCAGCAGCGTACGTGGCTGACCCTCTTCCACGGGGAAAGCAACGTCCAGGGTTGCCGCAATATCGGCCAGCGCCGCTTCGTCATCCAGCGCCACGTGATGCTTGACGGCCGCCTGGGCCGTCAACCGATAGAGCGCACCGCTGTCCAGCAGATGCCAGCCCAGTCGCTCAGCCACCAGACTGCTGATCGTGCCTTTACCGGCACCGCCGGGGCCATCGATCGTCAGCACAGGTACGTTAGCGGCCATGGACGCCCTCCACATCGACACGCATCCCGATACGCTGAGCCAGCGCAACGAAGTCAGGGAAGGATGTCGCCACGTTGGCGCAATCGTCGATGACGATCTCGGCACCCGCGCGCAGGGAGGCAATCGCAAACGCCATGGCAATGCGGTGATCCCCGAGGCTATCGATGCGGCCACCGCCGTAACTCGGCACGCTCTCGTCAGCGTTACCGATGATGTCGATGCCGTCTTCCACGACCGTATGCTCGACCCCCAGAATCGCCAAACCATCTGCCATGGCCTGAATACGATCTGACTCTTTGACGCGCAGCTCTTCAGCACCGCGCAGCCGCGTGGTGCCTTGTGCATTGGCCGCCGCAATGAACAGCGCCGGGAACTCATCGATGGCGAGCGGCACTTGATCGACAGGAATATCGATACCTTTCAGCGGCGCATGGCGAATACGGATGTCGGCCACGGGCTCACCGCCTACCTCGCGCTGGTTTTCAAGCGTCAGGTCAGCGCCCATCAGGGTCAGAATATTGATGACACCGATACGCGTCGGGTTGATACCCACGTGCTCCAGCGTGATGTCGGAACCTGGGGTAATGGCCGCGGCGACCAGGAAGAAGGTAGCCGAAGAGATATCGGAGGGTACGTCAATCGGCCCCGCCGTCAGTTGACCGCCTCCCTGCAGCCAGCAGGTGTCGCCCTCGCGAGAGACGGCATAGCCAAACCCGTTGAGCATCCGCTCGGTATGATCGCGGGTCGGCGCTGGCTCGCGCACGCGGGTCTCTCCCTCGGCGTAGAGCCCTGCCAGCAGCAGGCACGACTTCACCTGAGCACTGGCCATGGGCATATCATAATGAATGCCTTTCAGCGCAGCGCCGCCATGAATTTTCAATGGCGGACGGCCACCCTCTGCCGTGTCGATGGTCGCTCCCATCAGGCGCAGCGGGTCTGCCACACGCCCCATGGGGCGCTTGGTGAGTGACTCATCACCGGTCAATTCGCTATCGAACGCCTGACCCGCCAGCAGCCCGGCAAACAGGCGCATGGCGGTGCCAGAGTTACCTACATATAGCGGGCCTGCCGGCGCCTTGAGGCCGTGCATACCAACCCCATGAATGGTCACACGCCCCTGGTGCGGGCCTTCGATGGCCACCCCCATTTCACGAAAGGCCTGCAAGGTGGCCAGACTATCTTCGCCCTCCAGGAAGCCTTTGACCTCGGTCACCCCTTCGGCCAACGCGCCAAGCATGATCGAGCGGTGAGACATGGATTTATCGCCCGGCACCCGCAAACGCCCCTGCGCCTGGCCGCCTGGCTGCACGCGATAAGTCACTTGACCGTGTGGTTGCATATGATATTCCGCCTGATAACTGGTTTTATTCAATAACGTATCAAAATAGTGGCGAGCATGACTGGCTCGGTCGAAGGTGGCAATCATCGCATCGCTGTCGGCACTTTCCACCGCCTGACGCAGCCGCTTGAGCCCCGCCTCGAAATCATCCAGAGAAGAGAGCACGGCGTCACGATTGGCCACGAAAATGTCGCGCCACATGACCGGGTCACTGCCTGCAATACGGGTAAAATCACGAAACCCACCCGCGGCATAGCGGAAGATATCCAGCCGCTCGTCCTGCCGCGCCAGCGTGTCCACCAGTGAAAACGCCAACAAGTGGGGCAAGTGACTGGTGCGCGCCAGCACCTGATCATGGCGCTCGACGCTCATTTGCAGCACGTCGGCGCCGCAGGCTCTCCACAGGGTTTCTACTCGCGCCAGCGCTACCGGGTCGACATCCGGCTCCGGCGTCAGGATCACCTTGTGATTGACGTACAGCGATGGATTGGCGGCTGCCACACCGCTTTTCTCGGAGCCCGCAATAGGATGACCCAGCACGATATTGGGCATGACACGGCCGAATACGCGCTCGGCGCAGTCACGTATGGTGGCCTTGGTACTGCCTACATCGGTGATCACGACATCGGTAGCCGCCTGATCGAGAGAACGCGACAGCGTGCTCATCACGCCTTCCATGGCCAGCACCGGCACCGCCAGCACGACCATGGAAACGTCTTTCAAGCAGTTGGCGAGCTCGACACCGCCCGCATCCACCAGCCCCAGCTCGATGCCCAATGCCACTTCCTGCTCATTGGGGTCGCAGGCGATGATCTGGCCAGCGTAGCCCGAGGCACGCAATGCGGCGGCCAACGAGCCGCCGATCAGGCCAAGGCCGACAATCAGAATGCGCGGCTCGACACACGCCACCCGAGGTGCAAGAGAAGGTGGAACCGTCACAGCACACCCTGAGGGTAGGAACCCAGCACCCGCAGTTCAGAGGCGCGAAGGCGAACTTCTTCCAGCACCGCAGCCACCTGGGGCTCGTCACGGTGGCCCTTGAAGTCGATGAAGAAGACGTAGTTCCACACACCGGTGCGCGAGGGCCGCGTTTCGATACGCGTCAGATCGATCTTGTGGCGATGGAAGGGCTCCAGCAAATCGTGCAGCGCACCGGGCTGGTTACGCATTGCCACGACGATGGAGGTCTTGTCTTCGCCCGACATGGGCACGTCCTGATTGCCAATGATCAGGAAGCGCGTGGAGTTATCCGGCCGGTCTTCGATTTTGTCGGCAATGCGCTCGAGGCCATACAGCTTGGCGGCCATGTCGCCGGCAATTGCGGCGCTGTGCCACTCGGTTTTCACCAGCTTGGCGGCTTCGGCGTTGGAAGAGACCGGCACCCGCTCGGCATGAGGGTAGTGGGCATCCAGCCACTTGCGGCACTGACCGAACGACTGAGGGTGCGAATAGATGCGTGACACCTTCTCTTGACGCGTGGTTTCACTGATCAAGAGATGGTGGTGAATGCGCAGCACCACTTCACCACAAATCCTGATGGAAGAGTCCATGAACGTGTCGAGGGTGTGATTGACCACCCCTTCGGTGGAGTTCTCGACGGGAACGACGCCATAGTTGACGGCCCCCGCCTCCACTTCCCGGAACACTTCATCGATGGCTGCCATCGGCAGGCTGACGGCGCTTTCACCGAAATGCTTCAACGCGGCCTGCTGGGTGAAGGTGCCTTCAGGCCCGAGATAAGCCACCTTGACCGGCTGCTCCAGCGCCAGGCAGGCAGACATGATTTCGCGAAACAGCCGCGCCATTTCTTCGGAGTCCAAAGGCCCCTTGTTCAACGCCATGATACGGCGCAGCACCTGGGCTTCGCGCTCCGGACGGTAGAACACCGCATCCTTGTCCTGAGCCAGCTTGACGTGAGCCACCTGCTGGGCACAGTTGGCCCGCTCACTGATCAAACGCAGAATATCGCCATCCAGCTGGTCGATACGTTGACGCAAGTCGTCGAGATTGATCGGCGTATCGGACATGGGGGTTAGCCTCTTCGTTGTTCGAAATCTGCCATGAAGGCAATTAACGCATCCACCGCATCTTCCGGCACCGCGTTATACAAGCTGGCACGCATGCCACCGACGCTGCGGTGACCCTTGAGATTCAGCAGCCCGGCCTCGTCGGCCTCCTTGAGGAAGGCACCATCCAGCCGGTCATCCGCCAGCACGAACGGCACGTTCATGCGCGACCGATTGGCTGTGGCGATAGGATTGCTGTAGAAGTCACTGCCATCGATGGCCGCGTAAAGTTTTTGCGCCTTGCGCTGGTTCATGCGGTCCATGGCGTCCAGCCCGCCAATGTCGTTTTTCAACCACTGAAACACCAGGCCCGAGAGGTACCAGGCGTAGGTAGGCGGGGTATTCACCATCGAGCCTGCATCAGCCAGCATCTGGTAGTCGAACAGCGAAGGGACGTTTGCAGGCGCCTTGCCCAGCAGGTCATCGCGGACGATCACGATGGTCAATCCCGCCGGACCGATGTTCTTCTGCGCCCCGGCATAAATCACCCCGAAGTCGCTGACATCGACAGGCCCCGACAGGATATTGGAGGACATGTCGCAGACCAGGGGCACGTCGCTGCCATCGGCACGGGTGACGTCTGGCACGTAGTCGAACTCCAGCCCGCCAATAGTTTCATTGGAAGTGTAATGCAGGTAGGCCGCGTCGCTGCTGAGCGACAGGGAAGCTTCGCCAGGCACCGCCAGATGTCCATTGGACTCGCTGCTGCCCGCCACATGGCAGGCAAAACCGAGCCGCTTGGCTTCGCTCAGCGCCTTCTTGCCCCAAATGCCCGTCTGGATGAAGTTGGCACTACCGCCCCCACCCAGCAGGTTCATTGGGAGCATGGCAAACTGCATGCTGGCACCGCCCTGAAGAAACAGCACCTTGTACTGATCAGGGATGCCCAGCAGAGACCGCAGATCGGCTTCTGCCTGATCGGCAATAGCAATGAACTCATCGCTGCGATGACTCATTTCCATCACCGACAAACCGCGCCCCTGATAGTCGAGCAGCTCACTGCGAGCGCGCTCCAGTACGGCAACAGGCAGGGCCGCGGGCCCTGCGCAAAAATTATAATGACGTGTCATCGGTTCCCGGTTCCTGTGCGCCATTGTCTTGTTCGTCTGGCTCGACCGCCTCGGGCGCTCCCGTATCTTCGGGCTCATCGACACGCACGGTTTTCACCAGCTGCTCTTCTTTGCCCAGGCGAATCAGCATCACGCCCTGGGTATTACGCGACGTGATCGACACTTCTTCCACCCGCGTACGCACCAGGGTGCCACGGTCGGTGATCAGCATCATTTCATCGCTGTCATACACTTGCATGGCCGCCACCAGGGCGCCGTTGCGCTCACTGGTCTGCATGGCAATCACACCCTGCCCACCGCGACCACGCAGCGGGAACTCTTCGAGGCGCGTGCGCTTGCCATAGCCCTTCACACTGGCGGTGAGGATGTAGATCTGACCATCGCTCTGCGCCAGCTCGGCGGTATCTGCCGGGGCTTCCTGCTCGGCATCGGCATCCGCTTCGGCATCGATTTGCTGGCTCTTGGGAATGATCAGGCTGATCACTTCCGCGTCGTCCAGCAGACGCATGCCGCGCACACCGCGAGCGGTACGGCCCATGGCGCGCACGTTGCCTTCCTCGAAACGGATCGCCTTGCCGTTGGAGGAGAGCAGCATGACGTGGTCGCTGCCCGAGGTAATCGCAGCCCCCACCAGGCGGTCGCCCTCTTCCAGATCGATGGCAATCAAGCCCACGCTACGCGGGCGAGAGAACTGCTCGAGACTGGTGCGCTTGACGGTACCGTTGGCGGTAGCGAAGAAAATATAGTGCTCGGGGTCGTAGTCACGCACAGGCAGGATGGCGTTGACCGACTCGCCCTCTTCCAGCGGCAGCATGTTCACCAACGGCTTGCCGCGTGAACCACGGCTGGCGTTGGGCATCTCGTACACCTTCAGCCAATACACCTTGCCACGGTTGGAGAACAGCAGCACCGTGTCATGGGTCGAGGCAACCAGCAGATGCTCGATGACGTCCTCGTCCTTCATGGCCGTGGCGGACTTGCCGCGACCACCCCGACGCTGGGCCTGATAGTCCGAAAGCGGCTGCGTCTTGGCGTAGCCCGAACGCGACACCGTGACCACCATGTCTTCTTCGGCAATCAGGTCTTCGATGGACAGATCCAGGTGGCTGGCCTGAATTTCCGTGCGACGGTCGTCGCCAAACTGGTCGCGCACCGCATGCAGCTCTTCCCTAATCACCTCCATGAGGCGGTCGGCAGAGGCAAGAATTTCTGTGAACTCGGCAATCTTTTCGAGAATCGAAAGGTACTCATCCAGCAGCTTTTCGGTTTCGAGGCCGGTCAAGCGGTGCAGACGCAGTTCCAGAATCGCCTGAGCCTGAGCAGGCGAAAGGCGATACTCGGTGGCCGAGGGATTCAGTCCAAACCCTTCATCCAGGTCTTCGGGCTTGCAGGAAGTGGCACCGGCACGCTCCAGCATGGCCGTCACCTGGCCCGGCTGCCATACCTTGTCCAGCAGCTTCTCGCGGGCTTCGGCGGCATTGGGCGATGCCTTGATCAGCTCGATGACTTCATCGATGTTCGAGATGGCGACGGCCAGGCCTTCCAGCAGATGGCCGCGCTCACGCGCTTTCTTGAGTTCGAACAGGGTGCGCCGCGTGACGACTTCCCGACGATGGCGGATGAACGCCTCGAGCATCTCTTTCAGATTGAGCGTGCGTGGTTGGCCATTTTCCAGCGCCACCATGTTGATACCGAAGACGTTCTGAAGCTGGGTCTGGGCAAACAGGTTATTGACCACGACCTCGCCAGACTCACCGCGCTTGACTTCGATCACCACACGCAAGCCATCCTTGTCGGACTCGTCGCGCAGTTCGGCAATGCCCTCGATCTTTTTCTCTTTGACCAGCTCGGCGATCTTTTCGATCAACCGTGCCTTGTTCACCTGATAAGGCAGCTCGGTGACGATGATGTGATCACGCCCGGTCTTGTCATCGTGTTCGATGGTGTGACAAGCACGAACGTAGATGCGTCCACGCCCGGTGCGGTAGGCATCCAGGATACCGGCACGGCCATTGATGATGCCGCCGGTGGGGAAATCTGGCCCGGGGATGTACTGCATGAGGTCATCGACGGTCAAGGTGTAGTCGTCGATCAGCGCCAGGCAACCATCGATCACTTCCCGCATGTTATGGGGAGGAATGTTGGTGGCCATGCCCACGGCAATGCCCGAGGAGCCGTTGATCAGCAGGTTCGGCACTTTGGTGGGCAGCACTTCGGGGATACGTTCGGTGCCGTCGTAGTTATCGACCCAATCGACGGTATCCTTTTCGAGATCCGCCAGCAGCTCGTGGGCCAGGCGCGCCATGCGCACCTCGGTGTAACGCATGGCAGCCGCGTTGTCGCCGTCGATGGAACCAAAGTTACCCTGACCATCGACCAGCACGTGACGCATGGAGAAGTGCTGTGCCATGCGAACGATGGTGTCATACACCGCACTGTCACCGTGGGGGTGGTACTTACCGATGACATCGCCGACGACACGCGCCGACTTCTTGTACGGTTTGTTCCAGTCATTCCCCAGCTCATGCATGGCAAACAGCACACGGCGATGAACCGGCTTGAGGCCGTCGCGCACATCGGGGAGCGCACGACCAATAATGACACTCATCGCATAGTCGAGGTACGACTGCTTGAGCTCGTCTTCAATATTGACGGGCAAGATTTCTCTGGCGATGTCACCCATGAAAGTCAGATCCTTTGCACTGCATTGGCACTGCGAGAGTTGAAAGCGCTTGAAAATGCCGCCTTTAGCTAACCATCAAGGCGGCGCGCAGAGTCGCTCACATCATACCACTGCATACGCATCAAGGGCAGTCGGTGACACCTCCATTGCTATTTAAGCCAAAAAGGCCTCTTTGCCGACCTGTAGCCCCATGAGCGCTTCACGCACGTCGCCCTCGATGGACGCCGCGCGATTTTGCTGCATGTCCAGCAGCACGAACGTCAGATCCGCCTGGGCCACCACGCTGCCATCCTGACGCACGATGCGGTGATGACAAAGCGCGCTGCGCTCATTCACGTCGATGATGCCGGTCTGCACCGTCAAGTCATCTCCCTGCAAGGCTGCCGCACGGTAATCGATATTCAGATTCACCACGACGAACGCCCGCTTTGCCTGGTGCAGCTGCTTCATCAGCTGAGGGTGCTCATCGAAAAATGCCCAGCGCCCCTCCTCCATGAACTCCAGGTAGCGCGCATTGTTGACGTGGCCATAGCCGTCCAGATGGTAGCCCCGCACCCGCATGGTAACGCTGGAAATCGCTTCAGACATGACAACCTCTTTTATTGATGACAGTGATCAGCAGGCGCAGGCACCTGCCAGTGACAGGCAACATACCCCACGCAAATCAAACACAAGTTTAAAACCAGTGCAACAACATGACGGCACACCAGAGTGCTGGCAGGAAAGGCCTGCTTTCGACATAATGTGCCACCTTTTAAACAGGATTGGTGACATGTGGTTCAAGCACCTGCATCTATATCGCCTGCACGGCGCGCCCGAGCTCGACAGCCACACCCTGGCCAACGCGCTGGATGAACACGCCGCCAAGCCATTGGGCAATGCGGATGCTCGCCGACTAGGCTGGACCGCGCCCGCAGGCCGTCTGGGCGGCGGGCAGCGCCTGCACGAGATCCAGGGACATCGGCTGCTTTCGGCACTGCGCCAGGAACGTCTGCTGCCTGCCTCGGTGGTCAAGGAAGAAGTCGATGAGAAAGTCGCCGACATCGAAGCCAGCGAAGGACGCAAGGTAACGCGCAAGGAAAAGACCGCTCTCAAGGAGCAGGTCACCGAAGAGCTGATGCCCCGCGCTTTCGTGCGCAGCCAGAAAATCGACCTCTGGTGGGACACCCAGCACCAGCTGATCGGCATCAACGCCAGCTCGCGCACCCGCGCCGAAGACGTGCTGGACCTGCTGCGGGAAACCCTGGGCAGCCTCAAGGCAACGCCACTCAGCAGCCAGACGTTGCCGATACGCGCCATGACGACCTGGCTGGGTGACTCCGCCAGCCGCCCCGCCGACCTGCAGCTGGGCGACCAGGTCGAGCTGAAGGCGAAAGGCGATGATGGCGTACTGCGCGCCCGACAAGTGGATCTGGATAGCGACGAAATACAGCAGCTGCTCGAAAGCGGCCGTCAGGCGAGCAAGCTGGCCATGCAGATAGAGGGCCGCCTGAGCTTCGTGCTTCACGATGACCTTGCTCTGAAATCTCTGCGTTTCGGCGATGCATTGATCGAAGAGGCCGACCATGCCGATGATGGTGACGACGCTCTGGCACGCCTGGAAACCGATTTCATCTTGATGGCTCAGTCGCTGTCCGAGGACATTCGCCGTCTCATGGAGTGGCTGGGCGGTGAAGCCCAGCGGGAACCGAGTGCGCTATCTGGCACCTAATGATGGGCAACCCCATACCTTCTCGGTGAATCGTTCATTTACTTGCTGACACGTTACGGATCGCATGACTCAACACAATAACGCTCCTCACGCAGACGACACGAGTGACCCCTGGGCCGACATTCGGCCCTATATGGATCATGAGGTTCCTGAAGTTATTGCCCGGCTCTCTCGCGACACTGAGCTTCTGGACGCTTTGACCCGCTTTCGCCTGCCACGCATGGCCAAATGGGCTCCGCCCCTGGCCAGGGCACTGGCCGGTCACGCGGTGCGTCGTGAGGTCAAGGGCGTAACCAGTGTGCATGAATTTCAGATGCGCATTGCCCGTTACATGGAGCGGATGATACGCACCACCACCACTGCCTTTGACGTTTCAGGCCTGGACAAGCTCGACGAGCACAGTGCTTATCTCTTCATCGGCAACCACCGTGACATTTCGCTGGACCCAGCATTCGTCAACTATGCGCTCTACCAGGCGGGTCGTGACACCGTGCGTATCGCGATTGGCGACAACCTGCTGAAGAAGCCCTACGTCACGGACCTGATGCGTCTGAACAAGAGTTTCATCGTGCCGCGCAGCGCCAGAGGAAAACGTGCCATGCTGGCCGCCTACCAGCAGCTGTCCGGCTACATTCGCCACTCGATCACCGACGACAACCACTCCATCTGGATGGCCCAGCGGGAAGGTCGCGCCAAGAACGGCATCGACCGTACCGACCCCGCCATCATCAAGATGTTGATCATGGCCAAACGGCTTGCCGAGCGCGACATCGTCTTTGGTGAAGCAGTAGCGGAACTCAAGCTGGTGCCTGTATCCATCAGCTATGAATACGACCCTTGTGACGTGCAAAAAGCTCAAGAACTGCACGACATCGCAACCCACGGCCGCTATGCCAAAAGCGAATTCGAAGACATCCGCTCCATCGTCTCCGGCATCACCGGCTCCAAAGGTCGCGTTCAGCTGCGCTTTGGCAGCCCGGTAGGCTCGGACATGGAGACCCCTGATGAAGTCGCCGCCGAGATCGACCGCCAGGTCATCGGTGGCTATCGGCTTTTCCCGAGCCACTACCTGGCCCTGGAAGCGCTGGGCGAAGCACCCGAGCTGGTGGCCCGCAAGTCGATCACCCGCCAGGACCGCGAACGCTTCAAGGCGCGGCTTGCCGAGGTTCCGGAAGCACTGCGACCCTATTGGCTGGAGCAGTATGCCAACCCCGTCAAGCACAAGGCTGGCAGGCTGAGCCTGTAATCCGGTTGCTCATCGGTCGTGTTGGGCAGGTCATGTGACTTTGCATGCTCAACATGCAAAAAAGTGCTATGGTCAAGGCATTCATTGGTCTCGCTAGGGCACCTACCCTGGCGTGGTCTTAAGGAGACTCCCATGTCCGCATCAGAAATCCAAAAAACTCGTATTATCAACGAACTGCGTGGATTCATTCGCAAGCTTCTTCAGGATCCCAAAATCCTCGAGCAGTCGCTGACCATCGCCCGTCAGCAGCTGTCGGAAGGTAGCAGCCCCGCCATCATGGCGCGCATTGCCAATGAAATTTCCGACACCACCAGCGTGCACATCCCTGAAGACCCTGCCGAGCACTCCGATGCCGACAAGCTGTTTCTGGAACTGCTGCGCGAAGTGGTTCAGGAAGAGCAGGCGCTGTACTAGTTTCGCTGGCTGCATGCCAGGTGGCGACACACGTTTATCTCACTCCATTTATTTGTTTTGCCTAGACGGAATCAACCTTCACCATGTCCAACACTGCTCCACGCAACATTCTGGTGACCAGCGCACTGCCCTATGCCAACGGTGCCATCCACCTGGGTCATCTGCTTGAGTACATCCAGACCGACATCTGGGTACGTTTTCAGAAAAGCCGTGGCCAGCAGTGCTACTACGTATGCGCCGACGACGCCCATGGCACGGCCATCATGTTGCGAGCCGAGCAGGAAGGCATCTCCCCAGAAGCGCTGATCGAAAGAGTCTCTCAGGACCATCAGGAAGACTTTGCTCGCTTTGGCGTGGGCTTTGACAACTACCACTCCACCCACTCCGAAGAGAACCGTCACTACAGCGAACTGATCTACAAGCGCCTGCGCGACAAGGGCCATATTGCGACCCGCGACATCGAGCAGATGTACGACCCCCAGAAAGGCCTGTTCCTGGCGGATCGCTTTATCAAGGGCACCTGCCCCAAATGCCATGCTGACGATCAGTACGGGGATAACTGCGAGAAGTGTGGCGCTACTTATACCCCCGCTGATTTGATCAATCCGGTGTCCGCCATTTCCGGCGCCACGCCCGAGGTGCGTAGCTCGACCCACTACTTCTTCAAGCTGCCGGACTTCGCCGAGTTCTTGCAACAGTGGATCAACGACGGTCACGTTCAGCCCCAGATTCGCAACAAGCTGATGGAGTGGTTCGAATCCGGCTTCAATGAATGGGACATTTCTCGGGACGCGCCCTATTTCGGCTTTGAGATCCCGGATGCGCCCGGCAAATATTTCTACGTCTGGCTGGATGCCCCCATCGGCTACCTGGCCAGCTTCAAGAACCTGTGTGACCGCCAGGGCATCGACTTCGACAGCTTCTGGCAGCCGAACTCCAACGCGGAGGTCTACCATTTCATCGGCAAGGATATCGTCTACTTCCACGCCCTGTTCTGGCCGGCCATGCTCCATGGGGCAGAGTTCCGTACGCCCACGGCGGTCAACTGTCACGGCTTCCTGACCGTGGATGGTGCCAAGATGTCCAAGTCCCGTGGCACCTTCATCAAGGCTGCCACCTATGCCGAGCACCTCAACCCCGAGTATCTGCGCTACTACTTTGCCGCCAAGCTGACCTCCAAGGTCGACGACCTCGACCTGAACCTCGATGACTTTGCCGCGCGCGTGAACTCGGATCTGGTCGGCAAGGTCGTGAACATCGCCAGCCGCTGTGCAGGCTTCGTCAAAAAGCTCGGCGGCGGAACGCTCTCCGAACATTGCGCTGAACCGGCCATGGTTGCCCGCTTCATCTCGGCCGGTGAGGATATCGCTGCCGATTTCGAAGCGCGGGAATTCAGCCGCGCCATGCGCAAGATCATGGAGCTGGCCGATGAAGCCAATACCTACATCGCTGACAAAGAGCCCTGGGCACTGGCCAAGCAGGACGGACGCGAACAGGAAGTGCTGGAAATCTGCTCGGTGGGCATCAACCTGTTCCGCCAGCTGATGGTCTATCTGGCGCCGGTGGTGCCGAGCATGGCGGAGCAAGCCCGCGAGTTTCTGGCGCTGGATACCCTCGATTGGGAAAGCCGCCAGAGCGTACTGGTGAACCACGCCATCAACAAATTCAAACCGCTGATGACCCGGGTAGAGCGAGACAGGATCGACGCCATGATCGACGCTTCCAAGGAGGATCTGGTGGAAGAGCAGAAACTCAAGAATACGCCCAAAGGCCCGCTGGCCGAGGATCCCATCGCCGCCGAGATCAGCTTCGACGATTTCGCCAAAGTCGACCTGCGGATTGCGCGTATCGCCAAGGCACAGTACGTGGAAGGCGCAGACAAGCTGCTGCAGCTGACCCTCGACCTGGGCGGCGAGACCCGCAACGTCTTTTCCGGCATTCGCTCGGCCTATTCTCCAGAAGCGCTGGAAGGACGACTGACCGTCATGGTCGCCAACCTGGCTCCGAGAAAAATGCGCTTCGGCCTGTCAGAAGGTATGGTGTTGGCTTCCGCCAACAACGATGGCATCTATCTGCTGTCTCCCGACTCTGGCGCGGAGCCCGGTCAGCGAGTCACCTGAGCCTGGCCTGATCAGTCGCGCAGCAGACGCCAGCAAGGGGCATGGCCAACCGCCTGCCCCTTGCTGTTTGAGGAAAATGAAAGTCAAGGAGAGTGAAGGGGCTTCACGACGCTACCTTCATCGCGACAACAGGACTGAGTGCACCCATGGTTCAACGCTGGCCTTTGTCATTGCGTTTTCGCTTTCTTGCCCTGCTGGGCAGCGTATTGCTGTGCGCCATGCTGGCACTGGGCGCGCTGAGTCACTGGCTGATCTTTCCTGCTCTGCAGGCAGAAGAAAGGGCCGCCGCTCACCGCGAGCTGGATCGCACCGCCCGCGGCCTGGTCTTGAGCCAACAGCAGCTGCATGCACAAGTACGTGATTGGGCACACTGGGACGATACCTATCGTTTCCTGCAAGGCGATTACCCGGGCTTCACCGAGGTGAATTTTAGCGCGCAAATGTTCGAGGACATGCGCTATCAGCTCATGGCGCTCTTCACCCTCGACGGTGAGCTGTATCTGCTATCGGGCATCGACCCGCAAACAGGCCAGTTCAGCACCTGTACCTCAGCCACCGGCGAGTGCGCCTGGATGGCGCCTTGGACTCAGACCATGCAACTGGCCATCGAGGAGGGCCATGCCAACGAGGTCCACATCGCCATCGAAGGGTGGCCAGCCTTGCTGGCGGGTAGCCCTATCCTGCAAACCGACGAGAGTGGCCCCGCTGTAGGGTGGCTGTTCAAGCTACGTGCGCTGAACGACTCATGGCAAGCCCTCATGGCGGATTACACAGGGCTGCCCATCGCGCTGTCGGTGACGGACGCAACACATCCGCCGGAAGCACAGTTGACCTTCTCCGACGACACGGCCTATGCCGAACAATACTTCCCGACGCTAGGCAATGACAGCCAGCTAGCCTTGGGAATCAAGCTCAATCGCCATGGCTATCTGAGCAGTTTGACGACCTTCAACTACGTTCTGATATGGACGGCCGTGCTGATGTCCCTGGTCATCGGACTGGTACTGCTGGTGCTGGAGCGGCTGGTACTGAAGCCCTTGCGCCAGTTGACCCACTTCACCCAACAGTTGGCGCCAGCAGAGGCGGCAACGCTCACCCTGGTAGAGCGGGGGGATGAGATCGGCACCTTGTCACGCGCCTTTCACCACCAGCTTGCCTGCCAGCATCGGTTGAACGCCGAGCTACTGACACTCTCCACCCATGATCCGTTGACAGGCTTGCCCAATCGGCGGCTGTTCGACCAGCGCCTGGAGGCTGCCATCTCAGATGCCCAGCAGCACCCGGTGGCCGTCATGATGCTGGATATCGATCATTTCAAACTCTACAACGACCATTACGGGCATGTGCAGGGCGATAGATGCCTTGAACAGGTGGGGCAGGTATTCGAGCGCTGCGCCGCTGGGCGTGGCTATCTGATTGCCCGCACCGGTGGCGAAGAGTTCAGCGCCCTGCTGCTTGCCACGGAGCCTTCGCAAGCCCTGCAGCTTGGCCAGGACATCATCGCGGCCATCGACCAACTTGCGTTACCCCATGCAACATCGCCCGTCTGCCATCATGTCACCATCAGCGTGGGCGTTGGCTCGCTGCAGGATAGCCAGACGGCTCAGCCAAGCGCCGTCATGAGCACCGCCGACCAGGCGCTGTACCTGGCCAAGGCGCAAGGCCGGCACCGCGCCGTTCGATTTGCATCTCCGCTAGCCAGCGACGCCAGTTCCACGCACAATACGCCGCCATGAACGAACTGTTTGTCATCCTGATCAGCACCGCGCTGGTCAATAATTTCGTGTTGGTCCAGTTTCTTGGCTTATGCCCTTTCATGGGTGTCTCCAACAAGCTGGAGTCGGCCATGGGCATGTCTCTGGCCACCACCTTCGTGCTTACCCTGGCCTCGGCGGCCAGCTACGTGGTGTACCACGGCCTGCTGGTACCGCTGGACATTACCTACCTGCGAACGATCAGTTTTATCGTGGTCATTGCTGCCGTCGTACAGTTCACCGAGATCATGGTGCGCCAGCTGAGCCCGCTGCTGCATCAAGTGCTGGGTATTTTCCTGCCCCTGATCACCACCAACTGCGCCGTGCTCGGGGTGGCGCTACTGTCGCTCAACCGCGAACTGAGCTTCTTCCACACCACCCTCTATGGCCTGGGCGCGGCAGCTGGTTTCTCGCTGGTGCTGGTACTGTTCGCCGCCATGCGTGAACGGCTGGCCAGTGCCGACATACCGAAACCGTTCCAGGGCGCCGCCATTGCCATGGTGACCGCTAGCCTGATGTCGCTGGCGTTTCTGGGCTTTTCCGGCCTGGTGCAGGGGGCATCGTGATGGGCGAATCATTGTCATGGTGGGGGGTCGCCAGCGCCGTTGGCGCATTGACCACTCTGGGCCTGCTGTTCGGGGCGCTGCTGGGTTTGGCCAGCGCGCGCTTCAAGGGGGATGAAAATCCCCTGGTGGAGCAGATCGATGCGCTGCTGCCACAAACCCAGTGTGGCCAGTGCGGCTACCCCGGCTGCCGCCCTTACGCCGAAGCGATCAACCAGGGCGATGCCATCAACAAGTGCCCGCCCGGCGGAGACGCCACGGTAGTGGCTCTGGCCGAGCTGCTGGGTCGCGAGCCAGCGCCCCTGGATGGCGAAGCCCCCTGCGAAGATCGTGTGGCCTTCATCCGCGAAGCCGAGTGCATTGGCTGCACCAAATGCATTCAGGCCTGCCCGGTGGATGCCATCATCGGCGCGGCCAAACAGATGCACACGGTCATCGAAGACGAATGTACCGGCTGCGATTTATGTGTTGCCCCTTGCCCGGTGGACTGCATCGACATGCTGCCACGACGCAAGCCGTTGAGTCAGTGGGAGCCCATTATCAGCGACCGCGCAACGCCAGGGAGTGCTCATGTCCCGTCATGATTTTCCCGGCGGCATTTATCCGCCCGAGCGCAAGCAGCGCTCACTCACCGCGCCGCTGAGGGTGGCCCCGCTGCCTGCTCGAGTGGTGTTGCCCCTCGATCAGCATGTCGGCAAGCCCGCCCTGCCCTGCGTGGCCGCAGGCGAGCGCGTGAAGGTGGGCACTGTGGTGGCCCGCAAAGGTGGGCTGGTATCGGCCAATGTGCATGCCAGCCTGAGCGGCACCGTGCGTGAGGTCAGTCCTCAGTCGGTGACGATCGTAGGCGATGGCGACGATGAGTGGCAGCGGCTGGCGCCGCTCGACTGGCGGCGGGCGGAGCCTTCAGCGCTGGTGGCGCGCCTGGACGACAGCGGCCTGGCAGGGCTGGGCGGGGCTGGCTTTCCGACTCACGTCAAAGCGCAGGTCAGCCTGCAACAACCCATCGATACGCTGGTGGTCAATGCTGCCGAGTGCGAGCCCTACATCACCGCCGACGACATGACGCTGCGCCACTATGCCGCCCAGGTGCTGGAAGGCGCGGCAATTTTGGCCACCCTGTGTGACGCGTCGCGTATCGTCGTGGGTATCGAGGATAACAAGCCCGAGGCATGCCAAGCCCTGCAGGCGGCGCTGCCCCAGGTGCCATCACCGATTCCGGTGACGCTCGAGGTAATCGAAACCCGCTACCCCAGCGGGGGCGAGCGACAGCTGATCAAAAAGCTGCTGGGCAGAGACGTGCCCAGCGGCGGCCTGCCAGCGGATGTGGGCGTTCTGTGTCACAACCCGGGGACGCTGCTGGCGGCCCAGCAAGCCATCTGCGAGGGCACACCGCTGGTCGAGCGCATCGTCACCCTGACAGGCGAGGCCATCGAACGGCCAGGCAACTACTGGGTACGTCTGGGCACCCCGATAGCGGGTCTGCTTCAGCAGACGGGGCTGGCGCCGGATGCCCTGCATCAAGTGGTGGTGGGTGGGCCCATGATGGGGAGAGCGCTGGCATCGCTGGACGTTCCGGTCATCAAAACCACCAACTGCCTGATTGCCGCCACCCGCCAGGAACTGCCCCCGGCGCCAGACGCTTCCCCCTGTATTCGCTGCGGTGCCTGCGAAACCGTCTGCCCGGTGCAGCTGCTGCCCCAGCAGCTGCATTGGCACGCGCAAAGTGGCCATGACGCGGCTCTGGAAAAACAGCACCTGTTCGACTGCATCGAATGCGGCGCCTGCAGTTTCGTATGCCCCAGCCATATCCCGCTGGTGGCGGAATACCGCACGGCCAAACAGCGGATCCGCTTGAAGCGTATCGAAACCGCCAAGGCAGAGCACGCTCGCCACCGCTTCGAGTTCCGCCAGGCCAGGCTGGCCCGGGAAGAGGCGGAGAAGCAGGCTCGCCGCCAGGCGCGGCTTGCCCAGCAGCGTCAGCCGTCGTCATCGGGTGCCGAGCCCCGCGCCGCAGAGCTGCCAGCCGTTGACCTGCGCAGCTTGCGCATCGCACAGACCGCGGCCAGGGCGGCGGTCAAAAAAGCCGAGAAAGCGCTGGCTCGCGCCGTGGCAGAAGACCCTCAACAATCCCAGGAGGATCTGGAGATGCAGCTGGCCACTGCCCAGGAAAACCTGCTCGCCGCGGATGCCCGACTGGCCGATGCCAGAGCCCGCGAACGGGAGCAAACGACACCATGAGCATGCTCCAGGCCTCGACGCTGGGCCTTGCCCCCTCCTCGGCATCGATCATGCGCTGGGTCATTTTGGCGACCCTGCCGGGGCTACTGGCCATGACCTTCTATTTTGGGCTGGGGGTGCTGACCAACGTGGCAGTGGCCGCCGGCGTTGCCATGCTGGCAGAGGCCGCCATACTCGCCCTGCGCCGTCGCCGCGTGGTCGCTACCTTGACCGACGGCAGCGCCCTGCTGACGGGCGTTCTATTGGGTGCCTCGCTGCCCCCCGGTAGCCCCTGGTGGCTGCTGGCGGTAGGGGCCATCGCCGCGGTGGTGGTCGCCAAGCAGCTGTATGGAGGGCTGGGGCACAACCCGTTCAATCCGGCCATGGTGGGTTACGCCCTGCTGCTGGTCTCGTTTCCAACCTACATGACGCTGTGGCCAGTGCCGCACCAGGCAGGTTCGATGGCGACACTCTGGGCCCAGGTCAGCGGCACCCTCTCCGCTGCCGAGCTGGACGCGCTGAGTGGCGCCACGCCACTGGATGCCTTCAAGCATAAAGGACTGACAGGGGCAGATGAGTTCTGGGCGGCGGCTGCGCTGGAAGACACGGTACAGGCCTGGCGCATGATCGCGCTGGCGTGGCTGGCAGGCGGGTTGCTGCTGTTGTTCAAACGAGTGATCAGTTGGCATATTCCGGTTGCCATGCTGGGTAGCATGGCACTGATAGCGGCACTGCTCTACGGCCTGGACAGCGACCACTACGCCTCTCCGCTGTTTCATCTGACCATGGGGGCTGCCCTGTTTGGTGCCTTCTTCATTGCCACGGACCCGGTGTCGGCGGCGACCAGTCGGCGCGGCAAGCTGTTGTTCGGCATCGGCATCGGGGTGTTGGTCATGATCATCCGCACCTTCGGCGGCTATCCCGATGCCGTCGCCTTTGCCGTGCTGCTGATGAACCTTTGCGTGCCGCTGCTGGATCTTTACAGCGCTCCTGTTCCTACAGGGCATCGTCCCACAGGGCACCGACCCCAGGCGAAGCGCCCATGACGCTCTATCAAGCCATGTGGCGTGGGGCGCTGGCGCTGGGCACCTTTGCGCTGGTAACGGCAGGCAGCGTGGCATTGACTCGGGCGCTGACCGCCGAGCGTATCGAGCAGCACCAGTTGGCCTATCAATATCGCCAGCTGCAGGCAGTGCTGCCAGCTTCGCTGGTCACGGACTCACAAGCATCGCTGCTGGAAGACACCTTCGAGCTGCCTGAGCCCGGGCGGCTGGGCCACCGCGCGCCCACACACGGCTGGTATGTTCACCACGCAGACGAGGCTGCCGTCGTCCTGCCGGTCATCACCCACCAGGGCTACAGCGGAGCCATTCACCTGCTGGTGGGGATTGACCATGAGGGCCGTATCAGCGGCGTTCGGGTCACTCGGCACCAGGAAACGCCAGGGCTAGGCGATGCCATCGAACGCCAGCGCAGCGACTGGATCACTCGCTTCGATGGCTTGACACGCCACAGTCTGCCCCCCGAAAGCTGGGCGGTGCGACAACAGGGCGGTGCGTTCGATGGCTTCACCGGGGCCACCATCACCCCAAGCGCGGTCATCGATGCCG
Organism: Halomonas sp. C22; assembly: GCF_007655045.1. Lineage (NCBI taxonomy): Bacteria > Pseudomonadati > Pseudomonadota > Gammaproteobacteria > Oceanospirillales > Halomonadaceae > Halomonas > Halomonas sp. C22. The sequence goes on along the minus strand of NZ_VBVC01000004.1, from coordinate 176,342 downwards.
TTCACGATGCCCTGCGCTATGCCCATGAGGTCCGTTTGCCCATCACCATCGAGGAGCCAGAGACATGACCCCATGGCAACAGCTGACCCAGGAAGGGCTCTGGCGCAACAACCCGGCCCTGGTGCAACTACTGGGGCTCTGCCCGCTGCTGGCCGTGAGCGCCAGCGTGGTCAACGCACTGGGGCTGGCGCTGGCCACCCTGCTGGTCATGGTCGGGGCGAGTACGACCATCTCGTTGATTCGCCATCAGGTGCCCAGCGCGGTGCGGCTACCCGCCTTCGTGATGATCATTGCCGCCTTCGTGACCTGCGCCGAGCTGTTGATGGCTGCCTTTGCCTATTCGCTCTATCAAATTCTGGGCATTTTCATCCCATTGATCGTGACCAACTGCGCCATCCTGGGACGTGCCGATGCGTTTGCCTCGCGCCAGCCGGTACTTCCTGCGGCGCTGGACGGGTTCATGATGGGGCTCGGGTTCGGCTGGGTGCTGGTCTTGCTGGGAGGGATCAGAGAGCTGCTGGGCCAGGGGACGCTGTTCCACAACATGCATCTGCTGCTGGGCCCCAGGGCCGCCGAGTGGCAGATAACGGTGATGGGCGACTATCAGTTTCTGTTTTTCATGTTGCCGCCAGGGGCCTTTTTCGTTGCGGGCCTGCTGATCGCGCTCAAGAATGTCCTCGACCAGCGCCAGCGCAAGGCACAGCCCTCCCCCACCCACGAGCGCAGCGAACGCCGCGTCCGGGTCACTGGCATCATCAAATAGTCTGGAGAAACGTTCATGAATGCCCAGAAACGGCAGGAGATTTTTGCCCGCCTGCAGGCGGAAAATCCGCACCCCACCACCGAGCTGAACTGGAGCACCCCCTTCGAGCTGCTGGCTGCGGTACTGCTCTCGGCACAGGCCACCGACGTGGGCGTCAACAAAGCCACCGACCGACTGTTTCCGGTGGCCAACACCCCCGAAGCAATCATCGCGCTGGGCATCGAGGGACTCAAGGAGTACATCAAGACCATCGGCCTGTTCAACACCAAGGCTGAAAACCTGATGAAGACCTGCCATATTCTGGTGAACCAGCATGGTAGCGACGTGCCGCAAACCCGCCAGGCGCTGGAAGCCTTGCCGGGTGTCGGGCGCAAGACCGCCAACGTCATTCTCAATACCGCCTTTGGGCAGCCCACCATCGCCGTGGACACGCATATCTTCCGAGTCTCCAACCGGACGGGCATCGCCAAGGGCAAGGACGTGGTCGAAGTGGAGCAGAAGCTGTTGCGCCATGTGCCCAAGGCTTTCAAGCAGGACGCCCATCACTGGCTGATCCTGCATGGCCGCTATACCTGTATCGCTCGCAAGCCACGCTGCGGTAGCTGTATCATCGAGGATCTCTGCGACTATAAAGACAAAACCGAGCTGGCCTGAACGTTTGGGCCGCCCCAGGGAGCTGCCCATGCCCAGCACAGACCACAGTACCATCTCAAGTACCAGCAGCCGCTCTGCCCTACGGCTTCACCAGCGCCCTATCCACGAGCGAATCGATGCGCTGCTGGCTCTCTCCCGCCAGCACGCAGAGCACTTCTGCAGTCCTGACGCGTGGCTGGCACGGCAGCGCTATCTGGCGCAGCACCCTACTTCACTTCTGGTGATGAAGTGCATGGATGGCCGTATCCACCTTCCCCATGCCACCCGCACCCCGCTGGGCATCATCACGCCGTTTCGCAACCTGGGGGGTATTTTCGACCTGGGCTGGCCTTACCTGGGTGAGCTGCTCACCGATTCGGTGCTGGCGGCAGCGCAGCAGGGGCGCGGCACCTTGATGTGCATTACTTATCACTACTCCGCCGGACAGCCACAGCGGGGCTGTGCAGGCTTCGGCTGCGATACGGCGGCCGCCCGGGCTCACGCATACGGCATTGCCGAGCAGGCGGGCAAACTGTTTGGCAAGGACCACCAGCAGGTGTACCCGCTGGTGTGTGGCTTTGAAACGGATAGCGACGCGCTGGTGATTCATGGCAAGGCAGGAGCGGTCCTGGACATTCGCGACTGGGTAGGCCAACCGGCAGAGGCCCTGGCCATCCGTCTCGCCGCCGTCTGCCCGGATATGCCTGACGACATACGCCGTGACCTGCTACCGCTGCTGGAAGGTAACCTGGCCCATGTCACTAGCCTGTATGGCACCGCCCGGGCGCTGGAGATCGAACACCGTGAATGGGTCATTTGCATTGGCCGAGGTTTCGATTTTCTTCACCTGCCCAATACCGCACTGATCATCGGTCCCTACGGGCCCGACCTGGCAGAACCCATTGGCACGGCGGCGGATATCATCGCCGCCAACATGCTCCATGGCCGCATTCCAGACGATGGCTTCATGCTGCTGGCCTCGACCCCTTATCAACACAGCGGCGTCGATCGCGCGCGGGCAGAGCTGAAATCGCAGTTCCTGTCGCGCTTTGCCGCACAGGTGATCGGCCAGCGTCATCCTGAGCTGGCCAGCAAGATGCGACCTCACACGGCCGTGGTGCACTGGCCTACCAGGCGTCTTGACCTGCTTCAGTCCAACAACTGACGATACGCCTCACGCCACTGGGGCCACTCCCAGGGCGACGTATCCAGCCGCTCAGGGGCGGTCATCGTGCCTTGTAACCACGCGACAAGGCGCCGATAGAGCCCCTCCCGTGTCCCATCGTAACGGTAGGCATCAGGATAGAGTTCCGGAAAGCAGAGTCTGTCCGGCACCAGCGGCCACGCGCCACGCTGGGCAGCCTCCATGATGGCCAGCCCCTGAAACTCATGCCAGGTGGTCGACACGACGATACCGCCGCCGTTCAACAGCGCTTGATACTGCTCCTCTGGCTGAGGCCCCCAACAGACGAGATGCTGCGCCAGCCGCACCTGCGCCTCGGCAAAGATGGCGGGCTCGTCGCGAAACCGTTGGCCCATGACGGCAAGTTCGAAAGGCACGCCCTCCTCACTCAGCCTGAACAACACCGCAAAGAAGTCCTCGGGGTTCTTGTCGTACTCCCACCGGTGATTCCAGACGATGCGGCGTGGCGGTGCAACGTCGGGCACCTGCGCCAGCGGCTGCAAGGGCACCGGCAGTACTTTTGCCGAACGCCTCAGCCGCTCCAGCGGCGCGGCGGCCGGCAGGTTCTCGGGCATTTTTTTCAGAAATTGCCTGACGCCACTAAAAAAGGAGTCGCGGTTGTAGGCGGTGTTGAATACCAGGGTATCCGCCGCCAGGGCCGCATAGAGATTGACCATTTTGGCTTCGACCTGGGGCACCTGCTCGCTGGACTCCGGGTAGGCAAACTGGTTCTCGTGAAAATAGACGATCTTGCGGGCCTGGCCCAAGTGCGGAAAAAGCCCGACCAGCGTGGCCATATCCACCATGGAGGTGGCCAGCACCACATCGAAGCGCTGGCTGAGGGTAGCGTGTTCCTTCAACCACCAGCTCAGCGGATTACCGCGTATGCGCCAGGCAAAATGGCGCGGTGGCAAGCTCAGCAATGTCCATTCCACATCCGTCAGTTCAGCCATCAAACTGTTTGCCCAGTAACGATGGCTGACCGCCTCGTAGGCGGAAAGCAGTAATACCCGCATCAAAATCCTTGCTGTTCAAGCTGGGCAGCCAACTGCTCCAGCACCTCAATACCTTGTACATCCGTCGGCAGCCAAGGTAGCACGGGGCGCGGCAGGTGGCGAAAATGTTGTTCGATGCGCGCCAGATAAGTGGCCTCCTGCTGCCGCCTGGCTGCCAGGAACTCGCCGTCGGCGTCTGCGGGAATCACCCGATTGATGAGCACCCCCGCCACCGGGATACGCACTTCCTCCAGTGCTTTCACCGCACGATCGGTTTCCAGGATCGGCAGCCGCTCGGGGGTCATGACGAACAAGAAGCTGCAGGCGCTTTTATCCTCGATACGCCGTCGTGCCTGGTGAAACAGGCGGCGGCGCTCGATCAGCGTGCTGGCCACGTCGCGGGTGCGTTCATCCAGGTCTTCCAGCGGGTCCTGGGTGGGGTCGTCAAAGGGCGTCGCCACGTCCCTGCCTCGCTTGGGGGTCAGATGCTCCAGCACCTTGCCCAAATCAGCGGATTTGCGGTTATGGGCCAGCAGCCCGTCGGTCCACGCGGCCATGGCCTCGGGCAGGGTCAGCAGCCTTAGGGTATGCCCCGTGGGCGCGGTATCGAAAATGATCACGTCATAGGGGGCCTCATCGTCCACCATCAGACGAGCCAGCCGCTCCAGCAAGGCGGCCTCCTGGGTGCCGGGAGACTGACGTGTCAGGCGCATCTGCCGCTCCAGCTCCTGCATCATTTCTGGCGCTGCATAACGCCGCATCTGGGCCACGACGCGGGCAAGGTGCGCTTCCACTTCACGGTCGGGGTCGATCTCCATGGCATCCAGGTTGGGCAACAGGCGGCGAGGCGTATCGCCCAACTGCCTGTCGAACACATCGCCCAGGCTATGAGCGGGGTCGGTGGAGACCACCAGCACCCGTTTGCCTCGGCTGGCGGCCAGCACGGCCAATGAGGCCGCCACGGTGGTCTTGCCAACGCCCCCTTTGCCACCTACCCATAGCAGGCGTCGTTTCAATACAGCGTGCATGGTCTGTCCTGATGTGCGGGCTACCGCTGGGCAAATGCCTCAACAGCAGCGGAAGTGATCCAGTGGGGAGTGCTCCATGCCCATGCGCCGATGCCAGTCATGGAAGCGTTCGAGCAGCAATGGCTGCAGCTCAAGCGTGTAATAAGCAGCAGGATTCTGCAGGCCCATCATTTCGGCAAACACCAGCAGCATGAACAGGTCGTCTTCATCGCGTCGCGCTCTGGCGATGGCGCCCCGGTAGCGGGCGCTGTACACCTCTTCGGTAAAGAAGCGGGCCTGGTCGAGCCAGGCCCTGAGCGTTTCTCGATGCGACGACCCGGAATGCAGATCATCGCTCATGGGATTTCTCCAGGGTTTTGCAGCGGCTAAGGCTGCTGCTCGGCGACTTCGGAACGCGAGCGCTTCAGCGCGGCCGCACACTCCATGGCCACCATGATGGCCGCAATCAGAACGACGATGTCCAGTACCAGCAGGAACATGTTGCCCTGATTCCAGAAGGTGCGCAGCTGCAGCAGCAGCGCCACGATCGTCATCACCAGCAGGAAACACAGCGGTGCCAGGGTGTACCACATGGGCCGTTTCAGGCGCACCAGCATCACGGTGATCACCAGCAATGTCAGGCCTGCCAGCAACTGGTTGGTGGTCCCAAACAGCGGCCAGATGATCAGCCCACCCGAGCCGTCGGCCCCACCGGCGCCAAACGCCAGCAACAGGCAGCTACCCACGGCCAGACCGGTGGCAATGGCAGGTTTCTTCATCCACGGCTGCTGATAGATATCACCCCACTCCTGGAAAATATAGCGCTGCAACCGCAGCCCGGTATCCATGGTAGTCCCGGCAAACAGCGCCGCCATGACCGTCAGCAGCGTCGCCGCCGTCACTTCAGGCAGCCCCAGGCCGTTATGGATGATGTAGGCTCCGCCCTCCACGAAGGCGTTGACGCCCCCCTGGCCAAAGGCACTGTACATGGCCTGCCAGTCACCCAGCGTGGCAAAGCCTGCCGTGGCTGCCAGAATCGCCGCCAGGGCCAACATGCCTTCGCCTACCGCGCCGAAATAGCCCACGAACCGCGCGTCGGTCTCCTTGTTGAGCTGTTTGGAAGTGGTCCCCGAAGACACCAACCCATGGAAGCCAGAGATTGCCCCACAGGCAATGGTCACGAACAACAAAGGAATGAGCGATGGCGTGCCCGCAGGCACATCGCTGTTGAACGCCGGTGCTACCAGAGTCGGGTTCAGCAACACCAGGGCGCCGTACAGCACCAGCAGACCGATGAACAGCTGCAGACCATTGATATAGTCACGGGGTTGCAGCAGCATCCAGACGGGCAGCAAGGAGGCGATGGCGGCGTAGGCAAACAGGATCAGGATCCACACCGCGTTACCGGACATACCCGCCACTTCCGAGGGCATCTGGATCGGCACCGAAGGGCCAATGAAGATCAGGGCATAGAGCGCAATGACCCCCAGTACCGATACAACGGGCAAGCTCATGATCCGACGGTAGATCAACTGGCCGATGATCAGTGCCACGAGGATGGCTCCCCACACCGGCACGACCGCGCTGGAGAAATTCATCATGAGACCGGCAATGACCACCGCGAACACCGCGTTGACCATTAGCAGCACCAGAAAGATGACGATCATGAAGATACTGCGGGCACGCTTGCCAACGACATCTCCAGTGAGCGCCCCCACCGATTTTGCCTTGTTGCGCACACTGGCCCAGATGGCGCCGAAATCATGAATCCCGGCAAAGAATATCGTGCCGAACACTACCCACATGAAGGCCGGTGCCCAGCCCCAGATCACCGCGATGGCCGGCCCGACGATGGGTGCGGCACCCGCCACCGAGGTAAAGTGGTGCCCCCACAGCACGAACCGATTGGTAGGCACATAATCGACGCCATCTTCGAACTCATGGGCAGGGGTTTTAAAGTCAGGATCTAGTTGGTAGATCTTTTGAGCAACGAACTTGGAGTAAATAAAGTACCCCAATGCCATTGCACCAAGACCCACCACCAGCAAGAAAATAGCACTCATAAGCGCAGCTCCTTTAATGGTGATGCTTTATTGTTGGGCTTACTCGCTTGCTCACTTCGAGCGTTTTCATAGTGGTATGAGACGTCTGGCAAGTCCATGAAAAAGCCCTTTTATGGCTTTAAACCACTGCGAAAGTTGTAGACGTCATGGCCATACTCATCGAAGGTCGTCTTGGCGGGCTCGGCTTGGCTACCTAAACTTCTTCAAGAACCAATAATAACGTTGCGTGATCAGGAGCCCTCCATGGCCAAAGTCTTAGTGGTCGACGATGAACCCAATATTGTCCTGTCTCTGGAGTTCTTGATGTCCCATGCCGGACTCGAAGTCGTGACTGCCGAGGATGGAGAAAGCGCACTTTTACGTCTGGAAGATGCCTCCCCCGACCTGCTGTTATTGGATATCAGCCTGCCCGGCATCAGCGGCTTCGAAGTGCTCGAGCAGCTGCGCCAGCGTGAACAGCAAGCAACGACCCAGCGGCTGCCAGTCATCATGCTGACCGCCCACGGCCGCGAAGTAGAGCGTGAGAAAGGCCTGGCGCTGGGAGCAGACGACTACGTGACCAAACCCTTTTCCACTCAGCAACTGGTGGAAAAGGTCAAATCCCTGTTGGGTGAGCGAACGCCATGACCGGCAAAGGGTTACCCAAACGCCAGCGCCTCATGGGCGTATGGCTGCTGTTGAGTGGCATCAGCCTGCTTGGCGGGGCTATTTTTGCCGCCTGGCTCGATGCTCAGCTGGGCCTGTCGGGAATTGCCCGCGCCGCGCTGTGGTTGGGCAGCTTCTCTGGCGGCATGACGATTTTTCTGGTCGGGCTGCTGCTCGAACGCATGCTGTTCACCCCGCTGCGCCACCTTCAGGCCCAGTTGGCACGCTGGGTAGCCAATCCGGATGCCCAGGACGAAAACACACCCGAAGGCTGGCTGAAGGGGCTCGGCCCCGATTTGCGGCGCCTCAGCCAGAGCTGGCGCGCCGACCGAGGGCGGTTGGCCACCGCTCATGCAGAGGGTGCGCGTAGCGCCACCCGCATACGTCAGGAGCTGGAAACACTGCTGCAGGTGCTGGAAACGCCGCTGCTGCTCTGCGACCGTCATCGCCGAGTCATGCTGTTCAACCAGGCCGCCGAGGATTTTTTTGCCGGGCACACGGGGCTGGGGCTTGGCAAACGCCTCGACACGCTGCTGCCCACCGTTGGCCTTGAACATGCCCTGGCCCAGTTGCCGGACGATGGCTCTCCCAGGGAACTGCTGGCCCCCTGCGAACAGCGCTGGCTGAAAGTGGTGATCCGACGCGTGCCCGGCAGCGAAAAAGAAACCCTTGTGACGTGCAGCGATGCCACCACGGCTTGGAACAACGAGATGGGCGTGCGCGCCGACCTGGGTAGTCTGCTGCCATCGCTACGCCAGCACTCTGCCAGCCTGGGCAGTGCGGCGGACGTCATGCGGCAACTGGCCACCCTGCCCCAGGATCCTGCACTCCGAGAACGCCTGGAGCAGGTCATTCAGGAAGAGAGCCATGGCCTGAACCAGCAGGTCGCCAGAATGGCCACGCTTCTCGAGGACATGCAGTACCACGGCGAGCGCTTGCGGCCCATGTGGTCCAATGACTTCTGGCAATCCCTGGATGAGCGACTGGACCCTGCCCATCGGCTAATTACTCCCATTGGCATGCCTGCCTGGTTCAAGGGCGATGCCCCGGCCTTGATCGAGCTGTTCGACTCCCTGGTGCGCTATTTACACAGCCACTTGCCCAGCGGCGGCTTCGAGGGCGAGCTGAGCCATCATCAGAAACGCGTTTACGTCGACCTGATCTGGCAAGGTGCTCCCGTGCCCGAGAGCGAGCTGGTACGCTGGCGTGAAGAGCGGCTGACGGCGCTGCCGCTGGGGCCATCGGTGGCCGACATCTTGCGCCAGCACGCCGCCGATATCTGGAGCGTTGCCGACAGCGACAAGCGCCACGCGCGTTTGCGCATGCCGCTACCTACCCTGGAGCGTACCGACGCTCCCCGTGAACCCGCCCCGCCACGGCCCGAATTCCACGACTTCGGCATTGCCCAGTTGCCCGCCCCGGATGATGCGCTGGCCAGTCGTCGGCTGCGCAACCTGGATATCGTTTCCTTCGACACGGAAACCACCGGCCTGGAGCTGCGTCGAGGCGACACGGTGATCAGCCTGGGGGCGTGCCGTATCGTCAATGGGCGGCTGTTGGCCAGTGACGCTTTCAACCATTACGTCGACCCCCAACGCCCCATACCGGCGGCCAGTACGGTCATCCACGGCATTACCGATGCCGATGTGGCAGGTGCTGCCACACTGGACAGCGTGCTGACCTTGTTCAGCGCCTATGTGGACAATGCCGTCTTGCTGGCCCACAACGCCGCCTTCGACATGCTGGCCATCAGCGGCCATGGCGTTCGCTTTGACATGCCGGTGCTCGATACGCTGTTGATATCCAGAGCACTGGACGAAGCGCTGGATGGTCACGACCTGGATACCCTTGCCAAGCGCTACGATCTGCACTTCCCCCCCGGCACGCGGCATACGGCGCTGGGCGATGCCCGCGTCACGGCGGAGCTGTGGTTGGCGCTGCTGCCCCGACTGGAGGCAAGAGGCATCGATACCCTCGAGGAACTGCTAGCCCTGCAGGCCAATGCCTTCGACCGTGAGGATGCCAGCGCCTCATGAAAACCTCCCGCCCGCTCTCCCGACGTCAGGAAAGATTGATCGCCTTGATCATACTGGCCTTGCTACTGTTTTGTCCGCCCGCCCTGCTGATCATGGACCGTTTGCCCTCCTCATTGGGTTGGCTGCCGCTCTACCTGTTCGTGGTCTGGGGCGCGCTGATCGGCATGACCGCCTGGCTGGTGGAAACGCCCGGACGACGATGAGCATGCGTACCGACCTGGTGGTGATTGGGGCTGCCTTCAGCTACTTGGCGCTGCTGTTCATGGTGGCCGCCTGGGGAGACCGCCGCGCCGAACAGGGGCGCTCGCTGATTGGCTCGCCCACGGTGTATGCGCTCTCCATTGCGGTCTACTGTACCGCCTGGACCTTTTACGGCAGCGTGGGCCGGGCCGCGCAGTTTGGCCCTAGCTTCTTGCTCATCTATCTGGGGCCCACGCTGGCCATGCTGCTGGCGCCTTTCACGCTGCGCAAGATGGTGCGCATTGCGGCTCAGCAGCGGATCACCTCGATTGCCGACTTCATCAGTGCCCGTTACGGAAAGAGCTCTTTGCTGGGTGCCCTGGTGGCCCTTATGGCCTTGATCACCATCACGCCTTATATCGCGCTGCAGCTCAAGGCGATCACGGTCAGCCATGCGGTGCTGATGAATTACCCGTTGAGTGCCGACGCGACCCTGGCCACCGAGCGATTCTGGAGTGATCGTTCGTTCTGGATCGCCATGGTACTGGCCGTGTTCATCATTCTGTTCGGCACTCGCCATCTGGATGCCAGCGAGCGCCACGAGGGCATGGTCGCGGCCATTGCAGTCGAGTCGCTGGTCAAGCTGGTGGCGTTTCTGGCGGTGGGTATCTTCGTCACCTTCGTGCTGTTCGAGGGGCCTGCCGCCCTGTTCGCGCAGGCCGCGGCCATGCCGGAGCTGGCCAACGCCATGCGCCTGGAGAGCGTACCCGGCGGGGCCACCGGCTGGGTGGGCATGCTGCTGCTCGCGTTTCTGGCTTTTTTGACCCTGCCACGTCAGTTCCAGGTACTGGTCGTCGAGAACGTCGATGAGCAGCACCTGATTCGCGCCAGCTGGCTTTTTCCGCTCTACATGCTGCTGATCAACCTGTTCGTGATTCCCATTGCCCTGGCGGGGCTGCTGCTGGATGCCGGAGACCCGGACAGCTTCGTGCTGACGCTGCCTCTATCCGCAGGTCTCGAGGGCCTGCCCTTGCTGGTGTTCATCGGTGGGCTGTCCGCGGCCACGGGGATGGTGATCGTGGAAACCATCGCGCTCTCTACCATGGTGAGCAACCAGCTGGTCATGCCGCTGTTGCTCAAGGTCAAAGGGCTCTATATCGGCAGCCACGGCAAGCTGGCCGATTGGCTGCTGGGGATACGCCGAATCGCCATCGTCGTGATTCTGCTGATGGGGTATCTCTACCACGCGCTGATTGGCGACACTTACAGCCTGGTCACCATCGGGCTGGTCTCGTTTGCGGGCGTCGCTCAATTTGCCCCCGCGCTGCTGATCGGCCTTTACTGGCGCGGCGCCACCCGCCAAGGAGCGGCCGCTGCACTGATAGCAGGCTTTATCGTCTGGTTCTACACCCTGCTGCTGCCGGGCTTTGCCCAATCGGGATGGCTGGATGGCACGCTGATCACCCAAGGGCCCTGGGGGCTATCGTGGCTATCGCCCTATGCCCTGCTGGGCCTGACTGGCTGGGATATTTATACCCACTCACTGTTCTGGAGCATGCTGTGCAATGTGGGACTACTGGTAGGTGTATCGCTGTTTACCCGGCCCACACCGCTGGAGCAAACCCAGGCAGCGCTCTTCACCGGCGCCATGCACCCGGGCCTGCACACGACCTCTCTGTGGCGAGGCGAAACCACCGAAGGGGCGCTACATGCCCTGCTCATCCGCTACCTGGGCAGTACGGCCACCGAACGCGTGTTTACCCAACATGGGCCGCTGAACAAAACACAGCCTGCTTCCAGCGGGCTGATCACGCGGGCCGAGCAAGCGCTGGCAGGCTCGCTGGGCAGTGCCTCCGCCAGCGTGTTGATCAATTCGGTGCTGCGCGGTGAAGCGCTGGACGTCGCCTCGGTGCTGAGCATTCTGGATACCACGTCACAGACGCTGGAGTACAACCGTCGCCTCGAGCAGAAATCCCAGGAGTTGGCCCGCGTGGGCCAGGAATTGCGCAGTGCCAATGAGCGGCTGCGCGAGCTGGACCGGATGAAAGATGAGTTCGTGGCCATGGTCAGCCATGAACTGCGAACACCGCTGACGTCGATTCGCTCGTTTGCCGAAATATTGCGCGACACGCCGGATATCAGCGATGACAAGCGCCATCAATTCTTGGCCATCATGGTGCAGGAAAGCGAACGACTTTCCCGGCTGATCGAGGAAATACTCGACTTGGCACGCTTGGAAAGCGGTCGTCTGACCATGTCGCCGAAACCCGTCGACCTGGTGGCATTGGCCAGACAAAGCAGCGACGCACTGGCCCGCTTGCATCAAGAAGCAGCCTTGACCTTCCGGCTGGAGGTGCAATCCGAGACTGCCATGGTGGAAGCCGACCCCGACCGGCTGGAACAAGTGATCATCAACCTGCTGGAAAATGCGCGCAAGTTTGCGCATCATACCCATCCCGAGATAGTGCTACGTGTCGAGGCCCACGGAGATCAGTTTCGCTTGAGTGTGGAAGATAACGGGCCTGGTATTCCCGAGGAAGAAAGGGAGCACGTCTTCGAAAAATTCTACCAGCTGCAGCGTAGCGGACAGCCTCATGCCCAACGCCCAAAAGGCAGCGGGCTTGGGCTACCGATCAGTCGCGCCATCGTTCAACACCTGGGAGGGAAGCTGTGGGCAGACGCTTCCGACCTGGGGGGCACGCGAATGTGGATCGAACTGCCCGCCCTACCGTTTAAATGACTCCTCCTTTTTGTCAACGCACTGTGCTGCGATGTAACTGGTATGTTCCTGTGTTTGTACGTTATTCTTTGGATCCTTGTACACCGTCATATCGCCATGCTGGAGCTGTATCATGTTGAGCGGGTCAGAACTTAACGATGTCGAGAGCGACCAATACACGATCGCCATTCAGCCCATCGTCAACGTGCAGTTGCAGCATGTCGCGGATGAATTGCTGTATCGGGGAAACGCCAGCGCAGGTAACGCCGTGATTCTGGACGCCGTACAGGCGACGGCTCGCGCCTGCGCGGTGGCCATCTACGAAATCGGTCTCGATAAGCTCTGCGGCCAACGCCAGCTGTTCATCAACGCTTCCCATGACTGGCTGCTGAACCCCGATCTGGCTGGCCTGCCTGCGGATCAAATCGTCATCGAAATTCTGGAAGACACGCAGCCCAGCGAACCCTTGACCGACGCTCTCAGGCGGCTGAAAAAGCAGGGCTATCGACTGGCGCTGGATGATGTGGAGCCCAACTCAGCCAATCAGGGGCTGATGCCCTTTGCCGATATCGTCAAATTCGATATCTCGGTGGGATTGCCCATCGACATGATTACGTCTCTCCATCGTCAAGGCTACACCTTGCTGGCGGAGCGGGTCGAAACCCATGATGAATTCGAGCAGTGCAAAGCGCTGGGCTTCAGCCTGTTCCAGGGCTACTTTTACCAACGCCCACAAATTCAGACCACCAGAACCCAGCGCCACAGCACGTCGCGCGCCAATCAGATGCAGCTACTGGCGCAGCTTTACAGCGACCGAGTTCGCCTGCCTGCGCTGAGCACGCTGATTGCCCGCGACCCCTACCTGCTCAATGCGGTATTCAAGCGCGCCAATTCCGCAGGAAAGGCCGCACAGCGTCCCGCCTACAAGCTACTGGATTGTGTTCACATCATCGGGTTGAAGGAGCTGCGCACCCTGGTATCGATCGTCATGCTGGCGGGCAACAATCCGGCCAGCAAGGTCAACCTGATCAATGGGCTGACGCGTGCCTTTGCCTGTGAGGCCTTGGCGGAGCAGCGTGGGCTGGACGCAGAAGAAGCCTTTATCGTCGGGCTGTTTTCGCGCATGCCGGTCATTCTGGGGATTGAACTGGAGGTCATGCTGCAGGAGCTGCCCCTGAGCCAGAGCATACACAAGGCGCTGGCAAGCTATGCCGGCGCACTGGGGCAACTGCTGGTGGATATAGCGGCCTGTGAGCAGGGCGCCGTCCTGACGAGCGTGCCCGCAGAGTTCATGCTGAAAGCGGCCGCTGAAGCGCGTGCCTTGATGGATTCACAGCTTAGCTAGGGGTACCGCTTTCACGACGGGGGTCCGGTTCGAACATCGCGTCCCCCACCTCATCGATGAAGCGCTGCGCCTTGCTGACCATCAGCGCGTCGCAGGCATCACGCCCCGGCAGCATGTCGGAACGCTCGAAACGATGCTCTTGAACGCTATCACCCGCAACGGCTTTACGAATCACACCGCTGACACGGTACTGGCCACTCTGGTCATCCGGCTGGGAAATGATCAGGTACTCTTTGTAGGCGACAGGCTCTGCCGCCTTGGTGCCCGACACGCTTTTACGCTCATCGCTTGACCCAAACAGGCCCGCAAGTAGTTTTTTAAACATGACCACTCCAGGAAAGAGTGACCAACCCACCGGGTTGGTCACAAGGGAAGAGACTAGCTTTGCTGGCGACCTTTGCCGGCCGCAATGCGCAGGCGCAGTGCGTTCAGCTTAATGAAGCCTTCGGCATCTTTCTGATTGTAGGCACCGGCATCGTCTTCGAACGTGGCAATGGACTCGTCGAACAGCGACTGCTCGGATTTGCGACCCACCACCGTAGCATTGCCCTTGTAGAGCTTCATGCGCACGACGCCTGAAACGTTTTTCTGCGTTTCGTCAATGGCCGCCTGCAGCATGCGACGCTCGGGGCTCCACCAGTAGCCGTTGTAGATCACTTCGGCGTACTTGGGCATCAGCTGATCTTTCAGGTGTGCTTCTTCACGGTCCAGCGTCAGCGACTCGATGGCACGGTGGGCACGCAGCATGATCGTGCCTCCGGGAGTTTCGTAGCAGCCACGCGACTTCATGCCCACATAGCGGTTTTCGACGATATCCAGACGGCCGATACCGTTGTCGCCGCCCAGCTTGTTCAGCTTTTCAAGGATTTCATGGGGCTTCAACGTCTCGCCGTCGATGGCCACGATATCGCCTTGCTCGAAGGTCAGCTCGACGTAGGTGGGCTGCTCAGGGGCGGCTTCCGGTGAAACGCTCCAGCGCCACATGTCTTCTTCGGCTTCGGCCCACGGATCTTCCAGAATGCCGCCTTCGTAGGAAATGTGCAGCAGGTTGGCATCCATGGAGTACGGAGATTTCTTCTTCTTGTTGGAGAAATCCACCGGGATATTGTGCTCTTCGCAGTAGGCCATCAGCTTCTCGCGGGAAGTGAGGTCCCACTCGCGCCAGGGCGCGATGACCTTGACGCCCGGCTTGAGCGCATAGCCGCCCAGCTCGAAACGCACCTGATCGTTGCCCTTGCCGGTCGCACCGTGGGAAATGGCGTCGGCGCCGGTTTCGTTGGCGATTTCGATCAACCGCTTGGCAATCAGCGGGCGAGCAATGGAGGTACCCAGCAGGTACTCGCCTTCGTAGATGGTGTTGGCACGGAACATGGGGAAGACGTAATCGCGCACGAACTCTTCACGCAGGTCTTCGATGTAGATTTCCTTGACACCCAGCGCCTGGGCCTTGGCACGCGCGGGCTCGACTTCCTCACCTTGACCGATGTCGGCAGTGAAGGTCACTACCTCGCAGTTGTAGGTCTCTTGCAACCACTTGACGATAACGGATGTGTCCAGGCCGCCTGAATATGCCAGCACAACCTTTTTGACATCGGACATTCTTTGCTCCTCTTGAATAAGAACACAGTTCACCAGAATCGACAGCACGCTCGGGCGCTATCCATTACACCTGGCGTCCAGTATAGCGCTCTCGATGCCCAGCGAATACCGTCAACGACGCCTCGGGCCCAAAGCTGCTAGAATCAGCACATTCGTGGCGACTCCTCATGACCGCCACTGTGTTCGATTACTCGCTTTACTAAGGAGAGCTGCATGAGCGAGGCAATTGCCCGCGATCTGATGGCCCAGCGTTTTCGCAGTTACCTGCCGGTGGTCATTGACCTGGAAACGGGCGGGTTCAATGCCCAGACGGATGCCGTACTGGAAATTGCCGCTGTGACGCTCACCATGGACCCGGAAGGCAATCTACTGCCCGACGCCACCTATGCGTACCACATTCACCCCTTCGAAGGGGCCAATGTGGAGCAATCGGCTCTCGATTTCACAGGTATCAACCTGGATGACCCGCTGCGCCGCCAGGTCGCCTTGAGCGAGTCCGAGGCGCTGGGAGAAATCTTTCGCCCCATCCGCAAGTCCATCAAGGCGCATGGCTGCTCTCGCGCCATCCTGGTCGGCCACAACGCGGCTTTCGATCAAGGGTTTCTGAACGCAGCCGCCAATCGGTGCGGTGTCAAGCGCAATCCGTTTCACCCGTTCTCGAGCTTCGATACGGCGACCCTGGCAGGTTTCGTTTACGGCCAGACCGTGCTGGCACGCGCCTGCCGGGCGGCGGGTATCGAATTCGACAACAAATCGGCTCACTCCGCCCGTTATGATACCGAGCGCACCGCCGAACTGTTCTGCGCCATGGTCAATCGCTACAAGGATCTGGGCGGCTGGCGGCTGGCTTTGAAAGAGCAAGCCATGGACGCAGGCGAGGAGTAGCTCCAGCAGCCTTGCCCTGCGTGTAATGCAGTGGCAACGGCTTTAGGCTAAACTCCGCAGCATTTATTGATAAACCCGAAAGCTCATTTAGCTAGTCACACGATACTCGTTCAGGAGATGAAACGTTCCATGGCCCTGCACAATGCCTTTTACGCCCAGTCCGGTGGCGTTACCGCCGTCATCAATGCCAGCGCCTGCGGCGTGATCGAAGCGTGTCGGCAAGCCCCCGACCAGATCGGCAAGGTGTATGCCGGCCATAACGGCATCATCGGCGCCCTGACCGAAGACCTGATCGACGTCAGCCAGGAGAGCGACGACGCCATTGCTGCCCTGCGTCATACGCCGGGCGGTGCTTTTGGCTCATGTCGCTACAAGCTCAAGGATATCGATACTCATCGCACCCAGTACGAGCGCTTGATCGAGGTCTTCAAGGCCCACGACATCCGCTACTTCTTCTACAACGGCGGAGGTGATAGCGCCGACACGTGTCTCAAGGTGTCTCAGCTATCCGAAAAAATGGGCTACCCGCTGACCGCGATTCACGTACCGAAAACCGTCGACAACGATTTGCCCATCACCGACAACAGCCCAGGCTTTGGTAGCGTGGCCAAGTACATTGCCACTTCTACCCGCGAAGCGTCTCTGGACATCGCCTCGATGTGCGCCACTTCTACCAAGGTGTTCGTGCTCGAAGTCATGGGGCGTCATGCAGGCTGGATTGCGGCGGCGGGCGGCCTGGCAGGGGAAGGCGAAGGTGAACCGCCTCACCTGATCATCTTCCCCGAGGTGGCATTCAACCGCAAAGCGGTCATGGCCAGGGTCGATGAGAGCGTCAAGAAGTACGGCTACTGCGTCATCGTGGTCTCCGAAGGAGCGCGCTACGAAGACGGCACTTTCCTGGCCGATGCAGGCAATACCGACGCCTTTGGCCATCGCCAACTAGGCGGCGTAGCGCCCACCTTGGCGGGCATGATCAAGCAGGACCTGGGTTACAAGTACCACTGGGCCGTGGCCGACTACCTGCAGCGCGCGGCGCGTCACCTGGCCTCCAAAACCGATGTGGAACAGGCTTATGCCGTGGGCCGCGAGGCCGTGACGCTGGCACTGGCAGGCAAGAACTCCATGATGCCCGCGATTCGTCGTATCTCTCAGACCCCATACCAATGGGACGTGATCTCTGCTCCCCTGGCGCAAATTGCCAACCAGGAAAAGTTCATGCCACGTGACTTCATCAGCGAAAGTGGCTTCGACATCACTCAGCAGTGCCGCGACTACCTGTCCCCGCTGATTCAAGGCGAAGACTTCCCGCCCTTCGAAAATGGCCTGCCCAAAGTCGCCAAGCTGAAGCTGGCGAAAGTGGCGCAGAAACTGCCCAAGTTCACGCTGTAATACGGCCTGAACGGCCCGCAGTCGCGCTAGAAGGGATGGCCCAGGCCATCCCTTCTGCGTTTTGATCTAGCGCAACAGCCAGGAGAGCACCAACAGCAGCAGAAGTATGCCCGCTACCCCCTGCCAAAACCGCCGAGCTTCTGGGCGCGACTCTTCGCGTACCGGCAAACGCCCCAAGGGCACACGCAGTGCGTAGAGAAACTCCGACATGCGACGAAAACGCAGCGCTCGCTGGGGGTCCAGGGCTCGACGTAGCGCCTCATCCAGCTCCGGGGTAATCTCAGGATTGGTGGTACGCGCGCTGCGATAGGCCAGCTCTTCAAGATCGGTATGGCTGCGCAGGCGGTTAGGCGTCAACAGGTATGGCAGCTCGCCGGTCAGTAACCAGTAAACGGTAGAAGCCAGCGAATACTGGTCGCTGCGGCGGCCAATGGTGTCGCCCAGCGCATACTCAGGCGCCGTATGCTCGCAAAGCCCCACCTGCCGCAGCAGGTCGCCGGATTGGCGATGGCCATCCACCTCGCGCATGTGGCAGGCGCTGAAGTCGGTCAGCACGACTTTACCGTGCTGGTCGATCAGTACGTTATCCGGGTTGATTTGCTGATGAATGATATCTCGGTGGTGCAGCGCCTGTACCGCCTTGCCCAGCTGGTTGGCAATGTCCAGACGCTGGTTCAAGCTGGCTTGAGGGTGGCGCTGCGCCCACTCACGCAGCGTCTCGCCTTCCACGTTCTGCATGAGATAGTAGAGATAGCGGCGAGGACGCGACAGCTCCATGACCTTGACCACGAAGGGGGAGTTGACCCGCTCCACTACCCACTGCTGCAGCAGGAAGTGTTCCAGATAGGCATTGCGCAGCGAAAGCTCCGGGCTTGGCGCCTTCATGACCATGATACGGTCGCTGTGCACATCGCGTACGCGGTAGACCCTGGACTGCGCGTTTCGCGACAGCACCGCCTGTATTTCGAGACCATCCAGCCGCTCGCCTACCGCCAGTTCCGGGGGAATGGGCAAGTCCCCATACAGCATGCTGGGCGTATCACTGGGTTCTTCCGGCAGCTCATCGACACGCAGAATCTGAAAACAGAACTGCTCTCCCCCATAACCTCGCTCCTGGGCGCGCTGCTTGGCTTCGCTGGCCAGGCGCTCACAGGCCGCATCGAGATCGCTGGCATCTTCACGAATCAAGCGCACATAGTCAGACGGCATGAGCGTGCCGCGCACGGCTTGGGTGGTAAAGACGAAAAAATCACCCTGCTTGAGCGGCAGGTGGGTGTAATCGATATCCAGGCTGCCATCCATGCCCAAGGCCCGAGAGGGATAGCGATAGCCTCCCACGTCGGTCACATGGTCACGGGTCAACTGTTCGAACTCGGCCCCTCGCAGGCGGAAGACCAGCGTATCGCCCATATGAAACAGATGCCCCTCGCGGCCCAGAAACACCAGCGCAGACATCGATGATACAAAACCGCCTTCCTTGACGTGCTGGCTCTGGCTGTAACACCAGCTGTTGAGCGCTCTCAAGACCCGCGTGGCAGAGGTCTTGGTATCCCAGTGCTCGGGGGTCGAGTAATAATCGGCCAGGAATCCACGAACGCTCAGATCGCCTGCCTGCTTGGCCATGGTATTGCGCGACAGCGAGTCACTGATGACGGCACAGCCGCCCTTCGCCTTCAATACGGGCGCATCCGGCAGGCGTACCGACATGGAGCTGCGATGCTGACGGCGCTGCGGGGCAACGAAAGCCTGACCATAACTGATTAGCAACTGGGCGTGCGCCAACTCATCCTCCTGGACATAAAGGTCCTTGCCACGATCACTCGGCGACATGATACACGCTGAGACGCCGAAACGATGCCCACCAAACGTCGCGTCGGCCATCAAAGAGCACCCCGCCCGCTGCCTTGGTCAACGTCAAACACCTATGTCGCATTGGTAATCTGGCAGTCATGTTCGTATAATTCTGCCCTATTAATGCAATGCATCAATTGTGTGACATCTGCCTCAATCGCAATAGATAAGCCAAGCCAAGGAACTCAAGATGAACTTCGATAACATCCCCGCTGGAAAGGATCTGCCCAACGATATCTATGTGGCGATCGAAATTCCTGCCAACCACGCGCCTATCAAGTATGAAATCGACAAGGACATGGGCGCACTGTTGGTTGACCGTTTCATGGCCACTCCGATGTTCTACCCGGCCAACTACGGTTTCATTCCGCACACCTTGGCAGATGATGGCGACCCCCTCGATGCACTCGTGGTGACTCCCTACCCGGTCGCCCCCGGCAGCGTCATCCGCGCCCGTCCGGTAGGCATCCTGAACATGACCGACGAGGCAGGTGAAGACGCCAAGCTAGTATGTGTTCCTCACGCCAAGCTCTCCTCGCTCTATGACGACGTTCAGGAAGTCACCGACCTGCCGGAACTGCTGCGCCAGCAGATTGCCCACTTCTTCGAGAACTACAAGGACCTGGAGAAAGGCAAGTGGGTCAAGGTCGAGTCGTGGGAAGGGGTTGAAGCCGCTCGCAAGGCCATCGAAAAATCCGTGGCGGCTTACAAGAAGTCCTGAGTCGACGTTCAAGTGGCAAACGTTCTGCCATGATTCGTCCAAGGCCGCCTTCGGGCGGCCTTTTGCATACTGGGTTAAGCGAACATGAAGCAGCGCGTCACGTCACCGCAGCCGCTACGCCCAGGCGAACGAGTACGCTATCCTGCGTGCTATTGTTGACTAGACACCGCTGCGTAAGGAAACCTCGTGTTACTGCTCAAACGCTTCTCTCTTTTTTGCCTGCTTGCCTGCTTGCCGTTGCTGGCGCAAGGCCAATGGTTTTCGTCCAGCAATCAAAGCGATTTTCTGCCTGTCATGGAGGCGTTTCAACCTACCGCCTGGCATGACGAAGAGACGCTCTATATCGGTATCGACATTGCCGACGAATATTATCTTTATCGACACCAGCTCGCGGTCACCAGCCTGCAGGAAGATCTCAGCCTAGAAGCCCCCATCATCGCCGAAGGAACGTTCACCAACGATGAGTTCATGGGTGACGTGTATATCTTTCGCGACAGCCTGGTGTTCGAAGTACCCTTTTCTGCCCCCCACGCGGGTCCGGCCAACATCGAGCTGACCTTCCAGGGATGCGCCGATGCCGGACTTTGCTACCCGCCCGAACGGGTCACTCTGGAGGCTCCGCAAGCGTCGCCACCTGCCCAGTTCGCACAATGGAGTGAACGCCAAGGGGCGGCTGACCCCGTCAATACCGCGCGTTCAGACGATGCGCAATCTTCCATCGCTCAACCCTCTGGCTTTACTGCCCCGCAAAGCGAGGACAGCCGTTTTCGCAACCTGATGAGCGAGGCCAGCCTGCCCTTGATGCTCGGGCTGTTCTTTGTGGCAGGAATCGGCTTGACCTTTACGCCCTGCGTCCTGCCCATGATTCCTATTCTTTCCTCCATCGTGGTAGGGCAAAACCCGACCAGGCCCCGGGCTTTCGTGCTGTCAGCCAGCTACGTGCTGGGCATGGCCAGCACCTATGCGTTGGTAGGCGTATTGATGGGCCTGTTCGGCGCAGGCTTGAACCTGCAGGCACACCTTCAGTCGGCGCCGGTGCTCATCACGTTTGCACTGCTGTTCACTCTGTTTGCCTTGGCCATGTTCGGCGCTTTCGATCTGCGCGTTTCTCCTCGAGTCGCCAATACCGTCGACGCCTGGCAGGCGCGTGCCCAACGCAGCGGCCCGGCAGGCCTGGCCCTGGCGGGAGCCCTTTCGGTGCTGGTGGTTTCACCGTGCGTCACCGCGCCACTGGCGGGCGCCCTGGTGTTCATATCGTCCACCGGTGATGCCATGGTGGGGGGCGCAGCTCTCTTTGCACTAGGCCTGGGCATGGGCGTGCCGCTCCTGCTGGTAGGCACCTTTGGCACGACGCTGCTACCGCGTTCGGGCGCCTGGATGAACGGCGTCAAGGTCGCGTTTGGCCTGCTGATGCTGGGGGTCGCCATCTGGATGATCGAACGTCTCGTTGCCCCCTCTCTTGCCCTGCTGCTCTGGGCAGCCCTGGCCATCGGTACTGCCCTGACGCTGGGCGCCTTGACACTCCAGCACACCTCGGGCTGGGCCAAGGCGCGCCAGACCCTGGGCCTGATGCTGCTGGCCTGGGGGATAGCCCTGGTGCTGGGAGCGGCTCAGGGCGGCACCAATCCGCTACGCCCATTGATGCTAGGCAGCAGCTCGGCCACGTCAGCCGAAACGCCACTGGCCTTTGAAACGGTCAGTACGCTGAGCGAACTACAATCCCAACTGGCACAAGCAGCTCAATCCGACCAGCCGGTATTCGTGCACTTCACTGCCGATTGGTGCATATCCTGCAAATTGATGGAACGAGACGTCTATCCCAACCCGCAGGTGGCCGCGCAATTGAACGATTTTCAACGCGTCGCGGTCGATGTTACCAACACCAACGCAGACAGTAGGGCGTTACTGAATCACTTCGACCTGTTTGGACCGCCCAGCCTGCTGTTCTTTCACCAAGGCGAAGAAGTGCGCGACGCACGTATACAAGGCGAAGTCACGGCACAAGCATTGGCACAGCACCTCGATTCACTCAAGCGGTGGCAGCAAGGTTAGCCTTGCACTAGTCTGAATGACATGGCCAGCGCAGTACGGTGCGCTGGCCATTTTTTTAAGGCTATGTCGCCAACGTCGTCAAACGGTCGTTTAAGTCGCAAAATTCGTCACGGCTGAGGCGATCACTGGACAGTGCGCTACTTTTTCGGCAAACTCCGCAGCCATATTTGCTAAAAAGCTCATCTTTTAGCGTTTACACAAGGGTAACGTTCGCCATCGTGCAGCGTTCTCCTCGTTTTAAAATCAGGTTTACTGCGCCGCACGCAAGCAGGCAGGTTCGACCTGCTGCGTTGTGTTTTATTGATTAACGTTTGGGGCTATATAGATGGATATTCGTAAGGTCAAAAAGCTGATCGAGCTGCTGGAAGAGTCCAACATCAGCGAAATCGAAATTCAGGAAGGCGAAGAATCGGTTCGTATCAGCCGCCATCCGAATGGAGTCAGCTGGCAGCCACAGCCAATGCCGCAATACGCCCAGCCCGCATACGCGCCACAGGCTGCCGCGCCAAGCGCCCCCAGCGCCGAAGCGGAACCCCAAGGTGCCAGCTATCGCGGTGAAGCCGTCAACTCCCCCATGGTCGGCACTTTCTACCGCAGTCCGGCCCCAGGCGCCAAGGCCTTCGTTGAAGTTGGCGACACCGTGAAGCAAGGCGACACCGTGTGCATCGTCGAAGCCATGAAAATGATGAACCAGATCGAAGCCGACCGTGATGGCGTGGTCGAAGCCATTCTGGTGGAAGATGGCGAGCCGGTGGAATTCGATCAGCCCATGATCGTCCTCGCTTAATCTTTCATTACGATACGGGTGGACTCTCCCATGCTGGACAAGGTACTTATCGCGAACCGCGGCGAGATAGCCCTACGCATCTTGCGAGCGTGTAAAGAGCTAGGCATCAAGACCGTAGCGGTTCACTCCAAAGCCGACCGCGAGCTGATGCACGTTCGCCTGGCAGACGAAGCCGTCTGCATCGGCCCTGCTGCTTCCGCGCAATCCTACTTGAACATCCCAGCCTTGATCAGCGCCGCCGAGGTGACGGATTCGAGCGCGATTCACCCGGGCTATGGCTTCCTTTCCGAGAACGCCAACTTCGCCGAGCAGGTAGAACGCTCAGGCTTCACCTTTATCGGCCCCCGTGCAGAGACCATTCGCCTGATGGGCGACAAGGTCAGCGCCATCGAGGCCATGAAGGCAGCAGGCGTCCCGACCGTTCCTGGTTCGGATGGCCCTCTGGGCGATGACGATGCCACCAACATGGCCACTGCGCGCCGCATTGGCTACCCGGTGATCATCAAGGCCGCAGCGGGCGGCGGCGGGCGTGGCATGCGCGTGGTGCATACCGAAGGGCACCTGCTGTCTGCCATTACCGTGACCCGCACCGAAGCGCATGCTGCTTTTGGTGACGGCACGGTCTATATGGAGAAGTTTCTCGAGAAGCCTCGCCATGTCGAAGTGCAAGTGCTTGCCGATGGCCAAGGTAACGCGATTCACCTGTTCGACAGGGACTGCTCCCTGCAGCGCCGCCACCAAAAGGTGCTCGAAGAGGCCCCAGCGCCAGGCCTCGACCCCGAGGCACGCGCCAAGGTTCTGGAAGCCTGCCGTCAGGCCTGTATCGAGATCAATTATCGTGGCGCCGGCACCTTCGAGTTCCTCTACGAAGAGGGTGAGTTCTTCTTTATCGAGATGAACACTCGGGTTCAGGTGGAGCATCCCGTGACCGAGATGGTCACCGGCGTGGATATCGTCAAGGAGCAGCTGCGCATCGCCGCCGGCATGCCCCTGTCGATTCGCCAGGAAGACGTTCAGCTCAATGGGCATGCCTTCGAATGCCGTATCAATGCCGAAGACGCACGTACGTTCATGCCGTCTCCCGGCAAAGTGACGCTGTTCCACGCTCCCGGCGGCCTGGGCGTTCGCATGGACTCGCATCTTTACACGGGCTACACCGTTCCACCGCATTACGATTCGCTGATCGGCAAGCTGATCACATGGGGTGCCGATCGCGACATCGCGCTGACCCGCATGCGCAATGCGCTGGACGAACTGCTGGTGGAAGGTATCAAGACCAATATCGACCTGCAGAAAGACCTGGTTCGAGACAGCTACTTCCGCCAGGGTGGCGTCAACATCCATTACCTGGAAAAGAAGCTGAGCAGCTAGGTAGTGACCTGATGCTTGCAAACCTGACGTCTCCTCATCGGAGTAACGCAAGGTTGTCTACGCGGGGTGGCGATTGCCACCCCGTGAGCGTTTCATGACCATTCACTGACCCCGTGGAGACTTCTCATGCCCTGGCTGCAATTAAAAGCGCACGTTGCTCCTGAGCAGGCCGAGCTTCTTGAAGAGCTGCTGCTGGACGAGGGTGCTACGGCCATCGGCCTCCAGGATGCCCACGACGACCCTGTCTTCGAACCGGAACGAGGCACCACGCCACTCTGGCAAGATACCGTATTGACGGGACTGTATGATGACCTCGATGGCATCAGCGAGATGCTGGAGCGTATCGAGGCCGCCTGGGCAGAACACATGCCCGGCGAACCCTGCCCCACCATCGAGTACGAGCTGCTGGCCGACCGGGACTGGGAGCGGGAATGGATGGATGACTTCACTCCCCTGCGCATGGGCCAGCGGCTGTGGATCGTGCCCAGCTGGCTGGAGCCCCCCGAAGCAGAGGCGGTCAACCTGATCCTGGACCCTGGCCTGGCCTTTGGTACCGGCACGCACCCCACCACCGCACTCTGTCTGGAATGGCTCGACCACCTGGCCGTGCAAGGCGTTCTGACCAACCAGCGCGTGCTGGACGTGGGCTGCGGCTCAGGCATTCTGGCCATTGCTGCCCTGAAACTGGGGGCGTCCAGCGCCGACGGAACCGACATCGATCCGCAGGCGCTGCAAGCCAGTCGCGACAATGCGGAGCGCAACGGTATTGCCGAACAGGCCTTGTCACTTTACTACCCTGAGCAACTGGCCGATGACCAGACCTACCCTATCGTGACGGCCAACATTCTGGCCGGCCCGCTGGTCGAACTATCGGGCATGATTGCCAGCCACGTGGCACCCGGAGGCCACATTGCGCTCTCGGGCATTCTTGCCAAACAGGCCAACGACGTACTGGAAGCATATGAAGCCCAAGGACTTATCATGGAAGAGCCAACCCTGCGTGAAGGCTGGGTACGCTTGACCGGCTGGAGACCCGCATAATTTGCTGCGCTTTCCTTCATTACTGCGGCGAGTAGGCGTATCATACGCTCCCTTGAAACGCGCTATTCGTCGTTTTCATGCCTATCAAAGTGCACCGCCATGACCATGATGACTATCCAGCCCCCTGCGATTGGGCCTTATCAACTGCCCAACCCCGTGATACTTGCGCCCATGGCAGGTGTCACCGATCGCCCTTTCCGGCAGCTGTGCCGGCGCCTGGGGGCGGGCTGGGTGGTGGGTGAAATGGTCACGTCTGATCCTTCGCTCTGGCACACGCGCAAATCGCAGCTGCGTATGGATCATCAAGGCGAACCGGCGCCCCGGGTAGTACAAATTGCCGGTGGCGATGCGCAGATGCTGGCCGAAGCAGCTCGCCTGAATGCCGAACTGGGCGCGCAGATCATCGACATCAACATGGGCTGCCCCGCCAAGAAAGTGTGCAACAAGGCCGCTGGCTCAGCGCTGCTGCGCGATGAAGCCCTAGTGGCCGAGATTCTCGATGCGGTGGTCAGTGCCGTCGATATTCCCGTGACGCTCAAGATCCGCACGGGCTGGTGCGCCGACTCCAACAATGGCCTGCGGATTGCCCAACTGGCCGAGTCGGCAGGCATACAGGCACTGGCCGTCCATGGACGCCACCGCCAGCAGCGCTACACGGGCGAAGCCGAATACGACACCATCGCCGA
Source organism: Halomonas sp. C22 (assembly GCF_007655045.1). Taxonomy (NCBI): domain Bacteria; kingdom Pseudomonadati; phylum Pseudomonadota; class Gammaproteobacteria; order Oceanospirillales; family Halomonadaceae; genus Halomonas; species Halomonas sp. C22. The sequence continues at coordinate 150,391 of NZ_VBVC01000004.1, read as the reverse complement.
GATCAAGTCACGACTCACCATTCCCGTCATTGCCAATGGCGACATCACTTCGCCAGAGAAGGCGGCCCGCGTGCTGCGCCATACCGGTGCCGATGCGGTCATGATTGGTCGTGGTGCCCAGGGCAACCCGTGGATCTTCCAGCAGATCACTCACTACCTGACCCATGGCGAGCACTTGCCCGCCCCTGAGCTGGCAGAGCGCCGCCAAGTGTTGACCGAGCACCTGCACGCCCTGCACGCGTTCTACGGCGACACCATGGGCGTGCGCATTGCACGCAAACATGTGGGCTGGTACCTCGATGAAGACACACGCTTCACCCATACCGAGCAGCGCAGCTTGAAGCAGCAGTTCAATGCGCTCGCATCACCCGATGCGCAGTTTCAATGGATTGATGACGCCATGACCCATAGCGCCTCCCAGCATTTGCTAGCCAAAGGAACCCATGCCGCATGACTGAACGCGACCTGCTCTCAAGCGAAAGTTCATCACCATTGGCGGGCACCCTGGCGGACCCGGCGACCACGGCCCAGCCTCAACCGCTGCGGGAAGCTGTCGAAACGGCCATGCGTCGCTACTTCGAGCACCTTGATGGAGGCCAGGCATCGGACCTGTATGCCATGGTGATGGCCGAAGTGGAGGCACCGCTACTGGCCTGCGTACTGGAGCACACCGACGGCAACCAGACCCGTGCCGCCGACGTGCTGGGCCTGAACCGCGGCACGCTGCGCAAAAAGCTCAAGCTGTATGGACTGATCGATCGTGACGCCCCTTAAGGGGCGTTGCCGTTTTTAAACCTGGCTGTTCCAACCCTAGACCTGATACATGAGCACTCCCATGGCTGATAGCACCGCTACCCCCGTCCGCCGCGCCCTGCTGAGCGTCTCCGATAAAACCGGTATTGTCGAGTTCGCACAGGGCCTCGTGAAACATGGCGTCGAACTGCTCTCGACCGGCGGCACCTACCGACTGTTGCAAGAGAACGACGTCCCCGTGATCGAAGTCTCCGAACATACCGGTTTTCCAGAAATCATGGACGGCCGGGTCAAGACCCTGCACCCCAAAATCCATGGTGGCATTCTGGCCCGTCGCGGTCAGGACGACGCCGTGATGGCCGATAACGATATCAGCCCCATCGACATGGTCGTGGTGAACCTCTACCCGTTCGCGGCCACCATCGCCAAACCGGATTGCACGCTGGAAGACGCCATCGAGAACATCGATATTGGTGGCCCTACCATGGTGCGCGCCTGCGCCAAGAACCATGCCTACACCACTATCGTCGTCAACGCGGACGACTACTCCCGCGTGTTGAACGAGCTGGCCGAGCATGGCGGCCAGGTGACTCAGCCGACGCGTTTCGACCTGGCCGTCAAGGCATTCGAACACACGGCGGGTTATGACGGCGCCATTGCCGACTACCTGGGCCGCAAAGTGGCCAGCGAAGAAACCACCTTCTCGCGCACGTTCAACCTGCAACTGCACAAGAAGCAGGACATGCGCTACGGTGAAAACCCGCACCAGCAGGCAGCTTTCTACGTCGACCCCGAGGCCAGCGAGCCCAGCGTGTCTACCGCTCGCATGCTTCAAGGCAAGCCGCTCTCTTTCAACAACGTGGCCGATACCGATGCTGCCTTCGAGTGCGTCAAGGCTTTCGATGACACCGCCTGCGTCATCGTCAAGCACGCCAACCCCTGCGGAGTAGCGGTGGGCGCCAACGCTCTGGAAGCGTACGACAAAGCGTTTGCCACCGATCCTACCAGCGCCTTTGGCGGTATTATCGCCTTCAACGTCGCCCTGGATGCCGCCACCGCCCGCGCCATCGTTGATCGTCAGTTCGTGGAAGTCATCATTGCCCCCGGGGTAAGCGATGAAGCGGCCGCTATCGTGGCTGAAAAACAGAACGTGCGCCTGCTGGATGTCAGCGCACATTGGCCAGGCCAACCGCAGGCTGCCTACGACTTCAAGCGCGTCAATGGCGGGCTGTTGGTCCAGGAGCGCGACGAGGGTATGGTCACTGAAGCGGAGCTGACGGTGGTCAGCGAGCGTGCGCCCACCGAGCAAGAGTTGCGTGATCTGGCGTTTGCCTGGCGCGTGGCCAAGTTCGTCAAGTCCAACGCGATCGTGTATGCCAAGGCTGGTCAGACGATTGGCGTGGGGGCGGGTCAGATGAGCCGCGTCTACTCCGCAAAAATTGCGGGTATCAAGGCTGCCGATGAAGGGCTCACGGTTCCTGGCTCCGTCATGGCGTCGGATGCCTTTTTCCCGTTCCGCGATGGCATCGATGCCGCCGCTGCGGCTGGCATCACTGCGGTGATTCAGCCTGGTGGGTCAATGCGTGACCAGGAAGTCATCGATGCGGCCAACGAAGCGGGCATTGCCATGGTCTTCACCGGCATGCGCCACTTCCGCCACTAAGCCTTTAAAAACCCCCTGCGAAGCACTTCGCAGGGGGTTTTTTGAGGGTCACCCCAGATCGATGCACAGGTACTTGGTTTCCAGGTACTCCTCCAGCCCCTGCTGCCCCCCTTCACGCCCCAGGCCGGATGCCTTGACGCCACCAAAGGGCGCTGCAGCGTTTGAAATCAGCCCAGTATTGATCCCCACCATGCCATACTCGAGCGCTTCGGCCACGCGCCACACCCTGGCCAGATCACGCGAATAAAAATACGCGGCCAGACCATACTGCGTATCGTTGGCCATTTCGACCGCCGTCTCCTCTTCATCGAAGGGGAACACCGCTGCCAAGGGGCCGAACGTCTCTTCCTGGGCCACTTTCATGCTGTCGTTGGCAAAGCTGACCAACGTGGGCGTGAAGAAATTCCCCCCCAATGGATGTGGATGGCCCCCCAACAACAGCTCGGCGCCCTTGTCGATGGCGTCCTGAACGTGTTCGCTGACTTTTTTGACGCCATTTTCATCGATCAGCGGGCCAATATTGACCCCTTCTCGCGTCCCGTCACCGACTTTCAGCTCGCTGTTCATGGCCACGGCCAGCTTCTCGCAAAACGCATTGATGACGCTGGACTGCACCAGAAAGCGGTTGGTACAGACACACGTCTGCCCCGCATTACGGAACTTGGCGGCCATGGCGCCTTCGACGGCAGCGTCCAGGTCGGCGTCTTCAAACACGATAAAGGGCGCGTTGCCACCTAATTCCAGGGAAATCTTCTGAACGTGCTCAGCGGCTTGAGCCATCAACTGGCTGCCCACCTCGGTCGAGCCTGTAAAGGTGATCTTGCGCACCTTGGAAGAGTGAGTGAGCGCCTCGGCAATATCCGCCGCACGCCCAGGCACGACGTTGAACACACCGCGCGGCACGCCCGCCCGTTCTGCCAACAGCGCCAAGGCGGTCGCCGAGAACGGCGTCTGGCTGGCAGGCTTCACGACGATGGTACAGCCCGCCGCCAAGGCGGCGCCTGCTTTACGGGTGATCATGGCCGCCGGAAAATTCCACGGCGTAATGGCACCGACAACGCCCACGGGCTGCTTGGTCACCACGATACGCTGATTGGCTTTGGCTGCAGGAATGGTTTCGCCGTAGACTCGACGTGCCTCTTCGGCAAACCAGCGTAGAAAACTGGCCGCATAGGCAATCTCGCCGGCGGCTTCCTTGATCGGCTTGCCCTGCTCATAGGTCATCAGCATGGCGAGATCCTGCTGATGCTCCATCATCAGATCGTGCCACTTCATCAACACGTCGGCACGCTCTTGCGCCGTCATGCCGCGCCAGGCAGGCAGTGCAGCGTACGCAGCATCGATGGCACGCTCGGTTTCTGCCTTGCCCAGCTTGGGCATATCCCCTACGAGCTCACCCGTGGCGGGGTTCACCACCTTGATTTGCTCGCCACTGTCGGCGGCTACCCAACTGCCGTCGATATAGGCAAATGGGCAGTAAAGCTGTGTTTCTCTCAGCGCTTCCATGACAAACTCCTGACCAGAGGATGGCCTTTCAGGCTCATTGACCTCTTCATGCTAAGACGAAATGGCAGTCTTGACCAAGTTCTCGTCAGGAATCCTTGTACGTATCGCACCTTAACTGAGTGCGTGTCGGCCTTAACTGATCAGCGTCAGAAACTCTTGGCGCGTTGCCTGGTTGGTACGGAAGCCTCCCAGCATGACCGACGACGTCATGCTGGAGTTCTGCTTCTCCACGCCGCGCATCATCATGCACAGATGGCGCGCCTCGATCACGACGGCCACCCCTTTGGCTTGCGTGACCTGCTGCACTGCCTCGGCAATTTCACGGGTCAGATTCTCCTGAATCTGCATGCGACGTGCATACATGTCGACGATACGCGCAAATTTGGACAAGCCCAGAACCTTGCCGCTGGGCAGGTAGGCAATATGACACTTGCCAATGAAGGGCAGCAGATGGTGCTCACACATGGAGTAGAGCTCGATATTCTTGACCAGCACCATTTCGTCGGTTTGCGATTCGAAGACGGCCCCATTGACAAGCTCTTCCAGCGACTGTTTGTAACCTGCGGTCAAGAACTGCATGGCCTTTGCGGCGCGCTTGGGTGTATCGCGGAGCCCCTCGCGATCAGGGTTCTCTCCCAGGGCGGTGATAATCTGACGGTAATGTTGGGCGATATCGTCGGTCATGGTAGGCCTCATATTCGGTACGTGTTCGCTTTTACTGGATCGCCTTGTGCAACCTGCCATGCAAGAAACTGGCATGACATGAACACTGATGTGTCTTGTGCGGCATGGTGACGTCAATCTCGGCCATACCACTTCATTGTTGGCTCACCCTGTGCTGGGCGGCGCTTTATCGTCTTGCAAGCCGAAAGCCCTAACTTATACAAGAAATATACTCTAAAATAATTTATGTACAACAAGAGCGATACAGTTACGTATTCTAACGCACATGAAGTGGCTGTGGCAGAGTGACACGCTCCCCCCTTCGTGCCTATCGGTGCTGTGCTATGATGAAGGCACAATTTCCTGCCAGGCAGGCGGGTGCACTATATCGAGATCTCATTATGTCATTTAAATCATCAGCCTACTGGCTAACGGCCTTGCTTGGCACAGCATTCATCAGCCCTTTGCAAGCGGCAGAACCCAAACTGACGCTGCCCAGTGGTGCCAACCTGGGTGTAGAAGTGATCGAGACTCTGCGTTTTGACAGCCAGCATGCTCGTCACAATGATATTCTGCTACACCCTGCCCAAGTCGACGGTAGCTCCCACGAGCTGCCAGAGTATTGCCTGATGGTGGCTACTGCCCAACTGAGCGGCGAGCGGATACGTATCACCACGCAAGATGCTACTTGCATCGAGACCGAAGGCAGTGAAAGCGCCATCTATTCGGGAACGTTTGCCGCCAGCGCCTACGCGATGGATGGGCAATACGGGATAGAGTGCCCGTCGGGTAACTGTGAACTCTCCCCAGGCGAGGCCTTTCTACTGACCCTGGATGAAAACGTCAGTATCGATGCACAGGACAACCCCTCCGCCGAAATCAATGCAACGCGCAGGCAGGCCAACGGGGATGGCGTCGCCAACCCTATCCCCAGCGAGCGCCCCGACCCTGACCAGGCGCCCACAGGCAATCAATAAGCTGACACCAGCAACGGCGTGAGCAGGCTGGCCTGGCGGTGCCAGGCCAGCTTAACGATTGCCTCCAGCAAGCCATACAGGCGATTCCAGCTGCAGGCTCTGCTGTTCGAGCAGACGAATGTGCTGATCCCAGTACCCCCGTTCTGCCACCCAGGGAAAAGCAGCAGGAAAAGCCGGATCATCCCAGCGAGATACCAGCCAGGCCGCGTGACGAATCAAGCGATAGGCGCGCAATGGTTCGATCAACACCAACTCATGCTCGGGGAATGCCCTCACCTCTTCATACCCTTCGATCAACTCATCCAACTGCCCACGCCAAAGCTCAGGGTCGTCTACAGGCAGCAGCATCCAGACATCCTGGATGGCGGGCGCCATCAGGCAATCATCGAAATCCACCAGCGTAAAGTCATCATCCCGCCCCAAAATATTACCCAGATGGCAGTCACCATGAGCCCGCAGATAGGCGTCGGGGCTTAGCGACACGCGCGCCAACTGCCCCATCAACTTTTCCACCACGGTCTGGTATGCCCGGGACTGGTACTTATCCAAATGCGGGCTTGCCAGGACTCGCTGCGCGGCATCGGTAACGCCATCCGTGAGCGACAAACTCTTCCGATGCTGAAACCGCTGGCGAGCGGCAACGTCATGCAAGCGCCCCAAGACATTTCCCAGGGCAAACAGGTGTGCGGGGTTATCGAGCTCTGGCGCCTGGCCTGCACATTGGGGGAAAAGCGAAAAGCGGAAAGTTTGGTAGTGATGCAATGAAACGCCATCAGCTGAGCACCATGGCGCGATCACCGGGACACCGGCCAGCGCCAGCTCCCTCAGGAAGTCATGCTCTTCCTGAATCGCGGCATCCACCCAACGTTCGGGGCGATAAAACTTGACCACCCAGCGCTCGCCCTCTTCATCGCGAAACATCAGCACGCGATTTTCATAACTGTTCAAGGCAAAGGGCTCGCCTGCGGGCCAGATACCCACCGACTCGATGGCCGACATCACCAGGTCGGGCGACAGGCTGCTAAACGGGTGCGCCATGGATCACTCCTTTCATTGGGCCAGCCAGTATATCAACTCTTCTCCAGCGGCGTGCGAGACGCCGCCCACACGTCCACACGCGTGGCACCCGCCGCCAGAGACGCCAACGCCAGCGCATGCCCCGTGGCACCCGTCGTGACCACGTCATCGATGATGATGACCCATTCTGGCAGTGGCCCCGCCACGCGGTAGGCTCCTGCGAGGTTACGCTGACGCTCGGCTCGATTCAGTGACCGTTGCGAGGGCAGCCGCTTGTGACACTCAGCCCCCAGCACCGGAAGGTGTAGCCGCTTGCCCAATTGCCTGGCCAGCCACTGAGCCTGGTTGAAGCCTCGCTCGCGCGCCTTGGAAGGATGCATGGGCACCGGCAGCAACGCGCCCCCCAGTTGCACCGGAGGCGTCGAGAGCATCAGCTCGACCAGCAGCGTTCCCGCTCGCGCGGAACCATGAAATTTGAAGTCATGCACCAGTTCCGCCACACCCTCCTGGTAGCGTAGTGCCGCCGTTGTATGCGTAAAGGCAGGGGCCGCTACCAGGCAGTGGCCACAGCGTCCACCCCCACCAGCGAGCAAGGGTTCGGCACATTGCGGGCATGCCGACGTGTTCCAAGGCAGCTCCCGAAAGCACTGCGCACACCACCCCTGCTCACCGCAATCCGCCGATAGGCAAAACGCACAGTAGCCCGGCAATTGGCGCGACAACCACTGGTTCACGTACTGAACCATTCGCATAGCCACCTCCTCTGCCAACTTGTTTAAAACAGGATGATTGCATTGACATTCATACGTTTATTGGTAGTATACGCAGCGTCTTCTGCGGATGTGGTGGAATTGGTAGACACGCTAGATTTAGGTTCTAGTGCCGTAAGGTGTGGGAGTTCGAGTCTCCCCATCCGCACCAATCACAACTTGTCGTGTGGTACTCTTTGCCACTAGCGCAAGATCAAAAATTCGGTAGCATTATGCTAACCGAATTTTTTTGTTTTTAGCCTCTATGCTGGTGAATGGAACACAGCACGTCTCAGGCTATCTTTTCCGTTGTCCCATAATTGCACTTGAGAAGGATCTCGCCCCATGCAATGGCTCAATGATCACGCCCAGGCCATCTCTGCCGTGGCCAGCGTGTGCACTCTGTTCGTCTGGCTTTTCTACGCGCAGCTGCTCTACAACGGCTATGTTCGCCAACGCCGACCCCGCATCATCGTCAATCGTGGCAAGGGAGTAGGCACCGACGCGCTTTGCCTGATCAGCAACATGAGCAGCGAAGCAATTTATATCCAGCACCTCGTGGCAGTGCTTCATACCCCTGAAGGCGCCTACCCTTTGGATATCGTCGAGTATCAGCAGCAAAGTGGCGAGGAAAACGAAGCTTGCTACCGCACCCATCAAGGCCCCTTGCCCTCTGGCGACTACCTGCATATTCAAACGTTTGGTTCGATCGTCCAGCAACTGGCGCGCTACTGGAAATTGGATGACGCATTACTGCGTGAGCAGACGCTGACGCTGGAGATACGCGTCATCGCCATTTATGGCTCGGAGGACATGCCGGTAGGGGCTGCCCGACGCTTCCACCTCTCGCTCCAGGCAGAGCCAACACGCCAACTGGTGCCGGTTCATCTGGATACGCAGCGCATGAACAGTCGCCGTGACCGTCAACGCGTTGTAGAGTGGGCAAAAGAGATTGAGCTGCACAAAGCGCAATGAGGCACTCGATCAATAATGAACAGGGAAGCCAATGATGAGATTCACCGTTGCCACCATGTGCTTGAGCGTCATGCTTACGCCCTATTGTCTGCTTGCTGATGAAACGGACAGCGATTTGCCCGAGTGGGCCGAAGAGCGGGTCGAACCCTTTCGTGCCCGCGTTGGAGACTGGGTAGATAACACCTCTCGCAACATCGATGCCTTTTTTGGTGGCGACGACTCGGCTACGGCGCACAACGACTCTTACTTACGACTGGGGCAAGAGCTGGACTGGATGGAGGGTGACGGCACCAGTGGCGACATCAGCCTGCGCTACCGGATTGACCTGCCGACCACGGAAGATCGCTTGCGACTGATCATCGAGAGTGATCCTGAAGAGTCTCAAGGCACTCTGGCAGACCAGGGATCAGGCCGTCTGTATAACGACCAGCGTGATCGCAGCACCTCCACCTTTGGGTTTGATTGGCTGGAACGGCGTGACAAACGCGAAAACTGGAGCAACCGGGTGGGTGCAGGTATAAGGCTGCGCATGCCACTGGATCCCTACGTCCGATTCACCAGTGAACGGCTGTGGGATATAGGCGACGGGCCTTGGCAGCTTGAGTCCTACAACCGCGTTTCCTGGTTCAATAATGAAGGCTACTCAGCACGTACCTCCTGGGACATTGGCCGCCCCTTGGCAGACGATCTCCACCTGCGTTTCATCAGCACGCTGCAGTGGCGGGAAGAGGAAGATACGCTGGAATTCAGCGAAGTTGCTGAACTGAATCAGCGTCTCAACCGACGCAGCGCACTTCGCTACTCGGCCCTGGCGATAGGCGAAAGCGCCTCCAATCCGCGCATGACCAACTACTATCTGCAGACGCGTTACCGCAGAGACATTCACAAGGGCATCCTGTTTGGCGATGTCATACCGGAACTGCATTTCCAGCGAGAAGACAGTTACGACCCTCGCTGGGCCATGACGCTGCGCCTCGAGATGTATTTTCAGCGTGAAATACATCGCAACTATTTTCACTTCTAGATGTTCCTGGAGCCCTTGGGGCGCTGACCACGCCAGTCAAAGCCCCAAAGTCGCGATTTTTACAGCCTCAACCCCCCATCGCACTCGATGATCCGGGCCGTGAAGTAGTCATTTTCGAAAATGAACGCGACGCTGCGTGCAATATGTTCGGGCTGGCCCAGCTGCTTCAACGGCACGCTGTTGGCAATACGTTCCAGCATGTCGGGTCGCATGGAGGCCGTCATGTCGGTTTCGATAAACCCCGGCGCCACGGTACCGGTGCGAATACCATAGCGGGCCAGCTCCTTGCCCCAGGTCACCGTCAGCGCGTGTACGCCCGCCTTGGCAGCCGCATAGTTGCTCTGCCCCATGTTGCCCGCACGTGAAATACTCGAAATATTGACGATAACACCCGGCTGACCGGCCTCGATCATCTGGGTGACCGCTTCTCGGCCACACAAGAAAACGCCTGTCAGATTGACATCCAGCACTCGCTGCCAGGAAGACAGCGACATGCGCTTTTCCACCACCCCCTCTTTGGCTTTCACCAGCAGGCTGTCATCGGTAATACCGGCGTTGTTGACACAGCCACTCACCGCGCCCATGCGCTTGGCAATGTCGGCAAAAGACTGCTGCACCGAGGCTTCATCTGCCACATTGGTCACGAACGCCTGCGCTTCGATACCGGCCGCCGCCAAGTTCGAGACGGCCTCGTCCAACGCTTCACCGCTCATGTCGAGAAGGGCAAGACGCGCCCCTTGTGCGCCCAGATGTTTTGCCATGGCAAACCCCAACCCGCGGGCGCCTCCGGTAATCGCCACCACTTGCTCATTCAACTGCATGCGTCTCTCCTTTTCGAAACCAGGGGTTGTGCATTGCAGCATAGATAGCCGTCAGCAAAAAATCGACTCGGCCAACGCTTGCGCTCACTGCAGACAATGCAGATTGTTTTTTATAATTCTGACACCATATTGACTCATTACGTCTGTTCTGGAGTCGGTCATGCCCATTCTTCTCTTTATTTCCCTGTTCACGCTACTGGACTTTGTGCTTCTTTTTACCGTGGGAAGCCGGATCGGGCTTCTGGCGACGCTGGCACTGGTGCTAGGCACGGGGTTTATCGGGCTGCACTTGATTCGCAAGGAAGGAGTCTCCACCCTGGCGCGTGCTCGCCAGCGTATGCAGATGGGAGAAATCCCCTCCCAGGAAGTGCTCACAGGTGCAGCCCTGATTTTCGGTGGCGCCCTGCTGTTGGCGCCCGGCTTTCTCTCGGATGCACTGGGCATTGCGTGCCTGCTTCCCAGCGCGCGGCAGCTATTGTTGAAGCTGATGGCCTGGCTAGGCGTCAAGGCCTCGCTGGTCACCCGTCAAGGCCCAACCCCAGAGCGTGAGCCACCCCATCAGCACGAGCCTGGCTCGACCTCCTCAGAGGGGCCGCTGGAAGGAGACTTCATCAGCAAGGATGAGTCTTCTCACAGGCAGTGAACAGAAGCAGGCCAGGCGCACTGATAATCCGCAATTTTTTTATGGCGCCCCCCTTGAAAGGCAGTGACCAGCCCCCACTTTTGAGTCAGCACACAACTTCGGTAATGCCTGATGGCGTTACCATTGACATGAAGGCAACAGGCCTTCGCTTTCCGCGGGTGCTGCCCACGGAAATTCCTTCAAGCTAATGGCCCCAAGGGGCTTTGACACTACTCAGGAGAACGTGAGCATGAATATCCGTCCTTTGCACGATCGCGTTGTGATCCGTCGCGTGGAAGAAGAGCAGAAAACCGCTGGCGGCATCGTGCTTCCGGGCAATGCACAGGAAAAGCCCACGCGTGGCGAAATCCTGGCAGTTGGTAATGGTCGCATTCTTGAAAGCGGCGACGTTCGCCCGCTGGATGTCAAAGTGGGTGACACGGTGATTTTCAAGGACGGCTACGGCGTCGAGAAGCAGAAGATCGACGGCGAAGAAGTTCTGATCATGAGTGAAGCCGATATCCTGGCGGTCGTTGAAGGCTAAAACGCCTCGGCTACCCATTTACGTTCATCGTTCAATTTCAATTTAGGAAGTAACGAACATGGCTGCTAAGCAAGTTAAGTTCTCTGATGACGCTCGTAAACGCATGGCGCGTGGTGTAGATATCCTGGCAAACGCCGTCAAGGTCACGCTGGGCCCGAAAGGCCGCAACGTGGTGCTGGACAAGTCCTTCGGCGCCCCGACCGTCACCAAAGACGGTGTTTCCGTCGCCAAAGAGATCGAACTGAAAGACAAGTTCGAGAACATGGGCGCTCAGATGGTCAAGGAAGTCGCTTCCAAGACGTCTGATGCCGCAGGTGACGGTACCACTACCGCTACCGTGCTGGCCCAAGCCATCGTTGCAGAAGGCCTGAAAGGCGTGACGGCTGGCATGAACCCGATGGACCTGAAGCGCGGCATCGACCAGGCGGTCACCGCTGCCGTCAAGGAAATTCAGGCCATGTCCGTGCCCTGCACCGACACCAAATCCATCGCTCAGGTAGGCACCATCTCTGCCAACGGCGACAAGCGCATTGGCGAGATCATTGCCGAAGCGATGGAGAAAGTAGGTAAAGAAGGCGTCATCACCGTTGACGAAGGTCGCGGTTTCGAAGACGAGCTGGAAGTCGTCGAAGGCATGCAGTTCGACCGTGGCTACCTCTCTCCCTACTTCGTCACCAATCAGGACACCATGGCGGTCGAGCTGGAAGACCCCTACATCCTGCTGGTCGACAAGAAAATCTCCAACATCCGCGAGCTGCTGCCGGTGCTGGAAGGTGTCGCCAAGCAAGGCAAGCCGCTGGCCATCATCGCCGAAGACATCGAAGGCGAAGCGCTTGCCACGCTGGTAGTCAACAACATGCGCGGCATCGTCAAGGTAGCGGCTGCCAAGGCACCCGGCTTTGGTGATCGTCGCAAGGCCATGCTGCAGGATATCGCCATCCTGACCAACGGCACGGTCATCTCCGAGGAAGTCGGTCTGACCCTCGAGCAGGCAAACCTGGATCACCTGGGTACTGCCAAGCGCATCACCATGACCAAAGAGAACACCACCATCATCGATGGTGCTGGTGCAGAAGGTGACATCGAAGCACGCGTCAATCAGATCCGCGCGCAAATCGAAGACACCTCCTCCGACTACGACAAAGAGAAGCTGCAAGAGCGCGTTGCCAAGCTGGCAGGCGGCGTTGCCGTTATCCGCGTAGGCGCAGCTACCGAAGTCGAAATGAAAGAGAAGAAAGCACGTGTCGAAGACGCGCTGCACTCTACTCGCGCTGCCGTCGAAGAAGGCGTGGTACCTGGTGGCGGCACGGCGCTGGTACGCGTCATGGCCAAGGTACAAGGCCTGACGGGTGACAACGAAGACCAGAACCACGGCATCAACATGGCCCTGCGTGCCATGCAGGCGCCGCTGCGTCAGATCGTCACCAACGCCGGTGAAGAGTCTGCGGTGGTCATCAACCGTGTGAAAGATGGCGAAGGCAACTTCGGCTACAACGCACAGACCGGCGAATACGGCGACCTGTTCGAAATGGGTGTACTCGACCCTGCGAAAGTGACCCGTACTGCGCTGCAGTCTGCCGGTTCCGTTGCGGGCCTCATGATCACCACCGAGTGCATGATCGCCGACGATCCGGAAGAGAAAGAAGCTGCCCCGGACATGGGTGGCATGGGCGGAATGGGTGGCATGGGCGGCATGATGTAAGCCCCACCTCGCTCTGACGTAATACGTCCTTCAGAACCCCGCTTCGGCGGGGTTCTTTGCGTGTTACCATCCCCTTTCTTCTTGGCAGCTTTCAGGTTCGACGTCCCGTGCTTTCCAATATTCGTATCGTGCTGGTACACACCTTTCATCCCGGCAATATTGGCGCCACCGCCCGCGCCATGAAAACCATGGGCCTGACCCAGCTGGTGCTGGTCAACCCACGCGCCTTTCCTGACGAAGAGGCCACTCGACTGGCGGCGGGCGCTACCGATGTGCTGGACAACGCGCGCTGCGTCAGCACCCTGGAAGACGCCCTGCAGGACTGCGTTCAGGTGGTCGGGGCCAGTGCCCGATTACGCAGCATGCCGCTCCCCCACTTCGACGAACCGGACGACATGGCACACCAGGTCATCGTCAATGCCCATCAAGCACCCGTGGCGCTGGTGTTTGGCCGCGAGCGTTCCGGCTTGACCAATGACGAGATCCGCTGCTGCACCCACCAGGTCAGCATACCGGCCAATCCGGATTACGGCATTTTGAATCTCTCGCAAGCCGTGCAGATTCTTGCCTATGAAGTGCATCGCGCCTGGCGACGGCGCGACGACAGTGATTTCGTCTATCAACGGCCCCTGGAAGCGGCGCCGCCCAGTCGCGAACAGTTTGGCTACTTCCAGGAACACCTGGGTCGGCTCATGCACGAGAGCGGTTTTTTGACCCAGCCTCACGCACGCACCGAAGAGCAGTTGCAGGCACTGTTCTCACGTGCCCAGCCAAGCCGCAAGGAATTATCGCTACTCCGCGGGCTACTGAGCGCCTTCGAGGCACACATGCCCAAACAGTAAGCAGCGCACGCCAACCGCCAGACAAAAAAAGGCCGCCATTTGGCGGCCTTTTTCGGATGATGCGCAGATCAAAGCGACATGGCCGCCAGCCAACCAAACGCAATCAGCGGAAGGTTATAGTGAAGGAAGGTCGGCACGACGCTATCCCACATATGGTCATGCTGGCCGTCCACGTTCAGGCCGGCAGTGGGCCCCAAAGTGGAGTCCGATGCCGGTGAGCCCGCATCGCCCAATGCCGCCGCGGTGCCCACCAAGGCCACGGTGGCCATGGGCGAAAACCCGAACTGAATCGCCAATGGGACGAAAATGGCGGCAATGATCGGAATGGTAGAAAACGATGAACCGATGCCCAGCGTGATGAACAGCCCCACCAGCAGCATGACCAGCGCAGCCAGGCCGCGATTGTCACCAAACAGCTCGAAGGCGCCCGCCACCAGGGCCTCGATATCCCCCGTGGCTTTCATCACTTCGGCAAATCCTGCCGCTGAAATCATGATGAAACCGATGAGGGCCATCATGCGCATGCCGCTGGTGAACAGATCATCGGCCTCACGCCATTTGAAAATCCCACCCAACGACAGCAGGCCAATGCCCACCAGGCCGCCCACGATCATGGAACCGGTATACAGCTGCAGGCCCAGCGCAGCCACGATGGCGACCCCCGACATGACCAACCCCAGCATATGAGGCTCGGCGGGCGTATGCGCCTGCTCACCCGCAGGTGCGGCCAGCGGCTTGGCGGCGTAGTGGCGCTGACCGCGATAGCTGAACAGCAGGGCGACGACCAGCCCGATGGCCATTCCGCCCACGGGGATGGCCATGGCCATGGGCACCATGCTCCGAGTGATGTCGAGTCCCGCCGCCGCGCCTGCGCTGTTCAGATTGGCCAACAATATGTCGTTCAGGAAGATGGCCCCGAAGCCCACTGGCAAAAGCATATAGGGTGCTGTCAGGCCAAAGGTCAGCGCACAGGCAACCGCGCGGCGGTCCAGCTGCAAGCGGTTCATGACCACCAGCAGCGGCGGAATCAGGACGGGAATGAACGCAATATGCACCGGGATGGCGTTTTGAGAAGAAATCGCCACCAGCAGCACGGCGCCCAGCAGCAGCATTTTCACCCGCGCCTGATGCGCTGCCGTTGCCTCTTTACCCAGCAGCTTGATCAATCGCGTGGCCAGCAAATCCGGCAGACCAGAGCGAGAAATAGCAACCGCAAAGGCCCCCAGCGTGGCGTAGGCCAACGCCACCTGGGCACCGCCGCCTACGCCATCATTGAAAGCGCTGAGCGTGTCATCCAGCGACAGTCCACCCGCCAGCCCCCCTACCAGGGCCCCCACCACCAGAGCAAACACGACCGATACACGAAGAAGTGACAGCGTCACCATCACGAGCACTGCAAGAATGACTGCATTCATGGAAATATCCAGAGCTAATGGAAGGTCTTTGATACGAAGTCTTCACCAGGTTCTTAAAACCAAGTTCTTGAAACCAGGCCCTTAAAACCAGGTTTTTAAACCATGCCTTTAAAACCAGGCGGCGGATTTTAGCAGATAGCGCGCCCTTCATCAGGCTTATCTGATCCCAGAGTACACTGGCGCAGAGGCTAAGACTTTAGTCACAGCACTCTTGTTGCTATGCAACAATCCTCCTAGTATCGCGACCTTCATCGATGACCGACACTGCTAATTTAACAATGTCTTAGGAGCCTGCATGGGCATTTTCGCCATTCTCATTTCCCTGATACTGCTGATGTTGCTGGCTTACAGAGGCATATCAGTGCTGCTGTTGGCACCGCTCATGGCGTCGCTGGCAGTCCTGCTTTCCGGTGATGGCGGCCTGCTGCTGCCCATTTACACCGACACTTTCATGCGGGCGCTGGGTAACTACGTCATTCAGTTCTTTCCGCTGTTCCTTCTAGGCGCCCTGTTTGGCCAACTGATGGCCGACTCCGGTGCCGCCCAGTCCATTTCCAACGGTATCGTCAAGCGGCTGGGCACGCATCATGTGGTGCTGACCGTGGTCATGGCCTGTGCCGTATTGACCTACGGTGGCGTGTCACTGTTCGTGGTGGCCTTTGCCATCTATCCCATCAGCCGTGAGCTCTTCCGTCAGGCCAATGTACCCAAGCGGCTCATACCTGCGTCCATCGCGCTGGGTTCCTTTACCTTTACCATGACGGCCCTGCCGGGCACCCCAGCCATTCAGAATGCCATTCCCATTCCTTACTTTGGCACCAACAGCTTTGCGGCTCCCGGATTGGGCATCATTGCCGGGCTTATCATGCTGGGCCTGGGCACCTACTATCTGCAGTCCAGGGTTCGCAAGGCAGCCGCCAACGGCGAAGGCTACGGCACGCACACCGAGCGTGAAGTCGACCCCCAGCAGGACGACACGCCCGCCCCCACGCTCCCCTTGGCAGTAGCCTTGATTCCCCTGCTCATGGTCATCGGCCTGAACGCGCTGTTTACCTATGGCGTTTTCCCCGCCATGGATCTGAGCTATATCAGCGACGCCTTCGAGAACATCACCCCCAGCCGCCAGACTGGCCTGTGGGCGATCCTGATCTCGCTGCTGAGCGCCTCGGCATGGCTGATCATTACCCGCTGGAACCATTGGAAAGATCTGAAAAACACCATCAACCAGGGCTGCTTTGGCTCGCTGCTGCCGATTTTCAATACCGCCTCCGAAGTGGGCTATGGGGCAGTGATTGCCAGCCTGGCAGGCTTCATGATCATCCGTGATGCCGTGCTCAACGTTTCCGGCAACCCGCTGATTTCCGAAGCGTTGGCCATGAGCGTGCTGGCGGGGATTACCGGCTCCTCATCGGGCGGCCTGTCGATTGCCTTGCAAACCCTGGGTGATGAATACCTGGCCATGGCACAGCAGGCAGGCATCAATCCCGAACTGATGCACCGTGTCGCGACCCTGGCCGCGGGTGGCATGGACACGCTTCCCCACTCGGGGGCAGTGATTACGCTGCTGGCCATTTGCGGGCTGACGCACCGCCAGTCCTATGCCAACGTGGCCATGGTCACTATCGTGCTGCCGATTTTTGCGTTGATCAGCGTGATTACGCTGGGCACGCTGTTTGGAAGCTTCTAAAGCCGCGTAAGCCATGCGATAGTTGATTAACGTGTTAACCAGCGAACAACAACGAGACCCGTCATGGCCCTTACACGACACTCCTCCCTGCTGCTGATTCTTCTGGCCAGCCTCATCATCTCTACGGCGATGGGGCTGCGCCACGGTTTCGGGTTGTTCCTCGAACCCATGAGCAGTGAGCTTGGCTGGGGGCGCGGGGTCTTTGCCCTGGCGCTGGCCATTCAGAATTTGATGTGGGGCCTGGCACAGCCTTTCACCGGCGCGCTGGCAGACCGCTTCGGCGCGGCCAGAATCATCGTGGCCGGGGGCGTGCTCTACGTACTGGGGCTGTGTTTCATGAGTCTTTCCACCAGCGCGTTAGGCATGACCCTGAGCGCTGGCCTGCTGATCGGGATCGGCCTCTCTGGCACGACCTTCTCGGTGATCCTGGGCGCTGTTGGCCGAGCGGTACCCGCCGAAAAGCGCAGCATGGCCATGGGGATCGTCAGTGCGGCGGGCTCGTTTGGCCAGTTCGCCATGCTGCCGGGCACGCTGGGGCTGATCGAGTGGCTGGGCTGGTCGGCGGCCCTGCTGGCCATGGGCATGATTGCCGCCGTGATGATTCCGCTGGGCGCCATGCTCAAGGATCGCCCACGCCCCCATGCGCTGGGCGAACTGAGCCTGCGCGACGCGCTCAACGAAGCCGCCGGGCAAAAAGGCTTCTGGCTGCTCTGCCTGGGCTTTTTCGTGTGCGGGTTTCAGGTGGTGTTCATTGCCGTGCACTTGCCGGGCTATCTGTTCGATAACGGGCTTGCCGTGCAAGTGGGTACCACCGTTCTGGCCCTGGTGGGGCTATTCAACATCGTGGGCACCTATACGGCAGGCTGGATGGGAGGAATCTGGTCCAAGCCGCGCTTGCTCAGCTGGCTATACCTGATTCGAGGCGTGGTCATCACCGCGTTTCTGGTCGCGCCACTGAGCGCTTATAGTGCTTACGCGTTTGGTGTCGCCATGGGCTTGCTGTGGCTCTCGACCGTGCCGCTGACCAACGGCATCGTGGCGTCGGTGTTTGGCGTCAAACACCTCTCCATGCTGGGCGGCATCGTGTTTCTGTTCCACCAGCTGGGGTCGTTCATGGGCGTCTGGCTTGGCGGCTACCTTTATGACATGACCGGTCACTACGATACCGTCTGGCAAATCGCCATCGTGCTCTCCGTAGTGGCCGCCGCCTTGCACTGGTTCATCAGCGAAAAACCGCTGGCACGCACCACTCCCACGCAGGTGACACCATGACACCACAGACTCTTTCGCTAGCGCTGCTGGGGGCGCTGGCCATCGCCGGGGGAACTGCCCTTGCCTGGTGGGGGTGGCAGTCGCTGGATGCGGGCCTGCTGTTGATGGGGAGTCGGCTATGCTGATCGAGGCCCCACGAAACCGAATCATCTCATGACCTTCGACATGGGCAAATTGGCCCATTAGTGGCATAAAGAGTGCATCGTTGGCCAAATGATGTTGATTATTCAAGGATGCACCTTGCATGGTAGAACAAGCGCTCGTCCAGACACTCTTGCTGTTGGGTGTCACGGTTTTCGTGGTACTGCTCTTTCAGCGCTTCAGAATCCCGCCCAGCCTGGCTTATCTGTTGGTGGGGGTCATTCTTGGCTCTCATACGGCAGGGCCTGCCATTGATACCACCTATATCCAGGCGATTGCCGAATTCGGGATCGTGTTTCTGCTGTTCACGATTGGCCTCAGCTTTCCGTTGCCCCAAATCTATGCCCTGCGGCACACCATTCTCGGCCTGGGCACGGCGCAAGTCGTCGTGACGACGGCAGCGTTCACGCTGCTGGGGTGGGCCATCGGCCTGCCCCCGGTGGCGGCCTTCATCGTTGGTGCCGTATTCACCCAGTCCTCGACCACCATCATCAGCAAACAGCTGATGGAGCAAGGGGAAAGCCAGACCCGACACGGTCGCCTGGGCACCACCATGTCGGTCTTTCAGGACATAACGGCGGTTCCCTTCGTGATCTTGATACCCGTGCTGGGCACCGCAGCGGCTTCGGAAATTGCCGGAGCACTGGGCATTGCCATGGCCAAGGCAGTGGCCGCGTTTGTCATCGTGCTGGTGTCTGGCCGCTATCTGCTGAAACCGCTGTTTCACCTGGTAGCCAGCCGCCGCTCGGCGGAACTGTTTACCCTGACCGTGCTGTTCGTGTCGCTGATTGCCGCCTGGACAACGGATTCACTGGGACTTTCCATGGCGTTTGGCGCCTTCCTGGCCGGTATGGTATTGGGCGAAACAGAGTTTCGCCATCAGGTGGAAACGACCATACGCCCATTTCGTGACGTTTTGCTTGGCTTGTTCTTCATCGGCATCGGCATGCTCGTGGAGCCTGCGCTGCTGCCCTCCATTTGGCATCAGGCCCTGCTGGGCGCCGTGGCCCTGCTCGCCATCAAGACGTTGATCGTGGCAGCGCTGGTGCGATACTCGGGTATCGATGCTCAAACGGCTCTGCGCACCGGCCTGACCCTCGCGGTGGGGGGTGAATTTGGCTTTGCGCTGCTGGCCATTGGCCTGGACCACAACACCATCGCGGCAGCGCCAGCACAAATCGCGCTGACATCAGTGCTGTTCTCGATGATCGCCGCGCCTTTTCTGATTCGCTACAACCAACCGCTGGCCGCCTGGCTATTTAGAAAGCGTCCTGGCTCTTCAGAGGAAACCGCCCAGGGCACCCCTCCGGCGGTTGACTATGCACAGCATGTGATCATCTGTGGTTATGGACGCACAGGCCAGGTGATCAGCCGGTTCCTGGAGAGCGAGTCGATCGATTTCGTGGCACTGGACATGGACCCGACCATCGTCAAAGAGGCTCGCTTGGCAGGACATCCGGTCTTCTACGGCGATGCATCGGACCCCACCGTGCTGGAGAGTATCGGCCTGAGCCGCTCGAACCTGTTGATCATCAGTCATGATGACCGCACTGCCACCTTGCAGACACTTCGCTACGTGCACGACACCGTCCCTACCTTGCCCATCGTGGTACGCACCCATGACGACAGTGGCACGGAGGAGTTACGCGCCGCTGGCGCTACCGAAGTCATCCCTGAAACATTGGAAAGCGGCATGATCATGTCGATGCATTCGCTGCTGACCCTGAATGTCCCCATGTGGCGTGTGACTCAGCGCCTTCAGGAGCAGCGCATCAATCGCTACCCCATGCTCAAGGAGCTGTTCAGAGGGAGCCTGGAGCGGTTGAACGAAGAGCATGACGACAGAATCGAGCGCTTGCACTCACTGGTGCTGGATGCCGATAGCCGTTATGTCGGCCAGCCGCTCGGCAATTGCCCACTGCAAGCGCCAAGGGTGGTGGTCACGGCCCTGGTGAGAGGTCAGGAGCGCATCCGTTATCCTGAACCAGCCACCACGCTACAGCCGGGCGATGTGCTGGTGTTGCTGGGCACTCCCGAAGCACTCGAACAAGCAGACGCCGAACTGAATCCGGCGTCCTACTGAGGCGCGCGTCACGCGATACGGCGATGCCGCCAGTGGCGCATCAATACCCCGTGCCGAGGAGAAAACAGCAGCGCCAGGAAGAAGCAGCTGGTGGCGACCAGGACGATGGTGCCTCCCGAAGCCACGTCGAAGGCATAAGAGAGCCATAGCCCCAGCACCGCCGACCCCACACCGACGCTGGTCGAAATCAACAGCATCGTTGTGAAGCGGTCGGTCAGCAGGTGGGCGGTTGCGCCGGGGGTGATCAGCATGGCAACGACCAGAATGATGCCTACGGTTTCCAGGCTTGCCACGATGGTCAGTGTCAGCAGCAGAATCAGGCCGTAATGAATGACGCTGGTATTGAACCCCAGCGCCTGGGCCTGCGTGGGGTCGAAGGCGTAGAGCATCAGCGGCCTGAAGGCGAGCCATATCACCAGCAGCGCCACGACGCTGGCGGCCAGCGTGAGCATCAGCGCCGACTGCTGTACGCCCAGCACGTTGCCGAACAGGATATGCATCAGGTGCGTGCTGGAGGCCATCTTGCTGATCAGCACGATGCCCAGCGCAAAAGCGCCGGTGAACATGATGCCCATGGCTGCATCCGACTTGATGCGGGTATGGCGCTCGATGGCACCGATACCCAACGACGTCAGCGCCCCCGTCACGAAAGCCCCGATGAAAAACGGCAGCCCCAGCAGGTAGGCAATCGCCACGCCAGGCAAGACCGCATGGGAAATCGCATCCCCAAGCAGTGACCAGCGCTTGAGCACCACATAGCAGGAGAGCAGACCACAGATGGCGCCCACCAGCATCGAGGTCAGCAGCGCACGCTGCATGAAGGCGTACTGAAACGCATCGGAAATGGCGTCGGGTAGCAGATTGATGGGCACCATCAGCGCCGCCAGCAGGCCAGCGATCAGCACGCTGGCCATGCTATCCAGTGTATCTAACATGTTGAAATTGACCGTTATTGAGGCATCAAAGCAGGAGCACTGGTCTGTTGCAAGGTAAAAGAATCTGGCGCTGGCTGGGCGCTCACCGCCAGTTCGGCCAGCCTGCGGTCGCTGAGCATTTCATCCGGGGACCCCGCCCCGCGGATGAAGCGGTTGATCAGCACCACGTGGTCCACATAGCGGCGCGCTCCCGGCATGTCATGGGTCACCATGACAATGGTCCTGCCCGCTTCTCGCTCCCGCTTGAGCACATCGAGAATCAGCTGCTCGCTGGGCGGGTCGACGCCCGCTAGCGGTTCGTCCAACAACAGGATACTGGCCTGCTGGGCCAGCGCCCTGGCCAACAGCACACGTTTTTTCTGGCCGCCCGACAGCGCCCCAATGGGACGCTCGGCCATGTCCAGCATATTCACGTCCTGCAGCGCCTTGCTCACGACGTCACGGTGGCTCGGAGCCTGCCAACGCCCAGGCAGCAGACGCCGCCATAGAGGGTCATGGCGCATGTGGCCGTAGCGCGCCGTCATTACGGTGTCCCACACCGATATGGGAAAGTCCCACTCGATCGCTTCACGTTGCGCCATATAGCCGATATCACCAGCTTTGCGGCGCCGCTGAATGGGCTCTCCGAACGCCATCACCTGACCACGCAGCGGCTTCATGCTACCGGTCAGCACATGAAACAGCGTCGACTTGCCAGCCCCGTTCGGCCCGACGATAGCCGTCCAACGCCCCGCCGGCAATCTCAGCTGAATGTTTTCGAGCACCGGCTGGCGTTGATAGGCGGCATAGACCCCCGACACCTCAATGGCAGCCGGAGGTAGTGACGAAGCACTGTTCATGTTGGCCTACTCGACGCCCAGATAACGGCGCAGCAGTTCGGCATTGTGTCGCTGCATGGCAAAGTAGTCACCCGCCACACCGTCCGGCTCGCTGAGCGAGTCCACGTAAAGTGGGCCTGCCACCGGCAGCCCCGTATCACGGGCGATGCTGGTCACATGACGGTCAGAAATGGTGCTTTCCCAGAACAGTGCGGCGGGCTGGCGCTCGTTGATCAAATCGATGATGCGCATCAGCTGGCGTGGAGAGCCTTCGGTTTCGGCATTGGTGCCCCAGATGCCATCGTGCTTGAAGTGAAAGGCATCGGCAAAGTAGAGAAACGCCGCCTCGCTGGACAGCAGCACACGCCGTTCCTCGGGAATTGCCTCAAGGGTCTCTTGCAGTTCGACATACAGTGCGTGCAGCTCGTCTTCCAGCGCGCTGGCACGCTGGTGAATCTCTTCGGCCTGCTGTGGCAAGCGCTCTTCCAGAGCGTTGGCAATGGCCTGCACGTAGGCGCTGGCGGCACGCGGGTCCATCCACAGATGCGGGTCGATATCGCCTTCCATGTCGCCTATCGCAATCGACTGCGTGGGATAGCCTGAGTCCTCGGCCACGGCCAGCACGGGCACGCCTTGCGATACCGTGGCTTCCACCTGGCGCATCCACTGCTCCAGCTGGTAACCGTTGTAGAAGACGATATCGGCCTTCTCGAGGGCCGCAAAATTATCCGGCGTCAGCTCCCACTCATGCACTTCAGCGTTGATGGGCGTCAGCACGGTCACTTCGGCATCGTCACCCGCTACCCGCTGCACCAGATCGCCCAGCACCGAAAAAGTGACGGCCACGTTGATGGGCGGATGCAACAGCTCATTGGCATACGCCGAGGACGTGCTCGCACCGAAGGCCAGGGAAGCCCCCATCAACATCCATCCGTAAGATTTCGCCATCGCCAACTGCTCCCGTGTAAACTCACATATGATATCACTGTAGCTCAAAGAAAAAGCCAAGTGCAAATAGTTTAGCCTTGGCTAACAATTATCCGTTCAAATGCGCTACCATCACCAATCAACGATGCCACTAACCTTGATAAATATTGCCAATGAGTGATCACGACCCTCGGCGCGCTCCTGCCTCATGTGAGAAAAGCGGTGACGCCCTACCGCCAGTGGAGCAGCACGCTCAGCAGTATGAAACCGTGCGCAACGCTCATGAAACCGAGCTCATCGAAGATTACGTGGAGCTGATCGGTGATCTGTTGCGACACCGCGGTGAGGCTCGAGCAGCAGACATAGCCAATCGCATGGCCGTCAGCCAGGCCACCGTGTCGAAGATGATTCGGCGACTCAACGAGCTGGGACTCGTCACCAGCCAGCCTTACCGCTCGCTGTTTCTGACCGAAGAAGGCCAGAAAATGGCCGAAACCTCCCGCGCCCGGCACGACATCGTGCTGCATTTCCTGCGCGCTCTGGGCGTCGAAGACAGCACCGCGCGCATCGATGCCGAAGGCATGGAGCACCACGTGAGTGATACGACCCTGGCCATCATGAAGCGCTTCACCGAGCAGCAGTCGCAGTGATGACTGACGCGGCCGTCTTGTCCTGACGCCTGATAACCCGCATCATTCAAGAAACCGTGGTTTCAGGATACTGTCATGTCGCCCGCTTCGAAAGAACGCTCCTTTCTTGCCCGTGTTCGCCATGCACTGCCCTCCCTGCATCCGGCAGAGCGTCGGCTGGGTGAATTCGTCTGCGACTTCCCCGGCGAGTTGGCCAGCTACAATGCCCAGGAGCTGGCACGCTTTGCAAAAGTCTCCAAGGCGACGGTATCGCGTTTCGTCAGGCGTCTGGGTTACGACAATTACGAAGCCGCACGCAGGCATGCCCGCGAAGAGCAGACGACGGGGTCGCGCCTGTTTCTCCCCCCTCAGCGTCTCGGCCAATCCGAATCCTGGCTTGCCCAGGGGCTGACCTTCAGCAAGGACAACCTGGACAGAACCTTTGCCGCCATCACCCAGGCCGATATCGACGCCGTCGCCCATGCATGGCTGGCGGCACGTAAAATCTGGGTCGTTGGCTATCGCGCCAGCCGCCCGCTGGCCGACTACCTGCGCTGGCAGCTGCTGCAAGTGACCGGAGACATCGCCGCCATTCCCGGCCCTGGTGAAACCCTGGGCGAGCACCTTGCCGACATTGGCCCGGAAGACAGCGTCATCGTGCTGGGGTTGCGGCGCCGAGTTGCGACGACCGAACAGCTGCTGAGCAGCGCCAGGGAGTGCGGGGCCTCGCTGGTGTATATCACCGATGAAGGCACGGAGCCCCACCCTCAAGCTACCTGGCATTTTCGCTGCCATACGCACGCTTCCGGGCCGCTGTTCAATCACACTGCGGTCATGACCCTCTGTCATCTGCTGATCATGCGCACCATCGAGCTGGCCGGAGACGCGTCACGACAGCGTTTGAGCCGCATCGAAACCCTCAACGACCGCTTTGAAGAGCTTTAATCGAGCCATTTCGACGAGCGCCTGCTTTTACTGAAGCACTCTTCTAGTTCATCACCCCATCAGCATGCACTTTCAAGGTGCATTTTTGTCTCTCACGCCCCATGTCGTGTTACCCCATTTTTCGGGCAACGCGTGGTTTCTGCCTGTTTTATATATGAAATTTAAATTTCATAGCGCTTGTGGCATGAAATATGGATCTACTTAACAAACGCTGCGCAGGATGCGCGGTTAGCAACACGCCCAGCCTGGCGTACCACATCGCACCCACTACAGATAACAGGAAGCCTCCATGTTCAAGCGCACTCTTCTCATGACCGCCCTTTCCGCCGCTGTGATCGGCAGCGCCGCCCACGCCGATACGCTGTCTCTCAAAGTGCTCGGCCAACCTGCCGGTTCGGGGCTGATTGCCCAGAACAAGGAGCGCCCCTTCTTCGAAAATTTCGCCGAGCACAGCGGCCTGGAAGCCACGGTTCAGTACATTCCGGTAGATGTGGCAGGCATTCCCGATACGGACGGGCTACGCATCCTCAACTCCGGTCTTTTCGACATCGTCTCGCTGCGCGGCCCCCAGGTCAGCCGTGACGAGCCCTCGGTGCTCGGGATGGACCTGATCGGCCTGAACACCAGTTTCGAGACTGGCCGGGACAATGTCATGGCCTTTTATGATTATGTGGATTCACGCCTGCAGTCCCGCTTCAACGCCAAGTTATTGGGCGTATGGCCTGCCGGTCCCCAAGTCATCTTCTGCAACAAGGAGATTTCCGGCCTGGAGGACTTGAGAGGCCTGCGCGTACGGGTGGGTGACCAGAGCGCAGCCAACTTCATTGGCCAGTTGGGCGCCACCGGCATTTCGATGCCTTTCGGCGACGTGCAACAAGCGCTCTCTCGTGGCGTCGTGGATTGCGGCATCACCGGCCCTGCCTCGGCCAACTCCGGCGGCTGGCCAGAGGCAACGACCACCGTGTTGCCCATCGCTCTGCAGCTGGCCATCAATGGCTACGCCATCAACCTGGACACCTGGAACCGCCTGGATGAGACCCAGCAGTCCCAGCTGGAAACGGCCATTGCCGAGCTCAGCGACGACATCTGGAGCTACTCGGAAGCGCTTTACGAAGATGCCATGCGCTGTAACGCCGGTGAGTCGCCCTGCGAGTTCGGCAACCAGTATGCGCTGACCGAAGTCGACGTTTCCGACGCCGATCTGGCTGCCGTCACCGCCGCAGTAGAGGAAGTGTCCCTGCCACTGTGGGCCACCCAGTGCAATAACGTGGCCGCCGACTGCGAAGCCACCTGGCGCGAAACGGTAGGTGCTCAGCTTGGCCTGTAACGTTACCAGGAGACCCGTATGACTTTTTGTGCTCGCCTGATGGGGATCCTGTTCGGCACGTTCATGCTACTGCTGGCCGTGCTGATCACGATAGAGACCCTGATTCGCAAATTCTTTTCGCTGTCGTTTGGTGGCGTCGATGAGTTGGGAGGCTACGCCATTGCGGTGGCGGCGCCTCTGGCCTTCGGCGTCGCCATGATCGAGCAGTCGCATATTCGCATCAATCTGCTGCACATGCGCCTGCCCACCACCGTCAAAGCGATCCTCAATGCCCTGGCATCCCTCTCGTTGGGGCTGCTGGCGGCCTTCCTGCTGTACTTTACCGTGCAGACCGTACTCGACACGCATAACTACCGCTCCATCGCCCAGACCCCCTGGGCCACGCCGCTGATCTACCCTCAAGCGGTCTGGCTGGTGGCCATGGGCATCTTTGCGGCGAGCGCGGCCCTGCTGGCCCTGCAAGCCTTGGGCCTGCTGATACGGCGAGACTGGCCCGCACTGAACCAGCGCTTCGGCCCTGCTTCAGCCAGTGAAGAACTCGAAGCCGAACTGGCCGACCTCGAGCAGCGTGAAAAAGGAGCACAGCCATGAGTATTCCAGTCATTGCAGGGGCGTTCATGGTCATGCTGGCCCTGATGCTGCTCAGCCTGCCAGTGGCGGTGTCGATTTTGCTGGTGGGCGTGGCGGGCGGCTATCTGATGTACGGCGCCCCGCTGGTGAACATGATGGGTGGCGTCGTCTGGAGCAGCCTGAACAGCCCGTCGATGCTCGCCATTCCACTCTTCATGCTGCTGGGGGAGCTGCTGTTACGCGGCGGCATCGCGGACCGCATGTATGCCGCGCTGGCGGTGTGGTTCAATCGCCTGCCGGGTGGTTTGCTGCACACCAATATCGCCACCTGCACGCTGTTCTCCGCCACCTCCGGCTCCTCGGTGGCCACCGCGGCCACCGTAGGCACCATCGCCCTGCCGGCGCTCCAGCAGTATCGCTACCCCATTCGTCCTTCGCTGGGCTCGCTGGCAGCGGGCGGCACGCTGGGGATTCTCATTCCCCCCAGCATCAACCTGCTGGTGTATGGCCAACTGGCCAATACCTCCGTCAGCCAGCTCTTTGCTGCCGGGTTGATACCGGGCATTGCACTGGCGCTGCTGTTCTCGCTCTACCTGTGGCTCGCCCACGGCAAGGCGGGCAAGGCATCGCTGGTCGAGGTCAATGTCTCGCTTCAGGACAAGCTGTCGCTGTCGAAGCACCTGATTCCTCCCGTGGTCATCTTTGGCGTGGTCATGGGCAGCATCTACGGCGGCCTGGCCACCCCCACCGAATCCGCCGCCATTGGCGTGGTCATCGCCCTTGGCTTCATCGCCGTTGGTGGCAAGCTGACGCTGGACCTGTTGATTCACTGCTCGCTGCAGGCGGCCAAAACATCGGGCATGGTGATCATCGTCTTGATGTGCGCCCTGCTGCTCAACGTCACCATCTCGATGCTGGGAGTTACCCAAGCACTTACCCAGTGGGTCGCCTCCTTCGGCCTGACGGCAGTAACGCTGCTGCTGGTGCTATTCGTGTTTTACGTGATTCTGGGCACCTTCATGGACGCCATGTCGATGCTGGTACTGACCGTACCCATTACCGTGCCCATGGTCATGGCGGTGGGCATCGACCCCATCTGGTTCGGGATCTTCATCGTGCTGATGTGCGAGATCGCCCTCATCACACCACCGGTGGGCATGAACCTGTTCGTGGTTCAGGGCGTGCGCAAGGATGGCGGCAGCTTCAACGACGTCATCATGGGATCGCTTCCCTTCGTGGGCATCATGGTGCTGTTCACCTTTGCCATCATGATTTGGCCAGACATCGTCATGTGGCTACCTGACCTTCTGGCGGGGCGTTGAGGCAATGACGATCAAGACAGGACCCAGCCATACAGCCCCCATCGGCAGCATGTGCCAAGCGTCGCGAACCGACACATCGCGCATTCTGGTCATCAACCCCAACACCAATCCCCAGGTCACCAGGGAAATACGCCGCCTGGTACGGCAGTGCTCGCCTGAAGGGGTTCAAATGGAGGTCACCAATCCACTGGCGGGGCCTATCGCCATCGAAAATGCAGCGCACAAGGCCACCGCCACTCGGGAGGTCATGGCGCTGATCCAACAGCGCCAGTCCGCCGACGACGTTGGCTACATCATGGCCTGCTTCGATGATCTGGCGGTTCAAGAACTACGCGATGCAACACAGCGCCCAGTGGTGAGCCTGGCCGAGGCAGGCATGCGCGCCGCTGGCCAGCATGACCGCCCCTTCACCGTCATCACCACGTTCGAGGGCGCCGTGGAAACCATCCGCGCGCTGAGCCGTGGCTATGGCCTGGACGCGCGCTGTCGGATCGTGGCCACTGGCATGGGGGTATCGGAAACCGCTGCCCGCACGCCGCAGGCCGAACAGCGCTTGCATGACGCCATCGTGAGTTCGCTCGACCAGGGTGCCAATGCCATCGTGCTGGGCTCCGGCGCCTTCGTGGGTCGAGCGGCTCTGCTGAGTGAGCGGTATGGCATCAATATTACGGACGGGCTAAGCGACGCCATCCGCTACGTGCACACTCCTTTACTAACGTTGAGCTCCGAGGCTCCAGCAGGTTGATCACCCCTGCGGCTCTGCCTGCTCGGCAGCATTCCCCAGCACCCGAGCAGGCAGGCCCACCCGGCCCACGCCAGGCAGCTTCAAGGCCGGCCTGAGAATATCGACGCCCAGGCTCATGCCCAGCACGTTGAGTTCCACGCCCTCTTCCAGCGCCAGCATCAACCCCAACACCCCGCCCAGCGAAAACTGATACCCGGTGCCGCTGGGCACAGGAGCTACTACGCTATCGAACAGGAAATCCTTGCCCACGGCGGTGACCGGCAACGCCACCGCCAGGCCCTCCACTTCGCGGGTAAGCCATGCGATGAAACTGTTGCTGTTGGGGCCGGGCCACACCCGGTATAAATCGGCCTGAGGGTAACGGCCAATCGCCTCTTCTATCTGGGTAATCAACTGCCCCGCTTCATCGCCGCGATAATCGGCCAGCAGTTCGGGCGCATGGCCAAACCACGCCCGATCCGGCGTATCGGTGCTCGACACCACGGTGGGCCGACGCCAACTGAGCACCTGGTGCAGGCGGTAGTCGCTGGCATTGTCAGCTTTGGTAGCCACCCAGATATGCACCCCAAACGCGCCCCGCCAGTGATACGCCCGTGCAGCGTACACTTGCACCACCGCCTCGGGATGGGCGTCCGGGTCTGGGGCCAACCCCGCCGATGAGCGGTCCAGATTCGACCAGTGGCCATCGGTAACCACCTGGTTACTGGCCAACATCCAGGCGGGCCCGGCCAACAGCAGTGCCAACAGCACCACCACGCCCGCTATCCAACGCAGTAGAGTTTTCATGAGCTTTCCGAAGTGACAAAGAGACGTTTCTGGCACGCACGACCACTCAGAAAGCGCAAAAGGCCATCAGAGTGCCAAATGGAGCCGCGTACGGGCAACAGAATCTCGACCCACAGGGAATCAAGCGAAGCAAAACAAAGGGGGAGGATATAATGGAGGCGGCCCCAAAAGCCACATCCCGGCACACGCAGCCACCACTACCGTTGCTCCCTTCCGGGCCTGGCGGGGTTCGCAGTTTAGCGTTGCGGGAGGACCTAAGGGGCCACCATGACAGTACACAAGATAAGCGTACCTGGCTGACCGGTGGCTACGCCCTGATTTGAACAGGGGACCCCATCATTATGAGTGATGTGCTCTAACCAGCTGAGCTACGTAGCCTTTCCGACATCAGCGGGTGCAGATTATGCCAATCTCGTTGGCAAAAGGCAAGTCACTCGCCTCAGGTATTTCATTTCACGATGAACAAGACAGCACGCAAGTACCGTCAATTGCCTTTTATTAATTGAACGTTCAATAAAAAAGTGCCATGATAATTTTCATCATCCTCGAAGAGTGTTCAGGAGATCGCCGTGCCTAAGGTGGGAATGGAACCAATACGTCGTCAGCAGTTGATCAAGGCCACCATGGCCGCCATCGACGAAGTGGGTCTGGCGGAAGCGACGGTCATGCGCATTGCCCGGCATGCCGGAGTCTCGGCAGGCATCATCAGCCACTATTTCGGCGGCAAGGATGGCCTGCTCGAAGCCACCATGCGCCAGATACTGACCGACCTGACCGATGCCGTTGCGGCGCGCCGCCAGGCGCTGGACGACGACTCGGCACGCGCCCACATCGGCGCCATCATCGAAGGAAACTTCGACCGCTCCCAGGTGACCGGCCCTGCCGCCAAGACCTGGCTCGCTTTTTGGGCCAGCAGCATGCACAAGCCCGTGCTGCAACGTCTACAGCACGTCAACGACCGTCGGCTATATGCCAACCTGTGCCACCAGTTCCGGCGCGTCATGCCGCATCGCGATGCGCGCAACGCCGCGCGCGGGCTGGCTGCCATGATCGATGGTCTTTGGCTACGCGGCGCCCTGGCGCCGGAAGGGCTCGATGCGCTGGAAGCACGGCAACTGGCTCACGCCTATCTGGATCAACTGCTGGCCCACCACGGCTGCCTGAAGCACACCACCGCTGACGCATCATATTAAGGAGAACCCCATGGCCCATCAGGACGCACTTCCTCTATATATCAATGGCCGCACGGTCGCGGCGACGTCAGGTGACACCTTCACCGTCACCAACCCCTACGATGGCTCTCTGCTCGCCACCGTTGGCCAGGCAAGCCAGGGCGATCTCGACGAGGCCGTACGCACCGCGCAGCAAGGCCAGCGGGTCTGGGCAGCCATGACCGGCATGGAACGCTCACGCATTCTGCTGCGCGCGGTGGCACTGCTACGCGAACGTAACGATGAGCTCGCCGAGCTGGAAACCCGCAACACCGGCAAGCCCATCAGCGAAACCGCCAACGTCGATATCGTCACCGGCGCCGATGCGCTGGAGTATTACGCAGGCCTGGCCCCCGCCATCGAGGGCAGCCAGATACCGCTGCGCGAAAGCTCGTTCGTTTATACCCGCCGGGAACCGCTGGGTGTGATCGGTGCCATCGGCGCCTGGAACTACCCCATTCAGATTGCCTGCTGGAAAGCCGCGCCTGCGCTGGCGGCGGGTAACGCCGTGGTCTTCAAGCCCAGCGAGGTCACGCCGTTGACGGTGATGAAACTCGCCGAAATCTTCACCGAGGCAGGCCTGCCAGACGGCGTTTTCAACGTCGTTCAAGGTGACGGAAAAGTCGGTGCCATGCTTACCGAGCACCCCGGCATTGCCAAGGTGTCCTTCACTGGCGAAGTGGGCACCGGCAAGAAAGTCATGGCCGCTGCCGGTGGCTCCACGCTCAAGGACGTGACCATGGAGCTGGGTGGCAAATCGCCGCTGATCGTGTTTGCCGATGCCGACCTGGACCGCGCCGCCGATGCCGCCATGATGGCCAACTTCTATTCGAGTGGCCAAATCTGCACCAACGGTACCCGTGTCTTCGTCGAGCGCAGCGTCAAGGAAGCCTTCGAAGCCAAGCTGGTCGAGCGCGTGGCGCGCATCAAGGCCGGTGACCCCATGGACCCCAGCATCAATTTTGGCCCGCTGGTCAGCTTCGAGCATCAGGAGAAAGTGCTCTCCTACATCGCCCTGGGCAAAGAGCAAGGAGCCCGCGTATTGGCCGGTGGCGAACAGTGGAATAGCGGTCCATGGGCCAACGGCGCATGGGCGGCCCCCACGGTGTTCACCGACTGCACCGACGACATGCGGATCGTGAAAGAGGAGATTTTCGGCCCGGTCATGTCGGTGCTTGCCTTCGATGATGAAGACGAGGTGGTTCGCCGCGCCAACGACACCCTGTACGGGCTGGCCGCCGGGGTGTTCACCGAGAGCCTCAACCGCGCCCACCGAGTGATTCACCAGCTGGAAGCCGGCATCTGCTGGATCAACACCTGGGGAGAGTCGCCGTCCGAGATGCCGGTAGGCGGTTACAAGGAGTCGGGCATTGGTCGCGAGAACGGCGTCGAGACGCTCAATCACTACACCCAGACCAAGTCCGTACAGATCGAGATGGGCCCGTTTGAATCGGTGTTTTAAGGCGCCCACCGCCACCGTTTGATGCTCTTCATGTCGTCTTTGCCAAGGTAAACGAATGTCGCAAGTACGTGAATTTGATTATATCGTCATTGGCGCTGGTTCAGCAGGCAACGTGCTGGCCACGCGCCTGACCGAAGACAGCGATGTCAGCGTGCTGCTGCTGGAAGCAGGTGGCCCGGACTACCGCTTCGATTTTCGCACCCAGATGCCCGCCGCGCTGGCGTTTCCACTACAGGGTAAACGCTATAACTGGGCGTTCGAAACCGACCCAGAACCGCATATGGACAACCGCCGCATGGAGTGCGGACGAGGCAAGGGGCTGGGCGGGTCTTCCTTGATCAACGGCATGTGCTACATTCGCGGCAATGCCCTCGATTACGACCACTGGGCCAAGCAGCCCGGGCTCGAAGAGTGGGATTACCTGAGCTGCCTGCCCTACTTCAAGAAGTGCGAAAACCGTGACATCGGTGCCAATGAGTATCATGGCAGCGGTGGCCCGGTGAGCATCACCACGCCCAAGGCGGATAACAACCCGCTTTACCGGACCTTCATCGAAGCGGCCAAGCAGGCGGGCTACCCGGAAACCGAAGACGTCAACGGCTATCAGCAGGAAGGGTTTGGCCCCATGGACCGCTTCGTCACGCCCAAGGGGCGGCGCGCGTCCACGGCCCGTGGCTACCTGGATACCGCCAAACAGCGCAGCAACCTGACCATCGAAACCCATGCCGTCACGGACGTGATCGAGTTCGAGGGCAAGCGTGCCGTGGGCGTCCGCTACGAACGGAAGGGCCAACCAACGCAGGCCCGGGCACGTCGTGAAGTACTGCTGTGTGGCGGCGCCATTGCTTCGCCGCAGATTCTGCAGCGTTCAGGGGTGGGCAACCCGGAGTGGCTGAAAGAGCTGGGCATCCCCGTGGTGCATGAACTGCCCGGCGTCGGCGAAAACCTCCAGGACCATCTGGAGATGTACATTCAGTACGAGTGCAAGGAGCCCATCTCCCTCTACCCGGCGCTGAAATGGTACAACCAGCCGAAGATTGGTGCCGAGTGGCTGTTCAAGGGAACCGGCATTGGGGCCAGCAACCAGTTCGAATCCTGCGGGTTCATCCGCTCCAACGACGAGGAGGAGTGGCCCAACCTGCAATACCATTTCCTGCCCATCGCCATCAGCTACAACGGCAAAAGCGCGGTAGAGGCCCACGGCTTCCAGGCCCACGTCGGTTCCATGCGCTCCGAGAGCCGTGGCCGCATCCGGCTGACTTCCAAAGACCCCCACGCCGCGCCCAGCATCCTGTTCAACTACATGGCCAAGGAGAAGGACTGGCAGGAGTTCCGCGATGCCATACGCCTGACCCGCGAGATCATCGCCCAGCCCGCCTTCGACGCCTACCGTGGGCGTGAAATTGCCCCCGGCCCCGAGGTACAAAGCGATGCCGAGCTGGACAGCTTCGTCAAGCAGCACGCCGAAACCGCCTACCATCCCTGCGGTAGCTGCCGGATGGGCGAAGACGCCATGGCCGTCACCGATGCCCAGGGCCGTGTGCACGGCCTGGAAGGGCTGCGAGTAGTGGATGCTTCGCTGTTCCCGGTGATTCCTACCGGCAACCTGAATGCGCCCACCCTCATGCTGGCCGAAAAGATCGCCGATCGCATTCGCGGTCGCGAGCCCCTGCCCCGCGCCCAGGTCGATTACTACATTGCCAATGGGGCACCTGCCAAAGGAGCGGTCAACAAAGGAACGCCCGCCACACAGGCCTGACCCGACCTGCACACGCTGATCCAGCAACCCGCGCCATGGCATTCGCCATGGCGTTTTTTTATGCCGCAACTGAGCTACAGTGAAGGGTATAGAGCGAACGTATAAGGCCGAAACGCTTGCACACTGCCAAGCGATTCTGCGAATATTCAAACATGCGTTTAAATACCTTCAAGACCATCCACCTATGGAGAACCCCATGCTCACCCTACTACTCATCGTGCTGGCCGTGGCTGGCCTGCTGGTGGTGATGCGCCGCGAGGCAGGCGCACCTCCTGCCCTGGCCCTGCTGGGCGTACTGGGCCTGGTCGGCATCGTGCTGGGCGCCCCCGTAACGGGCACCCTGCTGCTGATCGGCGCATTGGCCGTGGCCGTGGCCGGTTTGCCCGCCCTGCGTCGCCTCTGGTTGACCCCACGCATCTTTGCCACCTTCAAGAAAGTGGCCCCCAAGGTGTCTGCCACCGAGCGCACCGCGCTGGAAGCGGGCAGCGTCTCCTGGGATGGAGAGCTGTTTTCCGGCAAGCCCCAGTGGCAGTCGCTGCTGGATTTCAAGGATGACGGGCTGAGCGAAGAAGAGCAGGCCTTTCTGGATGTGCAGTGCGCCAAGGCGGCAGGCATGTGCAACGCCTGGGACATCGCCAAGGAGCGTGCCGACCTGCCCCAGCAACTGTGGGATTACCTGAAGAAGGAAGGCTTCTTCGGCATGATCATCCCGAAGGAGTACGGTGGTCTGGGCTTCTCTGCCAAGGCGCAATCCATGGTACTGCAGAAGCTTTCCGCCAACGAAACGCTGATGGTGACCGTCGGTGTCCCCAACTCCCTGGGCCCCGGTGAGCTGCTGCTCAAGTACGGCACCCAGGCACAG
Organism: Halomonas sp. C22; assembly: GCF_007655045.1. NCBI lineage: Bacteria > Pseudomonadati > Pseudomonadota > Gammaproteobacteria > Oceanospirillales > Halomonadaceae > Halomonas > Halomonas sp. C22. Next base: position 115,637 of record NZ_VBVC01000004.1, on the reverse strand, counting down.
AAGGATCACTACCTGCCGCGCCTGGCCGATGGCCGTGAAATCCCCTGCTTTGGCCTGACCGGCCCCCGCGCAGGCTCCGACGCCACCTCGCTGCCGGATACCGGCGTGGTCTGCAAGCAGGTCATCGATGGCCAGGAAGTGGTCGGGGTGCGCCTAAATTTCGAGAAACGCTGGATCACCCTGGCGCCGATTGCCACTGTGGTGGGCCTGGCATTCCGCCTGTTCGACCCGGAAAAGCTGCTGGGCGACGAAGAAGACCGTGGCATTACGCTGGCCTTGATCCCGCGTGACACGCAGGGCATGGAGATTGGCCGCCGCCACCACCCCATCGGCAGCCCCTTCATGAATGGCCCGATCAAGGGCAAGGACGTGTTCGTACCGCTGGACACCATCATCGGCGGCCCGGACATGATTGGTCAGGGCTGGCGGATGCTGGTGGAATGCCTGTCGATTGGCCGTTGCATCACGCTGCCTTCGGGCGCCACCGGTACCGCCCGCTATGCGCTGGGCTGGAGCGGCGGCTTTACACGGGTACGTCGTCAGTTCAACGTGCCGGTTGCCGAAATGGAAGGCGTACAGGAGCCGCTGGCTCGCATGGCCTCGCTGGCCTACATCTCTGCCGCCACGGTATACCAGACCGCCAACCTGATCGACCACGGCGAGAAGCCCGCCGTCCCCTCGGCCATTCTGAAAAGCCAGCTGACCGAGTTCCAGCGCGTGCTGCTCAGCGATGCCATGGACGTTCACGGCGGCAAGGCCGTGACCCTCGGCCCACGCAACTACCTGGGCATCGGCTATAGCGCCAACCCCGTCGCGATCACCGTGGAAGGGGCCAACATCATGACCCGCAACCTGATGATCTTTGGTCAGGGCGCCATCCGCTGCCACCCCTACGTGCTGGAGGAGCTGGCCGCCAAGGATGCCAACGACGCGAAAGCATTCGACAAGGCGTTCTTTGGTCATGCGGGCCTGATTTTCGGCAACGCGGCCCGCGCCTTCACGCTGGGCTTCGGCCTCGGCAAGCCCAGCGTGCCGTTCAGCGGTCCGGCCGTTGGCTATGCGCAGGACATCGCGCGCCTGTCGGCCGGTTTTGGCCTCTGCGCCGACGCCGCCATGGCCAGCCTGGGCTCCACGCTGAAGAAGCGCGAAATGCTCTCGGCACGACTGGGCGACATTCTCTCCAACCTCTATCTGGCGTCCATGGTGCTCAAGCAGTGGCACACCGGCAACAAGGTAGAAGGTGAAGAAGCGCTGCTGCACTACAGCCTGCAGTTCCTGCTCAACCGCGCTGAACAGGCGTTTGTCGAGATCTTCGACAACCTGCCCAACCGCGCCCTGGGCAAGGTGCTTAAAGTGGTCGTCATGCCGACGGGCCGCCGCTGGAACAAGCCCCATGACGACCTGGCCCGCGACATCGCTCATCGCGTCTCCACCCAGAGTGCCCTGCGCAGCAAGCTGCTGAGCAACACCTGGGACAAGGATGACGGCGCCGAGCGCAATCCGCTGGCCCGCTACAATGCCCTGCTGCAAGAGTACGAGCGCGCCGAGGCCATCTACCGCACGGTGAACAAGGCCTATGCCAAGGGCGAGCTGCCGCAAACGGCGCTACACCCGGAAGCACGCGTGGAAGCCGCGCTGGAGAAAGGGTTGATCAACGAGGACGACGCCACGTTCATGCGCACGTTCGAGGCCGAAGTGCTCGAAATGCTCACCGTGGATGACTTCGCCTACGATGCCTTTGCCAACGACAAGGCGACGCTGATCGACCACAACGCGGCGCCTGCCAAGGCCACGCCGCAAGCAGAAACCAGCGTCAAGTAAACGACGCTTGAGCGTGAATGAAACCGGCCTGACACAGGCCGGTTTTTTCGTTTATTGCCTTCCAGAGTTCAAAAACGAAACGTACAGCGCCATTTTGCTTTCCTTCGGCACCGCCCCGCCTTCTGTTACCCCTCCTATCCCTACCCAAAGCGCATGTATTGTGATGGGCTCTCTACGCCTAAAAGCGAATATATGAGCACCCAAAAAAGCGTTGCACGTTCGAAAATGATCAACTAGCCTTTCGTTAATGAAAATATCGCCTTGGTCGGTGGCCTAGAACAGTAGAAAAACAGAGAACAAGCTGCTCGACCGATCTACCCGCGCGATAGACACACTCGTTTTCGCACTACCTGTTCATGACAACACCTATAACAACACGCATAGCAATATCCATAGCAATATTCATAACAACGACGCTAACGAGATCGGCATGTCCTTACATCTGCAAAACATCGACCACGTCGTCGGCGGTGACCCTCATATCACGGGGGTCGATCTGGCGCTGGAACCGGGCTCTTTCAACGTGCTGCTGGGCAGGACCCTGGCAGGCAAGACCACGCTGATGCGCTTGATGGCCGGCCTGGAACAACCCACCCGCGGGCGCATTTACATGGATGGCAAGGATGTCACCGGCGTTTCGGTACGCAAGCGCAACGTTTCCATGGTGTACCAACAGTTCATCAACTACCCCAGCCTGACGGTGCGCGACAACATCGCCTCACCGCTGAAGCTGGCCAAGACGCCCTCCCAGGAGATCAAACGGCGGGTCGAAAGCATTGCGGAAATGTTACATATCGAGCATTTGCTGGAGCGCTACCCCCAAGAGCTTTCCGGGGGTCAGCAGCAGCGCACCGCCATGGGCCGTGCGCTGGTCAAGGATGCCGACCTGATCCTGTTCGACGAGCCACTCGTCAACCTCGACTACAAGCTGCGTGAAGAGCTGCGCGACGAACTGCGCGAGCTGTTCAAGGCGCGCAACTGCATTGCCGTGTACGCCACCACCGAGCCCAACGAAGCGCTGGCCCTGGGCGGCAACACCGCCGTGATGCATGAAGGGCGCCTGTTGCAGTATGGCCCCACCGAACGGGTCTATCGCCAGCCCAATGGCCGTCACACTGCCGAGATGTTCTCGGAGCCACCCATCAACATCGTGCCCGGGAAGCTGACCAGCGCCGATATCACCTTCGATCAATCCCTGCACTTTCCCTGCGACCCAGACCTGCAACGGCTGCCCGCCGGCGACTACGACTTCGGCGTGCGCGCGTCGCACATTACCCTGGAGCGGCACTCGGCCAACGATCTGGCGCTGGACGTTCGTGTGGACGTGGCCGAAATCAGCGGTTCGGAAACCTTCCTGCACGTTCACCACGAGCGCTTCCCTCTGGTGCTGCACCTGGCGGGCATTCACGAGTTCAATGTCAACGACGCCATCCAGGTCTTTTTCCCGACCCACCAGCTGTATGCCTTCGACAAGCAAGGCAATACGGTGCACGTTCCCGCATCGGCCCAGGGAGGTGTGACCCATGGCTGAAATCACGCTACAGGGGCTCGCCCATAGCTATACGAAACAACCTTCCGGCCCCGAGGATTACGCTATACGCCAGATGGATCACGTGTGGCACCAGGGGGGCGCCTACGCCCTGCTTGGCCCTTCCGGCTGCGGCAAGTCCACCCTGCTGAACATCATTTCCGGGCTGCTGGAACCTTCCGAAGGTGCCGTGCTGTTCGATGGTCAACGGGTCAATGAGCTGCCTCCTGAAGAGCGCAACATTGCCCAAGTGTTTCAGTTCCCGGTGATCTACGACACCATGACGGTGTACGACAACCTGGCCTTTCCGCTACGCAACATGAACACCCCCGAATATCGGGTAGACCCCAAAGTGCGAGAAGTCGCCGATATTCTCGATCTGACGCCGCTGCTGTCCCGCAAGGCCAAAAACCTCACTGCTGACGAAAAGCAGAAAGTTTCCATGGGCCGCGGGCTGGTACGCGATGACGTCTCTGCGATTCTGTTCGATGAACCGCTCACGGTCATCGACCCGCAGCTGAAGTGGAAACTGCGCCGCAAGCTCAAGGAAATCCACGAGCGCTTCAACATCACCATGATCTACGTCACCCACGATCAGTTGGAGGCGTCCACCTTCGCCGACAAAATCGCCGTGATGTACGACGGCCAGGTGGTTCAATTCGGTACGCCCCGGGAGCTGTTCGAAACGCCCGCCCATACGTTCGTGGGCTACTTCATCGGCAGCCCCGGCATGAACTTCATGTCGGTGACTCACCACAACGATCAGGTGCTGTTTGGCGAGCAGGTCATGCCGGTGAGCCCCGCGCTTCGCGCGCAGATTGCAGCCGCCCCTTCCAGCAACGTCAAACTGGGCATTCGGCCGGAGTTCATCAGTGTCAGCAATACTCCGGTCGCGAACTCGCTGCCCATCGACGTGCTGAACATTCAGGACCTGGGCACCTACTCCCTGCTGAGTTTTGCCCTCAACGGCGAGCACTTCAAGGCGCGGCTGCCCGAAGGTCATGCCGTGACAGGTGACAAGGCGCACGCGCTATTACCTCAAGCGCATATGGGCCTGTACGTAGACGAATACCGGGTGGAGATCGGCCATGAACAATAAAGTCTATAACAACCGTGCCTGGCTGCTGGTGTTGCCGATGCTGGTGCTGGTGGCGTTTTCCGCCATCATCCCGTTGATGACCGTGGTCAACTATTCTGTGCAGGACGTGCTGGGCCCCAATGCGCGCTTCTTCACCGGCACCGAATGGTTTGAAAGCATCCTCAACGACTCGGCGCTGCGGGCAGCTTTCGTGCGCCAGATTCTGTTTTCTCTGACCATCCTGGCCATTCAGGTGCCCTTGGGCATCGGGATTGCGCTGATCATGCCCAAGCGCGGCTGGCAGGCGTCGGCGGTACTGATACTGATCACGCTACCGCTGCTGATCCCATGGAACGTGGTAGGCAGCATCTGGCAGATCTTCACCCGGGGCGACATCGGCCTGATGGGCTGGGGCCTGCGTGAGCTGGGCTTGAACTACAACATTACCCGCAACGCCAGTGATGCCTGGGCCACCATCATTCTGATGGATGTGTGGCACTGGACACCGCTGGTGGCCATGCTCTGCTACAGCGGCCTGCGCTCGATCCCGGAAGCCTACTATCAGGCGGCCCGTATCGACCGCGCTTCCAAATGGGCCATCTTCCGCTATATCCAGCTGCCCAAATTGACCAACGTGCTGGTGATCGCGGTGCTGCTGCGCTTCATGCATTCGTTCATGATCTATGCCGAACCCTTCGTGCTGACCGGCGGTGGCCCAGGCAGCTCGACCACCTTCCTGAGCCAGTCGCTGGCCACCATGGCCATTGGCCAGCAGGACCTTGGACCATCGGCGGCCTTTTCGATCATCTACTTCCTGGTGATCCTGCTGGTGAGCTGGGTGTTCTACACCACCATCATGCACATGCAAAAAGACAAGAACACCCAAGGGGGGGCATGACATGTACCGTCTGGACAATGCCCAGCAGGGCGAGAAATTCAATACCATCTTCAGCCGCACCACCCCGGCACAGCGCCGTCGTCGCAACGCTCGCAGCCGCTGGCGCTCGCGCCTGCTGCTGGGCCTGTATCTGTTCCTGATGATCCTGCCCATCTACTGGCTGATCAACATGTCGCTGCAGACCAACAGCGAAATCCTCGGCTCGATGACCCTGTGGCCACAGAATCTGACGTTCGATAACTACCTGCGGATTTTCAACAATCCCAGCTGGTACATGGGCTACGTCAATTCGATGGCCTATGTGTCGCTGAACATGCTGATCACCATCTGCGTGGCACTACCGGCCGCCTACGCGTTCAGCCGCTATCGTTTCATCGGCGACAAGCACCTGTTCTTCTGGCTGCTCACCAACCTGATGGCACCACCCGCGGTGTTTTTGCTGCCCTACTTTCAGCTCTACTACTCGGTAGGCCTGTTCGACACCCACATTGCCGTCGCGCTGGCCCACTGTCTGTTCAACATCCCGCTGGCCATCTGGATTCTGGAAGGCTTCATGAGCAGCGTCCCCAAGGAGATCGACGAAACGGCCTACATCGATGGCTACAGTTTTCCGCGCTTCTTCGTGACCATTTTCCTGCCGATGATTCGTTCGGGCATCGGCGTGACGCTGTTTTTCCTGTTCATGTTCTCCTGGGTAGAGCTGCTGCTGGCCCGCACCTTGACCGCCACGGATGCTCAGCCAATCGGCATGATCATGACTCGTACGTCCACCGCATCGGGCATCGATTGGGGCACCCTGGCCGCGGCCGGCGTGCTGACCATCGTGCCGGGCATTCTGGTGGTCTATTTCGTCCGTAAACATATCGCCAAGGGCTTTGCCCTGGGTCGCACCTGAAGGAGCAACGGCCATGTCCTGGATGGTATGGACCACCCCTACTGCCATTTTCTTTTCATCGATCGCTGCCATGCTGGCGGGGATGACCCTGTGGGAGATTCTCTCGCCCACCATCGAACGCAAGGGCTTTCTCCCCATCAGCACCACGCGGGGCGACCGGCTGTTCATCGGCCTGCTGTCGGCAGCGTTCATTCACCTGGGCGTGATTGGCTTCACCACGCTCTCGATCTGGATTGCACTGGCACTATCAGCGGTTTGGCTGCTGGTGTTGATGCGCTGGGGCTGAGCGCCTACTGGGCGGTCTCGGCGTACTACCGCGGTACCAAGGATGCTCACGTTATCAGGGAAGAGCACAACAAAACGAGGTCAACATGCGTAATAACAACTTCAAACTCACTACCCTCGCTGCCAGCCTGCTGCTGGCCTCGGGGGCCCTCATGGCCGACGACCAGGAAGCACGCGCCATCGCCGAACGGCTGGTCGATGAGCACTTCCAGAACTCTACCCTGAGCCGCGAGGAGCAGATAGAGGAGCTGCTGTGGTTCGCCAAGGCTGCCGAGCCGTTCCGAGGCATGAATATTCAGACCGTCGCCGAGGGTCTGACGACCCACGTCTACGAAAGCGAAGTGCTGGCCCCGGCGTTCAGCGAGCTGACCGGTATCAACATCACCCACAACATCATCGGCGAAGGCGATGTGGTGGACACCATGCAGAACCAGATGCAGTCCGGCAACAGCATCTATGACGGTTTCGTCAACGATACCGATTCCATCGGCACGCATATCCGTTACGGCACCACCATCAACCTGACCGAGGCCATGGCCAACGAATGGGCAGACTACACCCTGCCTACGCTGGACCTGGACGACTTCATCGGCCTGCAGTACGGCACCGGGCCTGATGGCAGCGTCTACCAACTGCCAACCCAACAGTTCGCCAACCTATACTGGTTCCGCTATGACTGGTTCCAGCGTGAAGACCTGCAGGAACAGTTCCGTGAAATCTACGGTTACGACCTGGGCGTTCCCACCAACTGGACGGCCTACGAGGATATCGCCGAGTTCTTTACCGTCCACGTGGGCGAGATCGATGGCACCAAAGTGTATGGCCACATGGATTATGGTCGCCGTGACCCCTCGTTGGGCTGGCGCTTCCACGACTCCTGGCTGTCGATGGCCGGCATGGGCAGCCCAGGGGTGCCGTTTGGCAATCCCGTCGACGACTGGGGCATCCGCGTGAACGAGGAGAGCCAGCCGGTGGGCGCCAGCGTCAGCCGCGGTGGTGCCACCAACTCACCGGCGTCGGTATTTGCCATGCAGAAAGCCGTGGATTGGCTGCGTGACTTTGCGCCTGCCGAAGCCCAGGGCATGACGTTCGGTGAAGCCGGGCCGGTGCCTGCGCAGGGTCACATTGCCCAGCAAATCTTCTGGTATACCGCCTTCACTGCCGACATGACCGACCCCTCCGTGGCCGTGACCGATGACGAAGGCAACCCGCTGTGGCGCATGGCGCCCTCGCCCACGGGCCCGTATTGGGAAGAAGGCATGAAAGTGGGTTATCAGGACGTAGGTGCCTGGACCTTCTTCGACTCCACGCCCGAAGACCGTCGTACGGCGGCCTGGCTGTTCGCCCAGTTCACCGTGGCCAAGACCACCTCGCTGGAAAAACTGATGCACGGCCTCACGCCCATTCGTGAATCCGACATCTTCTCGGACCAGATGACCGAAATGGCCCCCAAACTCGGCGGCCTGGTGGAATTCTACCGCAGCCCCAACGAGTCCAACTGGACGCCGACCGGCACCAACGTGCCTGACTATCCGCGCATGGCACCGCTGTGGTGGCAAAACCTGGCACCGGTCATGAGCGGCGAAGTCACGCCCCAGGAAGGTCTGGACAAGCTGGCGGCCGACATGGACAACACCATGAATCGCCTGGCTCGGGCCAATGTGTTCGACAGCTATGCCCCGGTACTCAACGAAGAGCGTGACCCCCAGTACTGGCTGGATCAGGACGGCGCGCCCAAACCAAAACTCGACGATGAAATGCCGCAGGGTACCACCGTACCCTACGACGAAATGATGGAAGCCTGGATGGCCGCAGGCACTCGCTGAGCCCTTGGGCGGGCGCAAGCCCGCCCATCGTTTCGGAGTCAATGACGACCGCGTGCCAACCTGGGGCTTTTTCTTGATAAGTGGATCCGCCATGAAACTGCGTAACCGTAATGTAGAGAAATTGCACACCGATGACTTTGACGCACTGATCATTGGTGGTGGCATCAATGGTGCAGCCACCGCTGCGGCGCTGGCAGGCAAAGGCGCCAAAGTGGCCCTGATTGACCGTGGTGACTTCGCTGGCAGTACCAGCATGCACTCCTCCAACCTGGTTTGGGGGGGAATCAAGTATATGGAAAGCAAGGACTTTGCCCTGGTGCGCAAGCTCTGCAAGAGCCGTAACCACCTGATCAAGAGCTACCCTTCGACGGTGGAAGAAATTCGCTTTTTGACCACCATCACCCAAGGTTTTCGGCACTCGCCCCGCTATCTGTGGGCGGGTACCTGGCTGTACTGGCTGATGGGCAATGGCTTTACACGCCTGCCCCGCCTGCTGTCTCCCAAGAAACTCAAGCAGGAAGAGCCCATCATCGATATCAAGGATGCCGTGGGCGGGTTCGAATATTCCGATGCCTACCTGCACGACAACGATGCCCGCTTCGTCTTCAACTTCGTGCGCCATGCGTTGAACTACGGTGCCGTCGCCGCCAATTACGTCGAGTCGCTGGGCGCCGAACGCGATGGCGAACACTGGGTAACCCGCGCCCGCAACGTCATGGACGGCACGACCTTCAATATTCGTTCCAAAGTGTTGATCAACGCCGCCGGGCCGTGGGTAGACCAGCACAATGCCTTGACGGGCCAGAAGACCACCCATCAGCACTTGTACTCCAAGGGCATTCACCTCATCGTGCCCCAGCTCACGGCGACCAAGCGCGTGCTGGCCTTCTTTGCCGATGATGGCCGTCTGTTCTTCGTGATCCCCATGGGCAATCGTACCTGTATCGGCACCACCGATACGCACATGGAAAACCCTGAGGTCGATGTCACGGCAGACGACATCGCCTTCGTGCTGGAGAACATCAACAAACGGCTGACACTGGACAAACCGCTGACCCAGGATGACATCATCTCCACCCGTTGCGGCGTGCGGCCGCTGGCCATCAAGGCCGAACAAGGCAGCGACCGAGACTTTCTGCAGCTGTCACGCAAGCACGTCATCGATACCAACCCGGAAAGCGCGCATATCAGCATCTTTGGCGGCAAGCTGACCGACTGCCTGAACGTGGGCGATGAAATTTCCGATGAAGTCATGAAACTGGGCGTTACCCTGCCCGACCCCAGCTTTCACTGGTACGGTGAGCCGCCCGAGCCGGTCAAGCAGCAGTTCATGGACCAGGCCAAGCGCATGAATCTGGACGCCATGACGGCAGCCACCTCCTCCGAGCCGCTCTCCTCTCGGCTGTGGCGACGCTACGCCGAACAGGCCATCCCGATGCTGGAAAAAATCCGCCAGGACCCTTCGGAGGCCGATATTCTCATCGAAGGCACCGAGTACATCCGCTGTGAAATCGAGCATGCCCGAGACCATGAAATGATCACCCAGCTGGAAGATTTTCTGCGTCGGCGTGCCAAGGTGTCGATGGTGGTTCATCACGAGCAGCTACGCCACTCCAGCGGGTTGCAAGAAGCCTGCCGCGTGCTGTTCGGTGAAGAGGCCGAGGCACGCCTGGCCACTTACTTTGCGGAAAACCGCGATACTTCTCGCCCCCCCAGCGAACCCGCCAGCCTGGCGTAAAAACCGCGCTTGCGGTGAACGCCCAATAAAAAGCCCCCTGCCATCACTGGCAGGGGGCCAATCAGTTCAGCAAGCGAGTGACGACCTACTCGTCGTGTACCACCGCCAGTTGAGAGTCGCCGGCCAGCACTTCATCCCAGGCCTCTTCCAGGGTGCACCCCAGTCGGCTGTCGATGGTGTCGATGACCTCGACCGCGTGTTGCAGCGACTCGCGATTGCCTTTTAGCGCCAGGACCAGTTTGGCCAGATCCTGTTTACTGAAAGCGCTAGCGATACGGTCAGCTTGTTGGCTCAATTCGATGCAGTTCATGGTAAGTCCCTCATGGTATGCTCAGCCGCTGCCTGTTACGGTTCACGAAGTGTGGTAATCAAGCAGCCATCTTATTAATGAAGAATGATGACATTGCTACTCATGCTGGGCCGGGTAAGTGCCCAGTTCGGTAACTGCGAAACGGTCACAAGCGTTACAAGACCTTCGCCTTTGGCGCTTTGGTAAAACGTCAGCGCCTCGGTGTGTAGCAAGGAACCCTGCGGCGTATCGGGATAACAAGACACCGCCCTGATCCATGACTTCACTATGGTTCACGGGTGCAATACTCACAATGCACCCTTGGCAGCAGGCGCGGTTGTAGCTTGACTACATAAACGTCATAACCATGAAAGTGCTGATGGTTACTTTCACAGGCGCAGTTAAACGACTGTTTTAAATGAAACTTGAAAAACAAGTAAGAGTGCTAACAAAAACCTGAATACTGAAAAAACATAATAAAAAACGCCACCCTTGTTTGGGCAGCGTTTATTGCTTGAATCCAGGCAGCAAATAGGCGTTATATAGAGACTACGTGGAGCGCACGCGGGAAACGGCATCCAACCAGCCCTGATAAAGCTGTTCGCGAGTCGCCTCCTCCATGCTGGGCGTGAAGCTCTTCTCGCAGCGCCACAGCTGTTCGATCTCTTCCAGGGTGTCGTACCACCCCAGCCGCAGTCCGGCCAGATACGCCGCCCCCAGCGCCGTGGTTTCCAGAATCGTCGGTCGATCCACCTGCACGTTGAGCATGTCGGCCAGAAACTGCATCACCCAGCTATTTTTCACCATGCCGCCATCGACACGCAGGTTGCCTGGCGCGGCATCCATGTCATCGTTCATGCAGAGCTGAAGGTCTCGAGTCTGGTAACACACCGCCTGCAGCCCGGCCGCGACGATTTCGGCGATCCCGGTATCCCGAGTCAGGCCAAAAATGGCGCCGCGGGCCTTGGGGTCCCAATGGGGGGCACCCAACCCGGTAAAGGCAGGCACCAGGTACACGCTGTGGCCGCTACGGGTTTTCTGGGCCAAGGCTTCGGTTTCCGAGGCGTCGGCAAACAGGTTCAGCCCGTCACGCAGCCACTGCACGGTCGCCCCGGCCACGAAGATACTGCCCTCCATGGCGTAGGTGGGCTTGCCATTGATCCGGTAACCCACGGTGGTCAGCAGGCGGTTGCGAGATACCGACGGCGTATCGCCGGTATTCACGATCATGAAACAGCCCGTGCCGTAAGTGCTTTTGCCCATGCCGGGCTTGAAGCAGGCTTGCCCGACCAAGGCTGCCTGCTGGTCACCCGCAACCCCGGCGATGGGCAAGGCAGCCCCCAGCCAGTGGGCTGCCATCGTGCCAAAGTCGTCGCTGGAGTCTTTCACGTCAGGCAGCATGTTGGCGGGCACGTCGAACAGCGCCAGCAGCTCATCGTCCCAACGCTGCTCATGAATGTTGAACAGCGCCGTGCGCGAGGCGTTGGTGGCATCGGTGACGTGCTGTTGGCCTTCGGTCAAGCGCCAGATCAGGAAGCTGTCGATGGTACCGAAGGCCAGCTCCCCCTTGGCCGCCCGTTCGCGAGCGCCCTCGACCCGATCGAGTATCCAGGCCAGCTTGGTGGCAGAGAAGTAGGGGTCGATCAGCAGGCCGGTTTTGGCCTGCACCGCCTCGGTATGGCCCTCGTCCCGCAACGCCTGACAGCGTTCGGAGGTGCGCCGATCCTGCCAGACGATGGCGTTATAGAGTGGCTTGCCCGTGGCGCGGTCCCATACCACCGTGGTTTCTCGCTGGTTGGTGATGCCGACACCGTCTATCTGTTCGGCACTGACCCGGGCCTTGGCCAGCACCTCTCGGCAAGTCGCCACTACGGAGTCCCAGATATCCTCCGGGTCGTGCTCGATCCAACCGTCCTGGGGAAAGTGCTGGGGAAACTCCTGCTGGGCAACGGCCGCTACCTGGCCCTGGCGGTCGAAGAGAATGGCACGAGAGCTGGTGGTACCTTGATCGATGGCAAGAATGAAGGAGGACATATCGTGTTCACTTTGTTGTAGGGTTCTTTCGATTTTGTCGACTTTGTTTCGTTTTATTATGCTCCAAGGCTACGCCAGCGGCTCGCAATGCTCAAGTATGAAACTTGCCAAGGTGGCGACGCCTTTCCCGCTGGGTCAGGCGATGTGCAGCGCCACATCGTGCTGGGTAAGCAGACGGGTAATCGACTCCGGCGGCCGACGGTCGGTGAACAGCGCATCCAGTTGCGACAGATTGCCCTGACGCACCACCGGGTTACGGTGAAACTTCGAGTAGTCGGCGGCGAGATACACCCGACGAGAGTTGGCGATAATGGCCTGGGCCACGCGCACTTCCTGGTAGTCGAACTCCAGCAGCGAGCCATCTTCATCGATACCACTGATACCGATGATGCCGTAATCCACCTTGAACTGATTGATGAAGTCGATGGTGGCTTCACCGATGATGCCGCCATCGCGCGAACGCACCTGCCCCCCGGCGATGATCACCGTGAAGTCTTCCTTGTGCTGCAGGATGGCAGCCACGTTCAGGTTGTTGGTGATGATTTCCAGCCCCTGGTGCTCCAGCAGCGCCTGGGCAATCATTTCGTTGCTGGTACCGATATTGATGAACAGGGAAGCATGGTGAGGAATATGCTGGGCCATGCAGCGGGCAATCCGCTCTTTCTCTTCCAGGTGCAGCGTCTTGCGCGTGCTGTAGGCGGTGTTCACCGTGCTCGACTCGACCCCTACACCGCCATGCACGCGCCGGACGCGCCCATCATTGGCCAGGGTATTCAGATCACGCCGGATGGTCTGGGGCGTTACCGCAAAATGTTCGGTCAGTTGCTCGATGCTCATGTAACCATGCTGGCGCACCAGCTCGACAATGGCATCCTGGCGATACTGCTGGTTCATAAGCCCGGCCTGTTCGTTATTGATTGATCCATGTGCGTAATAGATTAGCAAAATTTTCGATATCCAATCACGCGAACATGACCCAAAGCCGATGAAACGTCACTTATAGCGGCCAGACCCACAGAATCATCGGTATCGTCACGCACATCACCACCAGCGAGAGCGGCAACCCCAGCTTCCAGTAATCACCAAAGCGGTAGCCCCCTGGCCCCAGCACCAGGGTGTTGGACTGATGACCGATAGGCGTGAGGAAGGCACAAGAGGCGCTGACGGCCACCACCATCAGGAAGGGGTCCAGGGAAACGTCGAATCCATTGGCCAGGCTGGCGGCAATGGGCGCCATCAGCAGCGCGGCAGCGGCATTATTGACCACGTTCGACAGCAGCATGGAGAGCAGAAAAAGCCCCGCCAGGGAGACGATCACCGGCCACTCCAGGCCAAAGGTCAGCAGCGCGTTGGCAATGATCGCTGCCCCGCCGCTGGTTTCCAGCGCTTCGCCCACCGGCAGCATGGCCGCCAGCAGCACGATCACCGGCCCGTCGATGGCCTGATACCCCTCTCGCAGCGGCAGCACGCCGATCAACAGCGACACCAGCGCCGCCGTGCTCATGGCCACCGCAGCGGGCAGCAGATCAAGCAGCATGGCGATAATGGCCAGCACGAAAATACCGATAGAGAGCAGCAGTTTGCGCGGCTGGCCCAGGTTCAGCTCGCGGTTGGCCAGCGGCAGGCAGCCCAGCGTGGCCAGGCTGTCGGCGATCTCGTTTTCACTGCCCTGCAGCAGCAGGACGTCGCCGGTTTGAAAACGAATGTCACGCAGCCGCTGCTTGAGTCGGGCGCCGTCACGGGCCACCGCCACCAGATGCAGGCCAAACTGATGATGCAGGCGCAGTTGGCGCACGCTGCGATTGACCATCATCGAGTCGTTGCGCACCACCGCCTCGATCAACTGCAGCCCTTCGGTATCGACGGGCTGGCGCTCCTTCACCGCTTGCTCGTCGCTTTCGTCTTCTTCGGCGTCGTCAGGCTCGGCAATGACGCTCAGGCCCACCTTGTCTTCCAGCAGCCTCAATTCATCGGGGCCTGCCTCCAGCAGCAGGATATCGCCCTCGCGCAGTACGCCGTGGAAACGGTAGCCTGCCCGCCGGTCATCGTCGCGCACCACCGCCAGCACGGGAATGGTCTCTTCCAGCTCGTCGCGCAGCTGTTGCAGCGTCAGTCCGTTGGCTTTGGAGGCCTCGCTGACCTTGAGTTCGACCAGGTAATTGGCGGTGTCGAACATGTCATCACCCGCCGACTGGGCATTGCGTTTGGGGGTGAATCGCCAGCCCACCAGCACAATGAAGGCCAGACCCACCAACGCCACCGCAGCACCCACGGGCGTAAAGCTGAACATGCCGAAATTTTCGCCCGTGATATTGCCACGATACGCCGAGATGATGATGTTCGGCGGAGTACCGATCAGGGTGGTCAGGCCGCCCAGCAGCGAGCCAAACGCCAGCGGCATCAACAGCAGCGAGGGCGACGTATCGTGTTCTCGCGCCAGCCGCATGGCCACCGGCAGCAGCAGTGCCAATGCCCCGACATTGTTCATGACCCCCGACAACAGCACCACCGTGCCCACCAGCACCAGCAGCTGCAGCATCAGGCGCTCCCCGACCTTGAGCACCTGATTGGCAATGACATCCACCACCCCTGAGCGTTCGAAACCACGGCTCAGCACCAGCACGGCGGCAACGGTGATCACCGCCGGGTGGCCAAAGCCCATGAACGCATCGTCTGCGGGTACCAGCCCCAGCATGACCGAGCCCAGCAAGGCCGCCAAGGCCACCAAATCATAGCGAAAACGCCCCCAGACAAACGCCGCCAGGGTGAGTCCAAGAACCACAAAGACCAACGTGCTGGGCGCAAGCCCCAAACTTTCCATGGACATAGAGTGCCATCTCCCTGAGCGTTACAGCGGCGCGACTCCCTCCGCCATCTTCTCATTACATTAGACGATCGCAGTCATGCCGTACAGCCTCTGGATAACCGTCATTCACTGCGCAGAGAACCGCAAAACGCTCGGCAAAACCGAGCGTTAGAGGCGTACCAGGGGGAGGTGCAGGTTCAGCGTCAGGCTGGGCGATGCAGGCGCGCCAGCAGGCGTTCGACGGCCTCCAGGTGCTCTGGCTCGTTATGGCACAGCCCTTGGAACACGGCGCAAACGTCCAGAAAGGCTTTCAGCTCCATGTCCGGTGCCATTTTCATCAGCCGCTTGGTCAGGCGCGTGGCCTTGGGGGGCTGGCTGGCCAGACGCGCTGCATGGGCCATGGTAGCCTCCATGAGCTGTTCAGGCTCGACCACTTCCAGCACGACGCCGTAGGCAAGCGCCTCGTCGGCATCGATCACGCGGCCCGACAGGGTCAGTTCGAAGGCACGCTGATAGCCGATCTGGCGCTGCAGGAACCAGGCGCCGCCATCGCCGGGGATGATTCCCAGATTGAGAAACGTCTCGCCGAAGCTCGCCTTGCGGGAAGCAATACGTAAATCCGCCATATTGGCCAGGTCGAACCCGGCACCGATGGCCGCACCATTCACGGCGGCAATGATCGGCACTTCCACCTGGGCAAGCGCCAGCGGCATGCGCTGAATACCCTGACGATAACGCTCGGCGACTTCTGCCACGTCGCCAGCGAAGTCGCCGCTGCGGTTGGCCATGTCCTTGACATTGCCGCCTGCACAGAAGGCGCTGCCCGCCCCTGTGATGACCAGCACCGATATCTCTGGGCAAGCATTGACCCAACGAGCCGTGGCCACGATGTCATCCACCAGTGCCGTGCCGGTCAAGGCGTTGCGCACGTCATGGCGGTTCAAGGTCAGCGTGGCGACCCGCTCGTGCAGCGTCAGGGTGGCATCGGTCAAGCTGGGCAACGTCATCGTCATTGGTCGCGCTCCACGATAATGCGGGCATCCACGATGGCATACCCGGTAGGGTGCCCCTGCGGATAGGCCAGCACGGGGTTCAAGTCGAGTTCCTGAATTTCGGGGTAGGCCTCCACCAGCCGCGAGACCTGCATCAGTAGAGCCACCAGGGCCGGTTTGTCCACACCGGCAGCGCCGCGCACGCCGTCGAGGACTTTCTGCGCCTTGATCTGTTCCACCATGGCGTAGGCATCCCGCTCGCTCAGCGGCAGAGCCCGGAAGGCAACGTCTTCCAGCACCTCCACGAAAATGCCGCCCAGGCCAAACATCACCACCGGCCCAAATACCGGGTCACGGAACATGCCGATGATCACTTCGACCCCTGGCTGGGCCATGGGGCTCACCAGCACGCCTTCGAAGCGGGCCCGGGGGTCGTAGGCATGGGCATTGTGCTGGATGGCCTGGAACGCCTCGCGCAGCGCCTCTGCCCCGCTCAGGTGGAGCTTGACGCCGCCCGCATCGGATTTGTGCAGAATGTCCCGCGACACCACCTTCATGGCCAAGGGCTGCTGGCCTGCCTGTTCGATGACCGATGTCAGCTCATCGGCCTGGCTTACCCACCACTGGGGTGGCACGGCAATGCCGTGTTCGGCCAACAGTGCCTTGGCTTCGAACTCGAACAGGTCGCGCCCTTCCGCTCGGGCCCCGGCGAGCAGCGCGGCTCCCTTGGCCGTGGGCTGCCAGGGCGTCTCCAGGCGCCGAACCTGCGTCAGGTACTCGCCTCGCTCGCCCAGCGCCGCCAACACCCTGACCGCGTGTTCGATGGAGGCATACACCGGCAGCCCTGATTCATGCAGGTGGCGTAGCGCAGGCGGCTTGATGGGCGCGTACAGGCTGTACACCACCAACGGCTTTTCGCTGCCCTGGGCCAACGCCAGCAGTTGCTTTGCCCCCTGCAGCTCATCGTCGGCCAGCGACTCGGAAAACCGCAGGCTGTAGCCACCAAACATGCCCACCAGGAAGACGCTGTCGACGCCGAGGTCGGCCATCACGATCTCGACACAGCGAGCCAACAGCGACGGGCAGGCATCCGAGGAGCCCGCCACATCCACAGGGTTGTCCAGCGCCGCCTGAGGAAGCAGCACCTCTTCCAGAGCGTGACGCGTGGACGGTGCCAGCGTCGCCAGGCTCAGCCCGGCTTCGGCGAGCCGGTCGGCGGCGATGGTGGCCTGGCCGCCGCCGTCGGAAATCACCGCGACCCGCTTGCCGGGCGCCTGCTGCAACTGCCCCAGGCCTTCGGCAACCGGCAGGATCTCGTCGGAGTACTGCACCACGCTGACACCCACCTGACGCAGCAGGTCTACCGTCATCTGGTAGCTGCCTGCCAGGGCGCCGGTGTGCGAGCTGGCCGCTTTTTGCCCCTGCTCGGTGGCGCCGGATTTGTACACCACCACCGGCTTGTGCGCCGTGACCTGGCGGGCCACGTCCAGAAAGCGCCGTCCATCCCGAAACCCTTCCACGTACAGGGTCGCCACTCGGGTATGCGGGTCCTCACCGAGATAGCGCAGGTAGTCGTTGAAACCAATGTCGCTTTGGTTACCGGGGCCAATATAGCTACTGAATCCCACCTGGCCGTTATGCTGTGCTTCCAGGGCCAGCGCCAGCAGCATATTGCCCGATTGCGAGACGATACCGATGTCGCCTGCCCTGACATTGGCCAGGTCCAGCAGGTTGATACGCTGATGCAGGTTGAACAGACCGGAGGTGTTGGGGCCGATGATGCGCACCCCATGCGCCTCGGCCGCCGCCATCATCGCTTCCTCCAGGCCAGCCCCTGCCGCCCCGGTTTCGCCGAACCCGCTGGCCAGCACTACCGCGCCCTTGATCCCCTGACGGCCACACTCGGCAATCAGCGCCGGTACGCTGGCAGCCGGCGTACACAGCAGAGCCAGCTCCGGCGTACCCGGCATGTCCGCCAGTGAGGGCCAGGCCGGAATGTCGAGGATCTGCTCCGCCTTGGGGTTGATGGGGTAGATCGCCCCCTCATAGCCGCCCTTGATCAACCCTAGCAGGGCTTTGTAGCCGCGCTTGGTCGGGTCGGCAGAGGCACCGACGATAGCGATACCCGTTGGGGAAAGCAGTGTGTGCAGCGGGCTGCGGGAGCCGTGTGATTCGTTGAAGCGGTTCATGACGTGACCTGTAGGGCAAAACGGACGATAAAAGGATGGCAAGGTGGCAGCCGGCTCATTTGCCCTGAAAACGCGGGGCACGTCGTGCGGCAAAGGCATCGACCCCTTCTTGCCAATCGTCGGTGATCGAGCAGGTAAACACGGCGTCCAGCTCCTGCTGAAGCTGGCTTTCCATGCTGGTTTCGCTGGCGCGATTGAGCAGCGGCTTGAGCATCGCCATGGAGACCGGCGCCTGCCCGGCCAGCCGAGTAGCCAGCGCCTGGGCCTGGGCCATCAGCTCGGCTCCCGGATGGTTGGCCAGCGCCAAACCGATCCGAGTGGCCTCCACGCCATCGATGCGGTCGCCCAGATACAGCAGGCGGCGCGCTTGGCCCAGGCCCACCCACTGCGGCAGGCGCTTCGAAACACCGCCCCCGACACAGGTGCCAATACTGGTTTCAGGGAAGCCGATCTGGGCGTCCTCGGCCATGACGATGAAATCACAGGCCACGGCCATTTCTGCCCCCGCTCCCAAGGCATAGCCATTCACGGCCGCCACCACCGGCTTGCCCAGCTGGTCGATGGCTTCACAGGCATCATTGCCCAACTGCAGATAAGCCCGCCGCTGAAACAGCGAGCGCTGGGCACTGCCATGGGCTTTCATGTCCGCGCCGACACAAAAGGCGCGCCCCTCTCCGGTCAGGATCACCGCTCTTACCTGCGCTGCGTGCTGGGCAAAGCGCAGGGCGTCGAGCAGCTCTTCATAAAGGGTTTCAATCACCGCGTTCAGCCGGTGGGGTCGGTTGAACCGCAGGGTCAGCACGTGTTCATCCAGAGAGATCAGGAGCGTTTCATAGGTGGGCAGCGCGGGCGCGTCGGCAGACATGATGCTGTTGGTAACCTCGTTCGGAAAAAACAAATAAGGAAACGATTGTTCCTTTAAATAGGAAAAGAGAAACAAACGTACTGCCGAACGATAGGACACTGCTGGGGGATAATCAATACATTCGTGACAAAAACATTTATCATTGGCACAAACGTTTTACACTTCATCAAAGAGAGCCCCATGCCTGACCACGCCACCCGCCCTGCGCCCGACCTGGAAAGCGTCCACCGGCAGCTGGCCGAGCACTACGCCAAGCTCAGCCCACAGCTCAAACGGGCGGCCAGCTATGTGTTGGAACACCCGACGGAAATGGCGTTTCAGTCAGTGCGTAAAACGGCCCAGGCCGCGTCGGTGACGCCTTCCACTCTGGTTCGGCTGGCCAAGCGGCTGGGCTTCGAGAGTTACGAGTCGTTTCGGGAGGTTTTTCAATCGGCGGTGCAGGCCGCACCGGTCGAGCTGAGCGGCCGTGCCAGTCGGCTCAAGCAGCAGGTGCGCAACCCGCAAGAGGCGCTGTTCGTGGAGGTGGGTGATGCCGCTTTCGACAACATTGGCAGGCTCTTCACGGCGGATAACCAAGCGCGGGTAAAAGACGCCGCCGAGCGCATACTGGCGGCTCGCCGGGTGGCCGTGATCGGCTTTCGCGATACCTTTGCCTGCGCCTACCACTTTGCCTACGTGGGGCGTATCGCCATGCCCGACGTGACGCTGATTCGCGGACAGGAAGGTGGGCTACTGACGGAGCTGGCGCCCTTCGACGAACAGGACGTGGTGGTGGCTTTCGGCTTCGAGCCTTACTGCGCCGAAACGGTCAAGGCGCTGGAGATTGCCCGCGCCAACGGCGTGCAGGCCATCGTGGTCACCGACACCCTACGCTCACCGCTGGTGCCTGGCGCCAGCGTGACGTTCACCGTCGCCAACGCCACGCCTCACTTCTTTCCGTCGCTGCTCTCGGCCATCACGCTCAGCGAAGCGATTCTGGCCGAGTGCGTGGCCGTCGGCCCCGACCAGCTGGTGGATAACGTGGCCAGCTTCGAGCGGCGCATGCGCCAGCTGGGGGCCTATGTCGACGTGGACTAGCCCCCGGCTCAGGCGAGCGACTCAGGGCAACAGAATGGTCGAGCCGGTCGTCTTGCGGCTCTGCAGCGCATCCTGGGCCTTGCCTGCTTCCTGCAAGGGGTAGCGGTTGGCGACATCGATGCGAATCTTGCCGCTTTCGATCATGGCGAAGAACTCTTCGCACATCATTTCCAGCCGCTCGCGGGTATCCGCATAGCCGTTCAGGCTAGGGCGCGTGACGAACAGTGCTCCCTTTTGATTCAGGATACCGATATTGACGCCGTCCACCGGGCCGGACGCGTTACCAAAGCTGACCATCAGCGAGCGCGGCTTGAGACAATCCAGCGACATCTCCCAGGTGTCCTTGCCCACGGAGTCGTACACCACATCACACATTTCACCGTTGGTCAGCTCGCGCACCCGCTCGACGACGTTCTCTTCGGTGTAGTTGATGGTGGCCCAGGCGCCATTGGCCATGGCCAGGTCAGCCTTCTCCTGAGAGCTGACGGTGCCGATCAGCTTCACGCCCAGCGCCTTGGCCCACTGGCAGGCAATCGAGCCCACGCCCCCGGCCGCCGCGTGGAACAGAATGGTCTCGCCGCCCTTGAGCGGCTGGGTTTGACGCAGCAGGTACTGCACCGTCAAGCCTTTCAGCATACTGGCCGCCGCCGTTTCGAAGTCGATGAAATCCGGTAGCTTGACCACCTTGGCCGCGGGCAGCGTGTGCAGCTCGGCGTAGGCACCCAGCGGGCCCTGGGCATACGCCACGCGGTCACCTACCTTGAGATGTGTGACGCCCTCGCCCACCGCATCGACGATGCCTGCGCCCTCGGTGCCCAGGCCAGAAGGCATGCTGGGGGCCGGGTACAAGCCTGTGCGGAAATAGATATCGATGAAGTTCAGGCCAACGGCCTTGTTGGCGATACGGACTTCACCGGCGGCCGGTGCGACAGGCTCGACCTCGGCCCACTCGAGTACGTCGGAGCCACCGGTAGTGGAAAATTGAATACGCTTGGACATCAAAAAACTCCTGTGATTGGCGATGGGGTATCGCTTGTTATGAATTATCGTTTGCCGTGAATGATCGCGTTGAGTACCGCTGACCGAAAACGGATGACGGGGACGGCACGGGTCCGCTATCCAACCGCGTCGGGGCGCTGAAATCAAGTCGTCCAACCCTCTGGCCGACACACGCCTGTCACGGGTACATGCTAGACTAAGGGCCATTTTATAACACGCCTGGTCACCACAAGACGGATCGTCCATGACCCACCCTGCCATTGAAGTACCCACCCTGATCGCCCACCGCGGCTACTCTGCGGCCGCCCCCGAAAACACCCTCACCGCCGTGCGCGCCGCTCATCAGGCGGGGGCTCGCTGGGTTGAGCTGGATGTTCAACTGCTGGGGGATGGCACGCCCGTGATCTGGCACGACAGCGATGTGAGCCGCTGTTCGGACGGGCGCGGCGAGCTGGCCAACATGACCTGGCGCCAGGCCCAGGCGCTGGATGTGGGCAGCTGGTTCGGCGACCGCTTTGCGGGGGAACGCATGGCCAGCCTGGAGGCCATGCTGGCGCTGCTGAATGAGCTGGAAATGGGCGTCAATCTGGAAATCAAGGTCAACAAGGGGCGCGACCCCATTGCCCTGGTCAATGCGGTGCTGCCCATGCTGCTGGCAGCGCTACCTGCCGAGCGCTGCATCGTCTCCTCTTTTGACGGGGCCGCACTGGCTCACAGCCGTCGGCATGCGCCCCGAGAAGCTCTCGCCCTGGGCGCGCTTTACGGCAGTTTGCCCAAGGAGTGGCGCACTCAATGTGCCGCCATCGAGGCGTTCAGCATTCACCCCCACTGGCCCCGACTGAAACGCACTCAGGCCGCTGCCATGCGTCGGGATGGCTATCAGGTCCTGTGTTATACCGCCAACGACCCCAGTGCGTTTCAAAGCCGCTGGGCCTGGGGCATCAACAGTGCCATTACCGATGAACCAGCCGCTTTCCAGCGCTATCTCGACAACCGAAAAGAAGGATGACAATGAAGTATCTTGGTGCCCATGTCAGCGCGGCCGGTGGCGCTGATCAGGCCGTGCAGCGCGCGGTGGAGATCGGGGCGACGGCGTTTGCCCTGTTTACCAAAAACCAGCGTCAGTGGCAGGGCAAACCGCTCACTGACGAGGCCATCGCAGCCTTCAAGCAGGCGTGCCGCGTCCATGGCTTCGCGCCAGAGCAGATCCTGCCCCACGACAGCTACCTGATCAATCTGGGGCACCCTGAGGCGGCGGGCCTCGACAAGTCGCGGGCCGCCTTCATCGATGAGATGCAGCGCTGCGAGCAGTTGGGCCTGACGCTGCTGAACTTCCACCCCGGCAGCCATTTGAACAAGATCAGCGAGGCCGACT
Source organism: Halomonas sp. C22 (assembly GCF_007655045.1). Taxonomy (NCBI): domain Bacteria; kingdom Pseudomonadati; phylum Pseudomonadota; class Gammaproteobacteria; order Oceanospirillales; family Halomonadaceae; genus Halomonas; species Halomonas sp. C22. The sequence continues at coordinate 92,942 of NZ_VBVC01000004.1, read as the reverse complement.
GCCTGTCGCGCATTGCCGAATCCATCAACCTGGCTCTGGAGGCCACTCAGGGCGTGACCGCGGTCATCGAAAACACCGCAGGCCAGGGCACCAACCTGGGCTGGCGCTTCGAACATCTGGCCAGCATCATCGAGCAGGTGGACGACAAGCGCCGGGTCGGCGTTTGCATCGACACCTGCCACGCCTTTGCCGCAGGCTACGACCTGCGCAGCGCCGAGGCGACCCGCGCCACGCTGGACGAACTGGGCAGCGTGGTGGGATTCGAGTATCTGCGCGGCATGCACCTCAACGATGCCAAAAGCGACTTCGCCAGCCGTGTGGATCGGCACCACAGCCTGGGGCAAGGCAACATTGGCCTAGCGGCCTTCACCACGATCATGCAGGATGCGCGCATCGATGGCATTCCCATGATTCTCGAAACCATCGAGCCCGAGATCTGGGCCGAAGAGCTGAATTGGCTGCGCGCTCAAGCCCCCGAGGCCGCCCCCGGCAGGTAGTGAATCACATCGTGAAAGCGTAACCGCGACGTACCGTTGTTGCGCATGGCGTGGGGCCGGTCCGCGAAAAAGCGCAGCCCCTCGCCAACGCCCAGGGTTTGCCAGCGCTCGTCGATGCGCAGCTCCATCTCGCCTTCCACCACCACGATGTGCTCCACCACGCCGCTGGCATGGGCGGTGGACTCGCTCATGGCACCCGGGGCCAACTCGATCAGGAACATCTCGAACCCCAGCAGGGGGTCGTAGGGAAACAGCAGGCGTGCCTGCATGCCCGTGCTGTCATCCCCCCACACCGACTCCCACCCATCCCGATGCAGCTCGCCCAGCGCAGGCTTGTCACTGTCGAACAGGGTAGAAAACGACACCCGAAAACCGCTGGCGATCTTCCATAAGGTGGCCACCGTGGGGCTCGACTCCCCACGCTCGATCTGCCCCAGCATCGCCTTGCTGACCCCGGTTTCACTGGCCGCGCGATCGAGGCTCCAGCCCCGCTCCTTGCGCAGCTGCTTCACCGTTCCTGAAATATGCTCGGCAATGGTATGCGGCGTTAAAGCCATGCGACTCTCCTGACGGTCGGGTTCAGATAGCGGGGTTGGTCGAATGGCTATCATGCCAGAAAATGGTTGTGCGTCATAACGCACAATGTTAGCGTGGCCATCCGTGCGCTATAGCGCACGCTCAACATAACCACGTGGGAGCCACCCATGGACACGCCAACGACGCTGCCCTCTTCATCATCTGCCTCGCCTCACCTGTGGCGGGACATGAGCCTGTCTACGCTGATTGCCGGTTTCGTCGCCGTCATCATCGGCTATACCAGCTCCGCCGCGATCATTTTTCAGGCCGCCGCCGCTGCGGGCGCCTCCACGGCCCAGATCAGCTCCTGGCTATGGGCGCTGGGCATCGGCATGGGCATCACCTCGCTGGGGCTTTCGCTGCGTTACCGCATGCCGCTGCTGACCGCCTGGTCGACGCCAGGGGCCGCCTTCCTGGCCACCAGCCTGCCGGGAATTCCTATCGAAGAGGCCATCGGCGCGTTTCTGTTTTCGGCGCTGTTGATCACACTGTGCGGTGTCACCGGGCTGTTCGAGCGTTTGATGCGCCATATTCCCGGCGCCATCGCCTCGGCCCTGCTGGCGGGCATTCTGCTGCGTTTCGGGCTGGAGCTGTTCAACGTCATGGAAAGCCAGTGGCTGCTGCCGCTGGCCATGCTGGCCGCCTGGGTCGCGGGGCGGCGCTGCTGGCCCTCACTGGCGGTGCCGGGAGTCCTGCTGGTGGGCGTGGGGCTGGCCCTGTGGCAAGGCCAGATCTCGACCCAGCCGATCCCGCTGGCGCCTACGCTGCCGGTCTTTACCGCACCGGTATTCAACCCGATGACGCTGATCAGCATCGGCATTCCGCTGTTCGTCATCACCATGGCGACCCAGAACCTGCCGGCCGTCGCCGTCTTGCGGGCCGCAGGCTATCGCCCCAACAGCTCACCGCTGATCACCTGGACCGGTGGAGCCACCCTGCTGCTGGCGCCGTTTGGCGGCTATGCGCTCAACATGGCGGCCATCAGTGCGGCGGTATGCCTGGGCCCAGACGCCCATCCCAACCCTAGGCGGCGCTACACCGCCGGGGTGGCTGCCGGGGTCTTCTATATCGCCATGGGCATCTTCGGAGCCACCGTGACCGGGGTGTTCAGCGCCTTGCCCAGCGTTCTGGTGATGGCACTGGCGGGCATTGCCCTGCTGAGCACGCTGGGCACGGGCCTGGCGGGCGCTTTCGAGAAGAGCGAACAGCGCGACGCCGCCATCGTGACCTTCCTGCTCACCGGTTCCGGCGTGACGCTACTGGGATTGGGCGGGGCTTTCTGGGGCCTGGTGGCGGGGCTTGTGGTACTCAAGATCAGCACATTCAGCGCCCGCGCGCACCAGAAGGATCGCTAAAAAAACGCCCCGCCATCCTGGATGGCAGGGCGTCTATCGGCCAGCGGTGTACGGTGGTTACATCACCGCTGGTTCCATGTTGGCCAGGCGCTCTTCATCGAGCACGCCGGACATGCGCACCATGGCCAGCGCTTCATCCAGGCTGCTCATCTCTTCGATGACCAGCAGCTCGTTCTCCAGCGTTACCGGCTGACCGGCCTTGTCGGACAGCAACTTCTCCAGCGAGGCCACGTCCATGGCATCGTCGAGATGATGAATATCCACGGACGCACTGTTCTCGCTGGGCAGGTAGATAGTGCCGTTGGAGAAGTCCACGGCATAGGCGATCACGCCCGGCACGATGAAGAACAGCAGGCCAACGCTATTGGCAATGGCGACCACGGGGTCGACATCACCGCTCAGCTGGCCTTTGCGTTCCGGATAGAAAAGCGTACCGCACCCACTCAATGCCACAATGGAGACACCAACGACCGCCCCCGTCAACCAACGGCGCACTGCTTGCTGCATGGAGGTTCCCTCGGAATTTTCAATGTAACGATAGCCATCGTATGAAGTGACACGCTTGTTATAGGCGCAGGCTATCGCGTTACAAAACGGGTCGAGTTTAGCATATTTCGTGCTAAGCACACGCCCTGACGTCTACACAGGATTTTGCCGCCTTCCCCGCTTGGCCGTACAATGCCGCTTTCAACGCTGGATTAAGCGCAACGCGCTTCTCATACTCAGCACCATCGACAACCCAAGGAATGCTCACGCCCATGCGCGCCAGCCAACTATTGATCGCCACCTTGAAAGAAACCCCGGCCGACGCTGAAGTCATCAGCCACCAGTTAATGCTGCGCGCCGGTATGATTCGCCGTCTGACCTCGGGCCTGTATACCTGGCTGCCGCTGGGCCTGCGCACGCTGCGCAAGGTCGAAGCCATCGTGCGTGAAGAGATGAACCGCGCCGGGGCCCAGGAAGTACTGATGCCCGCCGTACAGCCCGCCGACCTGTGGCAGGAGTCGGGCCGCTGGGAGCAATACGGCCCCGAGCTGCTGCGCCTGACGGACCGCCACGACCGCGACTACTGCGTGGGTCCCACCCATGAAGAGGTCATCACGGACCTGGTGCGCCGGGAAATTTCCAGCTACAAGCAGCTGCCGGTGAACTTCTACCAGATTCAGACCAAGTTCCGCGATGAAATTCGCCCCCGTTTCGGCGTGATGCGCTCGCGTGAGTTCATCATGAAGGATGCCTACTCTTTCCATCTCGATGAAGCGTCGATGAAAGAGACCTACCAGGCCATGTACGATGCCTACACGCGCATCTTCACGCGTCTGGGGCTCGACTTCCGCCCGGTGATTGCCGATAACGGCTCCATCGGTGGCACCGGTTCTCATGAGTTCCATGTGCTGGCCGACTCCGGCGAAGACGATATCGTCTTCTCCAACGCCTCCGACTACGCCGCCAACATCGAAAAAGCCGAAGCCCTGCCCGCCCCGTTGGGCAGTCAGGTAGAGCGCAGCGCGCCCAGCGAAGAGATGCGTCTGGTCGACACCCCCGATGCCAAGACCATTGCCGCTCTGGTCGAACAGTTCAACCTGCCTATCGAAAAGACCCTCAAGACGCTGATGGTCCACGCCGCAGAAGGTGGCCTGATTGCTCTGCTGGTGCGTGGCGATCACGCGCTGAACGAGGTCAAGGCGGAGAACCTGCCGCAGGTCAAGGCACCCCTGACCATGGCCAGCGAAGAAGAGATTCGTGCAGCGGTAGGAGCCGGCCCGGGCTCCCTGGGCCCTGTGGGCCTTGACATGCCGATCATCATCGACCGCAGCGTGGCGCTGATGAGCGACTTCGGCGCGGGCGCCAACGTCGATGGCAAGCACTACTTCGGCATCAACTGGGAGCGCGACGCCCCCCTGCCCCAGGTCGCCGACCTGCGCAGCGTGGTAGAGGGCGACCCCTCGCCGGATGGTCAGGGCACCCTGCTGATCAAACGCGGTATCGAAGTGGGTCATGTGTTCCAGCTGGGCCAGAAGTACTCCCAGGCCATGAATGCCAGCGTACTGGGCGACAGCGGCAAGACCAGCCACCCGTTCATGGGCTGCTACGGCATTGGCGTGACCCGTGTGGTTGCCGCTGCCATCGAGCAGAACCACGACGATGCAGGCATCATCTGGCCCAACGCCATCGCGCCTTTCCAGGTAGCGCTGGTGCCCATGAACGCCCACAAGTCTCAGCGGGTGCGTGAAGAGTCCGAGCGCCTCTACCAGGCACTCACGGCGGCAGGTCTGGACGTGCTGCTGGATGACCGCGACACTCGTCCCGGCGTCAAGTTCGCCGACCTGGAACTGATGGGCGTGCCGCACCGCCTGGTGATCGGCGACCGTGGCCTGGACAACGGCGAGCTGGAGTACAAGGGCCGCCGCGACAGCGACGCCACCATGGTGCCCGCCGACACGATCGTCGAGTTCCTGCGTGACAAAGCGGGCCTGGCACAGGGCTGATCGCCCCCTCATGCTGCACGGCCTGGTGCGAGCCCTGATCCTGGGGCTCGCAGTGATGGGACTCAGCAGCGCCCTCACGGTAAACGCAACGGAGCCCCCGCTGCGTTCGACCCTCGATGCGGCCGCGCTGCAAACGCCCTATCACCAGTGGCAACTCCAACAGTGGCGCACCCGTCAGGATGCGCCACTGTCGCGTTTCATGAATGACCCAGACATGCGGATGGCCTTGCTGACACGGGTGTATCAGGAGGCCCATCTGGCCGGCCTGCCCCCCGACCTCGTGCTGGCGCTGATTCAGGTAGAGAGCGCCTTCAAGGCAGATGCCGTTTCTTCGGCGGGGGCCGTTGGGCTGATGCAGATCATGCCCTTCTGGGTCGCCGAGCTGGGCCTGCCCATGGACGACCTGACCGAACCCAACCGAAATCTGCGCTACGGCAGCACCATTCTGGCTCACTATCTTGCCGTTGAGCGGGGTGACTTCACCCGCGCTCTGGCTCGCTACAACGGCAGTCTCGGGCAAACCTGGTACCCCGAGCGGGTATTGAAGGCCTGGCGCGACCATTGGCGTTAGCCGGTCACTCAGTCATCCTGTCAACCTCTGCTTCAACACTGTGCAGCAAGCCCGCCTTGGCCAGATTGGCCAGCAACTGTGCCACGTCACGCGTTACCTGCGGCAGCGACGCCCTTTCGAAGAACGCCACGAGCGTCTCACTCAATTCCTGCAGGTTCATCGGCTCATGCTGCAATAGAGCCCATACTGCGCGGCTGGTCGCGTTCATTCGATGAATATCACCCCCGTTCTGGCCAATCACGAACAGCTCATCGCCCAGCGACCACTCGAAGGCCGCCGGGCTGGTGTGCCAGTAGCGGGCGTCGTCCAAGGGCAGCGCAGGCACCTCCGCCCGTTCAGCACTTGCCAACGATTGCCCCTGCTGCCGATCTGCAGAGAACGGCTGACCCTCCCAGCGCTGAGCCAGCCACAGGGCTGCCTCATAAGCATCCGAGTATCGCAGCAGAAAGCACGGTAGCCGCTGCAGTAGCGGCAGGAAGCGATCCATCAGCGCCTGATCCGACTCGTGCTCGGCAAAGTTCTGTTGCAACAACTGCCATAGGCCATCGCCGGGCTGCAGGCGTGTCAGTTGGGGGGCCGTCAACGTGGGATCTCGGTCGATCAGCAGCACGGCCCCCAGCGGGGAGCGGTCGCCATGGGCTGCCAGTTGGGAACTCGACAAGTTCAGATAACCGTAACGTTCGTCGAAAGGACCAAGATGGCAGGCCACGAAGTGCTGAAAATCTACCGACAAGGCCTCCGGAACCGGTAACCGCAAACGCGGCGCCACGCCAAGCGCGATGCCTTCACCTTCAGGATTGAGCGCCAGCACATCATCCCCGAACACACGGCAGCCTGCGGCAGCAAATGCCGAGGTCAAGGTGCTTTTTCCAGCACGGTGGGCATCGGGAAAAATCACCAGCTGCCCGTTGAGCTCCACCGAGCCACAGTGCAACCCCACCAGCTCAGGGTGGCGATGCAGGAACGCCCCGGCCAAATCGGCGACGACGCTACAGGCAGTGCCGACATCAGTGTCCAACAAGGCACCTTGGGGCAGCGCGGGAGCTTCCTGCCAGTAGCCGTCGGGGTGCTGCCAAACGCAGATTTCGGGGGCTTCCGGCAACGCCGAGCAGCGTTCGATGGGCCAGCCTGGCATGGCCTGCTGCAACACGGGCAAGAGCCCCTCCGCCTCTACCAGGCGCAGGCAGGGGCCAATACTGGTCAGATGGTAGTCGTGCTCATTAGGGATGGCCATGATCGGTTACCACCTGGGCAGCACGCGACTAAGTCGGATTTCGATGACGCCATCACGCTCCCAGCGGGATCGATGCGGGCGTGAATAGCCAGCCCGGCGACGATCATAGGGACGGTAGTAACGCTCATCACGATGGGCATGATGCTTGTGCCGAGGGCGTGAATAGCTGGGCCGCGAGCGGCTGTGACGTGAGCGGCGACCACGCGCTTCCGCCTGCCCCATCGACAGGAACGTAGGGGCGACATAAAGCGCTGCGGCACCCAGCCCAAGGCTGGCCAGTACCTGGCGGCGCGAGCGGCGCTTCTGCAACACCTCTTCGGTTTCATGGGACATGGTGGTTCTCCTCGTCAAGATGATCTTCAAGTTAACGAACACTGTTTCTCAAATTACTCTAGCCAAGGCGACCCACCGACACCAGATACCCATACCGACTTCCCCATTGTTTACTCTTTTTTACCTTTCAGGGTTTTATCGTTAGAGCAAAAACATGACTTTTCAACATAATAAATACATCATAAGGCCATTTCCCTGACCCCACTTAGGTAGCCCCCCATGCCTGCATTGCGTCAATTTGCGAGAACCCGCACTTTTGCCTGCCCACTTGGCATTGCCGCGTCGCTGTGCAGCTTTTCAGTCTTCGCAGCCAGTGTCAGCGTCACCGACACTCAAGGCGCGCCGTTGGAAGATGCCGTGGTCGAGATCTATATCGATGGGGCAACGTTACCGGCAGCCACCGAAAAAAATATCGTGCAGCGCAATGCCGCCTTCAACCCTACCGTCACCACGATCCCGGTAGGCAGCCATGTCGCTTTCCCCAACGAGGACACGACTCGACATCACGTATTCTCGTTTTCACCCGCCAAGGTCTTCGACCTGGAGCTGTTTCTGAGCGAAACACCGCCACCCGTTCACTTCGACCAGCCAGGGGTCGTGGTACTCGGCTGCAATATCCATGACCAGATGCAGGCGTTTATTGTGGTCAGCGAAGCACCCTATGTAGGCATGACCGATAGTGCGGGCAAGCTCGATCTGAGCGACCTCCCAGCAGGTGACCATCGTATTCGAGTCTGGCACCGTCGCATGGATGACAGCCAGAATGTATGGTGGGAAGGCAGCATCAGCGACGCCGACGACCTGATGGTCAGTCTGGAGCTTAACGCCCTGACCCCGGAGCCTCCCGAGCTGTCACCGCTACAGCAGCGTTTTCGCAATGCGACTCACACTCACTGAACGCTGCCAAGCAGCGATGAAACGAGGTTGAAATGCGCTTTCGCACGCGCTTGACCCTGGTTCTGCTGACCGTAGTGATAGTCTCCCAGCTCGCTACGGGCGTGGCTTTCTTGCGCGCTACCCAAAACGATGCCCTGGCAAAAGGCAATCAGCGTTTGGAGGTCGGCGCACGCGTCTTCGAGCAGTTCCTTGAAATTCGCGGTGACCAATTGCGGGACAACGTTGCGATTCTGGCCGACGACTTTGGCTTCAAGAGTGCCGTGGCAACCCAGGATACGGCCACCCTCTATTCCGTGTTGGGAAATCATGGCGACCGTGCCCAGGCGGACATGGTGCTGCTGAGCAATTTGAACGGCGAGGTCCTGGCCAGCAGCCATCACGATCAGGACAGCGCCATGCCGTTTCCTGAACTGTTCGATCGCGCCCAGCAAAGCGGCAGCGGCGTGGGCGTCGTGATCGATCAGGGCCAGCCCTATGAGTTTGCACTGCTGCCCGTGCGTGCGCCCAACCTTATCGGCTGGGTAGGCATGGGCTTTCTGATCGATGAAGACGTTACTCAGGAGATCAACACGCTGACCGGCCTGGACGTGAGCGTCGTCACCTACGATGCCGCAGGCGAGCTTAGCTACCTGGCCAGCTCAAGGCCCGGGGGAGCCGAGCAAGCGCTGAACTTGGCAGGCGACCACCGTTACCTGGCCTACTCATCGGCGCTGCTGTCCACCGAACAATATCAATCCCACGTATTGATTCAGCTTTCTCGTGATGAGCTGCTGAGCGCCTATAGTCGGCTGCAGTTGCAATTATTCGGTATCGTCGTATTGATGCTGCTGCTCACATTGGCAGCCGCGCTATGGAGCGCTCGCAGTATCAGCCAGCCGCTGATTGCGCTGGCCCAGGCCGCTCAGCGCATTGGCCGTGGAGAACGGATGGCGCTGCCCAAAGAGGGCTCGGTGGCCGAGACCCAACAGCTGGCCAGCACGCTCTACTCGATGCAGGAGGCCATCGCCAAGCGGGAGGCCACCCTGCTGCACCAGTCTCGTCATGACCGTTTGACGAACTTGCCCAACCGACTCAGTGCCGTCGAAGACATCGAGCAGCTCGTTGCCAGAGCGCGTCCCTTCACGTTACTACGTTTTTCGATCAACGATTTTCGTGACATCAACGATACCTTCGGGTATGAGCTGGGGGACCATTTGCTGGTTGCCCTGGCGCACCGTTTACAGCAGTTGCCTGAACCTATTCACAAGGCCTATCGGCTGGATGGGGACGAGTTGATGCTGCTGATTCGTCAGGCAAACTTCATCGAGGCACAGCGGGAAGAGATGATGACGCTGATCAGCGAGCCGATTCGCCTGGATCAGTCCATGATCGTACCTTCCCTCTCTGCCGGTGAGGTCAGCTACCCAGAACACGGCAATAGCGCCCGCTTGCTGCTACGCCGTTCAGACATTGCCCTGGATCAGGCGCGCCGACACCGCCACAGCCACAAGCGCTACCAGGATGGACAAGACGAGCAGCATCTGCGCCAGCTCATGCTGATCAGAGACCTGCAGGAAGCCGTGGACAAAAACGAGCTGTGGATGGCCTATCAACCCAAAGTGGATACCTCCACTGGCCATGTCTGCCAATTCGAGGCACTGATGCGCTGGCGCCATCCTACGCTGGGCTTCGTGCCGCCGGATGAGTTCATCGAACTGGCCGAGCGCTCAGGCAACATCGGCCTGCTGTCGGACTGGATGCTGATCCATGTCTGCGAGCAGTTGCAGCGCTGGAAACACGCGGGGCATCACCTCTCGGTGGCTATCAACCTGTCGGCCAGCGATGTCATCGATAGCGATCTCGCCTTGCACATCCAGGACCTGATGGAGAGCTACGGACTGACACCTGACCAGCTGGCCGTAGAGGTCACCGAAAGCGCGGTCATGCAGGATGTCGAAGCTGCCACGCGTACGCTGCTGGCACTCAGCGACATGGGCTTGAAAATTGCGGTGGACGATTACGGCACGGGCTACTCGTCACTGGCTCAGCTCAAACGCTTGCCCGTGAATGAACTCAAGATCGACAAGTCCTTCGTGCTCAAGCTCGATACCCAGGAGGAGGATCAGACCATCGTGCGCTCGACCATCGAGATGGGCCACAACCTGGGGGTACGTATTGTCGCGGAGGGCGTCGAAAACCTCGCCAGCGCAGCGCTGCTCAAGCAATTACACTGTGACTACCTGCAAGGCTACTGGATATCCAGACCCATGCCGGCCCAGGACGTTGCCCCCTGGCTGGAGGCCTTCGAGCCGATCAACTTTGCCGCTCCTCTGACGCAAGCACACTAAAAAAAGGGAACACCATGCGTAAAGCGCACTTACTCAAACGGCCCCTGTGGGTGGCGGCCACCGCCCTCAGTGCGCTGCTGCTGGCCAACTCGGCCACGGCAGGCAGCCGTATCATGGGCACCGGAGCGGTCACCGCCATCGAAGGGGCAGCAGGCGGCGGGCTTTCCCCATGGGCGGTGCTCGCCAGCACGGCCAGTGACGATGAAGTGGGCGTCACTGCCGCCGTGACACGAGCGTGGCTGGATGATTATCGCCTGACCGTGACCGGCGCCAACATCAACATTCATGACCGTGTGGAGGTCTCGATTGCCCGTCAACGCTTCGAACTGACGACCCTGGGCGGCGAACTGGAACAGGCCATCTACGGCGCCAAGGTGCGTTTATGGGGCGACGTGCTGTATCACCCGTGGGGTATCTGGAGCGCTGGCGTCATGCACAAGCGCCTGGACGATGGTACTGTGCCCACCACACTGGGGGCTTATGACACGAGCGGGACCGAAGCGTACCTGAGCGCCAGCAAGCTGCTGTTCAACGCCGTGCTGGGCCGGAATGTGTTGCTCAATGGCACCCTGCGCAACACCTCCGCCAACCAGGGCGGACTGCTCGGTTTTGGCGGCGACCAGGGCGGACGATCCTGGATGGCAGAAGGGAGCGTCGGCGTGTTCATCACGCCCAACTGGATCATCGGCACCGAATACCGACAAAAACCTGACAACCTGAGCGTGGCCGACGAAGAGGATTGGCAAAGCATCTATAGCGCCTACTTCTTCAACAAGCACGTTTCCTTGACGGGGGCATGGCTGGACCTGGGCGACATCGCCGGTCTGCCTTCTCAGCGCGGTGGCTATCTCTCGTTACAGGCGGCGTTTTAACGCGGCTTGGCCCATGACCCAGCCCTTCATTTTCAGGAGTCGACATGAGTAACCGCCACTTGGCCATCCGCAACACGCTGATCATTGGAGTCCTGTCAGGTCTCCTGCTCACTGGTTGCGCCCATCAGCAGCCATCCACCACGTTATACGAACGCGTCGGCGGGCAGGCCAGCCTGGAAAACGTCGTGGAAAACCTGCTGTATCGTATCGCCGATGACGCCGATATCGTCGTCTATTTTGCCAATAGCAACATCGATTTGTTCGCGGCGTCCTTGGTCACTCAGCTATGTGACATCAGCGATGGCCCTTGCCAGTACGAAGGCCCGCCCATGGACCGTGCTCACCAGACCATGGGCATCACCGATGCTCACTTCAACCGAGTAGTAGAGTACTTGAACGAGGCCATGATAGAGGAAGGGATACCGCTAGCCGCACGTAACGACATGCTGGGCCGCCTGGCGCCCATGTATGCCGACGTCATGCGCCTGCAGTAATCTGCCAGCCATCACGTCCGGCGGTCTTGACCTGGTACAGGGCTTTATCCGCCGCTTCGTAGGCACCGGCAAAGGCCGTTGCCATGGCAATGAAACGCGTGGCGCCCACGCTAAGCGTCACGCGCTTTTTATCCGGGTGAGCGGGATGCGGATACTCGGCCGCATCGAGCGCCGCCTGAAGCGCTTCACACTGCTGTGCCAGTACGCTATTGGAAGGGCACGGTAGCAACGCCGCAAACTCATCGCCTCCCAATCGATAAAGCTGGGCCGTCGGCCCCAGCGCCTGCTCGATCATGCTTGCCAGTTGGCGCAACAGTCGGTCGCCCTGAGGATGCCCCAGCGCATCGTTGTACTGCTTGAAAAAATCGATGTCGATCAAGATCAGTCCCAGCGACTCACCCTCGCGACTCACCACGTCCTGATGCAGTGCACTGCGATTACCGATCCCCGTGAGCGGGTCGCGCATGGCGCGGGCCATCCAAGCCAGCTTTTCGGCAGTGGCGTGTTCCGTCTGACGCAGCTGCCGCTCATGCATCGCCCAAAACCCTAGACCCAGCACGAAGATCAGCAGACTGGAGTAGGTCAACACCTGGTTGTGGCGTCGGGTGCTTTCGGAAAAATCATTGATCGCCATACCGCGCCGATCCAACTGGTGCATTTCGATACGCGTCAGGCAATCGACGGCGATGAATAGCGCGTGGGCCGCGTCGATGGGTTCGATCTGCTGTTGTTCCAGGCGTTCGGTCATCTCGTCGACCAGTGCCAAGCTGGGCAGGGTACAGGAGTAGTTCTGACGGTATACACTGACATCGAAAAGCCCATAGGCGAGATCCAGCGCATGGTTGGCCTCGCTGATGTCCAGCGGAGACGTCGCCACCAGCAGCGATTCTTGGGCGCTCTGCACGTAGCCTCTCGCCCGAGTCGCCAGCTGCTGCCCGGTCAGGCTGCCGGTCTGGCTGAAGTAGGCCTGGATTTCCGGATAGACCCAACGAGACTCATAGACGATCAATACCATCAGGCCCATGAAGCTCATCAAGCTCAAGGAGAGCCACGTCATGTAGCGGGGGCGACGCTTTGGCTCTCCTGGTGGCGCTGCACTCACCACTGCGCCTCGATGCTGCGAATCATCCAGATCCAGTCGTTGAATTCACGCAGGTTTTCGGTATCACGGCCAGAGTATTCACGCTCCACCAGACGCACCGGGCCCCGCGAGCGCAGCGTCAGCGGCTCACCATCTTCCACGGTGACCAGATACCAGACCGGGTTGTCCCAGCCCCCCAGGGTCACTTCGTAATCATCCCAGGCAGTGAAGTGCAGTTGCGGGGGTACCGACCCGAAGTGTTCCACCAAGAATTCACGAAACGGAATTCCCTGCATTTCCACGTCGCGCCCTTGATAAGGGTCGTAAACGGTAAACGTGGTATTGGGCTGCTCACGCAGATCACTGATGGCGATTTTCTCGGTGGTTTCCCCATCGATCAGGTTCAACGCCTGCGCCTGGGCCAAGGTCGGGAGACATAGCGCAAGGAGCAGCCCCAGCACCATGTTGCAGAGAGGTTTCAAAGAAGTGCGGGGCGTTACAGCAGTACGTGGCAGCACAGCGTTCATGGCCGTTCGGTTCCTGGTAAGGGTAGGCGTTCAAGTGGACACACTTTACCAGAGCATCAGGCCAAAACACTTCAACGGCTGTCAACTGATTTACCACAGGCATAAAAAAGCCGGCCCAGTGGGCCGGCAAAAGGAAGTTTACACTTGCATGTAAACCCCCTCCCCTGACGACTGCTACAGTCTGCTGGATCAAGGCTTCTTGCGTTCATCCTTGCGTAGATGATCACGCACCACGAAGCCAACCCAGCCCACCATAAACGCGATCACCAATGCGACAGTTACCAAGCCGAAAATGACTGCATCGTCCCAGTACATGATGTTCCCCTCCCGCCGTGATGTATGAAGCCATCTTACGGGTTTCGAGCAGGGGAACACTGACCTGGGTCAACCTTTGAAAACCACTCCACCCTGGGGCGTCGTGAACTTGATATAGGTCAGTTTTAGAGCACTTTGCGGTCTTCGACCTTGCTGTGTTCGGTACCCGGCGGCAGCGGATGGCCTTTGGCCAACTCGGCTCGGGTCGCCTCGCGCACGTCCAGCAGCGTCACGTGGTAGCGCAGCGTGTGCCCGGCCAGCGGGTGATTGGTATCCACGGTCACGGTATCGCCTTCGATGCTCAGTACGGTGACGATCTGCGGACCGGCCTCGCCTTCGGTTTGAAAACGGCTGCCCGGCGCAAGCTCCGCGCTGCCAAACGATGCTCTGCTTACCTCTTGCACCAGCGCTTCATTGCGAACGCCATAAGCGTCTGCCGGAGTCAAGGTGACCCGCAGCTCATCGCCAGCAGAGCGCCCTCCCAGGTCACGCTCCAGGCCAGGCAGAATATTATCGTGGCCATGCAGGTACTCCAGGGGCTGTTCGCGCGCGCGGGAGTCGTCCAGCACACGGGTACTGCCATCGCTGAGCACGTCGCTGAGGACATAATGCAAGGTGACGACCTGATGGGCGGTAATCGACATGGAAAACTCCTCTCCGGTAAGCTGTCGGCTTGATAGGATGTCGGGCCCAGTTTACCACCGACCGGTTTTTAGCGGGCCTTGCGCCCTGGTTTTCTTTTGGAGCGAAACACCCCATGCCCACCCCTACCCCCCAGCGTAGCTGGCTGGCGGCACTTGCCATCTATCTCAAGGCGCCGGTCATCACCATGCTGTTTCTTGGTTTTTCCGCTGGCCTGCCCTTTCTGCTGGTATTTTCGACCCTCTCGGCGTGGCTACGCAGCGATGGCGTGGAAGTCGCCGCCATTGGCTTCTTCGCCTGGATCGGCATGCTCTACTCCATCAAGTTCTTCTGGGCACCGGTGGTCGACCGGCTGGCCCTGCCCCTGCTGACCCGCACCTTCGGGCAACGTAGAGGCTGGATGCTGCTGGCACAGGGGATGATTGCCGCGGGGCTGGTGGGGCTGGCCGGGCTCGACCCCGTGGGTAATCTGGGTTGGGTCGCAGCCTTTGCGCTGCTGGTGGCGTTTGGCTCGGCCACCCAGGACATCGCCATTGATGCCTACCGGATCGAATCGGCCAACGACGACCTTCAGGCGGCCATGGCCTCGACCTATATCATTGGCTATCGCGGGGGACTCATCGCGGCGGGGGCTGGCGCGCTTTACGTGGCGTCGGCCTTTTCCTGGAGCGCCGCCTACCTGAGCATGGCGGCGCTGGTGGGTATCGGGGTGCTGACGGTATTGATTCGCCCCGAGCCTCAGCGCGCGTCGCTGAGCGTGCAGTTGATCCATGAGCCCAGGGTGCGCGCCTTCCTCCGCGCCAGCCGCGGTCAACCCAAGGTATTCCGGCGCATCACCGCCTGGGCGATTGGGGCCATTGTCTGCCCATTCACCGATTTCTTTCGCCGCTACGGAGTGAAGGCACTCGGTATTCTGGTATTTATCGGCGTGTTTCGCATCAGTGATTTGGCCATGGGCTCCATGGCCAACCCGCTGTACATCGACCTCGGGTTTTCGCTGGGCACCATCGCCAGCGTCACCAACATCTTCGGCATCGCCATGAGCATTACCGGTGGGTTGCTGGGGGGGTTACTGGTGGCCCGCTACGGGATTGGCCCGGTGCTGATTCTGGGCGCGGCGGCCGCCACGCTGACCAACCTGCTGTTTGCCGTGCTGGCGTTGATCGGTAACCAGGTGCCGATGCTGGTCATCACCATCATTGGTGACAATCTGGCCAATGGCCTGGCCAGCGCAGTGTTCATTGCGTTTCTTTCCAGCCTGACCTCTCGGGCCTATACCGCCACCCAGTATGCGCTGTTCTCGTCCTTGATGACGCTGCCGGGCAAATTCCTGAGCGGCTTTGGCGGCCTGGTGGTCACGGCGCAGGGCTACGCTACTTTCTTCGTGGTCGCCACCCTGCTGGGCCTGCCCGCCATCCTGCTGGCCATCTGGATCAGCCGCGACAAGCAGCTGGTGCCCACGCCCAATATCGCTTCCCGCTAGCGGTGGCGCTCCAGCCAGGCCAGTGCGCCTGGCGTGGTGCGCCACTGGTCACGCATCAGGGTGCGGTACTGCCAGGCTTCCGCACGGGAGCCTGGGTCTACCTGGCCATCCGGATGGGGCATGGAGGGGCGCGGGTTTTCCGCGCAGATCAATTCCAGCGCATAGCGGCTGTGGGCCATCACATCGGCCAGCGCCGCTTCTGCGGCTTCCTGTTGGCCCAGGCGATAAAGCGCCAGCGTGCGGCCCATCAATAGTCCCAGCACCAGCGAGCCGTCGTCCTTTTGCGGCTCGTTGGTCAACGCCAGGGCCTCCTCGTTGCGGTCATCGCGCAGCAACTGGTCCAGCACCAGTTCACGCAGCCCAAGGCTATCTTCCTGGTCGATGGCCAGCAGCTCTTCGGCCAGCTCCCGAGAGTGCTGGCGCGCGCCCCGCTCCATGCCCACTACCAGCGCCAAGCCGGTGCGCAGCAGCATGGCATTGTCGGCATCGTCCCAGCACAGGCTGCCTTCACCAGCGGCCCGAGCCTGCTCCAGCCAGCGCGAGAGGCGCAGCGCCAGAGGCTCCAGCAGGCTGGGTGCCATCCACGGCAGGCTACCAAAGCGGCTGGTCAGCGCCAGCGTCAAATCCTGCACGACCTGAGGGGCATCCAGCCACTCGGGGTGGGCGCACAGCTCGGACATCCAGTCGATGGCGTTGACCCAGGGGTCTTCCCGAAAACCCAGCGCCACGTCTTCGTCCACCAGCACCTGGAACTGCTCATGCCAGGCGGCAAACAGCGTCTCTTCACGGGCGGTGGTGGTGTACAGCAAACGACCCCGCTCATCGTCACGGGTAAGGGTCAACAGCGGCGCGGTGGGCAGCGCAGCCAGCAGCGCCTGCAGGGCCACCAGCGGCGTGGCCATGTCCTCTTCGGCGCTCAGCAGCTGGTCAGCCAGGGTGGCCCCAGGGTTATCGGCCAGGGCGGCGAGAAAATCGAGCTGCTCGTCATCCAGCCCGCCCTGGCGTGCCAAGCGACGATACCAGAAATCGGCTCGTTCCTTGGCCTCCTGCTCATGGCCTTCGTGGAGCAGCAGCATGGCTTCGATATAGGCCAGCGTCGGCGAGTCGGGCAGCGCCTGCTGGGCTTTGACAAAGGCCCCGCGAGCGCTGTCGAGATCGTCGTTATCCAGGTGCATCAGGCATAGCCGCTCGAGGGCCACGCCGCGCAAGAACAGCGGCCCCCGCTCCATCACTTCGTCCAGCAGGTCGGCGCGTTTGCGCGTGAACCCGCGCTCCTGGTAGATATCGAGCAGAATTTCGAAGGCAGGCTCGGCCTGTTCGGGCAGCCGCGACCAGTCGCTGCCATCGAACAGCGACTCCAGTATCTGCATGGCGCGGCCGGTCTGGCCACTTTCTGCCGCGATCAGCCCGGCTTCCAGCAGCGCCTGGGGCGGTGCCTGCTGGCTCTCCAAGGCAGCCTTGAGGGTGGCGCCTTTCCACTCGCGCAGCGAGAGCATCCACATCATCTGCTCGGGAATGTCGGTAGGGAAGCTGACCCGGTAGCAGCACTGCTTGTACTTGCGGCCCGAATCACACCAGCAGGGTTCGTTGCGCCCAGGCGTGGCCAGCGGCTCGCTGGCGAAATTCAGCCGCTCCAGCGGCGTCTGCGACCATAAAATGGGCGCCAGCGCCTGCGCAGTGGCCACGTTATCGTTGAAGGATGCAGCGCCTTCGGCACGCACCCAGGTCATGAAATCCGGGTAGTGCTCCTGCTGCCTGATGGCCGAGAGTGCCCCAGAGGCAAATCCCAGCAGTTGATCGACCCATACCGCCAGCATTGCCGTCTCCACTGTCTTCAATCCGCGTTTTCAAAGCGCCGTAGTCTAGCATGGCTAACCACGCTGCCGCAGCGACAATCGCTCAAGGAGAAGGCCCCGTCAGGGCGTGCGCGCCCAGGCCAACAGGGGCTGCGTGCGCTCATGCATGTCGAGGCGCGCTTTCAGCCTTACCAGATTCCAGTAATGGCCGTTCAGGGCTCGGGAAAGCAGCAGCGTATCCGCTGGCGGCTGCAGCCGGTCCATGGCTGCCCATACCTTGGGCGTCAGCTCACGCAGTCGGCGGTGTACACGCACATCGCTGAAGTCCTGCTCGCCGGGCGCAAACAGCGGCGTGATGCACTCTGCCGACTCCTTGTAGAGCGCCAGCGGAGCGCCCTGACCCTGGCGTCCGCCCATCTTCATCAGCGCACCGTCCATGGCCATGGGGTCTTGTGCCAGGGTGGCATCCAGAAGCTGCATCATGGCTTTCAGGCGCGCTTCCGGCACGGGGATCACGGCGCCCAGATCATAAATCACCAGCCTGCCCTGCTCGTCGCAGGCAAAGTTGCCTGCGTGGGGGTCGGCATGCAGCTCGCGGTAGGTGAACAGCTCTTCGGTGATCCAGTCGGCCAGCGCCACGGCCACCTGCTGGCGGGTGGCATCGTCGGCGCTCTCCAGCTCACGCAGCGGCGTTCCGCCCACGTAGCGCATGGCCAGCACATGCTGCCCGGAAAGCTCGAACAGCGGCTCGGGGATCACCAGCGCCGGGTTGCTCAGGTAGCGCTCTCGATAGCGCGCCAGCGCCTGGGCCTCGGCGTGATAATCCAGCTCGTCACGCAGGCCTGCCGCCAACTCCTCGAACAGCGCATCCAGCCGTGCCTGGGGCACCTTGAACCAGCGGCCCAGGGCCATGATCCGCTTGACCTGCTTCAGGTCGCTTTCCAGCACCTCGGCAAGCCCGGGGTACTGCACCTTGAGCACCACGGTTTCACCGTCATGGGTCACGGCCTTGTGCACCTGGCCCATGGAGGCGCTGGCGAACGGGCGTTCTTCGATGCTTTGAAAGTGCTTGTCGATATCGCCGTACTGCAACACCAACGCCTCGCGAATTTTGGGCCACGGCATCGGCTCTGCCTGACGCTGCAGGCGCGCCAGCTCGTTGGCCAGCTCTGGCGGCAGCAAATCGTCCCACTGCGACATGATCTGCGCCAGCTTCATGGCCGGGCCTTTCAATTCGGAAAGCCCCTCGAACAGCGCTTCGCCCAGTGCCTGCCAATCTGCCTGGCCGCCCAGCCGAGTCTTCAGCAGGGCACCGCCGGTGCGGGCACCCAGCCCCAGTAAACGTCGTGTTCTGCCGCGTTCGCGCATGGAGATCGCCTTTTCGGATGCTTTTGAGCCAGCTTACTCAATCAGCTAATTTTATACAAAAACTATACGCAAAAAATCATCACCGCATGTCCATGACACCTGTATACATTTTCATGTATCAGGACTCTAACCCATTGGCCACTTCTGCTACCATGCCCTTTCGTTCTTCACTGCCTCCAGGATCACACCCCATGCGCTTGATTATCGCCGAGAAACCCAGCCTGGCGCGGGCCATTGCCGATGCACTGCCGGGCGGCCAACGCCAGGACGGAGCGATTGTATGCGGCGATACCATCGTGACCTGGTGCCTGGGCCACCTGCTGGAGCAAGCTCCACCGGAGGCCTACGACCCTGCCGACAAACAGTGGCGGTTGGACAGGCTGCCCATCGTGCCCCAGCAGTGGCAGCTGGCTCCGCGCCCCAAGGCACGTGGCCAGCTGGCGGTGATTCGCAAACTGATCAAGCAAGCCACCAGCGTGGTGCACGCGGGCGACCCGGACCGCGAAGGCCAACTGCTGGTACAGGAAGTGATCGAGCACCTGAAATATCGTGGCCCGGTACAGCGGCTGCTGGTCAGTGACCTCAACCGACCCGCCGTCAGCCGCGCCCTGGCCAGCCTGCGGCCGAACAGCGAGTTCCAGCCGCTGTTCGAAGCGGCCCAGGCACGCGCTCGTGCCGACTGGCTGTACGGCATCAACCTGACCCGCGCCTGGACCCTTACCGGCCGCCAGGCAGGCCACGACGGCGTGCTTTCCGTGGGCCGTGTGCAAACCCCGGTACTCGGGCTCATCGTGCGGCGCGACAACGCCATTCGTGATTTTGTGCCCCACCCCTTTTACCCCCTGTGGGTGGACCTTCAGGTGGCCCAGGGCCAGCTGCGCGCCTGGTGGGCACCCAAAGAGCACCAGCCTCTGGATGAACAAGGGCGCTTGATTGACCGCACCCCCGCCGATGCCCTGGCCGCTCAACTGCCCGGCGCCCGCGGCACGCTCACCACATTAGACCAGCAGGAGAAGCGCCAGGCCCCGCCGCTGCCCTACTCGCTCTCTGCGCTGCAGGTAGATGCCGCCCGTCGTCATGGCCTCTCTGCACAGATGGTGCTGGATATTTGCCAGCGGTTGTATGAGCAGCACAAGCTGATTACCTACCCCCGCTCCGACTGCCGCTACCTGCCCGAGGAGCATTTACCGCTGGCCCGACAAACCCTGGCCAGCGCCTGCCAGCACGACGACACCCTGCGCGGGTGGCTCCACGGGGCTGACTTTACCCTGCGTTCAAAAGCCTGGAACGATAAACAGGTAGGCGCGCACCACGCCTTGGCTCCCACCGGCAAGCCCGCCGATTTCAGCCAGCTTTCCGCCACCGAAGGGCATGTGTTTCGACTGATCGTGCGCAACGTCATGGCACAGTTCTATCGCCCGCTGCGCACCTTCGAAGTCAAAGCCGAGTTCACCCTGTTGGATGAAGCCTTCCGCGCGCGGGGCCAGAGCATTCTCGACCCCGGCTGGAAACCGCTGTTCACCACCCGAGAAGAGGCCCCACCGCTGCCGCCACTGACTCAGGGCGAAGCCTGCCAGGCTCTCGGTGCAGGTGTGGAAGAGAAAGAGACCCGACCGCCAGAACCCTTCACCGACGCCAGCCTGATCAAGGCGATGATGAACATTGGCCGCTACGTGGACGACCCGGAAGTGCGCCGCACCCTGCGCGACACCGACGGCCTGGGCACCGAAGCCACCCGAGCAGGCATCATCGAAACCCTGGTGCAGCGCGGCTACCTGGTACGCCAGCAAAAAGCCCTGCGCGCCACTCAGCTTGGCGTCGCCCTCATCGCCGCACTGCCCAGCGCCGTCAGCACTCCCGAACGCACCGCTCTCTGGGAGCAGCGCCTGCGCGCGATCTCCGAATGCCAGGACGACCCCAACGCCTTCCAACACGCCCTGTTGGAAGACTTGCACACCCTGCTGCGCCAAAGCGATGCCGGCAAACTGCGCAACAGCCTGCAAACCGCTCAGGGCGAAGCCGCAGGCCCCGCCAAACGCAGCGGAACCAGCAAAAAGAGCTACGCACGGCGCAAGAGTACCGGCAGCAAGAAAAGTACGGGAAGCCGTGGCAGTGCGGCGGGGAAGCGAGTACGCTCAAGGCGGGCTGACTAAATCGGCAACATTCGGTTGATGAACTCGCAAAAAGTCATTATCACCACGTCTCATCCGTACCTGGTGGCCCCACATCCATCGGCGTATCCGGGGCGATGTCTAGCACCCCTTGCACGCGCTTGAGCCGCTGGACGGTAGCGTCATCGGCGGCACCGGTGATGCAGCCGATCTCCTCCAGCACCTCGCGGACGGAAAGCCCTTCGGCGCTAAGACGCGTGGCGATATCATGAATGGGCTGATCGCTGGAAATCGTGATCAGCCAAAGCGTTACCGTTGCCATGGAAGGTATCTCCCGAAAATCAATGCCACACGTGTTGATGGGCATGCGCTGGGCGGCCGGAGAAGACCGCCAGCGCACCACGCAGCCTAAGGGGCTTGTACCAGCCCCGCGCCTACCTGCTCTTGCGATAGCGGCAAAGGCCTAGCAGAGGCTATTAACTGATCCCACAGTTTTCGACCACGCAATGAAGCATCCGACTGGGCCCAAAGGGCCGCACACCCCGCCACGTGCGGAGTCGCCATGCTGGTACCGCTGATGGTCTTGTGACAGGTCGGCCGAGGCCAGGCAGACAACACGTCGCGCCCTGGGGCGGCCAGCTCGATCTTGCCATGATTGGAGAAGCTGGACACCGACAGGTTGGGATCCAGGGAAGCCACCGACATCACCGTGGGCGAGTTCGCCGGGGCGCCGGTTGGCAGGGTTGAATTGCCTGCCGCCGCTATCACCAGGCAGTCGTTGCGTAGCGCTGCCGCACCGGCATGGGTGTAGGCAGCCTGTACCGGGCTCTGGCTGCCCAGTGACATGGAGATCACTTCACAGCGATTGGCAATCGCCCAGTTCAAACCTGCCAAGACGCCTGCGCCCGTACTGCTGCCCGAGTTGGTCAACACTTTCCCTACCAGCACCTGGGCATCGAAGGCAACCCCGTAACGGGGGGTATCACCGCTGGGAGACTTCGGGCCGCAGGCGGTTCCAATGCAGTGTGTACCATGCCCATTGAGGTCCTGCACCGGCTCGCCGACGAAGCTGCGCGAGACAAATTCACGGCCCGCAAACTCCGGGTGGCCCAGGTCCATCCCGGTATCCAGCACGGCGACCTTGATACCTGCCCCACTCCATTGGCTGGCGGGTACTCGGCAACGGGCCAACCCCCAGGTGGTGGTGCGGCCCTCTTGTTCTGGCTTTTCGACGGCGTTTTCCATCTCCAGCTCCACCCCCATGTCACGGGCAATGGTGGTCGCGGCACGCAAGAAACCGCGCAAGTACTCCGAGTTTTCCGAAAAGGCAAAATATTCCGGCTCGATGATCTCGATGGGGCTATTCACCGCGAGCTTGTCCAGTACGTCCATGCCATGGTGCTGCAAGGCATCGCCGCCCACCAGGGCTACGCCCAGCTCTGGAAATACCAGCGCCTCGGCGTCACCGGTTTCGTCCAGGCTGACCGCTTGCTCGCTGAAATCGCGCGCGTCGGCAATACGGAAGTTGAGGGCTTGCAGTGCCTTGATGCCCTCTTCCACTTGGCCGTCTCGATAGCTGATCAAGTAGCGCCCTGTTTCCAGACAGCTGCCGCCCCGCTCCAACGCCGCCAGCAGCAGCTGCTCGGTCTTGCACGAAACGGTGGCTATCGAAGCGTCACCCTGTCCATTTGGTCGTTTGGTCATCCTGCACCTCTTTACGCTTGGCACTCTGCATGATCGCCCTTTCTCCAGCATATGCCTGCCCTGGCGGGCCCTTTGGCGAAACGGCGTACGTACCCCTCAGCCTAACGCACCTCGCGTTCCATGCCAGCACGATTGCAACGCATTACGGGCTACGGCAGGCCCCTGCAAACCTCAGTCCCGCTGGCGGGCAACGGGTCGCACCACCCACCAGCTGGCCAGCACCAGGCTACCGAACAGGGTGTATACCGCCACGAACACCCACTCCGGTGCCGTGTAGTAGAGCAGCCGCTGGAGCCAGTGTTGAATGAAGGAACCGGCGTAAGTGGCTGAACCGGCTTCGGCACGCAGCGCCATTTCCAAGGTGGTGAGCGGGCAGACGGCTCCTAGCCACGCTTGCACGACCACATAACCAATGGCGCCTAGATGAACAAGCCGAAACCGGCGGTGGCGCACCCAGCGCCAGCCCAGAATACCGCCCAGGTAGATAGCCAGTAGTCCCGGCACCACGAAGGCCACGAACAACACATGCAACAGCAGCACGGCATCGGCCAGTAACAGCAGTAGCGATGAAGGCATGGGCGTTCACCCCATGGAGTGAGTATCGCTGTCGGGCTCTTCCAACAGCGGCGGCACTGGGCAGCCGAGCATATCGGCCACCGCGCGGAACAGCTCTGCCTCGGCGGCGCGAATCACGCCACTGTGCTCTACACAGCGGGTCATGGCGTTCAGCAAGCGGGCTTTATGGAGCGGTTTCAAGCGGCGCAACCGCTCTACGGCCAGGCTGAGCGCCTGCATGTCATCGGCGTCTTGCAGGGAAGACAACGTGAAAGGCAGCGAGGCCTGGGCAGCCCGCAGCGCGGCAGTCACGGCCTCATCACCCGCCTGCCCTGGCGCCACTCCCGCCTCAGCCAACACGCCCAACAGGCGCTGACATTCGGCCTGGGTCTGTTCCAGCGTCAGGGTTTCGGCACCGCCGTGACGCTCGCTCAGATGGCTCAGCAGCAGCTGGTAGAGCGTCCACTCGAACAGGCTGACCTTGCCGTCGCTATGGATCAAACGCTCCAAGCAGAGCCTGAAGTGCTGGGCTTGCTGTGTAGAAAGCGAGGTGAGCGCAGGCAGGGCAAGTTCGATCAGCGGCAGGCGCAGCTGTACATCGAGCCGGGCCACCTGCTCCTTGAGGGCGTGCAGCGCGGCGAACACATCCGGCAGCGCCACGGCCTCCAGTGCCGCCAACTGCTGTGTGCGCTCGGCATCATCGTTGCTCAGCAGCATGGCGTAGATCAGCGCCCTGGCACTGTAGGGTTCATGGGCGGCCTCTACCAGGGTGGCGGGCAAGGCATCGATCACGTCTCGGGCCTTTTGAAGGTGGCGCGGATCGGGTTGCCCCATGGCCTCCAGCGCCACCTGCATGGCCGCCATACTGAACAGTGCCTCGGGAGACGTGGGCATACCGCCCATCCGGTGGTTCTGGGGGCGTTTGTCTGCCTCGGCACCAGGGGTGTCGGGCTCTTGCTCCGAAGGCGCTGGCTGCAAGGCTTCGAAACGACCGTGCCAGTCGGGTAGAACGCGCTGAATGCGCGACTTGAGCGGCGGATGCGTCGCCATGAGCTGGCTTAGCCCCGACGACACTCCTTGACTGAAAAACAGGTGGCTGAATTCGGCCGCCTGGGGCGCCGAGAGGTGCGAGCCCTTGGCATGGGCACCCACTTTCACCAGCGCGCCGCCTATCCCCTGTGGGTTGCGGGTGTACTGCACGGCTGCCGCATCGGCCAGATACTCCCGCTGACGGCTCACCGCCGATTTGATCAGCCCGCCAAAGAAAGTGCCCGCGTAGCCGATCAAGGTGAGCGCCAGCCCAAGGCCCAGCACTACCGCCGCCGAGTTGTCGCGCTTGTTGCTGCTGACTCTTCGAAAGCGCAAGCTGCGCAACATCATGCCGCCTGCCAGACCAATCAGCAGCACGCCATGCAGCAGGCTCACCAGCCGGATGTTCAGACGCATATCGCCGTGCAGAATATGGCTGAACTCATGGGCGACCACCCCCTGCAGCTCATCGCGGGTGAGCTGCCGAATGGCGCCTCGGGTAATGCCCACCACCGCATCGGCAGGCTGATAACCGGCCGCAAAAGCATTGATCCCCTCCTCTTCCAGCACGTATACCGCAGGCACCGGCGTCCCGGAGGCAATGGCCATCTCTTCGACCACGTTCAGGATCCGCCGCTCGTCGTGATCGCGCGTGTCGAGGTTGATCAGACGGCCGCCCAGCGCTTCCGCCACCACACGTCCACCTCGACGCAGCTGGCGCTGCTTGTACAGCCCCCCGAACCCCACCAGCGCCAGCACGCCGACGGCCACCGCCGCCAGCAGCTCCCAGGAGAGCATGGCCAACACCCCCTGCTCGACCGGCTGAGCCTGACTGCCGCTGGCGCCCATCATGTACAGCGCAATGGCCACCACCAGCGTGGTCACGCCGATCAACGAGACGATGGCAAGGAGCAACAGCACCACCCAACGGCCCGTGTTGCGCCTGGCGTGGTCTTGTGCGGTAAAGAAATCCATGGCACTGGCCTCCCTGTGGTCACCCGGGCCTGGGCATCACGTCTAGAACGAGACGCTCGGCGCCGTTTGCAGTTGGGCGCTGTCTTCGAAGGACAGCAGCGTGGCATCCTGCCCATGCCCCAGAATGCCCGCCACGGCAATCGGCGGGAAGCTCTGGCGATAGGTGTTGTAGTGCATCACCGCGTCGTTGAACGCCTGACGGGCAAACGCCACCTTGTTTTCGGTACTGGTCAGCTCTTCCGACAGCTGCTGCATGTTCTGCGAAGCTTTCAGGTCCGGGTAGGCTTCCATGACCACGTTCAGCCGCCCCATGGCCTGAGTCAACGCGCCCTCTGCGCCTCCCAGCTGCGCAATAGCCTCGGCACTGCCAGGGTTGGCCGCGGCGGCTTTCAGGCCGGCGGCGGCTGTGTTACGCGCTTCGATCACCGCCTGCAGCGTTTCCCGCTCATGATTGAGGTAGCCCTTGGCGGTTTCCACCAGGTTGGGAATCAAGTCGTGACGCCGCTTGAGCTGCACCTCGATTTGCGCAAAGCTGTTTTGAAAGCGGTTGCGCAGCGACACCAGTCGGTTGTACACCGACACCATATAGACGGCGATCAGAGCTATCACCACCAGCACGATAACCACAGTGAGCATCATGATATTTCCTTCCGTAGACCCAGATTCATGGAGAGCGGGTGTGCCCCATTACATGATCGGCTGACCATTGATCATCAGGCTTCCTTCTTGCCAAAGCACTTCCTGCTCTTCCGCCTCGCTATCCAGCATGGCGGCAAACGGCATCGGAATAAAGCCCAATACCAGATCGGGAGGCGTGGTCACAGTCAGCGCCAGGCTCAGGCGACGGCTGAGATACTCCTGAGCCTCGAAGGGGCTCATCATCTGCTCTTCGCTCATCAGGCCCTCGGGTAACGGCTGCCCAACCGGCCAGAAGGCACCGTAGAGCGCTCCTTTGTCGAGGTCCTGACCGTCGAAGGCCATGTGCGTAGTGAGCCGAGGCTTGAAGTCGATGCCTAGGTCGGGCAGTACGATATGGGCCTGCAGGGGGTCGATGGCCATGGTGGGGCTGGCAACCAGCATGGCGTAGCTGCTTTCCAGAGCCTCGGCCATCAGCACACGCTCTTGCTCGGCGTCCACCGGCACACCGCGCTCTTCGGCATCCAGGTGCATGGCCATGAGCGGCGCATAGGCTTCCTGAAAGGCTTGCAGCGCCTCCAGGTCCCAGTTGTCGGCACTCACCTCGAAGGCCAGGCTACCAAAGGACGTATCATCCACGCCCATCTCGGCAATCCGGAAATGGCCGCTCTGGTGGACGATGGTCTCCCCTCGTGACTCGCTCTCCGACTCCATACCCTCCAGGTAGACCCGCACGCCTTCCACGAATATTTCCGTGCGCGGTATGTCGAGACTCTGCAACAGCACGGGTTCGCCTTCGTGATGACGAGTGTTCAGGATCAGCCGTGGCGTCGCCATGCGCACGGTTTCATTGTCGCCATGATAGGTGATCTCCTGAGCCCGGGTATCCAGGTGCCAATGCCCGTCGGCACCGCGATCGAGCCCCACCACCAGTTGGTCGATCAGCACGTCGAGCGCCACACCATCCAGCTCGGCGGCGCTCAGTTGCCCTTCGATGGCGGAACGTGTTGCCTTGAGGTCGATATCGATGATGCCCTGCACCAGCGCCTGATTGGGCACGATATCACCGGTAATATCGGCGCTCAGCGCCCCGTGCTTGACGAACAGGTTGACGTCCGCCGTGGCGTCTTCGAACCCGCGCATGGCGATCGTGGCCGTGGCTCGGGTATCGAAGAGGCCCTTGTCGATCTGCACATCATGCACCTCGTAGGAGACCGACCGATCCAGCTCGGCGAAGCTATCGACCAGCGCCTGCTCCACCTGATTGCCCACCATCGCCTGAGCTGCGACATACCCACCAGCGCCAACCACCACTACGCCTGCTGCCGTCGCGACCCATCCCTTTGTACTCAACGCCATGCCTAGCCCTCTCGATAGAATATGTTGCCAACATCAACATAAGAATAATTATCAATGATGCCAGATTCGTTTCAAAAAGAAACGCCTGCCCCAAACGATGCAACAGCAAACCAAAATGGAACAGGCAGGCTTGATTGTCTGTAAAAGGCAGAGATTGGCATTTAGCAAACTACCCGATCACGCCCTGCTCGCTTGCCCACATATAACAGTTCATCGGCGCGCTGGATCAGGTCGTCAAGTTCACTATGGCCATCTTGGGCAGTGGCTACCCCAATAGTCACACTCGGGCGCAGCGATGCCATGTCGCCCGTACTGGCCAGTTCCGCTACCCGCTGCTTCAATCGTTCGGCTACCTGCTGCGCATCGCTGGCAGTCGTATTGGGCAAGGCGACGATGAACTCTTCCCCACCAAAGCGGCCGATGACATCACCCGGCCGCAGCGACTGCTCGCATACCTCGGCAATACGCGTCAGCACCCAGTCACCATAGAGATGTCCCCAGGTATCGTTGATGCGCTTGAAATGGTCCACATCGATCATGAACAAGCTAAAAGGCGCTTTCTCGACGCCACAGCGCTGCAACGATTTGTTGGCCAGCATCATGAAGTGCGCACGGTTATTGAGCCGCGTCAGCGCATCGTGCTCGGCCACGTGGCGCAACTGTTCTTCCAATGCTTTTCGGCGAGCTATTTCCTGATGCAGTAGCTGGTTCTGACCACGCTCTTCACAAAGCAGGGCATACTGCTTGCGCTGTAGGCTCTCCAGGCGCAACAGGGCGCAGAACCCCACCACGATGCCCATGATCAATAGCAGCGCGATACGCAACGCAACAATGGCATCGATACCCGCAAATTGCAGTGCTGCAAAAAGAAATCCAATATTCAAGAACAGGCTAGCGGGCAGCGCCACGGTGAGCAGATTAGGGATCAACAGAAAAAACGCCATGGTAGCTACCACCACCGCCGTGATTTGAGTAGGCAGGCTTTCAGGGCGCAGCGGGACGATCAGGATGACGCCAGTGGCCAGCACCCATAATGGCAGCGCATGCAGCCAGTGGCGGTAGACATTCCCACCCCAATGCCTCACGAAAAATGCCACCCACAAACAGCTCCCAACCACCACCGCACGCATGGCCATTATTCTTTGGAACCGCTCACCGGGTCCCAACAAAAAGTAATCAGAAATAGCGAACATGGCGAATACCAGCGCCGCCACACTGACAGCGAGGCTAAACGTATGCCGTGCCCCCTCCATCATGGTGCGACGATAATCCTGCTCCAGCATGGCGTCGCAGAATTGCCCCGTCCATTCATGTACGCGATATTGTTGTTTTAATGCCAACTCCGCCACTCCCTCAGTATCGCGGCCATATTATTGTGGGCCGATACGTGCATGTATCGGCCAAAATGGCTCACGAAATCACGATGCAGGCTCCCCTACTGCTCCTGCGGTTTGGGCTTACGATACACTGCTTGCCGCGCATAAGATTAGACGAGGTTTCCACGTTTCCAGCGTTCGTCCATCCACTATGCGAGCTACCTGAGTCTCAACACGATAAGCTTGACACACACCCTCGATAACGGCTTGTACCATGAACACCCACTGGATTCTTGGCCCCGGGGCCATTGGCCGCTTGTTGGCACATTCACTGGCACCGCTTGCTGAGGTGGCCGTCATTGGCCGTCGCCCACTGCCTGGGCAGCAAATACTGACCACGCCGGAAGGCGAAACACATGCGCAACACTTGCCTTCGTTCACCGCTGAACGTTTGGCGCTTGGTGCGGCGGCACCGCCAGCTTTCGTGCACATCACCACCAAAGCGATGGTTGCCGAGGCGGCGCTGGCGAGTGTCGCCTGCGTACTGCCCCCCTCAACTCCCCTGGTGCTATGGCAAAACGGTTTTTATGCCCAGCCGCGCATCAGCCAAACATGGCACGGCCCGGTGCTGTGTGCGACGACCACGCAAGGCGCTTATGTAACCGGCGATGATCGTGTCGTCCACGCTGGTCGCGGGCCTACGTTTGTCGGGGATTTGGACAATCAGCACACAGCATTAGCGACCACCCTGGCAGCACTGCTGAGTAACGCCGGATTTACCGCCACGGCGGTAGGTGATATTCGCAGCCGCCTATGGCAGAAATTAGCGGTGAACGCGGCAATCAACCCGTTGGTAGCCCTGCATGGCGTGCGTAACGGAGCGCTGCGCGGCGATGCCTACTCAGGCCGTGTGATAGCTGTGGTAGAGGAAGTGGCGACGATTCTAGAAAAAGAAGGTATTGCACCGCCAAACGGTGATGAAGGGAAAGCCGCTTGGCTGGCGCTGGTGTGGCAGGTGGTAGAAAACACCGCAAATAACAAGGCTTCGATGTTGCAGGATGTGGAGGCGAGGCGGCTTACCGAGCGCAGCGCTATTTTGGGGCCGTTGATTGAGAGCGCGGAACGGCATGGGTTGTGGTGTGAGGTGTTGAAAGGGTTGGATCAGGAGCTGGCGTTGCTGGAGGCGGAGTTTTAATTGGGTTTGGGTGGTTTGATCGTCGCGCGCTAAAGCGCCCTCCCACAAACGCACCCAAAGTGAGTGCTGTACTAACGGCCAACAGATTGATTGAGCATGACGACAGCCGCCCCGGCAGTTGCGCCCCCTTTCCTTCACGTTACAGGGATCATCACGACCTTACGGTACGCGGGGCGTTCGGCGAGCTGCTCTGTCCAGCGCTGTAGATGGGGGTAGGATGACCAGGTGAGACCGCTGTTGAAGAGGTTGTAGGTGAACGGGGCGATGGCGATATCGGCCAGGCCGAAGTCTTCACCGGAGAACCAGGGCTGCTGGCTCAACGTGGTGTCCAGTTGAGCGAAAAGTTTTTCACAAGTGGCGATGGCGGGATCGAGTACCTGACTGTCGCGCTGCTCGGGTGGAGTGCGTACATAGCCCATCAGAATGGTGCGATGGGCAGGCGTGAGCAGGCTGGTCGACCAGTCCATCCACTTTTCCATGCGTGCCCGCTGGGCGGGTGCCTCGATCCATAAAGGGTTGGGGCCGTACTGAGCCGCCAGGTAGCGAAGAATGGTGTTGGACTCCCACAGCAGGCTTTGAGTGGCGTCATCCTTGAGCAGGGGTACCAGGCCACTGGGGTTCATGGCGAGGTATTCCGGCGTATCGTTTACCCCGTGTTGCAGGCCTGCCATGATCTGCTCGTACGGCAGTTGCAGCTCTTCCAGTGCCCAGAGCACTTTCTTGACGTTGGTGGAGTTGTTGCGGCCCCAAAGTGTAATCATGGCAGTCCTTGTGTTTGGCTCAATCGGCTGTTGAGTATGCCTTGGGTGGGTGTGAGTGGTGAATGGCACACTTACGGGTCAAGGGGCTTAGTCAAGGGGCTTATTAGACAACAGGTCGCGAGCTAAAGCTGCCTCCCACCCCACAATCCCACACTCACTCCACACTCCAACTCCTCACTATTCATTCCTCACTCTTTATCACTCAACTACTCGCTTTTATCCTGATACAGCTTGAGCAGGCTGGAGAAATCGAGTTTGCCGTTGCCACCCGCCTTGTGCAAGGTGAACAGCGCTCGGGCGGCGGAGCCCATGGGAATGGCAGCGGCGCTTTGCTGGCTGACATCCATGGCCAGACCCAGGTCCTTGATCATCAGGTCCACCTGGAAGCCGCCCTGATAACCTTTGGAGGCGGGAGCGTTTTCCATGACTCCCGGATAGGGGTTGTAGACGTTGAGCGCCCAGTTGCCGCCGGAACTCTGCTTCATGATTTCCGACAGCACGGCGGGGTCCAGGCCATTCTTGACGCCCATGTTGATGGCTTCACAGGTGCCTGCCATGAGGATCGAGAGCAGCATGTTGTTGCACACCTTGGCCACCTGCCCTGCCCCATGGTCTCCGGCGTGGAAGATGTTCTTGCCCATGGCCTGCAGCACGGGCTGCGCCTGAGCGAACTGGGCATCCGAACCGCCCACGATGAAGGTCAGCGTGCCCGCCTGGGCACCGCCCACGCCACCGGAGACTGGCGCATCCACGAAGCCGATGCCCTTTTCAGCGCCAGCGGCGGCGACGTGACGCGCGGTGTCGGCGTCGATGGTCGAGCAATCGATCACCAGGGCGCCCGCCTTGATGACGTCGAACAATGGCGCGTCGCCCTCCATGTACAGCCCCCGCACATGCTTGCCCGCCGGCAGCATGGAAATCACGAAATCGGCATCGGTCGCCGCGGCCTGGGCGGTGGCGGCGGTCTCACAGCCCTGGGCACGGGCGGTTTCCAAGGCCTCGGCGGCCAGGTCGAAGGCCCGCACTTGAAAACCGGCTTTCACGAGATTGGCTGCCATGGGGCCGCCCATATTACCCAGGCCGATGAAGGCTACGCTGGTCATGTTGTTATCCTTGTTGAGATTGGTCAGCAGTCGATTGAATAGCGCTCTCGAAAGAGACAGCGCGCGTTATTGAAGATCCGCCAGTGGGCTGGTCTCCCAGGGGGATGTCAGCAACTCCTCCATGAAGCTGGGCGGCACCGCGGCCACGTCCGGAAAACGCCAGCGCGGCTGGCCATCCTTGTCGACCAGTAGTGCACGCACGCCTTCGGGGAACTCCTCATGGCGACAGCACTGCACGGAAAGCGCCAGCTCGAACTGGAACACTTCGGCCAGCGACATGTACCGGGCGCGCTTGAGCTGCTCATCGATCAGCCGCAAAGAGACCGGGCTGCCATGGGCCAGAGTGCGCTGGGCTTTACTGAACCACTGGTCGTCGCTGTCGACTCCCAGCACCGCCGCCACCTGCTGCTCGACGGTATCGTGGTCCATCAGCTCGCGTATCAGTGAAGACGCCTTGTAGACAGGCGCTTCCAGCTCGGCAAACGCCGCCTGGGAAGCCTGCTCCAACTCGCGCAACACGCGGTTGACCACGCCATGGGCGTCGGTTTGCTCCCCCTCTCCCCAGCGGGCTTCCAGCAGCGCCTGGGCCAACGCCTCACGGTGGTGGCTGGCAATTGCTCGATCTGCCAGACCCAGATGCAGCGCATCGGGGGCATTGATCTGGCCACCGGTCATGGCCAGAAAACGCCCGGTGCCATTGGGCAGGCGATTGAGAAACCAGCTGGCCCCCACATCGGGGTACAGGCCAATGGTCACTTCCGGCATGGCCAGCCGCGACGTTTCAGTGACGATACGGTGGCTGCTGGCACTGAGCAGCCCCATGCCACCGCCCATCACGATGCCATGCCCCCAGCAGATGATCGGCTTGGCGAAGGTGTGCATCAGATAATCGAGCCGATATTCGCGCTCGAAGAAACGCTCCGGAAAGTCCGGCTCACCATCGCCGGTGATGGCCTTGTAGAGATTGACCACGTCGCCCCCTGCACAGAAGGCTTTTTCGCCTGCGCTGTCCAGCAGAATGGCCACCACACGCTCATCCTCCTGCCACTGGGTCAAGCGGGGCAGCAGCGCGTCGATCATCTCCAGGGTCAGCGCATTCAGCGAACGCTCGGCGTTGAGCGTGATCTCGCCGATCACATGGCCGTCCTGGGTCGTGTGCTCTTCAAACAGTACGCAACTCATTGCCTCATCCTTATCTGCTCGGGCGCCGGGGCTACAGTTCGGCGGCGCCATCGGCCAGCACACGGCGGGATATGATCAGCCGCATGATCTCGTTGGTGCCTTCCAGAATGCGGTGTACGCGGGTATCACGCACGTAGCGCTCCATGGGGTACTCCTTGATGTAGCCATTGCCACCGTAAAGCTGCAAGGCTTCATCGCACACCTTGAACCCTACATCCGTGGCAAACCGCTTGGCCATGGCGCAGTAGGCCGTGGCATCCGGGTGGCCAGCGTCCAGCTTGGCCGCGGCCATGCGCACCAGTTGGCGGGCAGCCACCAGCTCGGTCACCATGTCGGCCAAACGGAACTGCAGGGCCTGGAAATCGGCCAGTCGCTTGCCGAACTGCTTGCGCTCCAGCAGGTATTCACGGGCTTTGTTGAGCGCTTGCTGGGCGGTGCCGATCGAGCAGGTGGCAATATTGATGCGTCCACCGTCCAGCCCCTTCATGGCGATCTTGAAGCCGTCGCCTTCCTTACCCAGCAGGTGGCTGGCAGGCACACGCACATCTTCGAAAGTAATCATCCGGGTGGGCTGGCTATTCCAACCCATCTTGTCTTCCTTGCGGCCGTAGCTGATCCCGTCACTCTGGGCATCCACGGCAAAGGCAGACACACCGCCCGCCCCTTCGCCGCCAGTACGGGCCATTACCACCAGGAAATCGGTGCTGCCTGCCCCGGAAATGAACATCTTGCTGCCATTCAGCACGTAATGCTCACCGTCGCGCCGGGCGGTGGTCTTGAGCGATGCGGCGTCGGAGCCCGCGTTGGGCTCGGTCAGGCAGTAGGAGCCCAGCAGCTCACCGGTCGCCAATCGCTCGCCCCACTGCTCCACGGCTTCTGGCGTGCCGAAATCCGCCAGCATCCAGGTCACCATGTTGTGGATGGTGAGGTATGCCGTAGTGGAGGTACAGCCCATGGAGAGCTGCTCGAAAATGATGCTGGCATCCAGCCGCGAAAGCCCCAGCCCGCCCACACGCTCCGGGGCATACAGGGAGCAGAACCCCAACTCGCCTGCCTTGCGAATCACGTCCACCGGGAAAAAAGCCTCGGCGTCCCATTTAGCGGCGTTGGGCTCCAGCTCGTTCTGGGCAAACCCACGCGCCATATCGGCAAAGGCAACCTGGTCTTCACTCAGCTCAAAATTCATGGCGGTCTCCGCTGCGGCGAGTCCCTGAGTTCAGTCAGAAGCCTCGCCGAATATTATCGTTATCGGTCACGTTGACGTTTACGTTAACTTATATTTTTAGGCGGATTTGCGCAACCGAATCCCCCACGACCTTTGGCGTAGAAACGCCACCCGACCCAAGCCAAGCCCCCTCAAGCCAGCTGCCGTCTCACCCATAAAAAAGGGTGCCGCAAGGGCACCCAAATCCACAGACAGACGCAGTTTCTCGGCCCTTCCCGGGCGCTACTTGAAGTTCTTGCGGTATATCTTGGCCAGCTCGCCCACGATACCGCTGCGAAAACTCAGTA
The DNA here is from genome assembly GCF_007655045.1 of Halomonas sp. C22. Taxonomy (NCBI): domain Bacteria; kingdom Pseudomonadati; phylum Pseudomonadota; class Gammaproteobacteria; order Oceanospirillales; family Halomonadaceae; genus Halomonas; species Halomonas sp. C22. The sequence goes on along the minus strand of NZ_VBVC01000004.1, from coordinate 58,647 downwards.
CACACACCACGAAAATGATGCCCAGGATGACGCTTACCCAGTTGCCCAGCGGCGATTGGGCCAGAATATGCTGCAGGCTGACCACCAGACCCGCCCCCATTACCGGCCCGAGCAGCGTACCCACACCGCCCAGCAGGGTCATCAGAATCACCTCGCCGGACATGTGCCAGTGAGCATCGGTAAGCGACGCCAGCTGGAACACCACGGTCTTGGTCGCCCCGGCCAGCCCGGCCAGCGCCGCCGACAGGACGAACGCCAGCAGCTTGTAGGCATCGACGTTGTAGCCCAACGAGATGGCACGGGGCTCGTTCTCACGGATGGCTTTGAGCACCTGCCCATAAGGGGAGTGCACGGTGCGCTGAATCAGAGCAAAGCCCAGCAGGAACACGGCAAACACGAAGTAGTACATGCTCAGGTTGTTGCGCAGGCTGATGAACCCGAACAGATGCCCTCTCGGTACCCCATGCAGGCCATCCTCTCCTCCTGTAAAGGGGGCCTGCACGAACACGAAGAACACCAGCTGAGCCAGCGCCAACGTGACCATGGCGAAGTAGATCCCCTGGCGGCGAATGGCCAGCAGCCCGAAACCTGCTCCCAACAGGGTAGCGGTCAGCGTGCCTGCCAGTATGCCCAGCTCCGGAGTCAGCCCCGGGTAACTGGCCAGCAGATACCCGGTCACGTAACCGCCCGTTGCCAGAAAGGCCGCATGGCCAAACGACAGCAGCCCGGCATACCCCAGCAACAGGTTGAAAGCGCAGGCAAACAGGGCAAAGCAGAGAATTTTCATCAAGAACACGGGGTATGCGACGAAAGGCGCCACCAGCCCGACGACGATGAGTGCCAGATAGAACATATTGCGACGCAGCCTGGCCCGACGCTGACGCTCCTGCACGGCGGAAGGCAGCGCGACGGCTGATGAAGTATGCGACGTTGCCATGATTAAGCCTCCTTACCGAACAGCCCAGCGGGGCGTAACATGAGCACCAGGATCATGACCAGGAAAATGACCGTGTTGGAGGCTTCTGGGTAATACACCTTGGTCAATCCTTCGATGACTCCCATGCCCAATCCCGTCACGATAGCGCCCAGAATCGAGCCCATGCCGCCGATGACCACCACCGCAAACACCACGATCAGCAGGCTGGAACCCATGGTAGGTGAAACGGGGTAAAGCGGTGCCGCCAGCACTCCGGCAAAGGCCGCCAGGCCCACGCCGAACCCGTAGGTCAAGGTGATCAATAGCGGAACGTTGACGCCAAACGCCTGCATCAATTGAGAGTTTTCAGTACCGGCCCGCAGATAAGCGCCCAGCCGTGTACGCTCGATCATGAACCAGGTGAACAAGCACATGGTCAATGCCGCCACCAGCACCCAGGCCCGATAGGTGGGCAAGAACATGAAGCCCAGGTTGAGACCACCCTGCAGAATCTCCGGGGTGGCGTAACGCGCTCCGGAAACCCCGAAGAAGTTCACCAGAGTGCCTTCAAAAATCAGCGCCAACCCGAACGTCAGCAGCAATCCGTACAGGTGGTCCAGGTGGGCAATGCGACGCAGCAGAAACCGCTCCATCAGCATGCCGAAACCACCCACCACTACGGGCACCAGCACCAGGGCCAGCCAGTAGTTGATACCCAGATAGCGAAAGCCCAGCAGCGCCGCGAAGGCGCCCAGCATGTACTGCGCCCCATGGGCAAAGTTGACGATCTTCAGTAGCCCGAAGATAACCGCCAGGCCCAAGCTAAGCAGCGCATAAAAGGCTCCATTCACAAGCCCAAGCGTTAGCTGGCCCATGAAGACGGCCAGTGGCACGCCGAATATCATCGTCATGGTGTGATTCTCCTTGTCACCAGGCGGGGGCTGCCCGCCTGGTGCTGTTCAGCGTGATGTGCCGATCAGTTGTTCACCAGCGAGCACTGGCTTTCAGAGAGCGGGCGGTAGGCTTCTTCGGCGGGAATGGTGCTGAGGATGTTGTACAAGTCCCACTCACCGGAAGACTCTTCCGGCGTTTTCACCTGAGCCAGGTACATGTCGTGAACCATGCGGCCATCTTCACGAATACGGCCATTGCGGGCAAAGAAGTCCTCTACCGGCATCTCGGCCATTTGCGCACGAACGGTCTCCGGGTCATCGGTACCAGCGGCTTCTACGGCCTTGAGGTAATGCATGGTGCTGGAGTAGATACCGGCCTGAACCATGGTCGGCATGCGACCCACTTGATCGTAGTAACGCTCGGCCCACTCACGCGACTCGTCGTCCATGTCCCAGTACCAGCCAGTGGTCAGCAGCAGCCCTTGGGTGGCTTCCAGACCCAGCGCGTGCACGTCGTTGAGGAAGATCAACAGACCCGCCAGTTGCTGGCCGCTTTGGGTCAGGCCGAACTGGCTTGCCGTGGTGATGGCATTCACGGTGTCTGCCCCGGCGTTCGCCAGGCCCACGATCTTGGCACCGGACCCCTGAGCCTGAAGAATGTAGGAGGAGAAGTCGCTGGTGGGGAACGGATGGCGGACACCGCCCACCACTTCACCGCCATTGACGGCCACCACTCGGGTCACGTCGCCTTCCAGAGCATGACCAAAAGCGTAGTCAGCGGTCAGCATGAACCAGGTATCGCCGCCCTGCTCGACGACCGCCTTGGCGGTACCGTTGGCCAGGGGATAGGTGTCGTAGACCCAATGAATATGGTTGGGGGTACAGTGCTCGTTGGTGATACTGGAGGCTGCCGACCCGGACACGATCCCCAGGCCGTTGTTCTCTTCCAGCACCTTGGTGACCGCAATGGTCACCGACGAAGCCACCAGACCGCCCACCATGTCCACGTTGCGCTGATCGATCCACTCGCGCACGGTGTTGGCGCCAACGTCCGCACTATTGCGGTCGTCGGCGCTGAAAATCACGATGGGGGCACCGTTGACGCTACCGCCGAAGTCGGCCACGGCCATTTCCATGGCCGTTTGACCGCCCGGGCCCGCCAGATCTCGGTAGGTGCCCGACATATCGGCCAGATAGCCAATGCGCACTTCGCCGTCGCTGATCTCGGCTTGGGCGGCAGACGCCATCATGCTGGCAGTGGCAGCCACGGCAATGCTGGCGGCCAGCGTTTTCTTGGTAAAGATCATGTTCGTCTCCTGGCCCTTGGGGCCTTTGTTGTTGTGATGCGGACGCTGTGGTGATGCGGACGTTCAATGGTTGTGGTTGTGCTTGTGTTTGAGTGAAGCGTGAGCAGTGCAATCAAAGGATGCGTTGTGTGCGGTGTCTATACCCCCAGCATGCTGTTCAAGTGCTCGCGGCGCGAAGGCAGCTGCGCCGCCGTGATCTCCTCGACGATCTGGCCGTGATCCATGACGAAATGGCGGTCGGCCAGCGGCGCGGCAAAACGGAAGTTCTGCTCGACCAGTACGATGGTCATGCCCCGCTCTTTCAGCTGCACCAGCACTTCGCCCAGCTTCTGCACGATGACCGGGGCCAGGCCTTCGGTAATCTCGTCGAGCAGCAGCAGCCGCGCACCGGTGCGCAGAATGCGCGCCATGGCCAGCATCTGCTGTTCACCGCCAGAGAGTCGGGTTCCCTGACTCTTGCGCCGCTCGTACAGGTTGGGGAACATGGCATAGATCTCATCCAGGCTCATTCCACCGGAGCGCACCGTGGGCGGCAGCAGCAGGTTTTCGTGCACGTCCAGGCTGGCAAAGATGCCGCGCTCTTCAGGGCAATAGCCAATACCCAGACGAGGAATATGGTGAGGCTTCATGCGCAGGGTTTCGCTGCCATTGATGACGATGGAGCCGGTGCGGCGCCCCACCATGTTCATGATGGCCTTTAGCGTGGTACTACGCCCTGCACCGTTGCGACCCAGCAGCGTCACCAGCTCGCCCCGCTTGACGTTGAAATTGACCCCATGAAGGATATGCGACTCGCCATAGAAGGCGTGCAGGTCCTGCACACGGAGCATTTCCAGGCTTTGAGTCTCTGCGACCGGATGTTCGAGGGCTTCTGCAGTCTTCATACGGCGGCCTCCTCACTGGCAGCTTCGCTGCCCATATAGGCTTCACGTACCAGCGGGTTGCGGGAAACGCTATCGTAGTCGCCTTCCGCCAGTACCGCGCCTCGGGCCAATACCGTAATGCGGTCACACAAGCGGCTGACCACGCTCAGGTTATGCTCCACCATCAGCACGGTACGTCCCTGGGAAACGCGCTTGATCAACGCCACGATGCGGTCCACGTCTTCGGCACCCATGCCCTGGGTAGGCTCGTCCAGCAGCATCATGCTGGGGTCCAGCGCCAGAGTAGTCGCCACCTCCAAGGCGCGCTTGCGGCCATAGGGCATTTCGACCGTCAATGTATCGGCATACTCACGCAGCCCCACTTCATCCAACAAGGCCAGGGCACGATCATTGAGGTGATCCAGCGTTTTTTCGGACTTCCAGAAATGAAACGACGTGCCCAACTGGCGCTGCAGCGCAACACGCACGTTTTCCAGCGCCGTCATGTGCGCAAACACCGCCGAAATCTGAAACGAGCGCACCAGGCCCAGCTGGGCAATTTCATTGGATTTCTTGCTGGTAATCGGCTGGCCACGGTAGAGAATCTCACCGCGCGTTGGAGGCAGGAACTTGGTGAGCAGGTTGAACACCGTGGTTTTGCCGGCACCATTGGGGCCGATCAGGGCGTGGATATGCCCTTCCTGCACCTGTAGGTTGACGTTATCCACGGCCGTAAAGCCGCGAAACTCTTTGGTCAGCCCTCGCGTTTCGAGCACTGGCCTCTGGGTCACTTCATCTGCACGCATGAGGTAGGACGCCTCTTGTTATTCTTGTAGGGTGGGAAGCGCGGCGGAGTAACCGACAACGCATCCTTACCTGAACGTAAGCTGTAGGTGCAAACTAGCAACCCAGTACCGGGTATTACAATTACAACTTTGGTCTACGCACCACGATAGCGCAGCGCTTGAAAACGCTGAAACCAACAAATTTCAACAGCTTGCAAATTTTAAACGCTTACCAACGATAGCCACTCGCTACTTTACGTTAACGTAAACTTGTTTTAGCCTCATGGTCAGTGTTCCATAGGGACATCCCCCTATCGACGAGAATAACGATCATGAGCAAAACCTACACGATCAGCGAGTTGGCCAGCGAGTTCGATGTCACCACTCGCAGCATCCGTTTTTATGAAGACCAGGAGCTGCTGCACCCTTCTCGCCGTGGGCAAACACGCATTTACAGCAGCAAGGACCGCGTACGCCTGAAGCTGACCCTGCGCGGCAAACGGCTAGGCTTTTCACTGGCTGAGATTCGCGAACTGTTCGAGCTGTGGGACGAAACGCGCAGCGGCAGCGAAAAGCAGTTGCACCTGATGCTCAGCAAGATCGGCGAACGCAAGGCCGCGCTGGAGCAGCAGATGAAAGACATCACCATGGTGCAACTGGAGCTGGAGAGTGCAGAAATCCGCTGCCGCCAGGCGCTGGAAGAGTTGAACGAGAAGCACCCGGCCACTTCCAAATAAGCCGCTCGAATACCGCCAGCAGACACGGTCCATTAACAATTAACAATCAACAAGCAACGACGACAAGGTGATTGAGCATGTTTTCCCACTACACAGAACTGAATTTTGGCCTCGACGACGAGCTGAACATGCTGCGCGAACAGGTCAATGCGTTTGCCGCCAGCGAAATAGCGCCCAGAGCCGCCGAGATCGACCGTAACAACGAGTTCCCCAACGACCTGTGGCAGAAGTTTGGTGACATGGGGCTGCTGGGCATTACCGTCCCGGAAGAGGATGGCGGTAGCGGCATGGGCTATCTGGCGCACTGCATTGCCATGGAAGAGATCTCCCGTGCCAGTGCGTCGGTGGCCCTCTCTTATGGCGCGCACTCCAACCTGTGCGTCAACCAATTGAAGATCAACGCCTCCGCCGAGCAGAAAGCCAAATACCTGCCCAAACTGATCAGCGGTGAGCACGTAGGCGCGCTGGCCATGTCGGAGCCGGGTGCCGGTTCCGATGTAGTGTCGATGCAGCTGCGCGCCAAGGAAGATGGCGACCACTACGTGCTCAACGGCAACAAGATGTGGATCACCAACGGCCCCGATGCCGACGTGCTGGTGGTCTACGCCAAGACCGACCCGGAAGCAGGCTCCAAGGGCATCACCGCGTTCATCATCGAGAAAGGCATGCCCGGCTTCTCCACCGCCCAGAAGCTCGACAAGCTGGGTATGCGCGGCTCCAACACCTGCGAGCTGGTGTTTCAGGACTGCCGCGTGCCCGCCGAGAACGTGCTGGGCGAGGTAGGCAAGGGCGTGCGGGTATTGATGAGCGGACTGGATTACGAGCGCACCGTGCTGGCCGCCGGCCCCATCGGCATCATGCAGGCCGCCATGGACGTGGTCATTCCCTATATCCACGAGCGCAAGCAGTTCAACCAATCCATCGGCGAGTTCCAGCTGGTACAGGGCAAAGTGGCCGACATGTACACCACGCTGAACGCTTGCCGCGCTTACCTGTATGCCGTGGCCAGCGCCTGCGACCGGGGCCAGACCTCGCGCAAGGATGCCGCCGGGGTGATTCTGTATTGTGCTGAAAAGGCCACCCAGGTCGCGCTGGACGCCATTCAACTGCTGGGCGGCAATGGCTACATCAACGAATATCCCACCGGCCGCCTGCTGCGCGATGCGAAGCTCTACGAAATTGGCGCCGGTACCAGCGAAATTCGCCGCATGCTGATTGGTCGCGAACTCTTCACCGAAAGCCATTAATCGACTCAGGAAGGTTTGCGCCATGAGCACACTCTCGACACAGATCAACCCGCGCAGCGATGTTTTTCAGGCCAACGAGGCCGCCATGCTGGGGGAAGTGAACAAGCTGCGTGAGCTGACCGCGGCCATCGCCCAGGGCGGCGGCGCCAACGCCCGCACCCGCCACGAAAGCCGTGGCAAGCTGTTCGTACGTGACCGTATCGACCACTTGATCGATGAAGGCTCGCCGTTTCTGGAATTTTCTGCGCTGGCAGCCCATCACGTTTACGACAGCGACGTGCCCGCCGCCGGGGTGGTCACCGGGATTGGCCGGGTATCGGGGGTGGAGTGCGTGATCGTGGCCAACGATGCCACGGTCAAGGGCGGCACCTATTTCCCGCTGACGGTGAAAAAGCACCTGCGCGCCCAGGAAGTGGCTCGCAAGCACCGCCTGCCGTGCATCTACCTGGTCGATTCCGGCGGGGCTTTCCTGCCCCGCCAGGACGAGGTCTTCCCCGACCGCGACCACTTCGGCCGGATTTTCTACAACCAGGCCACGCTCTCTGCCGAGGGTATCCCGCAAATCGCGGTGGTCATGGGCTCCTGCACCGCAGGCGGTGCTTATGTACCCGCCATGGCGGACGAGTCCATCATCGTCAAGGAGCAGGGGACGATCTTTTTGGGCGGCCCACCGCTGGTCAAAGCAGCGACCGGGGAAAACATCAGCGCCGAAGACCTGGGCGGCGCCGATGTGCATACCCGCATCAGCGGCGTGGCCGACCACTATGCCGAAAACGACGCCCATGCGCTGCAGCTGGCACGGGCCTGCGTGTCCCGGCTCAACTGGCAAAAGCGTGGCCAGCTCGCCATGCAACCCCCCAGGCCGCCAAGACTCGACCCCGCAGAGCTGTACGGCATCGTCGGCACCGATCTGAAAAAACCTTACGACGTGCGCGAAGTGATCGGCCGTATCGTCGATGGCTCTGATTTCGATGAGTTCAAGCGCTACTACGGCGACACCCTGGTGACCGGCTTTGCGCATATCCACGGCTACCCGGTGGGTATCGTCGCCAACAACGGCGTGCTGTTTTCGGAAAGCGCCGTGAAAGGCGCGCACTTCATCGAACTGTGTGCCCAGCGCAAGATTCCGCTGGTCTTCCTGCAGAACATCACCGGCTTCATGGTGGGCTCCAAATACGAGCACGAAGGCATCGCCAAGCACGGCGCCAAGCTGGTCACCGCCGTAGCCTGCGCCAACGTACCGAAGTACACCGTGCTGATTGGCGGCAGCTTCGGTGCTGGCAACTACGGCATGTGTGGCCGAGCCTACGACCCCAATCTGCTGTTCATGTGGCCCAATGCGCGTATTTCCGTGATGGGCGGCGAGCAGGCAGCAGGCGTACTTTCCCAGGTGAAGCGCGAGCAGTACGAACGTGAAGGCCGGGAATGGAGCAAGGCAGACGAAGAGGCCTTCAAACAGCCCACCCGCGACCAGTACGAGCACCAGGGCCACCCCTACTACGCCAGCGCGCGCCTGTGGGATGACGGAGTCATCGACCCGCTGCAAACCCGCGACGTGCTGGGTCTCTCGTTGGCCGCCGCCATGAACGCAGAAATCAAAGAGACGCGCTTCGGCGTGTTCCGGATGTAAGGGGCATCACATGGCTTACTCAACCCTGGTTATCGAATCGGGTGTCGCCCGGCTGACCTTGAACCGTCCAGAGGTGCACAACGCCTTTGACGATCGCTTGATCGCCGAACTGAACGGTCATCTGGAAACCCTGCACGATCTGGCCAGCGCAGGCGACGTGCGCGTAGTGGTCCTCGGCTCCGAGGGCAAGAGCTTTTCGGCCGGTGCGGACCTGAACTGGATGAAGCGCATGGTCGATTACGACCTGGCCGACAACCTGGCCGATTCACGCAAGCTGGCGGCGCTGATGCACGGCCTGGACACGCTGCCCTGCCCCACCCTGTGCCGCGTTCAGGGCGCCGCGTTCGGTGGCGCGGTCGGGCTTGCCGCCTGCTGCGACATCGTCATCGCTTCCGAGAAGGCTCGGTTTTGCCTGTCGGAGGTCAATATCGGCCTGTCACCGGCCGTGATCAGCCCTTACGTCCAGCGCGCCCTTGGCCAACGGCAGATGCGCCGCTACGCGCTGAGCGCCGAAATCATGGATGCCCCTACCGCGCTGCAGCTGGGGCTCGCCCACCAGGTAGTCGAACACGATGCGCTGGATCACGCCATCGATACCATGATCGACACCCTGGCAAAGGGCTCTCCTCAGGCGCAGCGGGCAACCAAAGCCCTGCTGGCCAGCGTGGCCCAGGCCCCGGATTCGGATGCCACCCGCGAGCACACCTGCCAGGTCATCGCCCAGCTGCGGGTCAGTGAAGAAGGCCAGGAGGGCCTGGCCAGCTTTTTCGACAAGCGCCGCCCCGCCTGGACATCCCCCGAAGAACACCAACACGCCGCGGAGCCACGCTCATGACGCCTACCCCGACCCCCTTCGATACCCTACTGGTAGCCAACCGGGGTGAAATTGCCTGCCGCGTGATGCGCACCGCCCGCCGTCTGGGGCTGAAAACCGTGGCGGTCTACTCGGATGCCGATGCCACCGCCCGCCATATGCGGGAAGCCGACGAGGCCGTGCGTCTTGGCCCGGCGGCCGCCCGGGAAAGCTACCTGAACATCGAAGCAGTGATCGACGCCGCCCAACGCACCGGCACCGGCGCCATTCACCCCGGTTACGGCTTTCTGTCCGAAAACGGCACCTTCGTCAAAGCGCTGGAACAGGCCGGTATTACCTTCGTTGGCCCGCCCGCTTCCGCCATTGCCGCCATGGGCGACAAATCGGCGGCCAAGGCACGCATGGCCAACGCGGGGGTGCCGCTGGTACCGGGCTATCATGGCGACGACCAGGATGACGCCCTGCTGCGCGCCGAGGCCGACAAAATCGGCTACCCGGTGATGCTGAAAGCCAGCGCAGGCGGCGGCGGCAAGGGCATGCGCGTGGTCGAAAGCGGTGAAGGCTTCAAGGCGGCGCTGGACGGCTGCCGCCGGGAATCGAAAGCCGCCTTTGGCGACGACCGCATGCTGATCGAAAAGTATCTGGTGCAGCCCCGCCATGTAGAGGTACAGGTCTTTTGTGACCGCTACGGCCAAGGCGTGTACCTCTTCGAGCGCGACTGCAGCGTGCAGCGTCGCCACCAGAAAGTCATCGAAGAAGCCCCTGCCCCCGGCATGACGCCCGAGCTGCGCGCCGCCATGGGCGACGCCGCCGTACGCGCTGCCAAGGAGATCGGCTACGTGGGCGCGGGCACGGTGGAGTTCCTTCTGGACGCCGACGGCTCGTTCTACTTCATGGAGATGAACACCCGCCTGCAGGTGGAGCACCCCGTCACCGAGATGATCACCGGCCAGGATCTGGTGGAGTGGCAATTGAGAGTCGCCATGGGCGAGCCGCTGCCCTGTCGTCAGGACGAGCTGACCATCACAGGTCACAGCTTCGAGGCGAGGCTCTACGCCGAGGACCCAGAGCAGGACTTCTTGCCTGCCACCGGCCTGCTGTCCCGCTTCGAACTGGACACCGAAGGCGCGGGCCTGGCCGCCGACCAGGTGCGCCTGGACAGCGGCGTGGAGAGCGGCGATCGCGTGTCGATGCACTACGACCCCATGCTGGCCAAGCTGATCGTGCACGGTGTCGACCGCGACGCAGCGCTGGCTACCTTGAACCGGGCGCTGGCCGCGCTGGATGTGCAGGGGGTGGTGACCAACCGCGCCTTCCTGCAGCGACTGGCCAATCACCCCGGCTTCAAGAACGTCGAGCTGGACACGCGCTTCATCGAACGCAACGAATCGACGCTATTCGCGCCACGCCGCTACACCACGCAGGACTATGCCAGCGCTGCGCTGATCGGGCTGCACCAGCTGGCTCAGGAGTGCGAAAGCGACTCGCCCTGGGACCGCCACGACGGCTTCCGGCTCAATGCCCCGCATACCATCCGCATCACGCTGTGCGACCCCAGCGCGGCACAAGGCTCGGAGAGTGACAGCCTGGTCGTGGTGGAGGGCAAACGCACGAACCTGGACGCCCAGTGGCAGCTGACCATCGGCGAGCACACGCTCAGCGCCAGCCTGCAACCGCTGGCAGGCGATGCGGTGGCGGTGACCCTCGACGGCCATCGTCGTCGCCTGCAGGCCTACCGGGATGGCAATGTCGTCGTGATGGCCGAACCCAGCGGCGAAACCCGCCTGCTCTGGCAGCGTATCGACGCCATCGACCACGGCCATCAGGAAACCGAGGCGACCCTTACCGCCCCCATGCACGGCACCGTCGTGGCGCTGCTTGTCGAACCCGGCACCACGGTAGAAAAAGGCATGCCCTTGATGGTCATGGAGGCCATGAAAATGGAGCACACCATGACGGCACCGACCCACGGCAGCGTGGCCACGTTCCACTTCCAGGCAGGCGACACGGTCAGCCAGGGTGACGTGCTGCTCGACTTTGCCCCCAGCGAATAGGAGCTTCTCCATGGCACTGCCTACGGCTATCAAGCTGTTTGAAATGGCCCCTCGAGACGGGCTGCAGAACGAACCGGGCACCCTGGTGCCCACTGCCACCAAGATCGCGCTGATCGAGCGCCTGGCAGCGGCCGGCCTGCGGCATATCGAAGCCGCCAGCTTCGTTTCTCCCAAGTGGGTACCGCAGATGGGCGATGCCGCCGAGGTGATGCGCGGCCTCAAGCGCCAGCCCGGCGTGGTGTATTCCGCCCTCACGCCAAACCTGAAGGGGCTGGAAGGCGCTCTGGACGTGGGCGTCGAGGAGGTCGCCGTGTTTGGCGCCGCCTCGGAAGCGTTCTCGCAGAAGAACATCAACTGCTCGATCACCGAGTCGCTGGCACGCTTTGAGCCAGTGCTCGCGCGGGCCAACGAGGCAGGCGTGCGAGTGCGTGGCTACGTATCCTGCGTGCTGGGGTGCCCCTACGAAGGGGACATCGCCCCGCAGAAAGTCGCCGAGGTGGCGAAAGCGCTCTACGACATGGGCTGTTACGAGATTTCCCTCGGGGACACCATCGGTACCGGTACGCCGCTGGCCGCCAAGCGCATGATCGAAGCCACCGCCCAACACGTGCCCATCGAACGGCTGGCCGCGCACTTCCATGACACTTACGGCATGGCCATCGCCAACCTGTACGCCGTACTTGAAGAGGGCGTCAGCGTCATCGACGCCGCCACGGCAGGCCTCGGTGGCTGCCCCTATGCCAAGGGCGCTTCCGGCAACGTGGCCATGGAAGACGTGCTGTACCTGCTGCAAGGACTCGGCATCGAGACCGGCATCGACCTGCAAGCGGTGATCGACACCGGCGACTGGATCACGCGGCAGTTGGGCCGCCAACCCAGCGCCAAAGTGGCGCTGGCCAGAGGGTGCACACAGCGCACTCCCGGCTAGTACGGCCCGGCCCTAATAATTAAAAACGCTTCACTTCCCGTTCAGACAACAAAAAGATTTCGGAGAGACTCACCATGGCATCATCTGCACCGCTTTCCAGCGCCCTGCCCAGCTACACCAGCAGCACCGCCGACAAACCCTTGCTGGGCATGACCATTGGCGACAAGTTCGACCAGATTGCCGCCCAATACCCGGACAACGACGCGTTGATCGCGCTGCACCAGAACATTCACTGGAGCTACCGAGAACTGCAGCGGGAGGTGAATCGCTGCGCTCGGGCCCTGCTTGCCATGGGGGTCAAGAAAGGCGACCGGGTCGGCATCTGGGCACCCAACTGCAGCGAGTGGACGCTGAGCCAGTTTGCCACCGCCAAGATCGGTGCCATTCTGGTCAACATCAACCCCTCTTACCGTACCCACGAGCTGGAGTACGCGCTCAACCAATCCGGTGCACGCTTTTTGATCACCGCCCACCAGTTCAAGAGCTCCAACTACACCGCCATGCTGTACGAGCTGGCCCCCGAGCTGAACCACTGCGCCGAAGGGGCGCTGAACGCCCATAAGCTGCCGCAGCTGCAGTGCATCATCAACCTCAGCGACGAAAAGCACAGCGGCATGTGGCGCTGGGCCGACTTCATTGGCCAGGCCGACACCGTCAGCCAGACCGAAGTGGACGACCTGCAGGCCACCCTGCAGTTCGACGACCCGATCAACATTCAATACACCTCCGGCACCACGGGGTTTCCCAAGGGTGCCACGCTCTCCCACCACAACATTCTCAACAACGGCTTTTTCGTGGCAGAGAGCATGGGCTTTACCAGCGCCGACCGGCTGGTGATCCCCGTGCCGCTCTACCACTGCTTCGGCATGGTCATGGGCAACCTGGGCTGCATGACCCATGGGGCCGCCATGATCTACCCGGACGAAGGCTTCGACCCCGGTAAAGTCCTGAAAGCCGTCCATGAGCAGAAAGCCACCGCCCTCTACGGTGTACCCACCATGTTCATTGCCGAGCTCGAACACCCCGACTTCGCGTCGACCGACTTTTCGTCGCTGCGTACCGGGATCATGGCTGGCTCCATCTGCCCTGCCGAAATCATGAAGCAGGTCATCGACAAGATGAACATGAAGGGCGTGCAGATTGCCTACGGCATGACCGAGACCAGCCCGGTGTCGACACAGACCGGCGCCAACGACACCATCGACAAGCGCGTTTCCACCGTGGGCCGCACCCAGCCCCACCTGGAAAGCAAGATCGTCGACCCCGGCAATGGCGGCATTCTGCCCCGTGGTGAAATCGGCGAGCTGTGCACCCGTGGATATAGCGTGATGCTCAAGTACTGGAACAACGACAAAGCCACCGCCGAAGCCATCGACGAGGCAGGCTGGATGCACACCGGCGACCTGGCCACCATGGATGACCAGGGCTACATCCAGATCGTGGGACGGATCAAGGACATGGTGATTCGCGGCGGTGAAAACGTCTACCCGAAAGAGATCGAAGAGTTTCTGTACGCCCACCCGGCCATTTCCGAAGTCCAGGTCACCGGCGTGCCCGACAAGAAGTATGGCGAAGAGCTGATCGCCTGGGTGAAGCTCAACGCCACCGCGGGCGAGATCACCGGTGAAGACCTGCGCGAATACTGCAAGGGCAAGATCACCCACTTCAAGATCCCACGCTACTTCAAGTTCGTGGATGCGTTCCCCATGACCGTCACCGGCAAGATCCAGAAATTCAAGATGCGCGAAATCTCGATAGAAGAGCTGGGCCTGGACGAGCAGAAGTAGCCGCCATGGCAAAGCCCCTGGCGCATCACTACGATCAGGGGCTGCGCGACCAGGAGATCCTCCAGCAGTTGCGCAGCCATTATCCTGAGGGTCCGACGCTGCACCAGCTCGCGCCACTGGACCAACTGCATATCGGTGGCCTGGCCGCCTCGGCCAGGCTGTTGGCCCTGATTGAGCCGCAAAGCGAGGTGCTGGACATCGGTGCCGGGCTGGGCGGGCTGATGCGCCAGGGCGCGGCCATGGGCCTGCACATGACCGGGCTGGATATCACCCACCGCTTCAGCGCGCTCAACCGGGCCATCAGCCAACTCACCCCCACCCCCATGGGCGGAAAATTGCGCTGGGTGACGGGAAATGCCAGCGCTCTGCCGTTTACCGACGCGAGCTTCGATGCGGTGGTGTTTCAACACAGCCTGATGAACATGCCTGACCCGGAAAAAGTACTGGCCCAGTGCCGCCGAGTGCTGCGCCCCGGCGGGCAGCTGGTGATGCACGAAGTGGTGGGCGGCCCGAACCAGGCGGCGCTGCGCTACCCCGTGCCCTGGGCGGAAGGGCCCGAACATTCACACCTGCTCAGCCTGGAAGCACTGACTACCCTGCTGCAACGGCAAGGCTTCACCTTGCAACACCACGAGGATTGGAGCCAGACCGCCCTGGCCTGGCGCCAGCGTCAACGCCAAAAGGAGCAGACCGCCCAGCCTGCGGTCGTCTCGCCCCAGTGGGTATTTGGCGAGCGCTTCCTGACCATGGGCAAGCACCTGCTGGAAAATCTCGCTCAACAGGCAATTAACGTGGTGGAAATCAGCGCCCGTTGCTAACCTGTAACGGTTGGCTCGATAAATGGCGACAATCACGCATAACGACAAGGTCACGATCAAGGACAAGAGGAACGCCAATGAACCGCCTGGCAAGCACCCTGTTCCTGACGCTGGTGAGCGCCGCGCCCTTCGCCACTGCCCTGGCAAATGACGATACGGCACTGCTTGCCTATGCGGCCCCCGACGGTGAGTGGATTCGGCTGGATAACGGCGTGGTGCTGGAAGGCAGCGACCTGAGCAGCCTGGACACCAACACCACCGGCTTTCGGCTGACCGCGGGCTTCAGCCCCGAACGGCTGCCCCGGCTGGATATCGGTGCCGAGATCGCCTATCGCGAAAGTGAAGAAGTCCCCATTACTTCCCAGATGAACCCGCTGCTCATGGACACCCTGAGCCTGGGTGGCGCCTTGGTGGCAGGCGTGCGCATGGGCGCCGTCAGCATTTATGCCAAGTCCGGCTTCACCGAGTGGCGTGGTGAAGCGTACCAGCCCCAGGCCGATGATGGCGGCACGGCGCTACTGCAAGGCTTCGGCGCCACCATGACCATCAACCGGTTGATCAGCCGTTTCGAGTACGAGCGTATCGATGCACCCACGCTCAGCCACCTCAATATGCTCAGCGCTTCGCTACACCTGCCGTTTTAATCCCAGTTTTCGATGCTGCCAGCCGAGATGTCTCTTGACCCGGCATTTATCCGTGTTAATGTACTAGCGTACTAGTACATTAACACGGATTACATCGACCGCTGGTGACTCACTCATGACCCTCTCTCCGTCACATTATCAGACTGAGCTGGTACGCCATCTGGTGGCCATCGAGACCCCCGAGGCCATGGACGCTGCGCTGGCCAGCCTGCTGACACCAGCGGAGTACCAGGAAATCAGCAAGCGCCTGCAGATTTTCAAGCTGCTCAACGAAGGGGTGCCCCACCGCAAGATTGCCGACACCCTCGGGGTCGGTATTGCCACGGTATCCAGGGGCTCTCGCGCACTGAACCAGTCATCTTCATCACGGAACGACCCTTTATGAGCACTCACACTCAGGCCAACACCACTGGCCCAACGCCGTTTACACTGCCTCGTAAACCGCACTACGTGACGCTGGCGGCAGACTGCGACTTCTTCGCCCTGTTTCAGAAAATCGAGCGCCGCTTCGACACCTGCTACATGCTGGAGTCGCTGGGCGAAGATAGCCATATGGCACGCCACTCGATCATTGGCTTCGATCCCGAATATACGCTGTACGCCAATGGCCACACGCTGACCATCGAGAACCGCGACGGTCAGGCCGAGCAGTACACCAGCGAGAACCCCTACGAGCTGCTGCGCAGCCTGATTCCGCAGAACATCATTTCCCGCAAGTATGCCGGCGGCCTAAGCGGTTATCTGGGCTACGACGCCATGCAGTACTTCGAGCCTTCGCTGACGCTGAAAGCCAGCGACGACTTCGATACCTTCCGCTTCGGGCTTTACAAGGATGGCTTGATCCTCGACAAGATGACCGGGGAAGTCACCTACTTCTACTACGACAACAGCCGCTATGATTTTCTGCAGACACTGATCGAAGCAGCAGACGAGCCTGCCGGGGCGCTCAGCATTACCGCGCTGGGCGACACCATGAGCAAGGCCCAGCATGCCGAAGCCGTGGCCAAAGTGAAGCAGGACATCATCGACGGCAAGGTGTTCCAGTGTGAAGTGGGATTCAAGAAGCGCTTTCGCATCCAGGGCGATACCCTGGCGCTCTATGACCAGCTGCGCACCATCAACCCGTCACCGCAGATGTATTACGTCAAATTCGGTGAACAGAAGCTGATCGGCGCCAGCCCCGAACTGCTGTTTCGCCTGCGCCAGGGCGAAATGGAAACCTTCCCGCTGGCGGGCACCACGCTCCGTGGCCAGACCCCCCAGGAAGACACGCAGCTGGCCCGCGCACTGCTCAACGACCCGAAGGAGATCGCCGAGCACAACATGATCGTGGACCTGCACCGCAACGACATCGGCCGCGTGGCCCAGTTTGGAACGGTGAAGGTACGCAGCCTGATGGACATCAAGCGGTTCAGCCATGTACAGCACATCTCCAGCGAGATCGTCGGCATCATCGCCGAAGGCGAAGACATGTTCTCCGCCCTGGCCAGCAACTTCCCTGCCGGAACGCTGACCGGCGCTCCCAAGATCGAGGCCATGAAGATCATCGACGACCTGGAAACCGACGGTCGCGGCCCCTATGGCGGCGCAGTGGGTCAGTTTTCCTTCAATGGCGACTGCACCTTCGCCATTCCGATTCGTACGGTGTTCGTCAACGGTGAACGCGCCTACGTGCAAACCTGCGGCGGCAACGTCTACGACAGCAATGCCGAGGATGAGTACGAGGAGATTCGTCGCAAGTTTGCCGGTACCCGCAAGGCGCTAGCCCCCTTTATGAGCACGGAAACGGAGAGCCCCGCATGAAGGTGCTGATCATCGACAACTACGACTCATTCACCTACAACCTCTACCAGTTCATCGGTGAAATTCTCACTACCGAAAAGAATCGCGGGGAGCTGCCGCATTTCGAGATCGTGGTGAAGCGGAACAACCAGATCGACTTCAAGGCCATCGAGGCCATGGCCCCGGACCGCATCATCATTTCGCCGGGGCCGGGCTCGCCGGACGACCCGCGCTACTTCGGGGTGTGTGCCGAGGTCATCGAAAAACTCGGCAAGACGACGCCACTGCTGGGAGTGTGCCTGGGCATGCAGGGAATCGTGCATGTCTTTGGTGGCAAGGTGGTCAAGGCACCGCTACCCATGCATGGCAAGATCAGCCCCATTCACCACGATGACCGCTCGGTGTTCCAGGGCGTCCCCGACCAATTGGAAGTGATGCGCTACCACTCCTTGATTGCCGACGCCACCACCCTACCCGAGTGCCTGGAAGTGACCGCCACGGTCGGCGCGCTGACCGCCAAGCATTTTGCCGAGCGCAGCGCCTGGCAGGCCGCAGGCGAGTTCGAGCTGATGGGCGTGAAGCACCGCGACTACCCCATCCACGGCATTCAGTTTCACCCGGAGTCGTTTGCCACCGAAGGCGGCAAGGAACTGATCGCCAACTTCCTGTTCAACTCGGCCAAGGTTGCGTAAGCGCCAGAACAGCCGCCAGACAGGCCAGGTTGAGCACCACCGTGACCCAGAATACTCGCCGAAAAGCGGTTTTCTGGGTCTTGTGGCGCAGCTGCTGCTGAGCGCACCACGCGCCTGGCCAACCCCCTAACAGCGCCAGCCAGTGCAGCGTTTTTTCGCTCACCCGCTGGCGCTTCTTGATCGCCGCCCGCTTGTCCCATGCATAGGTGGCATAAGTCACGACGCTGGCCGCTGCATAGAGCGCCAGCCCGAAAAGCATCCATGAGTTCATGATGGGCCCTGGCTGACTATTTGCGCCGGGAAGAGGGCTTACCGGCGGCTGTTCTGCCCCCGCCAGGTCGACCACCCTTGATGGCACTCTTGCCCGCGCCCGGCTTGCCACCGGGTTTACTGCCGGGCCTGCCCTTGCCTTTGGCAGCCGGTTTTCCCGTTGGCTTTGCTTTGGCGCCTGGCTTACCCGACGCGACTACTTTCCCCTTGGAGTCCTGACGGCTCTTGCCACCCGAACGGGCACCTGGTGAGGCCTTTTTCGCTGCCGGTGGTTTACCTTTCGCGCCATGTCTGTTGCCGCTGTAGTCAGGCCTGTCGCTTTTTTTCTTCTCCGGTGCGGCTTGCGAGGTTTCGGTCAGGGCAATGATGGTCTCGATCTCACGGGGCGTCAGATCGCGCCAGTCGCCCAGCGCCAGGCCTTTCAGGGATACGTTCATGATGCGTGTACGCACCAGTTGCGTCACTTCGTAACCGAAGTATTCGCACATACGGCGAATTTGACGATTCAGCCCCTGCACCAGCGTAATATTGAAGACGAAAGTAGACTCCTTGACCACGCGACACTTTTTGGTCACCTGGCCAAGAATGGGCACCCCGCCCTGCATACCGGCAATGAACTCATCGGTGATCGGCTTATCCACCGTCACCACGTACTCTTTCTCGTGATGATTGTTGGCGCGCAGAATCTTGTTGACCAGATCGCCATTGTTGGTAAGAAAGATCAGGCCCTGGGAGTCCTTGTCCAGCCGTCCGATGGGAAAGATACGCGTGCCGTGCTTGACGAACTCGACGATGTTGTCCTTCTCGGCAGACTCCGTGGTGCTGACGATGCCCACCGGCTTGTTCAGCGCGATCAATACCAGGTCTTCTTCTTCCTGCGGTTCGATCTCCTGGCCGTTCACCTTGACCCGATCTCCCGCCACCACCTGATCCCCCGTGGTGGCCCGGCGACCGTTGATATAGACATTGCCCTGCTCCACGAAGCGGTCGGCTTCGCGGCGGGAGCACAGGCCGCTTTCACTGATGTACTTGTTGATACGGGTAGAGGTTCTTAACGGCATAAAGCGCTACGTCATCCCATTGGGTTAAAAAGAGGAGCCCGGCTGCTGGAGGAAGGCGACTTCTTCAGGTGTGGAGGGCCTGCCCAGCACCTCATTGCGATGCGGGTAGCGCCCAAAGCGTTCGATAATCACACGATGGCGCTTTTCAAAGTCGAGGTTGTTTTCCAGGCCCGGCTGGTCAAACAGCTGCATGGCCACGGCATGAATGGCAAGCGACTCGCTGTGCATGTAGGGCATGTATAAAAAGCTGCGCTCCACGGTGGAGAGCGACTGGTCTGCGCCGCTGGCCACCGCTTCCTGGGCCAGCGCCAGTGCCAATGCATCATTGGCAAAGGCCTGTGCGTCGTCACGGTGAATATTGCGGGAAAACTGGTCCAACACGAGGATCTCCGCCAGCCGCCCATGGGCCGTCCCGCGCCATTCAAACAGCTCGCAGGCTGCTGCTCGCTCCAGCAGTGGGCCAAAGCGCTCGCCAATCTGTCGATCCATATTCGCGTCTTTCTTGAACCATTGAGCGGGCTCTAAGGTTTGAAACCAGAAGACCATCACGGCCTGAGCATCTGCGTGCATGGTGCACCTCCCCTGGAGTGCGTCGATAAAAGCTCAACGAAAACAGCAGCCCAACATAAACAAAAGCGCCGCCACCCGAGGAGTGACGGCGCTGGCCCACGGTGCGACTAGCCGGTATTGCGCAGCCCGGCAGCGATGCCTGCCATGGTGACCATCAGCGCCCGTGAGAGATCGGCGCTGATGGCGCCGTCAGCATCCCGGTTACGCTGCAGCAGCTCGGCTTGCAGGCCGTGGAGCGGGTCGATGTAAGGGTTGCGAACATCGATGGCCTGACGGATCAGCGGCGTATTCTCCAGCAGCCGCTCCTGCTGAAGAATGTCCAGCACCACCAGCTCCAGCCGCGCAAAGCGTTCTCGCAGCTGCTTGCCCAACGCCTTCAGCGCAGGCTCGTCGACCAGGCGATGCTCGTAATAAGCCGCAATGGCCACATCGGCCTTGGCCAGCAACATCTCCAGCATGTCCAGATAGGTGCCAAAGAATGGCCACTGAGTGCGCATCTCTTGCAGCACTTCCAGGCCGCCCGGCTCCTCAAGGCGTCGGGCAAAGGCCTCACCGCTGCCCAGCCAGGCGGGCAGCATCAGGCGAATCTGCGTCCAGGCAAAGATCCAGGGGATCGCCCGCAGCGTTTCCACGCCGCCATCCTGGCGACGCTTGGCGGGCCGCGAACCCAAGGGCAGCCTGCCCAGCGCGCCCTCGGGCGTCACCGCGCGGAAATAGGGGACAAAATCCGGGTCTTCACGCACCACGCCCACGTAAGCCGCGTGGGCAACCTTGGCCAGCTGGTCCATCTCTTCGCGCCAGTGCGGTTGTGGTGCAGGCGGCGGGAGCAGCGTGGCTTCCAGCACCGCGCAGGCGTAGATCTCCATGGAGCGCAGCGCAATGTCCGGCTGGCCGAACTTGAAGCGAATCATCTCTCCCTGCTCGGTCACCCGCAGGCTGCCGTTCACCGACCCCGGCGGCTGAGAGAGAATCGCCGCATGGGCCGGGCCGCCACCACGGCCTACCGTACCGCCTCGGCCATGGAACAGCGTCAAATCCACGCCGTGCTTCTCGCACACGTTGACCAGCGCTTCCTGGGCGCGGTACTGCGCCCAGGCCGCCGCCAGTTGCCCGGCATCCTTGGCAGAGTCGGAGTAACCGATCATGACTTCCTGACGGTCCTGAGTGAGCGCTCGGTAACCCGGCAGCGACAGCAGCTGATCGATGACAGCACCGGCGTGGTCCAGGTCGTTGAGCGTCTCGAACAGCGGCGCGATGGGCAGCGTCACTTGGCCGCCCACCTCTTTCATGAGTAGCGCCACGGTCAGTACATCGGAAGGCTCGCCTGCCATGGAGATGATATAGGTACCCAGCGCTTCGGCATGCTCCTGGGCAATCACCTTGAACGTATCCAGCACTTCCCGTGATTCGGCGGAACACTCCCAGCGGCGCGGGATCAATGGACGGCGCGAGGCCAGCTCGGAAAGCAGGAACTCCTGACGCTGGGGCTCGCTCCACTCCTGATAATGACCAAGGCCCAGGGCACTGGTGAGTTCTTCCATGACCTGGGCATGGCGGCCCGCTTCCTGGCGCAGATCCAGCTTGGTCAGGGTAACGCCGAACACGGCGACCCGTCGCAGCGTATCCAGCAGCGCGCCGTTGGCGATAGTGTCCAGCCCCACATCGCACAGCGAGCGATAGCAGGCCAGCAGCGGCGCATACAGCTGATCGCGGGTTTCGATGATGGGTCCGCCATCGTAGTTGCGCCCCTCCAGCTGTGCCTTGGCCCAGTCACGGGTGGCTTCCATCCTGGTCAACAGTCGCTTGAGCAGCTCCCGGTAAGGCTCGGCGACATCGCCCACTTCGGCCTTCAAGGCGCTGTTGGCCTTCCACATGGAAAGCTCGGTCTTCAACTGCTCCAGATCGCGCAGATAGAGGTCTGCCGCCATCCAGCGTCCCAGCAGCAGGACTTCCTGGGTCACCTTCGCCGTGACATTGGGGTTGCCGTCGCGATCACCCCCCATCCACGAGGCGTAGCGAATGGGCGCCGCATCCAGCGGCAGGCGCTCGCCTGCCGTTTCCAGCAACAGGCTATCCAGGTCGCGGTGAAAATCGGGCACCGCCTGCCACAGGGAGTTCTCGATGACCGCAAAGCCCCACTTGGCCTCATCCACCGGGGTGGGGCGTTCGTGACGAATCTCGTCGGTGTGCCAGGCCTGGCTGATCAGCTCTTCCAGCCGCCCCTGAGCGCGGGCGCCACGCTCCGGGTAATCCTCGGAGCTTTCAATGGCGGTCAGGCACTCGTCGATGGCGTCATACTTCTGAATCAGGGTGCGGCGAATGACCTCGGTGGGGTGGGCAGTGAGCACCAGCTCCACGCGCATGTTGGCCAGGGTTTCGACCAGTTTGCGGGGGGAGTTGCCCGCCTGCTGGGCGCGACTGAGCAGTTCGCCCAGCACCGGCTGGGTGCCTGGCTTGTAATCCTCCACGCGACGAAACCGGGCGCGGTAATGCTGCTCGGCGATGTTGGCGAGGTTCAGGAACTGGTTGAAGGCACGGGTGACCGGCAGCAGGTCGCGCTCGGGAAGCTGGCGCAGATACTCGATCAACTGCCGCTGTTGAAGGGTGTCGCCCTGGCGACCCCGCTTGGCATGGGCACGAATGGTTTCAATCTTGTCGACGAACGACTGGCCCAGATCATCGGCGATGGTACGCCCAAGACTGTCACCCAGAATACGGACATTATCGCGCAGCGACTCGTGTAGATCATGGCTCATTGGCGGGGCCTCCTTGCGGGGTCGCGTTGATATGGTGAGATATTAGCGTTGTTCTTGGGCTTTCGCGGCTTGCCAGTGGTGTTCCATTTCTTCCAGGGTCGCCTGACCCAGCGGTCGCTCGGCCCTGGCAAGTGCGCCTTCGACATGGCGAAAGCGGCGCTCGAATTTGCTGTTGGTCTGGCGCAGGCACTGCTCAGGATCGGCCCCAAGGGTACGCGCCAGGTTGGTGACCGCAAACAGCAGGTCACCCACTTCTTCCTGCGCATGCTGGCGGTCGCCGGCGGCCAGCGCCTCTTCGACCTCGGCCAGCTCTTCACGAATCTTGTCCAGCACGCCGCGGGCATCGGGCCAGTCGAAACCCACTCGGGCGGCACGCTTGGAGAGTTTGGTCGCCCTGCTCAGCGCAGGCAGGTTACGCGGTACATCGTCGAGCACCGATACCTCTTCGACGCTGCGCTGCGCGCGCTCTTCGGCCTTGAGCGCTTCCCAGCGGCTGTTGACCTGCTGGGTTTTGACGGCGTCTGCGCTCATGCCAGGCGGGCGGCGAGACGCCAGCGTCCCCTCTGGAAACACATGCGGATGGCGACGCAGCATCTTTTCCGTCAACGTATGGACGATATCGTGGAAATCGAAGCGCTGCTCCTCGGCGGCGAACTGGGCGTAATAGACCACTTGAAACAGCAGGTCACCCAGCTCTCCGGGCAGCTCATCGAAAGCACGCCGCTCGATGGCATCGGCAACTTCGTAGGCTTCTTCCAGGGTATGCGGCACGATGGTGTCCCAGTGCTGCTTGACGTCCCACGGGCAGCCCTGCTGCGGGTCACGCAGCACGGCCATCAGCGTCAACAGGTCTTCCAGGCGGTAGCGCATCAGGCCCCTCCTTTACGGGCACTTTTTTCGGGGTCGGCGTTACGCAGGCGGCGAACCTCGGTCACGTTGGGCAACTGCTGAATACGCGAGAACAGCCGTCCCAGGGACTCCAGGCCATCCACCTCCAGGGTGATGCGCAGGCGGGCAATGCCCTCGTCGGTATCGGTCAGCGTGTTGACCGCCAGTACATTGACCTTTTCATTGCCCAGCAGGCCCGTGACATCGCGCAGCAAACCCGAACGGTCCCAGGCCTGAATCTCGATGGTCACCGGGTAGCGGGTATGGGCGCGCTCGCCCCACTCCACTTCGATAATGCGCTGAGGCTCCTCCATGCGCAATTGGAGAATATTGGTGCAATCCTGACGGTGCACGGTGACCCCACGCCCTTGCGTGATGAAACCGACAATCGGCTCGCCGGGCACCGGTCGGCAGCAGTTGGCCATGCTGGTCTTCAAGTTGCCCACGCCCAGCACGGTAATGTCGCTTTTGGTGGCCTTGCTGGGCTGGCGGCGAGGCTTGGCCAGCAGTCGGTCCAACTGCTCCTGGTCATCGGTCTCGCCAAACAGCTGCTGCGCCTGATGCAGTACCTGGCCTATCCGCAGGTCACCGGCGCCCAACGCGGCGTACATGTCGTCAGCGTTCTGGTAATTGACCGCCTTGGCCAGTTTTGGCAGGTCGAGCCCTTCCACATCCAGACGACGCATTTCACGCTCGAAGAGCGTGCGCCCTTCGTCCAGGTTCTGGTCCCGGGCCTGATGTTTGAACCACGCCTGGATCTTGGCCCGCGCCCGCGAGGTGCGTACGTAGCCCAGGCTGGGGTTGAGCCAGTCGCGGCTGGGGCCACCCTTGGTCGCGGTGAGAATCTCGATCTGCTGGCCAGTCTTGAGCTTGTAGGTCAGGGGCACGATACGCCCATTGACCTTGGCACCTCGGCAGCGATGGCCTATTTCGGTGTGTACCCGGTAGGCAAAGTCGATGGGAGTAGCGATACGCGGCAGGTCGATCACGTGGCCGTCAGGGGTGAAAACATAGATTCGGTCCGGCGCCACGTCGCTGGAGAGCCCCTCGCGCAGGTCTCCAAAGCCGCCCACTTCGTCCTGCCACTCCAGCACCTGCCGCAGCCAGGCGATCTTTTCTTCGTAGCTGCGACTCTTGGCATTGGTATCGTGGCCCTTGTAGCGCCAGTGGGCACACACCCCAAGCTCGGCCTCGTCGTGCATACCGAAGGTGCGGATCTGAATTTCCAGCACCTTGTTTTCCGGTCCCATGACCGCCGTGTGCAGCGACTGATAACCGTTTTTCTTGGGGTTGGCGATGTAGTCGTCGAACTCGTTGGGCACGTGGTGCCAGCGGGAGTGGACGATACCCAGCACGGTGTAGCAGTCGGTGACTTCGGGTACCAGAATGCGCACGGCGCGCACGTCGTGGACCTGGGAAAAATCGATCCGCTTGCGCTTCATCTTGCGCCAGATGGAGTAGATATGCTTTGCCCGGCCACTGACATCGTAACGATGGATATGCTGGGCTTCCATGAGGGTCTTGAGGGTTTCGACCACATCGTGAATATAGCGGTCGCGGTCCAGGCGCTTCTCTGCCAGCAACTTGGCAATCGCCTTGTACTCGTCCTCATGCAGGTAGCGGAACGAGAGGTCTTCCAGCTCCCACTTGATCTGGCCAATGCCCAGGCGGTGGGCCAGCGGCGCGTAGATATCGGCCACTTCCCTGGCCACCTGAAGGCATTTTTCCCGGGGGGCGTCCTTGACCTGACGCAGCGCGCAGGTGCGTTCGGCAATCTTGATCAACGCGACTCGTACATCTCCCACCATATTGACCAGCATTTTGCGCAGGTTTTCCTGCTGGTTATGCTGGCTCATGCCATGGTTGGGCGCCAAGGGGTAGCTGATGGCGGCCATCTGCAGTACGCCATCGATCAGCTTCGCCACTTCATCGCCAAAGCGCTTGGTCACCGCGTCGAGGCTCAGCAACCCTTCGCGCACGGCGCGATACAGCACGGCAGCTTCCAGCGTGGCTTGATCGAGCTTGAGATCCGCCAGAATATCGGCCATTTCCAGCCCCATGCGAAAACTGGAACCTGGCGACAGCCACACACGATGGGTGCGGGGAGCTTCTCGCTCCAACTGGTCGGCCAGCTCGCAGGCCTGAAGCAGGCGCTCGGGCTCACGCAGGCGCACATCTTCCTGAAGGCGCGTTAACCATTGTTGTATGTCCACCTTTCCGCTTTCTGTCAGCGGCTGGTCTTCACGCACTTTCACCATGACAATGACTCATCCTTTTGGGTGGCGGCTTGCTGCAAATGGCACGCTAGCCCGTATATTCAAACAGCATCAGCGTTTCCATGTGCGCCGTATGTACGAACATGTCGGCCACGACAACGTGCTTGATAGCATACCCTGCATGCACAAGATGTGCCGCATCGCGAGCCAGGGTTGCCGGGTCGCAGGAAACATACGCGATCTTGGCAATGCGATGGCGGCCCAGCGCCTGACACACCGCCTCGGCACCGCTACGCGGCGGATCCAGCACCAGCGCATCCACGGGGTGCTGCCGCAGCACCTTGGCCACGGCCTCGGCATTGCTGAGATCCGCTTGTTCCGCGCTGACCGCCAGGACTGCATCGGCATCGCGGGCGTTATGGGCATTGTCGCGCAGCCGTTCGACCATGCCTTGGCTCCCTTCGACCGCATGAACGCGGGCGCCTGCAGCGGCCAACGGCAGGCTGAAATTGCCGATACCGGCAAACAGATCCAGCAGCACCATGCCGGGCTTGGGCGCCAACCAGCCTACCACTTGTGCCACCATCTGCTGGTTCACCTCGGCATTGACCTGCAAAAAATCTCCCGGCACAAAGTCAAGCGACAGGTTGGATGGCAGTGTGCTGGCGTCGATGCCCAGCGCCTGCATGTCAACGCGCTCTCTCAGCAAAGGTGGCGCACCATACCAGTGCAGCTGGGGCTCTTCGCGCCCCAGCCAGGCACCGACATGTACCTGGTGCTGCTCAGCGAAACGCTGCCAGCGCAGCTCATCGTCAGACTGTGCCTTCAACTGACGCACCAGCACTACCGTCGCATCCGGGGTCGCCAGCAGTTCAAGGTGGCCGACCAAGCGCGGGGCTTCCAAGCTCGCCAACAGCGCTCGCAGAGGGGCAATGAGCGCCTGCAAGGCAGGCACCAGCACTGGACAGGCGTCGATATCTACCAGCCGATGCGTGCTGGCGGCGCGAAACCCCAGGTGCACCTTGCCCTGGCTATCCACCTTGACACCCAGCCTCGCCCGACGGCGATACGCCGTGGTCTGCCCGTGGAGCAAGCCGATGGCATCATGGGCCAGGCCCTGCCGTGCCAGCAGCTCAGCGACCACCTCACGTTTGTGATGGCGCTGGGTGTCGAGTGCCATATGCTGCAAATCGCACCCTCCGCACTGGCCAAAGTGGGCACAGGGCGGCGTCACGCGCAGGGGCGAGGGAGTCAGCAGAGTTTTGACATGCGCCTCATCGAAGCGTTTGCGGGTCACATGGACCGCGACCTCCACTTCCTCGCCGGGCAGCACCCGGTCGATGAACACGGTCTTCCCGGCAGCGTTGTGGGCCACCCCTCGGCCATCATGGGCCAGCCGCTCGACGACCAGCGGCGCACCGGAGAGCTCGCCAGTCTGCTCTTTTGCGGCTCGCCCACTTGGCGTGCGTGCCAGGCCCGAATGGCCCGAGGCGGGGCGTGGAGGCCGCCGCTTACCCAACATGGCCATTCATACCTCCGGGGCGAACAAGCCCGTGGAGAGATAGCGATCACCACGGTCACAGACGATGAACACGATGACCGCGTTTTCGGTTTGTTCGGCGATGCGCAGCGCACCTGCCAGGCTGCCGCCGGATGAAACCCCTGCCAGAATACCCTCTTCCCGGGCCAGGCGACGCATGTGCTCTTCGGCTTCCTGCTGGGCGATGTCCAGCGTGACATCGACTCTCGGCGCTTCGAAGATGGCGGGCAGGTACTCCTGGGGCCAGCGGCGAATGCCGGGAATACTGGCGCCATCGGCCGGCTGCAGCCCGACGATCTGCACGGCCGGGTTCTGCTCCTTGAGATACCGTGACACGCCCATGATGGTGCCCGTAGTACCCATGGAGCTGACGAAGTGTGTGATCTCACCGTCGGTTTGCCGCCATACCTCCGGGCCGGTGGTGCGATAATGCGCCAGCGGGTTGTCCGGGTTGGCAAACTGGTTGAGCGGCTTGCCCTCGCCTCGGGCAATCATGGCGTCGGCGATATCGCGTGCCTCTTCCATGCCCCCCTCCTTGCTCGCCGAGATGAGCCTGGCGCCATAGGCCGCCATGGCTTGCTTGCGCTCGGCGGAAGCATTTTCAGGCATGACCAGCACCATCTTGTAACCCTTGATGGCGGCCGCCATGGCCAGCGCAATGCCGGTATTGCCCGAGGTCGCCTCGATCAGCGTATCACCGGGACGAATGTCACCACGGGCTTCTGCTTCGCTGAGCATCGACAGCGCCGGGCGGTCCTTGACCGAGCCTGCCGGGTTGTTGCCCTCCAGCTTGGCCAGCAGCGTATTGTTGCGGCCTGCCGTGATTCTTTTCAGACGTACCAGCGGTGTGTTGCCGACCACATCTTCAAGCGTGGGATAATTCATCACACATTCCTTATCGTAACCGTTATGCTGCATTATATCGGTGCTGCCCATGCCTGGACAGGCAACCTTCTGGATTCGATGAGCTTCTTTCATGTCTTTAAACACGCGCCTGCTGTTTGCCCTGCTGGGTTTTCCACTGTTGGTGTATGCCATGATGGCGTTTCTGTTCGTCTTTCACGCCGACGCCACAGGCCGTGCGGTACTCGAGGAAAGGCTGGTCGGTACTGGCGAGCTGTTGGCTCCCAGCCTGGGCGAGGCCATGGCCGATGGCGACTCGCAACGCCTGGAGAGCCTCGCGGGAAAACTGCTCGAACAGCGCCACCTACGAGCCGTCACCCTCTTCGATGAACAAGGCAATCGCCTGCTGGTGATGGGTACCTCGCTGCCACCCCCGGCTCGACTGCACGCCCCGGAAACGACGACCATCGCCATGGAAGACGATCTGTGGCGCGTTCAGGTACCGCTGACCAGCGAGTCACTGAGCGGTCGTGGGCGCACGAACAATGGCTGGCTGGAAGCCGAGATGGATATCCGCACGCTGGTGCTGGAGCGCTACAAGCTGATTGCCAGCCTCAGCCTGGGCGGCATGCTGCTGGGCCTGTTGCTGTTTCTGATCGCCTTTGCCATCAGCCGCTATGTTACTCGCCCCATCGAAGAAGCCAGCCAGGCACTTTACCGACTGTCGAGAGGCGATGACCGCCTGCAGATCACTCCTGCCAACCCCATCGAGCTGCGCCAACTGGCCCAGCATATCAATCGGCTGGCGGAGTATTTCCAGCACGCCCGGCGCAACATGCAGAGCCAGATCGAGCAAGCCACCAGTGAACTCCAGGAATCCATGGAGACCATCGAAGAGCAGAACATCAAGCTTGATCTGGCACACCGCAGCGCGCTGCGAGCCAACGCCGTAAAGTCTGAATTTCTGGCCAACATGAGCCATGAGATACGTACACCGCTCAATGGCATCATCGGTTTCTGTCGGCTGCTGGGCCGCTCGTCGCTCGACAGCCGCCAAAAGGAGTGGCTGGACCATGTGCGCCGGGCCTGTGACAACCTGCTGATGCTGGTCAACGACGTGCTGGATTTCTCGAAACTGGAAGCAGACCGCCTGACACTGGAAGAAGTGGACGTGGATATCGTGGCGCTGGTCGATGAAGTGATTGGCCTGCATGCCCCAGAAGCGCAGCGCAAGCAGCTCAACCTGGTCGCCATGGTGTATGACGACGTGCCGACCCCGCTATGCGGTGACCCGCTACGCATCCATCAGGTGCTGAACAACCTGCTTGGCAATGCCCTCAAATTCACCAATGAGGGCGATGTGATCGTGCGCGTCATGCTGGACAACCAAGAGGGTCAGCACGTCGTCCTGCACATCAGCGTCAGTGATACCGGTATTGGATTGAGTGATGAACACCAGCAGCAGCTGTTCAGCGCCTTCTCTCAGGCAGAGCCCAGCCACTCCCGACAGTTTGGAGGCAGCGGTCTGGGCCTGTCGATCTGCCGCCAGCTGATTCAACGCATGGGCGGCGAGATTGGTGTCGAAAGCGAGTTGGGCAGAGGGTCGACTTTTTCGTTTACGCTCCCCCTGCTCGCCCATCAGGCAGACGAGCGCCCTCCAGAACTGGTGCTGGACAATCCGATCGTGCGTTTGCACGAACCTCACTTGCCCACTCGAAACGTGCTGGAACACTTGCTGGAACGCTGGGGCGCACGCCCTGTATCGTTCATCGATGCCGGCAATGAGGCACTGCTGATGGTCAGCCTCGAACACGATGATTTTGACGGCGAACGTAAGGGCTATTGGCAGAACATCATTGCCCAGACCCCCTGCCCAGTCATCATTCTGGCCAACACCACCAGCTTTGAACTGCCCCACTGGGACTTACCCCATGGCGGTGACATGCTCTGCAAGCCCTTCACCCGCGCCCAACTGGTCACGATGGTACGACGCTTGCTGCAGCCCACGGTACTGCCAGCGGGTCAGGAGCCGAAACCCCTGGAGCTTGCCAACAAGCCTTCCCAAGGCGCCCCTTTGACGCTGCTGATCGTTGACGACAACACTGCCAACCGTGAGCTGCTCAAGGCCATGCTGGAGAGCAGCACGCTGCGCATCGTCTTGGCTGCCAGCGGCAGAGAGGCATTGGAGTTCGCGCGCCAGCATACCGCCGACATGGTACTGATGGATATTCGCATGCCCGACATGAACGGCATTGAAACCACCAAAGCGCTGCGTCGCGTCAACGGCAGCTGGGCACGCTGCCCCATCATCGCGGTCACCGCCCACGTACTGAATAACGAACGCCAGCAGTGGCTGAGTGAAGGGCTGGACGATGTGTTGATCAAACCCATCAATGACGTACAGTTGCAGCAGCTCATGCAGCGGTTTCTGGGTATTACGCCCGACCCGGGGTATCAAGACATCACGCCAACTTCTACTGAAGCAGATACCCCACCGGCCACACCAGAGCCCTTGGCAGAACCCTTGGCAAAACCCTTGGCATTGCCCAGCGCCCTGCCTGCCGTGGATCTCGCCCTGGGGACGCGCTTGGCAGGCGGCAAGACATTATTGGCCAAGCAGCAGTTGGTCAGGCTGATCGACAGCCTGGAAGAGCACGAACGACAAATGCGCGAGGCTTTCCAGGCAGACGACCTGAACGAACTGCTGGACTGGGTGCACGGGCTGAACGGGGCCAGCCGCTACTGCGGTGCACCAGAGCTGGCCCTGCTGGTGGAAACCCTGGAAACTCGGCTACGCACCAGCGGGCTACGCCATGTCGATACGCTGCTGGAAGAGCTTTACGCCGCCATGACGCGACTTGCCCAATACCGCGATGGCTTACTGGAGTAAACAAGGAGAACGGCATGTGATGGGGGCGATCAGCGCTCCAGCACCACGAACGCCACGGCATACTCGGCTTCGTCACTGAGGGTAATGTGCGCCGTGGCGGCGCCGCTGGCTGCGAAGAGCCGCTGGGCCTCACCATGCAGGTGTAATCCGGGCTTGCCCAGCGCGTCGTTAAGCACCTGGATGTCTCCCCACTGCATGCCCTGGCGCAAGCCAAGGCCCAAGGCTTTCACGAAGGCTTCCTTGGCCGCGAAGCGCTTGGCCAGATAAGCCACCGGGCAGCCTTTGGCCCGCCATACCTGCTGCTCCTGCTGGCCCAGAATGCGTTCGGCAAAACGCTCACCGTGGCGCTCCAGGGCCTGGCTAAACCGAGCAACGCGGGCTATATCAGAGCCAATGCCAACGATCATTCAATGCCCGCAGCAGCCGTGATGGCCATCATGCTCGTCATGCGCATGCTCGTGTTCATGGGCATCCAGCGCGGCCATCAGGCCCGCCTCCTGGCCAGCAATTATCAGCCGCTTCATTTCCTGAATGGCCTCTTTCAGGCCCACAAAAAGGGCGCGCGCAATGATCGCGTGCCCGATGTTCAGCTCGTTGACACCCGGCAAGGCAGCAATGGCTTCCACATTGTGGTAATGCAGACCATGCCCGGCATTGACCACCAGCCCAAGCGAGACGGCATGGACCGCTGCTGCACTAAGGCGGTCATACTCGGCGTTGGCCGTTTCGCTGCCCGGCCGAGCTTCGGCATAGGCACCGGTGTGCAGTTCGATGGTAGGCGCTCCAGCACGCTTGGCCGCGTCGACCTGGGCTACATCGGGGTCGATGAACAGCGAGACGTCACAGCCCGCGGCTGCCAGACGCTGGCAGGCAGCGGCAATCTGTTCGAACCCACCCACCACGTCCAGGCCACCTTCCGTGGTCAGCTCTTCGCGCTTTTCCGGCACCAGGCAAACGTGGGCAGGCCGCACTTCTTCGGCCAGGGCCAGCATCTCTTCGGTCACGGCCATTTCGAGGTTCATGCGCGTGTTGAGCATCTCGGCCAGCAGGCGTACATCGCGGGGCTGGATATGACGGCGGTCTTCACGCAGGTGAACCGTGATGCCATCGGCACCGGCCTCTTCGGCCAACAGCGCTGCCTGAACGGGGTCCGGGTAACGGGTGCCCCGTGCTTGGCGCAGGGTGGCGACGTGATCGATGTTGACACCCAGTAGAATACGAGGAGGATGCATCGTGACTCTCCATTGGATGGCACACAGAGGCCATCATTGCTTGTCTGAGTATTGCTTGTCTGAGTATTGCTTGTCTGAGAATTGCTTGTCTGAGAATTGCTTGTATGAGAATTGCTTGTATGAGAGAGGCCCGCCTAGCGCTGACGGCGGCGGGCCAAATCCATCATCAGCTCTCGCGAGCGTAGTGCCACTGCCCCCAGGTGGGGCGCCAGCGCTGCTCGCATGAGCGCTTTCAAGGCGCTGGCCAGGCTCTCTGATTCCCAGTCACCCTGCTCGATATAGCGCAAGGCACGGCCGTCGATCCCTCGCTCGGCGGGCAAGAATGCACGACTGGCCGCCTCGAATCGATAGCGCCCGTGAGGGTCCAGAGGGGTACCTTGAGGCGTGCAGAAGCGCGGCGTGGCTTCCAGGGCTTCCAGTAGCGCCCACTCATAGCGTCTCAGCGCCAACCCGCGCGCGGCGGGCACCGGAAGTGCCTCCAGCAGCGCACTGTAAAAGGCAAACACATTCGCGGATGCCAGTTCCAGCGGCAGCAAGCGAGTGGCAATTTCATTGGCATAAAGGCCACACAACAGCCCTTCACCCGCCAGCAGCGCGGTCTGTCCCCGGGACTCCATCAAGGTCAGCCGCTTCAGCTCACGCTCTCCGCGCCAAGCGATGAACAGCGGCGTAAAGGGTTGCAAACGCTGGCGCGATTTCGAACTGGGGCGCTGCCCGCCCTGAGCCACCGCACGGATGCGCCCGTGGTTGAGCGTCAGCAGGTCGACCAGCGCGCTGGTTTCCCGATACGCCTTGCGGTGCAACAGAAAGGCAGGCTCGGGGGTCATGGCCGCGCTCAATCCAGGTCGTAACCCAGGCTCTTCAAGGCACGCTCATCGTCCGACCAGCCTCGCTTGACCTTGACCCACAGGTTGAGCATGACCTTGGTGCCCAAGGCACGCTCCATGTCCAGCCGCGCCTCTCGGCCGATACTCTTGATCCGATCGCCGTTTTCACCGATCAGAATCACTTTCTGGCCCTGGCGCTCCACCAAAATCAACGCGCTGATATGGGTCACCCGCTCGGTCTCGCGAAACTCCTCGATCTCGACGGTCATCTGATAGGGCAGCTCGTCGCCCAGCTGACGCATGACCTTTTCGCGCACCAGCTCGGCGGCCATGAAGCGCAGACTCTTGTCGGTAATCTGGTCTTCAGGGAAGAAGTGAATACTTTCTGGCAGGTGTTTGGCCACCTCATCTTCCAGCGCTTCGACCTGAGTGCCGTGCTTCGCTGAAATGGGGATGACGGCAGCAAATTCACGCCGTGCCCCCACCTCCGCCAACCAGGGCAGCAGGTCGGCCTTGTCCTGCAGGCGGTCGACCTTGTTCACTGCCAGAATCACCGGCGCCGTGACATGCTCCAGACGCTTGAGCACCGCCTGGTCCTCCTCGGTCCAGCGCGTACGATCGATGATGAAGACGACACAATCCACGTCACGCAGCGCCTGGGTGGCTGCCTGGTTCATGAATCGGTTGATCGCCTTGTTGCGATCCTTGGACATGATGTGCATGCCCGGGGTGTCCACGTAGATGAACTGCGTCTCATCGACGGTCTTGATACCCATCACCTGATGGCGGGTAGTTTGCGGCCGCCGAGAGGTAATCGAGATCTTTTGCCCCAGAATCCGGTTCATGAGGGTTGATTTGCCTACGTTGGGACGGCCAACGATGGCCACGAATCCGCAGGTTTGGCTCATGATTTGTCTCCAGGGGGTTGTTCAAGATAGGACAGAGCTTCTTCCGCCGCCTGTTGCTCTGCATGTCGGCGGCTAGGACCTTTACCAGTGGTATGCTCGCTCAACAGATCGATATAGCACTCCACGGTAAACGTCTGGGCATGCGCCTCGCCCTTGACCGAGACCACTTCGTAGCGAGGCAACGCGGCCTGGCGTGACTGGAGAAACTCTTGCAAGCGCGTTTTGGGGTCCTTCTGAGTATCCTGAAGAGAGATGTTTTCCAGCCTCTCCGCATACCAGGCCAGTACTCGGTCACGCACGGCGTCCATACCTGCATCCAGGTAGATGGCCCCGATCACGGCCTCGACGGCATCGGCCAGGATGGATTCACGGCGGTGACCGCCGCTTTTCATCTCTCCCGAGCCAAGTCGCAGGCACTCGCCAAACGACATTTCACGGGCCAGCTCGGCCAAGGTCTGCCCCTTGACCAGACGCGCGCGCAGACGGGAAAGCTGACCTTCTCGCGCCTGGGGGAAGCGCTGAAACAGCGCTTCGGCAATGACAAAGTTGACGATAGAGTCACCCAGAAATTCCAGGCGCTCATTGTTGCGACCACCATAGCTGCGATGGGTCATGGCCAGTTCCAGTAGCGTTGGGTCGCCAAAGGTATGGCCGATTCGTCGGCAAAAAGCGGTTAAGGAATTGCTCACGGTGCTCCTACGTCATTGACGTTATACAAAATAACCACGCTGACCTTGTTGTTTAACAGGTGCTTCATTCGATGCGACGCACGCTGCTGAAGCTGGGCAAACCACCATCCCAGTGCATCCAGACTGCAAAGGCGCGCCCGACGATGTTCTCTTCCGGAACAAAGCCCCAGTAGCGGCTATCGTTGGAGTGATCACGGTTATCGCCCATGGTGAAATAGTGCCCTTCCGGCACCACGACCTCACGCATTTGCGGGCCAGGATCACGCGGATTGTTATAAATGAAATGGCTCACTTCACCCAGCTGCTCTTCGAGCAACAGCTGCTGAGGAGACAAGGCCGGGCCTTCTTCGACCAGCACCTTGCTGACTGCTTCGCCGTTCACATAGAGCTGCTTGCCTTCATACCGAACACGGTCGCCGGGCAGGCCCACTACGCGCTTGATGAAATTGACCGAAGGCTCGTCAGGGAAGCGAAACACCATGACATCACCGCGCTCCGGGTCGTCCACTTCCAGAAAGCGGTGGTGTACCACGGGCAGGCGCAGGCCATAGGCAAACTTGTTCACCAGGATGAAGTCACCTACTTCCAGCGTCGGCTTCATGGAACCCGAGGGAATCTGGAACGGTTCGACGATGAAGCTACGCACCACCAGTACGACCAGCAACACGGGAAAGAAAGAGCGAGAGTAGTCGACCGGCCAGGGCTCCTTGAGAAGCTTTTCCCGGCTGGCATCGTCCAGCCCGTCTACCGTGGCGGCTTCGGCAGTGGCCACCCGCTCACGGCGCTTGGGCCGTAGCACCAGTACATCCAGCAGAAAGATGGCCCCGGAGAGCACGACGGCAAGTACCAGTAATAATGAAAAATCCATGTGAGGTCGAGTCCCTAGTCGTTGACCTTGAGCACAGCAAGGAAGGCATCCTGGGGAATTTCGACACGCCCCACCTGTTTCATCCGTTTTTTGCCGGCTTTCTGTTTTTCCAGCAGTTTTTTCTTGCGGCTGACGTCGCCTCCATAACACTTCGCGGTCACGTTCTTGCGAAGCGCCTTGACCGTCGAGCGCGCGACCACCTGCCCACCAATGGCAGCCTGGATGGCCACGTCGAACATCTGCCGCGGAATCAGCTCTTTCATCTTCTCCACCAGCAGACGGCCGCGGGTGTGGGCATGATCCCGATGGATGATGACCGCCAGCGCGTCTACCTTGTCGCCATTGATCAAGACATCCAGACGCACCAGCTTGGCGGCTTCAAAACGCTCGAAGTTATACTCCAGCGACGCGTAACCGCGAGAAATCGACTTCAGACGATCGAAGAAGTCCATGACCACTTCCGACATCGGCAGCTCATAAGTGAGCTGAATCTGGTTGCCCAGAAACTGCATGTCCAGCTGGGTGCCACGGCGCTGCTCGCACTCGGCAATCACGTTGCCCACGTACTCCTGGGGCACCAGAATACTGGCCCGCACGATAGGCTCGCGCATCTCGTCGACGTCGGCCATGTCCGGCAGTTTGGAGGGGTTGGAGACGTATTTGATGTCGCCATTTTTCATGCCCAGCTCATACACCACCGTGGGTGCAGTCGTGAGCAGATCCAGGTCGTATTCGCGCTCCAGGCGCTCCTGGATGATTTCCATGTGCAGGGTGCCGAGGAAACCCACGCGGAAACCGAAGCCCAGGGCATCCGAGTTTTCCGGCTCGTACTCCAGCGACGCATCGTTCAGCGCCAGTTTCTCCAGCGCATCGCGGAAGTCTTCATAGTCATCGGCGCTGACCGGGAACATACCGGCGTATACCTGCGGCTTGACCTTCTGGAAGCCCGGCAGGCGTTCGACATCGGGGGTTTTGGTGTGGGTGATGGTATCACCGACCGGGGCACCATGAATTTCCTTGATCCCGGCAACCACGAAACCGACCTCACCCGCGCGCAGAATATTGGTCTCTTTACGCAGCGGTGTGAAGATGCCCACTTCGGTGGCGTTCCAATCCCGCCCGGTCGATTTGATGCGAATCTTGTCGCCCTTGCGCAGCGTACCGTCGAACAGCCGCACCAGCGAAACGACGCCGAGATAGTTGTCGAACCAGGAATCGATGATCAGCGCCTGCAAGGGCGCGTCCGGGTCCCCTTTGGGGGGCGGAATGTCACGCACCAGGCGCTCCAGCAGTGCGTCGATACCAATACCGCTCTTGGCCGACACCTGGCAGGCATCGGTGGCATCCAAGCCGATGATTTCTTCCACTTCCTGAGAAACGCGGTCCGGGTCGGCCTGGGGCAGGTCGATCTTGTTGAGCACCGGCAGGACTTCCAGGCCCTGCTCGATGGCGGTGTAGCAGTTGGCCACCGACTGAGCTTCGACGCCCTGAGCGGCGTCCACTACCAGCAGCGCCCCTTCACAGGCGTACAGCGAGCGGGATACTTCGTAGGAGAAGTCCACATGCCCTGGCGTATCGATGAAGTTGAGCTGATAGACCTGACCATCGGCCGCGGTGTAGTCCAGCGTGACCGACTGCGCCTTGATGGTAATGCCGCGCTCGCGCTCGATATCCATGGAGTCGAGCACCTGCTCCTTCAGTTCACGCTCGGACAAGCCACCACAAGTCTGAATCAAACGATCGGAAAGCGTCGATTTACCGTGGTCGATGTGGGCGATGATGGAGAAATTGCGAATATGCTTGAGCTTTCCGCCGGAAACGTCATGAGACATCGAGTGTGTTCTGCCTTATTGGTACGCAAGCGATGGTGTTGGGGACAGCGCCAACAAGGCGTAACGTGAACACCGCACCACTGCATTGCCAAAGTTCGTCAAAAGATAAGCGCTATTGTAGCGATATGCGGGGGATAGGAACAGCAGTCCGGCGAGAACCGCCGGACTGGAGGGAGCGAAAAGCGTACTTATTCCAGACGCAGCGCTACAAAAAGTGAGCGTCCATCACGATACAGGCGCAGCGGGATGGCACGATCGGTGGGCAAGGCTTCGACGATTCGCATCAGCTCATCGGCAGAAGCAACGCTACGGTGGTCGAGGCTGACCAGAATGTCTCCCGGACGGAGCCCCGCCTGGGCGGCAACGCTGTCCGGCTCCACCTGACGAACCTCTACGCCACCGGTGATGTTGAGCCGCTCGCGCGTGGCTTCATCCACTTCGGCCACAGCGACACCTAGTCGCATCTGATTGTTGCTGCTGGAAGCTTGCTCGACGCCTTGGGCGTCCGGCCAGCTTCCCAGTTCGATGGTTTCAGTCACCTGCTCACCATCGCGCATCAGGGTAAGCTCCACATCGCTGCCAGGGGCAACACGCCCGATGAGGCGCGGCAACGTGCTGGAACGATCGACCTCTTCGCCATTGACTTCCAGAATCACATCCCCAGCCTGCAGGCCACCCTGCGCGGCGGGACCTTCGGGGTCCAGGTCGGCAATCAGCGCACCGATGGCTTCGTTCATACCAAACGACTCGGCCAAATCACGAGACACCGGCTGAATCATCACGCCCAGCCAACCACGGTTCACCTGGCCATCTTCACGAAGTTGGCTGGCAACGTCCATGGCGACGTTGATCGGAATGGCGAACGACAGACCCATGAAACCACCGCTACGGGTGAAGATCTGCGAATTGATACCGACGACTTCACCTTCCAGATTGAACAGTGGACCACCGGAGTTACCCGGATTGATGGCCACGTCGGTCTGGATGAAGGGGACGTAAGCGTCCTGTGGCAGCGTACGGTTGATGGCACTGACGATACCCGCAGTGACCGAATGGTCGAAGCCGAAAGGCGAGCCAATGGCCGCCACCCACTCCCCTACCTTGAGTTCATCGGAATTCCCCAACGTGAGCACGGGCAGGTCGCTGGCATCGATCTTGAGCAGGGCAACGTCGGTCTGCACATCGCTTCCAATCAGCTCGGCGGGCAGTTCGCGACGGTCGTTGAGGCGCACCAGAATTTCATCGGCATCCTGCACGACGTGGGCGTTGGTCATCACGTAGCCATCTTCACTGATGATGAAGCCAGAGCCCAATGACTGTCGTTCCTGGCTACGCCCCTGACCACCACTGGGCGGCGCTGGAAAACTGTCACCAAAAAAGTGGCGA
Source organism: Halomonas sp. C22 (assembly GCF_007655045.1). NCBI lineage: Bacteria > Pseudomonadati > Pseudomonadota > Gammaproteobacteria > Oceanospirillales > Halomonadaceae > Halomonas > Halomonas sp. C22. The sequence goes on along the minus strand of NZ_VBVC01000004.1, from coordinate 19,974 downwards.
AAGATTTCGGGAATTTCCTGACCACCAAACCCTTGCGCAGACGGCGAGCTGCTGCGCTGCACCGTGCGTGTGGTAGAAATGTTGACGACGCCCGGCGCCGCTTCTTCTACCAGCACCGTGAAATCGGGCAAGGTTTGCGCCTGGGCACTGTGGCCCACCATGAACAGCGCAACCAGGCATAACCATAACGTTGAGGGGAGAACCAAGCGCTTCATGAAACAGCTCCTAGTCAAGCAGGGACGACACCATGGAAGTGCAACTCTTAGCGAGCTACAGGACAACTAACTGACCAAACGCGGACGGAAGCGTTCCATCCCCCCGCGCATGAGAAATCTAAGCGCCACCAAGGCGCACGCCAAGGTACCAAAAAAGGCACCCGCGCTGATCCATTGGCTCTCTGCCACCCTGGCAATCGCCCCCGACACCACCAGCGCCAGTAGCATGGGCGCGGCATAGACCAAAAGCGCCAGATAGCCAACGGCTTGCCGTTCCACCGTCAGCGTCACTGCACTGCCCAAAGGGTAACGCTCTGCCAATTGGCTTTCCAGACACTCAGGCCGCACCTCGACACGCTGGTGCTGGCGGCGCGCCAGCAGGCCCATGCCACAACCGCGCCCCTTGGCGCAGGCATCACATTCACTGGCCACCGATACATCCACCACCAATCGCCCTTCGACATGCCCTGTTACTCGGCCAGTGCGATAGAGCGCAGAACAGGGTGCGGGCTCGGCCAATGACATCAGGGCTGAATCACGATGGACTGAACGATACGGCGCATGACAGCAGCTGGCAGCTCACCAACGCCTACCAGCTGCCAACGCTGATCATCGACCTCCACGACCGATACCGTGGCCGTAGAAACGCCCAACTGATGGCTACCTTCCGAGAGCGCCTGTTGCTCCACGGGCGCTGCAAACAAGCTGACCGAAGCCAAGCCGTCGCTGTAGACACGCTGACTCGATAACGAACTCGTTTCGACCGGCTGAGAAACGAAGCCATCCGGCAGCCACTCCGCCTGCCAATTCACTGCTGACTCCTCCGGCGAAGCAGGGTTTGCAATCACGCCCTCATAAAGCACCGGCGACTGTAGCTGTGTGATCTGAAACGTTTCCAGCGCCCGCGATTGACTATCGCGCATGACATGCTTGAGCAGCAGCCCCGTCTCTTTGTCCAGCCACCACTCATGCTGATAGCGCTCACCATCCTGAGGCACGAACTTGAGCTGCACGGCTTCGCGGCCCGCCACGCGATCATCGTTGAGCAGCTCGATCTCATAATAATGGGCCACGTGAGCCGCCCAGGCTTCCGCTGCGCTGCCGGTCTCTTGATCTTCAGGAATGAAGCGGGCGCGATAGCCCACGGCCGACTGACGCTCGACACTGACAGAAGGGCCATCCAGATGCTGAACGACCTGTTGTCGAATGCCATCTCGGATACGATGCGAAAGCGCCAGAGTGCGCACTCCCAAGGCATCGATGGAGACGGCTCTGGCCTGGAAATCGTAGCAATGACCGGCCTGTTTGCTGAGCACCAGCCACTCTTGAGCACTGGCAGGCTCGGTCAATGAAGTGAGGTCATCGCAGCTGAAAGAGGACTGCTCTGCGATGACCGGCATGGAGAAGGAGAATAGGCTTACCAGCCCAGCAGACGCGACGGCCTGAATTCCCCACTGTCGGCACTTGTCCATCGCCATAATGCTCAGGCTACCCTGTCCGCCATCAACGTTGGCCCAACGGCTCAGTGACCGAGGAGCGCATCAGCGGCATCCAGCTGTCACCACCGCCACTGGCGGCGCCTTGAGCGTGCTGCTCCAGATAGGACTGCAACAGGCGCAGTTGATCGATATCGATGGATGTCGGCTGCTGAGCCATGACGCTTTGCGGCGCAGACGGAGCCGCGAAACCGGCTTCGCTGACGTTCATCAAGCCGCTATTGCCTGCCTGCCCATTGATCCGAAACGGCGTGGGCTCGAACATCGGCATATCGGAGGCTGCCAGGGCTCCCGTCTGGGCACCAGACAAACTGACCGGCTGTACCTGCGCACCCACTCCAGCGCCAGGCTGAACGGCAATGTTGCCATCGGGCTGGCCGCTCGACCCTGTACCGCTATTGAAGAACTGTACGCCCGTGATCACCATCAGTGATACGGCCGCTGCCACGCCAGCACCGCGGGCAAACGAGATGCCGCCCGTACGATGATTCGCCGCCGTGACCGGTTCGGCGATCGGTACCGGCTCGTCACGCAGTCGAGCCATGATGCCCGCCGAAAGGTCGACGCTGACATCTACTTCGCGCTCACGCTGCATCATGCTGCGCGCCAGATGATAGCGGCGCCAAGTCTCTGCCGCGTCGGCGTCGTCAGGTAGTGATTTCAACACTCGGCGAAGTTCCAGCTCATCACTTTCACCGTCCATCAATGCGGAAAGTGACTCCCGTGTGTTTTGACTCATACTTCACACCCTCACACTGTGTTGGAAGAAGCTTCACGACAACACGGCTAGTGCGTGTTTTAGCCGCAAAACCTCACAGGCCAAGACTCAGATTATCTATCACCGTCTGCACAACGCCATTGCCAAGTTGGCAGGCAACATGATTGGGCTGCTCGGCGGCTCAACTCAATAACGCTGGCAGCCCTTATGACGCCTGACTCGCCAGACAGTTCACAAAAAAAGTAAAAACGTAAATGTTTGTGTCCATGCGCAGGCAGCGGCCCAACGCTCAGGGCTCTTCACGGCTGTTGCGCGCCGTGGTGACCAGCGGGCGGATATGCTCGTCTACCGCCTCCCTGGCACGAAAAATACGCGAACGCACCGTACCCACCGGGCACTGCATGATTTGCGCGATGTCCTCGTAGGCCAACCCATCCAGCTCACGCAGGGTAATGGCCGTGCGCAGGTCATCCGGCAAGCGTTCGATGGCTTCGAACACAGCGGCTTCCAACTGGTCCCGCGCAATGGAAGCTTCGGGAGACTCGGAGTCGGCCAAGCGGCCGCTTTGATCGACGATTTCGGCATCGACGATATCCAGGTCGCTGCCGGGTGGACGACGCCCTCTGGATACCAGGTGGTTCTTCGCCGTATTGATGGCGATCCGGTACATCCAGGTATAGAAAGCACTTTCTGCACGAAACTTGCCCAACGCACGGTACGCCTTGATGAAGGCTTCCTGCGCCACATCCTGCACTTCGGCGTGGTCGTGCACGTAGCGTCCTATCAGGCCAATGATCTTGTGCTGATACTTCTTAACCAAAAGATCGAAAGCGCGTGTATCGCCTTTCTGGGCACGCTCAACCAACTGCTGGTCCGTTTCACGAGTGCCCATTCACACGCTCCTTCCGCGCCGGTATCACACCGGCCGCTTCATATTCTTGTCGCCCTGTTGATCGGGCCTTCACAGCAAGCAGCATAGTGTCCCTTGGGCATTGGTTAATCGTCATGGAGAGCTCGAGGCCCATGAGGCCTGGTGGCTCACCTGTTCTGGAGGGCGTTTGGTGGCATAACGCCAATGTCATCTAGTGTTACGCGTTCTTAGCAGCGCATCAAGCGCTTACCCCCTTTCTTGAAACCCTGTGGCTGACATTTTTCCTTAATGCAAAGTTCCGTAACAATTGATTTTTACCACCGTGACGCGCCATAGTAGTGACCACTTTTCGTCCATCGCGCATGTACAGGTAGCAAGATGTCTGATCAACAGGTTAGCAATCTCAACGTCCTCGCTCAGGATGTTCTCACCACCCCCGACGCTCTGAAGTCGGCCATTCCCCTCACCGAAGCCGCCGAGCGCTCCGTCGTGGAAGGCCGTCGCGTCATTCAGAACATCCTGGATGGCAACGACCCGCGCCTGCTGGTGGTCGTGGGCCCCTGCTCCATCCATGACGTGGATGCCGCACTGGATTACGCCCGCCGCCTGCGCGCGCTGGCCGACAAGGTGAGCGATAGCCTGTACATCGTCATGCGCGTCTATTTCGAAAAGCCGCGTACCACCGTGGGCTGGAAAGGGCTGATCAACGACCCCCACCTGAACGACTCGTTCGAAATCGACGAAGGTCTGCACATCGCCCGCAAACTGCTGGTCGACCTGGCCGAGATGGGCTTGCCCCTGGCCACGGAAGCCCTGGACCCGATCTCGCCACAGTACCTGCAGGACTGCATCAGCTGGTCAGCCATTGGCGCCCGCACCACCGAGTCACAAACCCATCGCGAGATGGCCTCAGGCCTCTCCTGCCCGGTCGGCTTCAAGAACGGCACCGACGGCAGCCTGGATGTCGCCATCAATGCCCTGCAGTCGGTCGCCAACCCACATAACTTCCTGGGCATCAACCAGGCGGGCCAGGTCGCCATCATCCGCACCCGGGGCAACGCTTATGGCCACGTGGTACTGCGCGGCGGCAACGGCAAGCCCAACTACGACAGCGTCAGCGTCGCGCTGGCCGAAAAAGAGCTGAGCAAGGCCAAGCTGTCGGCCAACATCATGATCGACTGCTCCCACGCCAACTCCAACAAGGACCCGGCCCTGCAGCCGCTGGTACTGGAAAACGTGACCAACCAGATTCTGGAAGGCAACCGCTCCATCATCGGCCTGATGGTCGAGTCCAATATTGGCTGGGGCGCCCAGAAAGTGCCTGCCGACCTGAGTCAACTGCAGTACGGTGTCTCGATCACCGATGCCTGTATCGACTGGGACACGACCGTCGAAACCTTCACGCGCATGAACGAAAAGCTTGCTCCGGTGCTGGCCAAACGTATTGCCTGAAGCCAACCTGTCGACGCCCCGCCAGATCTCTCTGGCGGGGCGTTTTTCATTAGCATCACCCGCTACCGAATTCAGGCCTGAATGTCACGCCTAAAGGGCGGCAAGGCATCCAGCAGCGCCTGACCGTAGCGCCGCGTGATCACGCGGCGGTCCAGCAACGTGATCACGCCCCGGTCGTTCTCCTTGCGGATCAACCGACCACAGGCCTGTACCAGCTTGATGGAAGCATCGGGCACGCTGATACGCATGAAAGAGTTGCCGCCCTGGCTTTCGATCCACTCGGCCAACGTGGCACCCACCGGGTCATCGGGCACCGCAAAGGGTAACCGAGTGATGACTACATGAGTCAGGTAATCCCCAGGCAGGTCGATGCCCTCTGCAAAGCTGGCCAAGCCGAAGATGATGCTCCCCTTGCCGCTATCGACCGCAGCACGATGCCGCTCGATCAACTCCCGTTTGGGCAGCGCATCCTGCGCCAGCAGGCGCTCTTTCAAGGCCTCTGGCAGCACTTTTTCCACCGCCCTGAGCTGGGCCCGGGACGAAAACAGTACCAGCACCGCTTCATCCTCCCCCAACTGGGAGACACAGCGCACGATGGCACGCTCATGGGCCTCTCGGTCGCTGGGGTCCGTGGCTTCCGCGGGCACGCGCAGCACCGCGTTGGCATAATCGAAGGGGCTGGGCAGCGCCTGGTACCGATAGCGACTGGCCAGGCCTGCGCGCTCCTGAATACGTTCGAAGCGCCCCAGTGCCGTCAAGGTAGCGGAGGTGACCACCGCACCATGGCAGCGCCCCCACAAATGCTTGGCCAGCGTGTGCGCCGCCGAGACAGGGCTGGCGGAGAACTCGATTTCGGGCTCCCCAGCCACACGACTCAACGTGATCCAGCGCGCACAGGGCGGCGCATTGGGCGGGTCTTGCTCGCTGAACGCCTGCCAGAGCGCGTGGGCTTCCAGGGCGCGACCATGCAGCAGCGCCACCAGCGGTAGCCAGGCTTCGGCCTGATCGCGGTCCAGCCCCGTCTGCTTGTCCGGGTCCAGGCTCTCACGCAGGATATCGGCAATGCTTTCCAGGCTGCGTGATAGCGTGGCAAACATCACCAGCAGCTGCCGCGCCTGCTCGCGCAGCGCTTCCGGCACCTCGCCCTTCTCGAAACGCTGCTGGTGGCTGGCCTCTTCATCCGCCAGCCCCTGCTCGCGCCCGGCCAGCTGGTGCCCTAGGCTGAACACGTCCCCCAGGGCAGGCTCCAGGCCATGCAGCACTTCAGGCAGGCTGGCCAGCAGCCGGGCCACGGTGGGCTGAACCGCCAGGCCCTGGTGAAGATCGGTCAAGCTGCTGCGCAGCGTCTTGAGCCAGCGCAGACAGCCATGCACTGCGAAGCGGTGGGCAAAGTGCGACAGCGCCTTGTCCGGCAGGTGATGGCCTTCGTCGAAGATGAAGATACAGTCGGCAGGGTCCGGCAGAATGGCGCCGCCCCCCAGGGCCAGGTCCGCCAGTACCAGATCGTGGTTGGCCACGATGACATCGGCATCTTCCAGCTCACGGCGTGAGCGGAAGAACGCGCAAGCACCGAAATGGCCGCAGCGGCGCCCGGTACACTGGCGGTGATCGACGGTGAGCTGACGCCAGTGGGCATCATCGATGGTGTCAGGCCAGGTATCACGGTCACCCTGCCACTCGCCTTTGCCATAGGCATCGGCAAGGTCGCTGGCAAGCACCTGATAGTCGCTGCTATCGCTTTGCAGGGAGTGCTCGAACAGCGACATGGTCGGGTTCGGCTCACTGCCCTCCAGGGCCTGATCCAGCCGCGCCACGCACACATAGCGCCCGCGTCCTTTGGCCAGCGCGTAGCGAAAGGCGATGCCACTGTGCTCGGCCAGCGAGGGCAGGTCCTGATGCAACACCTGCTCTTGCAGAGCCACCGTGGCCGTGGACACGATCAGCCGCTTGCCCTTCGCCTTGGCAATGGGCAAGCCTGCAATCAGATACGCCAGCGTCTTGCCCGTGCCGGTACCGGCTTCCAGCACACAGACGTGGCTGTCGCTGGTGCGCTTGCCATCGCTGTCGCACTGAATATCGCCCAGGGTGCGGGCAATCTCGGCAATCATCAGCCGCTGACCGTAGCGTGGGGTCAGCGCTAACTGCTCCACCACGTTACGGTACGCTTGCTGAATATCGGCCTTGAGCGCGTTATCCAGCATGTGCGTTACAGCATGCCTTCCGGCGGATGCTCGCAGGGCAGCTTGCCGTTGATGTAGCGCTCGATTTCCGGCAGCGAGAAGGCGTCTTCTTCACCCACGAAGCTGATCGACACCCCTTTGGCACCGGCACGACCGGTGCGGCCAATACGGTGCACGTAGTCTTCCGGGTCTTCCGGCAGGGTGTAGTTGATCACGTGGCTGACGTCTTCGATATGGATGCCACGACCGGCCACATCGGTGGCTACCAGCACCTGGATCTCGCCTTCGCGGAAGCTTTCCAGCGTCTTGATCCGCTGATTCTGGGGCACGTCACCCGACAGCATGGCGGCACTCACGCCTGCCTTTTTCAGCAGGTCATCGAGTTTGCGCACCAGATCCCGACGGTTGCCGAACACCATGACCCGCTCGAAGCTCTCCTGCTCCAGCAGCTTGACCAACAGGCGCTGCTTGTCGTCATCCGACACCAGGTATACGCGCTGGTCGATATCGGCCTGATTCTCTACCGTGACTTCGATCTCGACATGGGCCGGTTCCTGCGTCCACTGGCTGGCCAGGTTGAGAATGTCGTCGGTGAAGGTGGCCGAAAACAGGAACGTCTGACGCTCCTCTTTCTTGGGGGTGTAGCGGATGATGCGCTTCACATCCGGGATGAACCCCATGGAAAGCATGCGATCCGCTTCATCGAGCACCAGCACTTCGGTTTCGGACAGGTCGATATCGCGCTTCTGATGGAAGTCGAGCAGACGGCCAGGCGTGGCCACCAAAATATCGAGTTTCTTGCCGAGGCTCTCACGCTGTTTCTGGTAATCCATGCCACCGACCACGCTGGCCACGTTCAACGACGTGAAGCGGGCGAGCGCCTTGGCGTCTTTCTCGATCTGCAGCGCCAGTTCGCGGGTGGGGGCGATAATCAGCGCACGGGGAGCCCCCGGCTTCTGACCGTCCGGCGCGGGCTCTTCCAGGAAGTAGGCCAGCACTGAAATCAGGAAGGCAGCGGTCTTGCCAGTGCCCGTCTGGGCCTTGCCCACAATGTCGCCACCCAGCAGCGTGTGGCGCAGCGCCTCTGCCTGAATGGGAGTGCAGTATTCATAGCCTTGGGCATGAATAGCGCGCATCAAGGGCAGCGGCAGATCAAAGTCATGGAAGCGCCACTTGCCGGCAACGGCGGGCACCTGAAACTGACGAAGATCCCAGTTCGACTGACGACGACGCGGCTTGCGACGACGGCGTTTAGGCTTGCGGTTCTGGTCCGATGCTGTGATCTGTTCCGACTCGCTCATAGGCTGTGTATCTGTCCATTGCTGTGGAGGTTAGGCATCACGAATCGCGCATTGTAGCAGGGCTTGGCGATAAGAGCGCGCTCTGCTGTCGAAGGAGCGCCCTTGCCTGTTAGAATGAGGCATAAATTAACCCAAGGAGCGCGACGATGACGCGTAAGAAAAAGACTCGTTCACTGGCAGACAAGGTGACGATCCGCACCGGTCGCCGCAAGGATTACAAAAAGTGGCGCCATGAAAACCCGGATCAGGTGACCTCATCACGCCGTTTCGTGGCCAAGAAACAGCAACAGCGCAAACTGCAGGCAGTGCGCAAGCTGGCACGCCAGCAAAGTGGCCAGAACATTGCCATCCACCCCGACAAGGGGAGCGACTCCTCTTCGGGAGAGCCCTCCTGATGCGTCTGGTGTCTTTCAATATCAACGGTATACGGGCAAGGCTGCATCAGCTTCAAGCGCTCATCGACACCCATCGCCCTGATGTGATCGGCCTGCAGGAAATCAAGGTGCAGGATAGCGAGTTTCCCTTGGCCGACGTGGAAGCCATGGGGTACCACACCTTTCATTATGGCCAAAAGGGCCACTACGGTGTGGCCTTGCTCTGCCGACAGAAACCTCAGCAGGTCTTCTACGGCTTTCCTGATGATGAGGAAGATGCCCAGCGACGCATGATCGGCGCACGCCTGCTGACCACCGACGGCCAGCCGGTCACCGTGTGGAACGGCTACTTCCCCCAGGGCGAGAACGTCGACCACCCCACCAAATTTCCGCACAAGGAGCGCTTTTACCAGCAGTTGGCCAATCTGCTGGCCACGCAGCACTCCTCGGAAGAGCATCTGGCCGTCATGGGTGACTTCAACATTTCACCCGAAGACCAGGACATCGGCATTGGGGAAGCCAACCGAAAGCGCTGGCTACGTGATGGCAAGGCCAGCTTTCAACCCATCGAGCGGGAGTGGCTGGCAGGCATCAAGGCGTGGGGGCTCAGCGACAGCTATCGGCTCTGCCACCCCGACAACAGCGAATGGTTCAGCTGGTTCGACTACCGCTCGAAGGGCTTTGACCAGGAACCCAAGCGCGGGCTGCGCATCGACTACATCCTTGTCTCGCCTCCCTTGGCACAGCGAGTCACCGATGCAGGTATCGACTATCCCCTGCGCGCCATGGAGCGACCTTCGGATCACGCGCCCACCTGGAGCGACTTTTCCCTGACCCTGGCAGACTGACCGCCCCTTGGCTGCCGCCCACTCGGGCGGCACGGCTCACCCCCTGAGCCCCCTCAATCGAAATAGCCAAGCCACTGCTCGGCCTGTTCGTCGCCCAGCTCCGCCGCTCGCAAGAGCGCCTCTTTCGCCAGCGACTCATTGCCCCACGCGTAGGCCAACTGACCATACTGGCGCCAATCGTCAGCCGCCCGAGTGGTTTCAGCCAGCACCTGCCAAGCGTTCAGGGCATGCTCGACATGCCGGGCCTGCTGCCAGGCCGTGGCTCGCAGGCGCAGCGTCTCTTCATCATCAGGCAGCTCCCCTGCTTCCAGCGCTGCCTCCAGATGCTCACCGGCACGCGCTGGCGTGCCGCCTGCCAGGTGCAGCCGAATCAGGGTCAAACGATCCTCGAGCGCAGTGAACTTGCCCATCTGCCAAGCCGCTTCCCAGACGCCGGCGGCAGCGCCCAGCAGCCCCGCCTGCTGCGCCAATCCAGCCGCCTGACGCCACTCCTCGGCGCTGCTGCGCTCGCTCAGGCTCTCCAGCAGCCAAGCCAGCGCCTGCTCGCCTTCGCCTGCATGGCGCAACACGACGTTGACCAGGGTCTGCTGGGCATCACTCAGTTCTCTGCCCGGCTCCAGCTGGGGGGTGAGCCATTCGAGGGCCTCTTCCCAGCGCTCCTCTTCTGCCAATAGGCGCACCAACGCCCAAACCGACTCAAGGTAGCGCTCATGGCCCGCCGACTCGCCGAGCCACTGCGCATAAAGCTCGATGGCCCGAGAGCGCTGTCCTGCTGCACGGCGCAGGGACGATTCGTCACGCAACCAGCGCAGCCGTTGGCTGTTCGGCACGCTGGTACGCTGGCGGGCACTGGCCAGTTCGTCTGCCGCCGCCTCGGGAGCCTCTTGACGCACCAGCGCACTGGCCGCCAATTGATGATATAGCGCGCTGGCCCACTGATCTGCTCGATTACCCGAGGCCAACCTGGCGGCCTGGGAGCGCGCACGGTTCAGAATGGTGTCCAACGACTCATTCTCTGCACCTGCACCGGAAAGCTCCGCCAACTGGCTCTGCAACCCGTTCAGGTCGAGAATGATATCTTCACTCAGTGGCACATCCGCCACCGCCACCGTGCTCCACACGTAGAGCACTGCCATTGCCAATAAACGCTGCATAACGCTCCCTCGACGGGCTTACCGCAACTGAAATTCGATGCGCTGAGTGGCACGACGCAGCTGCTGACTTGGCTCGAACTGCCAGCGTGCAATGGCCTCCTCCGCCGCCTGCTCGAACACCCGGCGCGGCTGGGCATTGACGACGCGAATCGTCCCGCCATCGACGCTGCCATCACGCCGAATGACGAACTCCACCTCGACAAAGCCCTCCATCCCACGCCGCTGGGCACGGGTGGGGTACGTGGGATTGACGCGACTCGTGGGCGCCACCTGCCCGACACTCACCGGCTCATTGGAAGGTGCTGGTTCTGCCGCAGGCGCCGCTTCACGCTCGGCCGTCGCGGGTGCCGTGGATGGCTCGGAGCGCGACGCGGGCTCTGCGGCAGGCTCCGGCGTGAGTTCTGGCGCAGGCTGCGGCTCCGGACGTGGCTGTGGCGTCGGCTCTGGCCTTGCCTCGGTCAGCTCCGGCAGCTCACTCTCCAACTCCAGCGGCTCTACCGGTGCATCCGGCAAAGCCAGATCGGGCAGTGCAATCTGACTCGTCGCGACCGGCGCAGGGGCAGGCGCTGGTGCAGGAGGGGGAGCCGCAGGAGCCGCCTGGGCAGGCTCTGGCGGCGGCGTTTCCGGCTCGGCAGCCTGCTCAGGCGCTTCCACCATGGTCATGGCCATGGACATGACCGGCTCGTCGACGCTGCGCTCCGGCGGTGCCACCAGCAGCGCCAGCATCCAGAACAGCCCCATCGCCAGCGCAGCACCAGCCAGCAGCGAGAACCCGTGGCGTATCATGGCGCACTCCGACTAGCCGCCACCGCCACTTGCTCGACGCCTGCCTGCTGCAGGCGATCCATCACTTCGATCAGCAGTCCAGTGGTGGACGCTCTATCGGCCTGGATGACCACCGAGCCATCGCCACTGAGCATGCCGGCCACTTCCTGACCGATGCGATGGGCATCGACCGGACGACCATCCACCCAGACGGCTCCTTCCGGCGTAATCGCGATCAGCACCTGGGCGTCCGGACGCTGTGTGGCGGCGGCCGCTTCCGGGCGCTCGATCTCTACGCCACTCTCCTTGATAAAGCTGGTCGTCACGATAAAGAAGATCAGCATGATGAAGACCACATCCAGCATCGGGGTCAAGTTGACTTCATTGCTCTCTTCGACGGCCTCTATGGAACGGCGTCTACGCATCATTTTCCTCCAGGGCACGTGCCAGGCGATCATGCAGACGCTGGTCTTCGCGGCGAATCACGTGCTCCAAACGGCTGATAAACAGCATGCCCACCACAGCAATGGCCATGCCTGTCAATGTAGGTAGCGTGGCCCGGGCCACGCCATCGGCCATGGCCCTGGCCTGATGGGTGTCACTCATGGAAAGGCTGTCGAACACGGTGATCATGCCAGTGACCGTGCCCAGCAGACCCAACAGCGGGCACAACGCCACCAGCAATTTGATCCACGGCAGCGGCCGACGCAGCTTGGCCACCAGGGCCGCACTCCACACATCGCGCAACGTCCGCGCGCTCCAGCTGCGATGGTCGCTACGCGCTGCCCAGCGGTGCACCAGCTGACGACGCGCACGTCGCCAGCTGGTGCGGTAGTACCACCAGCGTTCGATGGCCATGGCGAACACCAGCACGGCCACCAGCGCCAGCACCACCAGCACCGCGCCACCGGCGTCCAACAGCCGCTCTACCGGCTCCAGCCAAAGGGGCAACGTCGGCATATCAGTTCACCGCTTGCCCGGGATGGGCAGACTGCGCTTCCAGATGATCGGCCAGGGTGGCGCTGGCCTCCCCTTCGATCACTTGCGTAATGAACCGGCTTCGGCTGGACAGTGCCGTTTGTGCGAACAGCAGCGGCACCGCCGTCACCAGCCCCAGCACCGTCGTCACCAGCGCCTGACTGATCCCACCGGCCATGAGCTGCGGATCGCCAGTACCGAACACGGTAATGGCCTGAAAGGTGACGATCATGCCCGTTACCGTACCCAACAGGCCCAGCAGCGGCGCAATGGCGGCCAACAGTTTGACGATGGGCTGGCCTCGCTCGATGCGCGGCAGCTCTGCCAGCACCGCTTCATCCAGGCGGGCTTCAAGGGCTTCGGGGGTTTGATGCTTGTCCATGTCCTTGAATCGCTGCAGCACTCGGCCCAGCGGATTGTCGGCTCGCGGCTGCTCCAGCTGACGGCGTTGACGACGCACCCGTGCGCTCACCAGCAGCAGATAGAGGTATTGCGCCAGCGCCACCAGCAGGCCGACACCCCCCAGCACCACGACCACATAGCCGACATACCCCCCCTGCTGGAAACGCTCCCAGAGACTGGGCTGCTGTGCCAACGCCTGCAGTACGCTGCCTTGGGTAGGGTCGATGGCAAATTCACGACTGTCGCCCTGGTGGTAGGCGGCGAGCAGGCGGCGGATTTCCGACGGCGTACGCGGCAGCTCGGCCAGGCTCTGGTCATCCTGCCCCTTGCGGAGCAGTGCCGACTCCGTGAAAGCGGCAAAATCCCCCAAACGAACCACCTGACGAGGCGCAATCTCGCCCGCACCGTCTGCCACGGGCAGCTCGAGACGCTCGGCCTGCCCGGTGTTCATGGCCAAGGCTGCCAGCCGGTCTACCACGCTCTCCAGGTGCTCACGCTCCAGCACCTCGACGTCGTTGAGGCGCGGAGGCAAAGCGTCAGGCGTCAACGTCAGCCAGCTCTCCCCTCCCAATTCGTTGCGCAACTCCTCGCTGTGCCGTGTCAGATCGGCCAACAGTGCCGCAAGGGCCTCCCCCTGCTCATCCTGACGCTGAGCCAGAACCTCGGCCTGTTCGGCCTGCTCTTGCTGTTGCGCCTGCAGGGCAGCTTGCTCCTGCTCGGCTGCTGCGTGCGCAGTGCGCGCTTCCTCCAGGGCCGCGGCCAGGGCGTCCTGATCTTCCAGAAACGACTGCAGCCGCGCCTGGTCTCGCGCTTCTGCTGCTTCGCGGGCATCACGCAGCGTCGTGACATCACTGCTTTGGGCGATGGCCGGGCCGCTCGCCCAAACGCTAATGGCCAGCAGCAGGCAGGCCATCTTGTGCACGCCGCGCCGATAGCTGGATAGTTTCATTACGGCGCTCCTGTGGCGGTGATCGATAGCGGCAATTGCAGCAGTTCAGGCGTACGCTGATCATCGGCAATACGCAGGCCATTACGCACTTCTCGGCGTGCACGCTCTTCCAGCGCCAGCCATTCGCCGCGCTGCTGGTCCCATACGCCGCCCTCACGGCCATCCGGCGTCAGGTAATAGAGGCCAATACGCCCAATACGCAGATAATCGACTTCCCGAGGAGCCCCGCCGTCGCGTTGCAAACGCCCCCGCCAGCTATCCACCTGGCGGCCGTATGCCAGCTCTGCACGCCAGGCTTCGAGCAGCTCGGCAATCCGTTCGGCGCTCTCCTGGGAGGATACTTCTACCCCTTCTACCCGTGCCAAGCGCTCGCCACGCAGGAAAGGCAGATCCGACTCGATCCATCGGGTGAGCTGTTCGGCCATATCCTGCTCGATGGCCGGCAGCGCAGCACGTGTATCGCTCAGCGTATCCAGCGCCTGGGCCAACCGCTGCTGGCGCTCCGCCTCACTGGCCAGGCGACTGCTCAGGGCAGCATTGGAAGCGCTCATCTGCCGCGTCTCCTGCTCCAGTTGGCGCAGTTCTTCCAACTGTTCTCGCGTTGCTTCGTCGGCCCTGTCGATTTGCTGCTGCAGCTCAGATTGCACTTGCTGGGCCTCGACACTCTGGGCCGCCTGATCCATCGTTTCATCGCTCGCCATCAGCGATGTACTGGCCAGCATTCCAGCAAGCCAATATCCGCTCAAGGCAAAGAAAGGCCTTTTCAGCACGTCGTCTCTCCATCACTGCTCGGCGCGCATCTGCATCAGCTCGCCAAGGCTCACCAAATATAAGAACGATTTGCGTTTAAATCGTTAGCGTGCATAGCCTACCATCAATAGAAGAAATGACAATATTTATCATTAACATTCAATAACGAAATCTTTTCATCGTCCATAAAAAAACGGGAGCCCTGAGGCTCCCGCTGAGTGGCACACTAATCGACCGATCAGAACGACCAGTCGTCGTCTTCGGTAGCGACGGCCTTGCCGATGACGTAGGACGAGCCAGACCCCGAGAAGAAGTCGTGGTTCTCGTCTGCGCTGGGGGACAGCGCCGCCATGATCGTCGGGTCGACGTCCGTGACGCTGCTGGGGAACAGCGGCTCGAAACCGAGGTTCATCAACGCCTTGTTGGCGTTGTAGTGCAGGAACTTCTTCACGTCTTCGGTCAAGCCCACCGCATCATAGAGCGACTCGGTGTAGCGCACTTCGTTGTCGTACAGCTCCAGCAGCAGCTCGTAGGCATAATCCTTCACTTCCTGCTGACGTTCCGGGGTGGCTTCCGCCAGCGCCTGCTGGAACTTGTAGCCCACATAGTAACCGTGCACCGCTTCGTCACGAATGATCAGACGAATCAGGTCAGCGGTATTGGTCAGCTTGGCATGGCTGGACCAGTACATGGGCAGATAGAAGCCGGAGTAGAACAGGAACGACTCCAGGAAAACGCTGGCCACTTTGCGCATCAACGGGTCATCGGAGCGATAGCGCTTGAGAATCAGCTCGGACTTCAGCTGGAGCGACGGATTCTCCTCACTCCAACGGAACGCATCGTCCACGTCCCGGGTAGCGCACAGCGTCGAGAAAATCGAGCTGTAGGAGCGCGCATGCACCGACTCCATGAAGGCAATGTTGGTATACACCGCTTCTTCATGGGGCGTACGCGCATCTTCCATCAGCACCGGCGCACCCACGCTGCTCTGGATGGTATCGAGCAGCGTCAGGCCGGTGAAGACCCGGATGGTCAGCTGCTTTTCCTGCTGAGTCAGGGTGTTCCACGACTGAATGTCGTTGGACAGCGGCACTTTTTCCGGCAGCCAGAAGTTGCTGGTCAGGCGGTTCCACACCTCCAGATCTTTATCGTCCTGCAGACGGTTCCAGTTGATCGCATTAACCCGCGACAGGCGTTGCATCGTTGTCATCAGCGCTCTCTTCTAAACGTCATCACATGCCAGTGGGGATATCGTTACAGCGTGCAGGAGACACAGCCTTCTACCTCGGTGCCTTCCAGCGCGCTTTGGCGCAAGCGAATGTAGTAAAGGGTCTTGATGCCCTTCCGCCATGCATAGATCTGCGCCTTGTTGATATCCCGAGTGGTAGCGGTATCAGGGAAGAACAGTGTCAGTGACAGCCCCTGATCCACATGCTTCGACGCTTCTGCATAAGTATCGATGATTTTCTCAGGGCCAATTTCATAGGCATCCTGAAAGTAATCGAAGTTGGCTTCATTCAAGAACGGCGCCGGATAATAGACCCGCCCCAGCTTGCCTTCTTTACGAATCTCGATTCTCGCCGCCACCGGATGAATACTGGAAGTGGAGTTGTTGATATAGGAGATCGAGCCCGTGGGCGGCACTGCCTGCAAGTTGCGGTTGTACAGGCCGTGCGCCATGACCGAGGCCTTCAGGGCTTGCCAATCTTCCTGGGTCGGCAGCGCAATACCACTGCGTTCGAACAGCTGGCGTACTTTTTCGGTACGCGGCAGCCAGGCCTGGTCGGTGTACTTGTCGAAGAACGTGCCCGACGCATAGGTGGAGTCTTCGAAACCGGCGAAGGTGGCGCCATGCTCGATGGCCAGCTGGTTCGAGGCACGAATGGCATGGAACGCGACGCAGTAGAAGTACAGGTTGGTGAAATCCAACCCCTCTTCCGAGCCATAATAGATGTGCTCACGCGCCAGGAAACCGTGCAGGTTCATCTGCCCCAGACCAATCGCACGCGACTTGGCATTCCCTTCGGCAATCGAGGGCACGCTGCTCAGGTTGCTCATTTCGGACACGGCCGTCAGGCCGCGAATGGCGATTTCGACGCTGGTGCCGATATCGCCCGAATCCATGACCTTGGCAATGTTCATCGAGCCCAGGTTGCAGGAGATGTCCTGACCGATGTCGCGGTATCCCAGGTCGTCGTCATACTCGGTCGGCGTGTTGACCTGCAGAATCTCGGAGCAGAGGTTGCTCATGTTGATGCGACCGGCAATCGGGTTGGCGCGATTGACCGTATCTTCGAACATGATGTACGGGTAACCGGACTCGAACTGCAGCTCAGCCAGCGTCTGGAAGAAGGCACGAGCATTGATCTTCTGCTTGCGAATGCGCGCATCCGCCACCATTTCATGGTACTTCTCGGTGACGCTGATATCGCCAAACGGCACCCCGTAGACCCGCTCTACATCATAGGGGGAGAACAGGTACATGTCGTCGTTGCGCTTGGCCAGTTCGAACGTGATATCCGGAATGGTCACGCCCAGCGAAAGCGTCTTGATGCGGATCTTTTCGTCGGCATTTTCACGCTTGGTGTCGAGGAAACGCAGAATGTCAGGGTGGTGAGCATTCAGGTACACAGCCCCGGCACCCTGACGAGCTCCCAGCTGGTTGGCGTAAGAGAACGCATCTTCCAGCAGCTTCATGATGGGGATGATGCCCGACGACTGGTTTTCGATACGCTTGATCGGCGCGCCAGACTCACGGATGTTGGTCAGCAGGAACGCCACCCCACCACCACGCTTGGAGAGCTGCAGCGCTGAGTTGATCGACCGCCCGATCGACTCCATGTTGTCTTCGATACGCAGCAGGAAGCATGACACCAGCTCACCGCGCTGCTGTTTGCCGCAGTTCAGGAAAGTCGGCGTGGCTGGCTGGAAGCGACCACTGATCACTTCATCCACCAGCGACTTGGCCAGCGCTTCATCCCCACGAGCCAGCGTCAGCGCAACCATGCACACGCGATCTTCGTAGCGCTCCAGGTAACGCTTGCCATCGAAGGTCTTCAGCGTATAGCTGGTGTAGTACTTGAAGGCACCCAGGAAGCTGGGGAAGCGAAACTTGTAGGCATACGCCTGCTCGAACAGCGACTTGATGAATTCGAAGCTGTACTGATCGAGTACGTTGGCCTCGTAATAGCCCTCTTCCACCAGGTAGTCCAGCTTCTCTTCCAGCGAGTGGAAGAAAACCGTGTTCTGGTTGACGTGCTGAAGGAAGTACTGACGCGCCGCTTCGCGGTCCTTGTCCAACTGCAGTTCGCCGTTGGCACCGTACAGATTGAGCATCGCGTTGAGCGCATGATAATCCAGCGTACGCGCTTCGGTGGTACCCGCAGCAGGACGTTTCGCTTCTGCCGACTTCTTGGTAGCGGCGCTGGTGGACGCTACGTTGTTAGAGACTGAGCTTGACGTTTCCAAAACTCTTCTACTCCTTTGCGGACCTTGGCGACATCGTCATCGGTGCCAAACAGTTCAAAGCGATAAAGCAACGGTACCTGGCACTTTTGCGCGATGATGCGCCCTGCCAACCCGTAAGCTTCACCAAAATTCGTATTACCCGAGGCAATGACACCTCGAATGAGGTGCCGATTGTGCTCATCGTTCAAGAAGCGAATCACCTGCCCCGGTACGGCGCCTTGTGCATGGCCACCGCCGTAGGTAGGCGTCACCAATATGTAAGGCTGCGTGACGCGTGGAGTGGGCTCTTCACGATTCAATGGCAGCCGCTGGGCACTCAAGCCAAGCCTTTCGATAAACCGGTGGGTATTGCCTGACTTGGTGGAAAAATAGACCAGCGTACCCGCCTGTCTGGTTTCCACCGTGGCCGTGTGCATGGCGGCGGAGCTACGCCAGCGCCTGGATACGGTCAGGGCGGAAGCCGGACCAGTGATCCTCACCTACCACGACGACCGGCAACTGACGATAGCCCAGAGCTTCGACCTGCTGCTGCGCGCCTGACTCTTCCGTAATGTCGATCACAGTGTACTCCAAACCCTGCTTGTCCAACGCACGATAGGTAGCGGTGCACTGTACGCAGGCAGGCTTGCTATAAATTTGGATTTCCATGGCTATTTTCCTTTTCATAGCGACACTTTTCGGGTAGCGCATGGCAATGGCGCCACCCCTCTGAAATTCTCCACGCATACTATATATAGACCACCAGAAAATCAATTCAAGCATATATGGTATTTTTTCATCCACAGGTTATTGACAAGCCATACCCAGCGCTATACCCAGAAACAAAAAAAGCCGCCCCCTGAAAGGGGGCGGCTTTGGCTGCAAAATCACGCGCTCAGGCGCAATTTTCGACCATTATCAGGCCTTGGCAGCTTGGTAGCGACGCTCGACGTCTTCCCAGTTCACGACGCTGAAGAATGCGTCAACATAGTCGGGGCGCTTGTTCTGGAACTTGAGGTAGTACGCGTGCTCCCATACATCCAGACCCAGCAGCGGCGTGTTGCCATGCATCAGAGGGCTATCCTGGTTGAGCGTGTTCTCGACGACCAGCTTCTTCTCGGGTGTGACAGATAGCCACGCCCAGCCGCTGCCAAAACGGCCCAGCGCCGCTTTCTTGAAAGCGTCCTTGAACGCATCGAGGCCACCCAGCTCGGCGTCGATGGCCTTGGCAACATCACCCTGGGGCTGACCGCCACCATTGGGAGACATCATCTGCCAGAACATGGAGTGGTTGGCGTGACCACCACCGTTGTTGATCACAGCCTGACGCTTCTCTTCCGGCACGCGATCCAGATTGGCAACCAGCTCTTCTACCGGCATATCTTCCAGACCAGTGCCTTCCAGGGCACCGTTCAGGTTGGTCACGTAGGTATTGTGGTGACGAGAGTGGTGGATCTCCATCGTCATCGCATCGATGTGCGGCTCGAGTGCATCGTAAGCGTACGGTAATTCAGGAAGGGTATGGGCCATGCTATCTTCTCCTTGAGTGGCTTCTATAACGTTCACTACCTAAGGTGCGGTCTTGCTTCACCCTTTTCAACTGCCGCCCCGGCAATTTTTCTACCAGCGCGACGACTTCTTTATCCCAGTACTTTAGTCAACTATTTTCAGTTTATCGAATTCATCGCCATTAAAAAAGCCGACCTCTTGCGACGTCGGCTTTTGGTAAAACGGCGTTCCTGCTTACAGCTTGCTCTCCAGCTCCGGCAGGATCTCGAACAGATCCCCCACCAGGCCGTAGTCGGCTACCTGGAAGATCGGGGCCTCTTCGTCCTTGTTGATCGCCACGATCACTTTGGAGTCTTTCATCCCCGCCAGGTGCTGAATCGCGCCGCTGATGCCCACGGCAATGTACAGCTCGGGGGCGACGATCTTGCCGGTCTGGCCTACCTGCATGTCGTTGGGCACGAAGCCTGCATCCACCGCCGCACGAGACGCGCCAATGGCGGCGCCCAGCTTGTCGGCAATGCCGTCCAGCAGTTTGAAGTTTTCGCCGTTGCCCATGCCACGGCCG
>NZ_VBVC01000003.1:362028-580246 GCF_007655045.1 Halomonas sp. C22 | reverse complement strand
CACGATGGGGTAGGAGCCCGCGCCGGTGACCGTGCGGATATCCAGCTTGGTGTGCAGTTCGCGTAGCTTGGCGCCGTCGGTGTCGACGACGGTAATGTCGTTTTCCTCGCGGGCAAGGTGCTCCGCCAGGGTGCCGCCGACCTGGCCGGCGCCGAGAATGATGATTTTCATCGCTAAGCATCGGTTCCGTTATGAGCGCCAGCGTTTTATCAGCACGCGGTGTGCGCTGCAACAAAGACGGCGGCCAGTGTAAACCAGCCGCCGTCGAAAAGCAGGTGACGATTACTCCAGCGTGAAGCCGACCTTGATCGTGACCTGCCAGTGGGCAACACGCCCATCTTCGATGTGACCCCGCGTATCGGTCACTTCCAGCCAACGCATGTTGTGCACGCTTTCGGACGCTTTGGCCAACGCGTTCTGAACGGCTTCCTCAATACCTTTTTCGGAAGAGCCGGTAAGTTCGATGTGCTTGTAGGTGTGATGACTCATGTGTTCTCCATCCTTGTCATGAATTCACTGCCTAATGCCCCTGAGGCCAGGCGCTTGCCTTAGGCAGTCTGCTTCTCCAGTCTGGCATAAAAAAAGCCATCGTGACTGTTTTGTGCGGGAAACAGTTGCCTGCCCGGCCCGCTGGGCTCGCCCCAGGCCACATCGTTCGGCGTGGTGGCCCGGGCGTCGGGGGTGCGGGCCAGGAAGGCCTCGATCTGGCCGCTGTTCTCTTCCGGCAACACCGAGCAGGTGGCGTAGAGCAGCGTACCGCCGGGGCGGAGCAGCGGCCACAGGTTGTCGAGCAGGCGCTGCTGCAGGCTGGCCAACTGACGAATGTCCTCTTTGCGGCGCAGGGCCTTGATGTCCGGATGGCGGCGAATCACGCCCGTGCCGGAGCAGGGGGCATCCAGCAAAATGGCATCGAACGGCGTCCCGCTCCACCAGTCGCGGGTGGTCGCATCTGCATGTTTCAGCTCTGCAGCGAGCCCCAGCCGAGCGAGGGTGTCATCGACACGGGCCAGGCGCTGATTGTCGCTGTCCAGCGCTGTCAGGGCGATATCGAACTGCTCCAGCAAATGGGCCGTCTTGCCGCCCGGGGCGCAGCAGGCATCCAGCACATGGGCGCCGGGCCTGGGCGCCAGGGCCGGGCCCAGCAGAGCCGCCGACAGCTGGGCGGCTTCGTCCTGCACGCTGACGTGCCCCTGGGCAAAGCCGGGCAGTACGGTCACGTCGCAGGGGGTGTGCAGCGTAATGCCGTCCGGGGCGTGCAGGCACAGCTCGCCGCCCAACCCCTGCTCGGTGAGTCGCGTGAGGTAGGCTTCACGGTCGTTGTGACGCTGGTTGACGCGCAGCGTCATCGGGCCGGGCTCGTTGTTGGCCTGGGCGATGGCCCGCCACTGATCGGGCCAGGCGCTGCGCAGCTTGCCCAGCAGCCACTGGGGGTGCTCCAGGGCGACGCTTTCATCACGGTCCACCTCGGCCTGCAGCGCGTCGGCTTCGCGCTGCAGGCGTCGCAGGCAGCCATTGAGCACTCGTGTCGCCCACTCCTTGTCCAGCAGGCGGGCGGCTCCGGCGGTTTCGCCCACGGCGGCGTGGGCCGGGGTACGCATGTAGAGCAGTTGATAAATACCGATCAGGAGCAGGGCCTGAACGTCGGCGTCGCGCTTCTTGAACGGCTGCTTCAGCAGGCGTTGGGCCAGCGCCTGAAGGCGCGGCAAGCGGCGGCAGGTGCCATAGCACAGCTCCTTGAGCAGCGCGCGGTCCCTGGCCACTACGCTGTGCTCGTCCAGCCCCGCCAGGGAGCCCTTGTCGGTGAGGATCGGCACCAGGCTTCTGGCCGCCGCCGCACGCACGTCCAGTCCGCTCCCCGTGGGTGTGCGCGGTAGGTTCATTGGGCGACTCCTTCCAGTGGCTGGGTTCCTTCCAGCGACTGGCCCAGGCAACGGCCCACGGTCAACGGCGTTTGGCGAGCGTTCAACAAGTCACGGACGGCCATGGCCTTGCCGCCGGGCAGTTGCGCACGGCTGACGCACAAGACCTCCTGGCCCTGCACACCGCAGGCAATGCGCAGGTGCTCTTCACCGTGCGCCAGCAGTGTGCCTGGTGGGCAGGCGGGCTGCTCGCCGGGCTCGACGCTGGCCATCAGCAGGCGCAGGCGGTCGCTGCCCAGCGCGCACCAGGCTACGGGCCAGGGGTTGAAGGCGCGAATCTTGCGCGCCAGCTGCTCGGCGGGCTGAGAGAAGTCCAGTTCGGCCTCGGCCTTGCTGAGTTTGGCTGCGTAGGTGACGCCTTCGTCGGGCTGGGCGGTGGCTTGAAGGCTGCCGTTGTCGAGGTTGTCCAGCACGTGGATCAGCGCATTGGCCCCTTGAATGGCCAGGCGGTCGTGCAGGTCGCCGCCCGTGGTGCGCGGCGTGATCGGGGTGCGCACTTCGTGCAGCATGGCGCCGGTATCCAGGCCCGCATCCATCTGCATGATGGTGACGCCCGAGGCGCTGTCGCCCGCTTCGATGGCGCGCTGAATGGGCGCCGCGCCGCGCCAGCGGGGAAGCAGCGAGGCGTGTACGTTGATGCAGCCCAGGCGCGGCGTATCCAGCACTGCCTGGGGGAGCAGCAGCCCGTAGGCCACCACGACCATCACATCGGCGTTCAGGGCCGCCAGCTCGGCCTGGGCCTCGGCGTCTTTCAGGCTGACGGGTTGATACACCGGCAGCTCTTGGGCTTGAGCCAGCTGTTTGACCGGGCTGGGAGTGAGTTTACGTCCCCGACCGGCAGGGCGGTCGGGCTGGGTGTAGACCGCCACCACTTCGTGTTCGCTGTCGAGAAGGGCAGCAAGGCTGGAGGCGGCGAAGTCTGGCGTGCCAGCAAAAACAACGCGTAACGGTGACATGGTGGAGAGCCCTTGAGTGAAAAGAGAAAGTGCTGCCGATGAAACGCAGGAGGGCCGAGAGGCAGCGTTGTCGTCACAGGTAAGCTTGTGGGGCAACGTTGTCAGCTCGGCCCAGGGCCAGATGACGCAACCGGGGTCAGGCGTCGTTCATCTGCTTGTAGCGTTTCTGCATTTTTTTCATGACCCGGTCGCGCTTGAGCGGGGACAGATAATCCACGAACAGCACGCCTTCCAGGTGATCGTACTCATGCTGAATGCAGTGGGCCAGCAAGCCGTCGGCTTCCAGCTCGTAGGGCTCGCCGTGGCGGTCCAGCGCCGTCAGCTTGACCTTCAGGTAGCGCGGTACTTCGGCGTAATACTCAGGAATCGACAGGCAGCCTTCCGACAGCGGCTCGCGCTCTTCGCCGATAGGCTCATAGCGCGGGTTGATCATCACCAGCGGCTGGGAGTTGTCGTCGCTGACATCCATGACCACCACCCGGCGGTGCACGTCGACTTGCGTGGCGGCCAGGCCGATGCCACGGGCGTCGTACATGGTCTCCAGCATGTCATCCACGAGCTGGCGGACCTCGTCGTCCACGGTTTCCACCGCGACCGCCTTGGTGCGCAGGCGCTCGTCAGGAAATACGAGAATAGGAAGTTTGGCCATGGCGTTATCGTCACCGTTTATGCAGAGTCTTGAAGATGAGCAGGCGCCGCGCTGTGTCGGCGGGCCTAAGTGCTTTATATTGACCACTATATCATGCCATAAGCGTTCCTGGGCACGCGCCGCGCCGTGGCGCCCCCGCAACTGCTTCAAACAATCACCAGGGGATAACGAGGGGAGAACGGATGGTGGCTAGGATGGTAGCTGGAAAGCCGTTTTATCACAGCGTGTTGGGAGTGCTGCTGGCCTGGCTGGCGCTGAGCCCGGCAGCGCAGGCCTGGGAGCGGCTGCGCAGCGATGCACCCGAGCGCTACGAAGTGGTCGCCGGGGATACGCTATGGGATATCTCCGCACGCTACCTGCGCTCCCCCTGGCAGTGGCCCGCACTATGGCAAGCCAACCCGCAGATTCGCAACCCGCATCTCATCTACCCAGGCGACGTACTGGTACTGGGCGATTGCCAGGGTCAGCCGTGCCTGACGCTGGAGCGTGGCCAAGGCGTGGTTCGGCTATCGCCACAAATGCGCAGCGTTCCCGAGCGGGAAGCGATCACGCCCATTCCCATGGACGTGGTGCGCTCTTTCTTGCGCGATCACCGGGTGGTCGAGCCGGGTGAGGATGTTCAGGAGCTGGCCTATGTGGTGGGTGGCGACAACCAGCGGCTGATCAGCGGTGCCGGGGATACGCTCTATGTGCGTGGCGAGCTGCCTGCCCGCCAGCGGCTGGGGATCTATCGCCCCGGCGAGCCTTATCTGGCGGCGGACGGCACCCTGCTGGGCGACGAGTTGATCAGTATCGGCGAAGCGCTGCGCATCAGCAGTGAAGGCGATATTTCACGTGTCGAAGTGCTGAGTGCCAATCAGGAAGTGCGCAACAACGACATCCTGCTGCCGCTGGAAGATATTCCGGTCAGCGAGGCCTTTACTCCCAGGGCGCCGCTGAACCAGGTGGCTGGGCGGATCGTGGCTGTGCCCGGCGGCGTTCGCTTCATTGGCCGGTTGCAGGTCGTGGCGTTGGATGTGGGCACCCAGGATGGCCTGCAGCCCGGCCATGTCTTGCGTGTCGATCAGCAAGGCGAAGTGGTCAACGACCCGCGCACCCAGGAGCTGATTCAGCTGCCCGCCACCGAGGCGGGACTCGTGATGATCTTCAAACCCTACAGTCACATGAGCTATGCGCTGGTCATGCAGGCTTCCAATGTGTTGGCCGTGGGTGACGTGGTGAGAACTCCCCAGCACTAGTTTTCGTACTCAGCCTGGTTTTCGTACATGGCCTGGCTTTCGTACATAACCTGTTAGGCCGCAGGTGTACTCGAACGATGAAAAGGAGGTGGCGATGGACGCCAGGGAGTGGCTGGTAATCAATGCATTGCCCGGCATGGGCGCAGCCCGTATTGCACGGCTGGTGGCCCGCTCGCCCCAGTGGCCACAGGGCTGGCTGGCGGCGCTGCCCAGTGCGGCGGCCAATGCCCTCAGGTTATGGCTGGCGCAGCCTCAGCGCAGCCCGCTTCAGCAGGTGGTGGAAGAGACCGAGGCGTGGCTGGGCAAGGCGCCCCATCGTCATCTACTGCACCGCGACCACCCGGCCTGGCCTGCCTTGCTGAACCAATTGCCGGACCCGCCCGTGGTGCTGTGGGCACAAGGGGATTTGCAGGCGCTGGAGGGCCCGGGCCTGGCCATGGTAGGTACCCGCAAACCGACCGCCGAAGGCAGTGGCCATGCCCAGGCGTTTGCCCGTGAGCTGGCCAGCCGTGGCTGGTGCATCGTCAGCGGGATGGCGCTGGGCGTCGATGGCGTTGCCCAGCGCGCCGCGCTGGCCGCCGGAGGGCATTCGATCGCCGTGCTGGGGTGTGGGGTGGACGTCATTTATCCGGCGCGCCACCGCGAGCTGCACGAGCAGCTGAGCACCCAGCCCGGTGGGCTGCTGCTTTCCGAACACCCGCCGGGCACCGTGGCGCGTCCGGCCTTTTTTCCACGCCGCAACCGCATCGTCACGGGGCTTTCGTTGGGAACCCTAGTGGTCGAAGCCACCGAGAAAAGCGGCTCGCTGGTGAGTGCCCGGCTGGCGCTGGAGCAGGGGCGAGAGCTGTTTGCCCTGCCGGGGTCGCTGCATAACGTTCAAGCCCGTGGTTGCCTGCAGCTGTTGCGCAATGGCGCGACGCTGGTGCGCCACGTGGAGGACATTCTGGCCGAGCTTCAGCATTGGGCACCGCATTATTGGCCGATGCTCACGCCCTCGGAGGCAGCCCCTGCCGAGAAGGCCTCGCCTGCGGCCCCCACGCCGATGTCGCCAACGCCCTCTGCCCAGACAGACTCTGCCCAGACAGAGCCGCCTGACCGCCTGCTGCACGCGCTGGGGCCTTCCCCCACGCCCATCGACTGGCTGGTGCAGAGCACGGGGCTGTCGGTCAGTGAGTGTCAGCAGCGGCTATTGATGCTGGAGCTGGAAGGGCAGGTGGCCCAGCGTGCGGGTGGCTGGGTTCGGCTGACGGCAGCATGGTAAGATGGCGCTTTCTCGATCTGATGGTTCGATAGCCAGTAGGAGCGTCCATGAAAACGGCGGTTGACGTGAAAGCAGCGGTGCAGGCGCTACGGGAAGGGGGAGTGATTGCCTGCCCTACCGAAGCCGTTTGGGGGTTGAGCTGTGATCCGGACAATGACGAGGCGCTGGCGCACCTGATGCGCATGAAAGAGCGTGACCCGGCCAAGGGCGTCATTCTGGTGGCGGCCAGTATTCAACAGTTCCAGCCCTGGCTGAGCCAGCTACCCCTGGCGCTGCATGCGCCGCTGGCCGCCAGTTGGCCTGGCCCCAATACGTGGCTGGTGCCCGATAATGGCCGTAGCCATGGCCTCGTGCGCGGCGCTCACCAGAGCGTGGCCCTGCGCGTGACCGACCACCCGCTGATGAAAGCGCTCTGTGAAGCCTTTGGCGGGCCGCTGGTGTCCACCTCGGCCAATCGAGCCGGTGACCCACCCGCCATGAGCGCCGACGAGGTCGTCACCATTTTTGGCGAGGAAGTCGCGGCCATCGTGGCCGGAGAGCTGGGAGGCAATGCCAAGCCCAGCACCATCAGAGACCTGCTGACCGGCAAGGTGATGCGCGCTTGAGTCACTAGTGCCCCGACATCATCGCTTCGTCATCATCGGTTCATGACTTACGATTCACGATTCATCTCACCAGGAGCTACCGTGGCCCACGAACACCTCGACGACGTCAAACACTACCTTCTGGATCTGCAGGATCGGCTGTGCGCCGGTTTGAGCGCCGCCGATGGCCAGGCCACATTCAGGGAGGATAGCTGGCAGCGTGAAGAGGGCGGCGGTGGTCGCTCACGGGTCATGACCGATGGGCGGGTGTTCGAAAAGGGCGGCGTCAATTTCTCGCATGTTTTTGGTGCTCAGTTGCCCCCGTCGGCCACGGCCGCCCGCCCGGAGCTG
This sequence comes from Halomonas sp. C22, assembly GCF_007655045.1. Lineage (NCBI taxonomy): Bacteria > Pseudomonadati > Pseudomonadota > Gammaproteobacteria > Oceanospirillales > Halomonadaceae > Halomonas > Halomonas sp. C22. The sequence goes on along the minus strand of NZ_VBVC01000003.1, from coordinate 573,288 downwards.
GCTGGGCGCAGTTTCCATGCGGTGGGGGTTTCCTGGGTCATGCATCCTGAAAATCCGCATATCCCCACCAGCCACGGCAATGTGCGCTTTTTCATTGCCGAGAAGGAGGGCGAGCCGCCGGTCTGGTGGTTTGGCGGCGGTTTCGATCTCACGCCCTACTACCCTGTATTCGAGGATGTGGTGCACTGGCATCGCGTGGCGCGTGATGCCTGCGCTCCGTTTGGGGAAGGGGTGTACGAGCGTTACAAGGCGTGGTGCGATGACTATTTCTACCTCAAGCACCGGGAAGAGACCCGAGGCGTGGGCGGGCTGTTTTTCGACGACCTCAACGAAGGCAGCTTCGAGGAGTGCTTTGCCTTTCAGCGCGCCGTGGGGGACAGCTTCCTGGCGGCGTACCTGCCCATCGTCGAGCGTCGTCAGGCCGATGCCTGGGGCGAGCAGGAGCGCGACTTCCAGCTCTATCGTCGTGGCCGCTACGTGGAGTTCAACCTGGTATGGGACCGGGGCACCCTGTTTGGCCTGCAAAGCGGTGGGCGCACGGAGTCGATTCTGATGTCCATGCCACCCCTTGCGCGCTGGGAGTATGACTTCACGCCTGCCCAGGGCAGCCGCGAAGCGCAACTGCACGATTACCTGGTGCCGCGTGACTGGCTGGGTGAAGCGGGCCAGTCCCCGCAGCCTCAGGCCCAGCCTCAATCGCAACGCCAGCCCAGTGGAGAGGCCTCATGAGCGACCGTTACTGCGTGTTCGGCAACCCCATCGAGCACTCCAAGTCTCCGATGATTCACGCTGAGTTTGCCCGCCAGACCGAGCAGGCCATGGAGTACGTCGCGCAGCTGGCACCTACCGACGGCTTCGCCCGTGCCTGGCAGGCCTTCGTGGCGGCGGGCGGGCGCGGTGCCAATGTGACCGTGCCTTTCAAAGGCGATGCTTTTGCGCTGTGCGACACGCTCAGCCACCGGGCCAAACGCGCGCAGGCCGTCAATACGCTGATCGTCGGCGGCAATGGCCGTACCTATGGCGACACCACGGATGGGGTCGGGCTGGTACGTGACCTTGCCTATCAGGGCGTGACGTTGAAGGGTAAACGCCTGCTGGTGCTGGGCGCTGGCGGTGCCGTGCGGGGCGTGTTGGAGCCGCTGCTGGCGGAAAAGCCCGCCTGCCTGCAGGTGGCCAACCGGACGGCCGAAAAAGCCACTCAGCTGGCCGCTGCGTTCGCTGACCTGGGGCCGATCAGCGGCAGCGGTTACGCGGCCATCGAGGGGCCGTTCGATCTGGTGATCAACGGCACCAGTGCCAGCCTCTCTGGCGCGCTGCCGCCGCTGCCAGATGCCCTGTTCAGCGAGGGTGCCTGGGCCTACGACATGATGTACGGGGCCGAGCCCACGGTCTTTCTGCGCTGGGCCGAGGCGCAGGGCGCACAGCCGCTGGACGGCCTGGGGATGCTGGTCGAGCAGGCCGCCGAGTCGTTCTTCCTGTGGCGCAACGTGCGCCCCGAGACGTCTCAGGTGCGCACGCGGCTTCGACAGTCATTGACGGGCGGCTAGCGGGGTTTGGTGTAGAACCCCACCATGCACATCACCAGCCCCACCACGGAGAGCAGCATGCCTCCGTTCACCAGCAAGGGAGAGCGCTCCAGCCAGGAGACGAACGGCTGGGGCGTCTCGCGGCAGGCGCTTTCCAGGTAGTTCCAGTAGCCCCCTTCGAGATGGCAGGCGCGTACGTCGCCCAGTTCCCAGAAATAGACGCTCAGCAGCACCAGAATCGGCAGTACCAGCAGCAGTAAACCCAGTCGGATCATCTAAACCTCAATGTCAGGAGCGTATATCAGGGGCGTGGGCAGTTGGGCGTGCGGCCGCTTTGGCGAGCTTCTTCGAAGCTGGCCATGGCGGGCTCCATGTTTGCCTGCAGGCCCTGAATGCGCTGCCCCTGGCTTGGGTGCGTCGACATCCAGGCGGGGGGCGCGCCACCGCTGGACGCGGCCTGCATGTTTTCCCACAAAGTCACGCTTTCGCGGGGATCGAAGCCTGCCTGTGCCATCAGCTGCAGGCCGATGACGTCGGCTTCGCTTTCATGGCGGCGAGAGAAGGGCAGCGAAATGCCGTACTCGGCGCCCATGCCCAGCACGCCCATCAACTGCTGGCCCGCCGGGGTTTGCATGCCGGAGGCGCTGGAAATGACCGACAGGCCAAGCGAAGTGGCGCTTTGGGTCGAGGCGCGCTCGTTGGCATGGCGTGCCAGCACGTGGCCGATCTCGTGGCCGACGACCGATGCCAACTGATCCTGGTTGGTGGCCACGTTCAGCATGCCGGTATTGACGCCCATGTAGCCCCCGGGGAGGGCGAAGGCGTTGGGCTGCTCGGACTCGAACACGCGAATTTGCCAATCCAGATTACGCTGTTCGCCGGGCAGAATGTCGACGATGGCGTTGGTGATGCACTGGACATAGCGATGGCTCGCCTGGTTGGCCGTAGGCACGTCGCGCTGGTACTGCGCGAACGCCTGCTGGCCCATCTGATTGAGCTGGTCTTCCGAGAGCAGCAACAGCTGCGAACGGCCGGTGGGGGACGTGGAGCAGGCAGCCAGAGAGGCGCACAAAGCGGTGACGGCAAAGGGTCGAAGCCAGCGCATAGACGGTTTCCTAATAGACGAGAAGGGATCCTTGCACACAAGATAACCACTGACAGCGGTAAATCAACTCTTATCATAACCTACTCTGAGGGCCACCATGGATGCGCAATTAAGCCAGCGCTTGACGCAGCTACTCGATCACATCGACCACTGGTTGCCGCCAGTGCCCACCCCGGTGAACTGGCAGACCCATGTGGCGGCCATTTGGCAGCGCCACCCGCTGGGCGGCCAACTGGTGCCGGTGCCGCCCCGAGATGGCATGACGCTGGACGACCTGCTGGGCATCGAGAGGCAGAAACTGGCATTGGTCGATAACACCCGCGCCTTTCTGCAGGGGCTGCCCGCCAACCATGCCTTGCTGTGGGGCTCTCGCGGCAGCGGCAAGTCGTCGGTGGTGCGTGCGCTGCTCAACTCTCTGGCCAGTGAAGGGTTACGCCTGATCCAGGTCGACCGCCATGATTTGGCGAGCCTGCCACGGCTGGTCGAGCAGTTGCGCCATCAGCCCCACCGCTTCGTGGTGTACTGCGATGACCTGTCGTTCGAAGGCAACGATGATGCCTACAAGGCGCTGAAAAGCGTGCTGGACGGCGCCTTGACCGGCCCTCCCGAGAACGTGCTGCTGTATGCCACTTCCAACCGCCGACACTTGCTGCCGGAGTCGATGGAGGATAATCAGGGAAGCCGCTTGGTAGGCGAAGAGCTGCACCATGGTGACGCCGTGGAGGAGAAGATCTCGCTGTCAGACCGTTTCGGGCTGTGGCTGGGCTTTCACCCGTTCAACCAGGCAACCTACCTGGAGGTCTGTGAGCACTGGGTCAACCGCACGGGTAGCGGTAACGACTGGGACGATGGCGCGCGGGCGGAAGCCGTGCGTTTTGCCACCCTGCGCGGTGGGCGCAGCGGCCGAACGGCGTGGCAGTTTGCGGCCCAGTACGTGGGCCGCAAGCGGCTGCAAGAGGAGCGTCAGCGCGCCGATCAGCGCTGAGGAATCAGCTGCCCATCGGCGCCGACGTTCAAGCGGATGGTCGGCGTCAGCAGGCCTGACGGCAGCGTCATGCCCAGGCCGCGCAGATCCCCAGGGGTGATGGCCAGCTCGCTACCGGGGGGCAGCTCACCCTGGCTTGCCAACTGGCTGGCCAGCTCGATCATGGGCGTCATGCGCTGGGTGTCGGTGGCCAGAATATCGAACGCCACCGGCAGGCGCAGGTTGGCGTCGTCGCCTGGGGTGAGGGTCACGTCCTGTTGATACTGCCCCTGCACGGGGTCGACGCCCGGCATGTCCAGCGTCCAGCGAAACCCGGACATTTCAACGGCAGGCATGCCTGCCGGTAGCCCCAGGCCCATGGCCAGGGTGGCCTGCACGGGCAGGCTGCCAGCGCCCAGGCTCGAAGCCAGCAGGCGAGTCATGTCGCTGGTATCCAGGCCGGCATTCACGCTGTATGGCCCGATGCGTACCTCTTCGACTCCCAGAGAAGTAACGGCCAGCCGGAAGGCAAACAGGCCGGTTTGTGGCAGCGCAAGGCAGCCGGTCAGTAGAGCAGCGAGCAGCAGCAGAATCAGGCTGCGGCCACGGCGAAGGGCATGGTGCATGTGTTTCCCCCAGAGAAAGGGCAAAAGGTCAGTGTAGCGGATGCTCGAAAGCGCCGCTATTTGAGGGCCACCGCCCATGGCTGTCAAGCGGATTCGTTGGCACCGAGCGTCGCGCTGGTCGCAAATCCCGAAAAGCCATCGCCCGCCATATAGGCGGGCGATGCAGACAAGGCCAGTTTTCGAGCAGCGCCTAGCGGCGGCTCTTGCGGGCTTCCTTGGTGCGGTTCAGCTCGCGTTTCTTGGCTTTCTCCTTGTCGCTGGCACCTGCCATCTTGTCGAAAGGGTTGCTGCCTGAACGGAACTCGAAGCGCATGGGCGTGCCGCGTACCTTCAGCACCTTGCGGAAGGTGTTGATCAGGTAACGGCGGTAGGCCTCGGGCAGCGATTCGGTCTGGTTACCGTGGACCACGATGATGGGCGGGTTGCTGCCGCCCTGGTGGGCCATGCGCAGCTTGATCCGCCGACCGTTGACCATGGGGGGCGGATGCTGGCTGACCGCATCTTGCAGCAGCGTGGTCAGGCGGTTGGTGGACCAGTGGGCATTGGCTGCCTTGAAGGCCCGCTCGATGGAGGGGTAGAGGTCGCCAACGGCGGTGCCGTGCAGTGCCGAGATGAAATGCAGCTCGGCGTAGTCGGCGAAGCCTAGACGGCGCTTGATGTCCGCCCGCATCTTCTCCTTGGCTTCGCTTTCCAGCCCGTCCCACTTGTTCACTGCCAGCACTAGCGCCCGACCCGTGGTCAGGACGTAGTCCAGCAGGTGCAGATCCTGTTCGACCAGACCGCTGCGGGCATCCAGCACCATCACCGCCACATGGCTCTCCTTGATGGCGTCCAGCGTCTTGATGATGGAGAACTTCTCGGCAATTTCACGCACGTTCTTGCGTCGACGTATCCCGGCCGTGTCGATCAGCACATAGGGATGGCCGTTACGCTCGAAGGGGATCTCGATGGCATCGCGAGTGGTGCCTGCTTCATCGAACACTACAACGCGGTCTTCACCCAGCAGCCGGTTGACCAGCGTGGACTTGCCCACGTTCGGGCGGCCAATCACACCGATACGAATGCCTTTCGTGCCGGTGTCGGCAGGAATGGTCGGGTCGCGCTCGGGGAAGGGTTCCAGCACGGTATCGATGAGCAGTGACACGTTGCGCCCGTGAGCGGCGGCGATAGGCCACGGGTCGCCCAGGCCCAGCTTCCAGAAGTCGGCCATGGCAGAGTGCTCTTCGAGCCCATCGGTCTTGTTGACCACCAGCCAGGTTTTCTTCTGATTGACACGCAGGTGATTGGCGATGGCCTCGTCGGCCACGTTGAGCCCCGCTCGGGCGTCCACCAGAAACAGCACGATGTCTGCTTCGTCGATGGCGGCCAGCGATTGCTCTGCCATGGCGGCGTCGATGCCTTCCTCGTCGCCGCTGATGCCGCCCGTGTCGATCACGGTATAGGCTTTGTTGCCCAGCATGCCGTTACCGTATTTACGGTCGCGGGTCAGGCCGGGAAAATCCGCCACCAGCGCGTCGCGCGAGCGGGTAAGGCGGTTGAACAGGGTCGATTTTCCCACATTGGGTCGACCCACTAACGCTATGACGGGTGTCATGGAGTGACTTCCAGGGTTTCCAGGCGACCATTGTTGGCCTGGACATGAATGGTGCTGCCTTCAGTGACAGGGCGCACGCTGATACCGGAGCTGTGGACGCGGGTACGTCCTACCAGATTGCCTTCACGGGCATCCAGCAGGTGCACATAACCTTCGAAATCACCGACCACCAGACGGCCATCCGCAAAGGCGGGCGGCGTCAGCCAGCGATCTTCCAGATCCGTATTACGCCATACTTCCTGGCCGCTATTGGCATCCAGGGCAATGACGTGGCTATTGTCGCTCACCACCAGCAGCAGGTTGCCGACCAGAACGGGAGTGTGGCGACTGGAAATGTTGGCTTCCCACAGCGTACCGCCCTGAGTAGCTTCCAGCGCCACCACACGGCCATTGTAGCTGGTGACGAACAGGCGACCATCAGGGCTCAATACCGGTTGACCAGAGAGGTCCACCAGACGTTCGACATCGCTACGGCCACGTGGCGTGGCAATCTGCATTTCCCAAAGCGGCTGGCCGCTGCGGTTATCCAGCGTCGCCAGGCGTCCGTTGGCCGTACCCACGAAGGTGACCGGGTCGATGACCATGGGCGTGCCGGTGCCGCGCAGTGTCAGCGCAGGCTGAGAGCTGGTGTAGACCCAGCGCTCTTCACCGCTGGCGCGATCGAGGGCCGTTATCTGGCCGTCGATGCTCTGCACCAGCAGCAGTTGCTGGTTGGCCTGGGGAGCGGCCAGCACTTCGCTGGACACGCGTGAACGCCAGCTGACGCTGCCGTCACGCTGGCTCAGCGCAATCACTTCGCCGTTGCGGGTGCCCAGGTAAACTTGGCCGGCAATGGCGTTGAGTGCACTGGAGATGGGGGTATCCAGCTCGACTTGCCACTCACGCTCACCGCTCTGGGCATTGAAGGCGGCTACCAGGCCGTTGGCATCGGCGGCAAACACGGTATTACCCTCGCGCGCCGGTGCAATCGGGTAGCGGGCACGGCCAAAACCGTCGCCAACGCTGCGCCGCCACTGGCTATCCAGTGACGAGGTTTCATTGAAGCTACGCAGCTCTTTGGGGGTGTAGGCAGGCTCACCCTTGCTGGCGCAACCCGCCAGCAAGGCCAGCGCAACGGCGCCCAGCGTGGCACGCATCAGCGAAGTGGAAAAACGTGGTTTTAACAGGCTGTTGGTCATCACTGATTCGCCTCCTCGGCGCCGATATCGTCGAGCTTGAACTGCACGCCATAAAGCGGCTGGTTCTGCGTTTGGGCAATCTCCAGCGCGGCTTGCCATGCTTCGCGAGCCTGCTCGGGCTGGCCAAGCGCCAGGTGAGCATCGCCGCGTACGTTGGCCTGTTGGGCGGCCAGCGTGTCGGTGATCGGCTGGTCCAGCAGCGCCAGGGCCGCTTCCGGGTTGCCTTCAGCGATTTCGATACGTGCCAGACGCAGCCAGGCCAGGCTCTGGACATAGCGGCGTGATGAGCCGTCGGCGACGCTTTCGAGGGCTGCTTTGGCCGCGGCCAGATCGCCTTCCTGCACGGCCAGGCGGGCCTCCAGCAGCTGGGCAAGCTCGGCATACAGAGTGCGGCCATACTGGTCGGTCAGTTCACCGATCAGTTCCCTCGCTGCCGCGAGCTGGTCATCTTCCAGCGAGTTGGCGGCTGTAATGGTCACCAGCTGCTGGTAGCGGGCAGAGGCCGCTTCCGACTGGCCTTCCTGGTAGTTCTGCCAGGCATTCCAGCCGAACACGCCGGCGGCAGCCAGCACCGCGCCGGCAATCAGCGACGTACCGTTCTCTTTCCACCAGCGCTTGACGACGTCCAGCTGTTCTTCTTCGCTTCTCAGATCCGCCACGGGCGGCCTCCTATTCAATCACTCAGCCGCCGCAGCGGCTGACAGGTATGCATCGCCCACCCGAGACGCTCGGTGGGCAGCGTTTAGTGGGTCGCGTTGCCTGGTGTGGCGGCCAGCAGGTCGCTCAGCGTGCTGGCAAGACTGGCCTGGGCTACCTGCTGCTGCTCACGGTCATCGCGCAAGAATTTCAGGGTGGCCGTTTGCTGAGCCAGCTCGTCTTCACCCAGCAGAATGGCAATGGGCGCGGCGCTCTTGTCGGCCTTTTTCATGCGACTCTTGAAACTGCCGCCACCGCAGTGCAGATGCAGGCGCAGGTCGGGCAGTGCGCTGCGCAGCTGTTCTGCCAGGGTGAGAGCTGCCACGGTGGCGCTGTCATCCATCGGCACCAGGTAGACGTCGCAGCCGCCCAAGGCTTCTTCCGGTACCAGGTCGAGAGTTTCCAGCAGCAGAATCAGCCGCTCGATCCCCATGGCAAAGCCCACGGCAGGTGTGGGCTTGCCGCCCAGTTGCTCGACCAGCCCATCGTAGCGGCCACCGGCACAGACGGTGCCCTGGCTGCCCAGCGCCGTGGTGGTCCACTCGAACACCGTACGGCAGTAGTAGTCCAGGCCCCGCACCAGGCGCGGGTTGACCACGTAGGGAATGTTGGCCGCGTCGAGCATGGCCTTGAGCTGCTCGAAGTGCTCCCGCGAAGTCTCGTCCAGGTGATCCATCAGCTGCGGTGCGCCGTTCAGCATCTCGGCCATATCGGGATTCTTGGAATCCAGAATGCGCAGCGGATTGCTGGTCAGGCGACGTTTGGAGTCTTCATCCAGTAGCGCATGGTGCTGTTCGAAGTACGCCACCAGCTTGTCGCGGTAGGCTGCGCGGGCGTCGCTGGAGCCCAGGGAGTTCAGTTCCAGAGTGACATGTTCGAGAAGGCCCAGCTCTTGCCATAAGCGGGCAGAGAGCAGAATGACCTCGGCGTCGATGTCCGGGCCGTCGAAGCCATAGGTTTCCACGCCAACCTGATGAAACTGACGGTAGCGTCCTTTCTGGGGCCGCTCGTGGCGGAACATCGGACCCTGATACCAAATCCGCTGGGTCTGGTTGTGCAGCAGGCCATGCTCCATGGCAGCGCGTACGCAGCTGGCGGTGCCTTCCGGGCGCAGGGTCAGGCTGTCGCCGTTGCGGTCGTCGAAGGTGTACATCTCTTTTTCGACGATATCGGTGACTTCCCCGATGGAACGGGCAAACAGGGCGGTTTGCTCCACGATTGGCGTACGGATCTCATCAAAGCCGTAGCGCTGCATCAAGTGGCGTACCTTGGCCTCAAAAAATTGCCAGCGAGGGCTGTCGCTGGGCAATAGGTCGTTCATTCCACGGATGGCTTGAATCTTTTTAGCGGCGGACTTGCTCAATGAAAACTCCTTGTCTGGGCGGCAGCGCGAGGCGCAAGGCGTGCCGCCTGTTGCAGGCAACGCAGGTGTCAAACGCTGCGTGCAATCATGTTCTCTTGCTGCTGCTCTTTCTGGCGTACCTTGTCGCGGATCAGCTTTTCCAGGTCATCCACCAGATGGTCGTTACGCAGTTTGCTGGCAGGTTTGCCGTCGATGTAGACCAGGTTGGCGGGTGAACCACCGGTCAGACCGATATCGGTCTCCTTGGCTTCGCCAGGGCCGTTGACCACGCAGCCAATCACCGAGACATCCAGCGGGGTCATGATGTCTTCCAGGCGCTCTTCCAGCTGGTTCATGGTGCTGATGACATCGAAGTTCTGCCGTGAACAGCTGGGGCAGGCGATGAAGTTGATGCCTTTGGCGCGCAGTCTCAGGCTCTTGAGCATGTCGAAGCCGACCTTGATCTCTTCCACCGGGTCGGCGGCCAGCGAGACGCGAATGGTATCGCCGATACCATCCATCAACAGCATGCCGAGGCCAATCGATGACTTGACCGTACCCGAGCGCAGGCCACCTGCTTCGGTAATGCCCAGGTGCAGCGGCTGTTCGATGCGGGTGGCCAGGTCACGGTAGGCGGCCACGGCCATGAACACGTCCGAGGCTTTGACGCTGACCTTGAACTCCTGGAAGTCGAGCCGATCCAGGTAGTCGATGTGACGCATGGCCGACTCGACCAGCGCGGCAGGCGTGGGCTCGCCATATTTCTTTTGCAGGTCCTTTTCCAGCGAACCGGCATTGACGCCAATGCGAATCGGAATGCCGTGCTCTCTGGCCGCACTGACCACCGCGCGGACGCGATCTTCCCGGCCAATATTGCCCGGGTTGATACGCAGGCAATCCACGCCCAACTCGGCGACCCGCAGGGCAATCTTGTAATCGAAGTGGATGTCGGCCACCAGCGGCACATCGACCCGCTGTTTGATCTTGCCGAAGGCTTCGGCAGCATCCATGTCGGGGACCGACACACGGACGATGTCTGCACCGGCTTTTTCCAACTGCTGGATCTGACCCACGGTGGCGTCTACGTCCAGGGTGTTGGTGTTGGTCATGCTTTGAACGGCAATCGGGGCATCGCCGCCCACGGCGACGTTACCAACGTGTATCTGGCGCGAGGGGCGACGTTTGATCGGAGAAGGGGCGTGCATAGGACGGGTCACTCTCCTAGAGTAAAGCGGGCAACATTGTTGGCACCGGCGCGTTGCGCCAGGTTGACGGTATCGCCTTGATAGCGCAGCTCGACACCGGTGGCATTACCGATGGTCAGGCGGAAGGGCGGCGTACCCTCGACGCTGGCGGTGGTGCCGGGCGTTTGCAGGCCAACGAAGACGCGTTGGTTGTTGGCATCGAAGATCTCGGTCCAGGACTGCTCGTTGAAGGTCAGTTCCAGCAGATTGGGGTTGGCGACGGGTTCCGGCGCGGCATCTTCCGCGGGCGCTTCCGGCGCCTGTGCCTCGGCGACATCGGTCACCGGCTCGGCGCTGGCATCGGCCACGTCGCTGGCGGGTTCAGTGCTGGCATCGGCGTCAGTGCTGGCGTCTTCGTCCTCCATGCTGACTTGAGGCTCGTCGATCATGGGCGGGATCACCACGGGATCGGGCTCGACCATCGGCTCGGCGGGTGGCGGCGTCGCACTGTCGGCGGCATCCTCTTCCAACGTGGAAGACGTGCCCATGCTTGGGGGCTCGCTGCCGCCACGGCTTTGCCACCAGGCAACTGTGACGCCGATCAGGCCCACGATCACCAGCAGGGTGACCAGCTTGAATAACCAGGCGCCCACCTTTGATGGGGGGCGAGTGACGGCAACGGGCGCGATCTTTCGCTCGGTTTCGCTGCTGCCGTGGCGCGCTTGATAGGCATCCAGCACCAGCTTGTCATCCAGGCCCAGGTATTTTGCATAGGCACGCAGGTAGCCACGGCGATAAGCGGTGACAGGAATTTCTTCGTAGTTGTCCTTTTCCAGGCCTTCGACCACGGCGGTGCGCAGATTCAGCGCACGGGCAGCATCAACAATCGGCACGCCCAGCGCTTCACGTTGACGGGAGAGCAGTTCGCCAGCGGTGCTGGTGGAGGTAACGCTATCGTGTAACTGTGTCTCGCTCATGGCTGAGCATCCTTCAAAAAATAGGTGGTCAGGGCACTGATCAAGGGTTCAGCAGGCGTTGGTATTCGGCGGCCGCCGCGCTGTCGCCGCGGGCGAGGGCGATATCTATCGCCATTTCCAACGCTGCCGGGTCGGGGCCAGCCAACTGCAGGTAGCTTTGCAGCGGCTCCCAGGCCTGATCGTATCGTCCCTGCGAAACTTCCAGTTCGGCTAACATTAAATACCCGCGAGTGTTGCGCGGGTCGATACTCTGGGCGCGCTGCAAACGGTCGCGCGCCCTGTCGAATTCGTCAATCGCCAAATAGCACTGACCCAGGTTGGTGAATAGCTGGGCACGATTGGCATATTGGGCATCCTCAGAGGCGGCTTCCAACTGCTCGCAGGCCTCTGGGTAGCGCCCCTGCTGATACAAAAAGGCAGCATAGTTGTTGCGTGCCCGCGTAAACGAGGGCGAGGCGCTCAGCGCCTGCTGGAAATAGCGATTGGCGAGATCGCGCTCTCCCTGCTGCTGATAGACCAGCGCAATCGCCTGAAGTGCCTCTGGGTGGCGAGCATCCAGCTCCAGTGCTCGGTCCAGCGCGCTCAGGGCGCGGGGCAGGTTATCCCGCTCCAGGTAGGCCACCCCCAATTGGGCATAGGCATCGGCGGCATCCGGGTTGCTCTCGTTGAACGTGGGCGTCGAGGTCGCACACCCCGCCAGCAGCAGGCTGCCAGCAAGGACGGACAGCATGGGCACTCTGAAAAAGGAGAAGCACCTGCGATGACCGATCATGTATGTCCTCTTGAACAGTGCGGCCTTGCTCGCACTGATGACGTTAATAAAAAAACGTGACCATCAAAGCGCTGTGTTGTGTGGAAGTCAAGACAGCGGCCTTAGTCTGCATCCAGTTGAACCGATTGAATATAGCGCGCACTGCGCTTGGTGCGGTCTTTTACGCGTCCGACCAGTTGGCCGCAGGCGGCATCGATGTCATCCCCTCGGGTGGTGCGGACGGTGGCGTTGTACTCCAGGTCATAAAGCCATTGCTGAAAACGCATGACCTGGTTGCGCGAGGGCTTTTCATAACCCGAATTGGGGAACGGGTTAAAGGGAATCAGGTTGATCTTGCAGGGCAGCTCCTTGAGAAGCGCCGCCAGCTGTTCGGCGTGTTCCTGCTGGTCATTCACGCCTTTGATCAAGGTGTACTCGATGGTCACCTGACGATTGTCCGGGCATTTGGCCAGGTAGCGGTGACAGGCATCCAGCAAGGCACGAATGTTGTACTTGCGGTTGATCGGGACGAGTTCGTTACGCAGCTCATCGGTGGAGGCGTGCAGCGAAATCGCCAGGCTGACGTCCATCTCATCGCCCAGTTTATCCATCATCGGCACCACGCCCGACGTGGAGAGGGTGACGCGGCGCTTGGAGAGGCCATAGCCGTTGTCGTCGAGCATCAGCTTCATGGCAGGCACGACGTTGTCGAAATTCAACAGCGGCTCGCCCATGCCCATCATGACCACGTTGGTCACCGGACGGTTGGCGGTATCCCGCCGAGGGCCAACGCTGCGTTGCGCTACCCAGACCTGACCAATGATTTCAGCGGCCGTGAGGTTGCGCTGGAAGCCCTGTTTGCCCGTGGAGCAGAAGCTGCAATCCAGCGAGCAGCCGACCTGTGACGACACGCACAGGGTGCGTCGCTTACCGTTCTCTGCCGGGATCAGAACCGTCTCGACATAGCTGCCATCTTCCACTTCGAGCACCCACTTGCGCGTGCCGTCGCTGGACGTGCCTTCATACACGACGCCTGGGCCGCGAATCTCGGCCACCTGAGCGAGCTTGTCGCGCAGCGGTTTGGACAGGTTGGTCATCACGGCAAAGTCATCGACGCCCTCCTGGTGGATCCACTTCATGACCTGGGTGGCACGGAATTTCTTCTCACCAATGGATGAAAAGAAAGCTTCCATTTGCTCACGAGAGAGCCCCAGCAGGTTCTGGCGTGCGGGCTCCGCCTGCGTGGCGTGGTCAGCGATGGATAGAGAAGACGGTGATGATGGAGCGACAGTGGTGGTCATGGCGGTCAGCGTTCAGAAAGAGGCGGGGGCCAGGCCCCCGCAAAAATGGCCGGCAACGAATGTTGAAACGGCAGCGCTGGTTTAGCGCGGGCAGATTTCGTCGTTACCGAAGAAGTAGCTAATTTCGCGTGCAGCGCTTTCGGCAGAGTCGGAACCATGGACAGCGTTGGCGTCGATTGTTTCCGCGAAGTCGGCGCGGATGGTGCCCGGAGCGGCTTCTTTAGGGTTGGTAGCACCCATCAGCTCACGGTTCTTGGCGATGGCGCCTTCACCTTCCAGCACTTGAACGACGACCGGGCCAGAGGTCATGAAACCGACCAGATCCTTGAAGAAGGGGCGCTCTTTGTGCTCGGCGTAGAAACCACCGGCTTTCTCTTCGGAGAGGTGCAGCATCTTGGCCGCGACCACTTGCAGGCCAGCCTTTTCGAAGCGTGCGATGATGTCGCCGATGGCATTCTTGGCTACGGCATCGGGCTTGATGATGGAAAGAGTACGTTCAGTCGCCATGCAGAGATCTCCTAGAAAGGGATAAAGCAGAAATTGCCGCCCCGGAAAGCCAGGGCGGCACAGGAAAATGTGTCCGGCCTTGTCTGGACGCTATGCCGCAGGCCGAGTGGCCGCGATTATAGCGTCTCACGCAGGGGATGAATACCGATGAGTGACGTCAAAGAGCGCTTAAACGGTAAAGCTTTCACCGCAGCCGCACTGATCCTTGACGTTGGGATTGTTGAAGCGGAAGAAGCGATTGAGCCCTTCGCTGACGTAGTCCACTTCGCTGCCGTCCAGCATCTCGACGGCATCGGTGGCCACGTAGACGCTGGCCCCGTGGGACTCGAAGTGCACGTCATCCGGCTGAGCCTCGTCGGCAAAATCGAGCACATAGCTGTAGCCAGAGCAGCCGCTGGGTTTGACGGATACCCGAAGGCCAAGCCCCTTGCCGCGCTCTTCGAGGACGCGGTGGATCTGCTCGGCGGCGGCGGGGGAAATGTTAAGCGTTGCCATGGAGCACTCTCCTTGAAAAGTCGGTCGGTCAGCGGCCAGGCGCAGTGGCCTGGCGCGCCGAAGCACGCAGGCCGCTGACGGCGTGGTGCAGTAGTGTCAGTGCGTGGTCGATATCGGCTGGCTGGGTAAACCGTCCAAAGCTCAAGCGCAGTGAAGAGAGCGCCAGCCGACGGGGCGTTCCGATGCCCAGCAGGACGTAAGAGGGGTCGACGCTGGCCGAGTTGCAGGCAGAGCCTGTAGACACGGCAACGTCGCGCAGGGCCATCAGCAGCGCTTCACCATCGACACCCTCGAACGCGAGATTGAGAATATTGGGCACCCCATGCTGCTGGGGCGAGTTGGGAATGACGCCCTCCAGCGTGCTCAGGCCATTCAGCAGTTGCTCGCGAAGGGCGGCAATATGCGCCTGATCCTGAGCTTGCTGCTGCTGCATGACGGCAAAGGCTTCCCCCATGCCCGCAATCTGGTGGGTGGGCAGCGTGCCGGAACGCATGCCGCGCTCGTGCCCGCCGCCGTGAATCAGCGCTTCGACACGCATGTCCGGATGGCGTTTCACGTACAGAGCGCCCACCCCTTTGGGGCCATAGGCTTTATGGGCAGACAGCGACATCAAGTCGATGTGCTGTTCGACCACGTCCAGCGGGATGCGTCCTACCGCCTGAGCGGCATCGGTATGGAAGGACGCGCCAAAGTCGTGGGCCACGGCCGCCAGCGCCGCGATGTCGTTGATGCTGCCCAGCTCGTTGTTCACTGCCATCAGCGACACCAGGGCGGTGTCATCCCGCATGGCCTCGCGCAGCTGTTCGGGGGTGATGCGCCCGTCCCGCTGGGGCTTGAGCCAGGTGACCTCGAAGCCTTCGCTTTCCAGCGCCTTGGCGGTATCCACCACGGCCTTGTGTTCGATGGACGAAGTGACCAGGTGCATGCCGCGCTGACGGTTGGCGCGCATGAAGCCGATCAACGCCAGATTGTTGGCTTCGGTAGCACCGCTGGTCCACACGATCTCGCGAGGGTCGGCATGAATCAGGTCGGCCACCTGGCGCCGTGCCTGCTCCACCACCTGCTCTGCCTGCCAGCCCAGCATGTGGCTGCGCGATGCCGGATTGGCAAACAGCTGGTCGACGGTCAGGTAGCGCGTCATCACCTCGGCCACGCGCTCATCTACCGGCGTAGTGGCGGCATAGTCGAGGTAAATGGGCAGTGAGGGCGTGGCTGTCATGAGTTTGAGTTCCAACGGGCAGTGAATGGCGTCAGGGGGAAGAGGCAAGAATCCCGGCGTCGGCGCGCTGCTTCTGTCGAGCGGCAATACGAATGACGTCCGGGCGTTGCATCAGCTGCGCCAGCGTCACGTCATCCAGAAAGTGGCGTATTTGCCCCGAAAGTTCGCACCACAAGTGATGGGTCAGGCAGGTGTCGCCCTGCTGGCAGTCGGAAAGCCCCTGGCAGCGGGTGGCATCGACGGTTTCATTGACCGCATCGATGACCTGGGACACGCTGATCTCGGCGGCAGGCTTGGCCAGTAGATAGCCACCGCCAGGGCCACGCACGCTGGTGACCAGCCCGCTACGCCGCAGCCGCGCAAACAGCTGCTCCAGATACGAGAGCGAGATCTCCTGGCGCTGGGATATATCGCCAAGGCTGGTAGGGCCTTGAGGCGTATTGATCGCCAGGTCCAGCATGGCGGTAACGGCGTATCGGCCTTTGGTAGTCAAGCGCATAACAGGTACCTCGTCGCTGAACCTCAGCGCACTGGCGGCAAGTGTAGCGCCATTATGGAAATCCTGAGTGCTTTGGTCAACTATTGGGGCGCGTGTCGGAGGTTTCGGCAGCGCTGACCTTGTCACTGCGGTGTTTGCCTGACCCAGCGCAGCCCGATTCGCCTTCGTCGAGAATGTCGGCGAAGTCCTCATCCCTGAGTTCGGGCAGTTGGCCGTCACGGTAGCTGGCATCCAGCTTGCGCAGGGTAGAGCACATGCGTTCGATACGCTCGTCCACGGCGTGCATATGGTCCAGCATGGCCTGCATGGAGCGTGCAACCGGATCGGGCATGTCCTGGCTGACGCCGTAGGCATCGAAACCGAATTTCTGGCAGATGGCTTCGCGGCGAGCCGGGTCGATATCCAGCGCTTCCTCTACATCAGGCTCGGCGCGCTTGACGATCTTGCCAGGAATGCCGACCACCGTTGCGCCCGCGGGCACCTCTTTGGTCACCACGGCGTTGGAGCCAATCTTGGCACCGGCTCCAACCGTGAACGGGCCCAGAATTTTGGCACCTGCCCCGACGATCACGCCATCTTCCAACGTGGGGTGACGCTTGCCTTTATTCCAGCTGGTGCCGCCTAGCGTGACCCCTTGGTAGAGCGTCACGTTGTCGCCGACCTGGGCGGTCTCACCGATCACCACGCCCATGCCGTGATCGATGAAGAAGCGCCGACCAATGGTGGCGCCGGGGTGAATCTCGATACCGGTCATCCAGCGGGAGAAGGTAGATACCGTGCGCGCCAGCCACTTGAAGTTCTTCTTCCATAACCAGTGGCCACAGCGGTGCAGCAGCAGAGCATGCAGGCCCGGGTAGTTGGTCAAGACCTCGAGAAAGTTGCGTGCCGCTGGGTCGCGGTCGAATACGCTGTTGATGTCTTCGCGCAGGCGTTGAAACATGGGAGTGTCCTTGGGCGTAAAAGCGGCAGCAGGGCAGGCTATGCTGGGGTCGGCCCCCAAATGTGGGGGCACCACCGGATAACTTCAAGTTTAGGCCATCGGGCTGACCGTGGCGCGTATCAACGAGGTGTCGTGTGCTGTTGGGCTGCCTTCTCCGTGGCCGACAGGATACCGCGCAGGATGTTCATTTCCATTTTCTCGGGGCGAGCTCGCAGGTACAGGCGGCGCAGGCGTGCCATCAACTGGCGCGGCTGTGCGGGGTCATGAAACTCGATGGCGATCAGCGTGCGCTCCAGGTGCTCGAAGTACCGCTCCAGCTCTTCGTGGGACGCCAGCGCGGCCTCTTCGTCATCCTCTTGAGCGGGGGGCGCGTCGGCTTGCGTCAGCCAGGCCATGCGACACTCGTAGGCGAGTACCTGTACCGCTGCCGCCAGGTTCAGCGAGCTGAAATCCGCATTCGTGGGAATGTGTACGTGGGCATGGCAGCGCTGCAGCTCGGCATTGGTCAAGCCGCTGTCCTCGCGCCCAAACACCAGCGCGATGCGCGCATTGGCAGGGCGGCACTCGGCTGGCAGGCGTTCGGCCAGCTCTCGGGGAGAGATCATCGGCCAAGGCAGCGTACGTGAGCGGGCACTGGCACCCACGGCCAGGGTGCAGTCGGCCACGGCATCTTCCAGCGTGGCATGAATGGCCGCCTGATGGAGCAGGTGGTCGGCCCCTGACGCCCGTGAGATGCTCTCCTGAGTGAGCACGTCGCAGCGGGGGGCGACGAGCGCCAGATCCGCCAGGCCCATGTTGTGCATGGCGCGTGCCACGCCGCCAATATTGCCAGGATGGCTGGTGCCAATAAGAACGATTCGAATGCGGTCAAGCATGATAAGCCCGGTTCACGACGTAAAAAGCGCAGTTTAGCACGAGTCGATGGCATGCCCGAGGGGCCTCTGGTAGAATTGCCCGCCATCAAGGTGTCCTGCGCCTGCCCCCGTTCTTTAACATCACTGTGACAAGGCCCGATCATGAATCCAATGGTCCAATTTACGCTGCGCGCTGCGCGTAGCGCGGTTGAACATTTTCTGCGTGTCCGTGAGCGTATCGAAAACGCCCACGAAGAATTCAATCTCGACCGCCTGCTGGAAGACACGGCCCGCAAGGCCGAAGCCACCATCGTTCAGCAACTGCAGCGCGGCTATCCGCAGCATGGCTTCTCCGGCCGCTACACCCCCCATCAAGCGGGTGAGGGTGAAGGCGAAGAGATCGTTTGGAAGATCGAACCCCTGCATGGCTATTCCAACCTGGCCGTGGCAGGCAAGGGCTTTGCACTCTCAGTGGTGTGTCTGATCAAAGGTCGCCCCGAACACGCGGTGGTGGTCTCTCCCTTTGGCGATGACGAATACATCGCCAGCCGTGGCCGTGGCGCCCAGCACAACGACAAGCGTATGCGCGTGAGCAAGCCCACGGCCATTCCCGGTACCCGCATGGCCATGAGCCTGCCGGAAGCCTGGCTGCGCCCCAGCCATCTGCCTGCCTACCTGACCGTGACGCAGCAACTGGCCCCCCAGGTGGAAACCCTGGTCGCCACGGGCTCTGGCCTGCTGGACATTTGCGAACTGGCCGCTGGCCGCGTCGACAGCGTGTTCGTTCTAGGCCTGGAAGAGCAGGACATGCAGGTCGGTACGCTGCTGCTGAAAGAAGCCGGCGCGCTGATGGGCACGCCCAACGGCCAGCCCACCGTCACCGCAGAAGGCCAACTGATGGCCGCTGGCCCGCGCCTTTATAAAGCACTGATCAAACAGCTGGCGCCGCATTTCTGATAAGCCTTGTGTCACCTGTTCTCGATAACGCCCTGCCGGAATCCCGGCAGGGCGTTTTTCGTTGTGCGCTTGATTTGTTGTCGCGTCAGCGCTCTGATGAGTGCCTCGAGCCATAGGGAGGTAAAACGATGCGTGAACTATCGGCGATAGCCGTTTTTTGTGGATCCAATGCCGGAGGGTCGCCCGACTATGCCAAGGGCGCTGCACGACTGGGTACTCATTTTGCCCACGGCGGTATCAAACTGGTATACGGCGGCACCCACAAGGGGCTGATGGGCGCACTGGCGGATGCGCTGTTGGCAGCTCAGGGGCAGGCCCATGGCGTGATCACCGAACGCTTGCATGCCAAGGGGCACCTGCACCAAGGGCTCCAGACGCATGAAGTGGTGGCCACCATGCGTGAGCGCAAAGGCCGGATGGCGGATCTATCGGATGCCTTCATTGCCTTGCCGGGTGGGATTGGCACCCTGGAAGAGTTCATGGAAGTGTGGACGTTGAATCAACTGGGCGAAATACAGAAACCGCTTGGTTTGTACAATATCAACGGCTTTTTCGACCCCTTCATGGCCTTTATCGATCATATGATCGCAGAGCGCTTTCTACCTCCAGAGCACCGAGGCTCTATCGTGCTTGAAAGCGACCCGCAAAAGCTGTTGCAGGGACTGCACGACTATCAGCCCACCACGGTGCCCAAATGGCTGCCGTCTGCATGATGCCAACGTGCTATACGCTGGCCTCCATCTGATCCAGACATTGAGTGAGCTGGTCGGCAAAACGAGCGGCGGCGACCGACAGCGTGCGGCCTCGGAGCTGGGCACAAATCAGTGGGGCCGTGGGCACGTCACGTTCATCGATCGGACGCGAGATGATGGTATTTTCCTGGGCCATGTCGGGTGTGCCGATAGCGATTTGAAAGCCGACACTTCGGTGATCTTGCAGTAGCCCCCGCATCAGTTCGAAGGAGTTGGTCTCGGCGCTGATCTGGGCCTGATGGGTACGGCGTACCAGTATCGGGCTCAGCAGCTCCCTGACCCCCAGCGAAGCGTCGGGCAGTACCAGAGGGTAATTCAGGCACTCGCTCAGTCGAACCTTGGGCTGCTCGGCCAACGGGTGCTGTGCCGACATCAGCGCCACGACGGGCTGGGCCACCATGATGAGCTGCAAGACCTCAGAGCTCATCTTGGGGAACACTACCACGGCCAGCTCCGCTTCAAACGACATCAGCGCTTTCAGGGCTTCGCCTCGATCTGCAATGCGAATCGAAAAAGAGACCCCCGGATGTCGCTCGCGAAACAGGCGGATCTGCTCAGGCAGAAACTTGAGCGCCAAGGCCTGGCTGGCGACGACCGAGACATGGCCCTTGCGCAACCCCTTTAGCCCCTCGATTTCTGAGCGCACCCTATCCAGGTCCGCCATGTGGCGGCGCACGTAATCCAGAAAGATCTCACCTGCTGCGGTCAGCCGCATGCCCTTGGAGTGGCGCTCGAATATCTGGGTGCCCAGCTCTTCTTCGATTTGCTGGATGCGGCGATCCAGCGCAGAGGGCGTGATGTAGAGCGCTTCCGAAGCGCGCCGTATCGACCCCGCCCTGACCACGGCATCGATGTATTCGAACAGGCGTAAGTGCTTCATGCCTTCTCCTGTGTTGAGTTTTTTAGAACACTATCCGAATTTTTTAGCAATAGATATCACCACAAAAGCGGCGCAGTCTGGAGCAGTCACCAAGGAGACTGTCATGTCCAGCTACCCAGATGCTTCCCACACCGTGATGACTCATGCCCAGCCATCGGTGGTTTCTCTGGTCAGAGAGACACCCGAACCGCAACGCTTGACGCTGATGGCTTCCCCTTGCGCGGTCACCCTCGATCTGGCCAGAAGCGCGCTGGTGGTAGTGGATATGCAAAACGACTTCTGCCATCCGCAGGGCTGGTTCGCCAGCAGCGGCATCGATATTGCTTATGCAAGAGAGATCATCCCCGGCTTGGCAGCGCTGATGGCGAGCGCGCGGCAGCGCAACGTGCCGGTCATACACCTGCACTGGGGAGTGCGCGCCGACACCATGGAGCTGAGCACTGGCCAACTGATGTTCGGTCGTCAGTTTGGCCAGCGCCAGGGCTATGGGGAGCGCTCTGCATCAGGCCACTCCATTTTGGTGCGTGACGAGTGGGGCGCGGCTGCTATCGATGAATTGGCTCCCCTCCACGAAGACATCGTGGTGCACAAGAGCCGTTTCAGTGGTTTTTGGCATACCGAACTGGACGCCATCCTGCGGCGATTGGATATCACCACGCTGCTACTGGCAGGCATCAATACCGAGCGTTGTGTGATGGCGACGCTCCAGGATGCCTCGTTTCTTGGCTACAACGTTGTGCTCATGGAAGAGGCGGTGGCTACACCGTCGCCTGACGTATCGCGACAGGCAGCATTGACGTTGATCAGACAGCTTTACGGGTTCACTGCGCGGGGCTGCTCGCTGGACGAGCAGTAACTCGCTCATCTCGCTGTTCAACTGGAGGTACTTCCATGCACTTATCGACCAAGCACTTATCGACCAAGCACTTAACAACGATGTCGTTGGCTATCCAGACCTGGCGCCGGGCCATCCTGGTACTGCTGGTTTCCCTGTGGATCGCCCCGGCTTCTGCGGAGACGTCTCTACGAATGGTATTGAACTGGTCGTATCAAGGGCCTCAGGCCTGGTTCTTTCTTGCCCAGGAGCGCGGTTACTTTGCCGAGGAGGGGCTAGACCTGCGCATCGATCAGGGGTCTGGGTCGGGTGCCGCCGTGGGTAGCGTGGCCTCCGGCGCCTACGATGTCGGGTTTGGCGATATCAATGCCTTGATCAACTACGCCGCCAACCATCCGGATGATTCGCCTGTGGGGGTGTACATGCTCTACACCCAACCGCCTTTCACCATTGCCGTGACTTCAGACAGCGATATTCATGAACCTGCTGACCTCGAAGGCAGAACCATTGCCGGACCCGCCAATGACGGCGCCCTGCGACTGTTTCCGGCTTTTGCCGCGCTGGCAGGCATCGATGCAGACAGTGTCGAAATCATGAACATCGAGCCGCGTCTGCGTGAGCAAATGCTCAATCGTGGGCAGGTCGATGCAGCCTTTGGCTTCGTCAACACGGTGCGCTTCAACGCCATGTTGGCAGGTATCGATCCTGACGAGCGTTTGCGCTTCATCCGCTACGGCGACCACGGTATGGACCTCTACTCCAATGCGATCATCGTGTCGCGTCGGCTGGCCGATGAGAACCCCGAGGCAGTGCGCGGGCTGGTGCGTGCCATCAACCGTGGTGTTGCCGACGTACTGGCGGACCCGGAAGCGGGCATGGAAGCCGTCATGGCGCAGGAGCCATTGATCAATCGGCAGGTCGAGACCGCTCGCTTGGCGGCCACCATCGAAGATGAAATGAATCACCCTGAGCTGCCCGAGATCGGCCTGGGCAATATCGATGAAACGCGTATGCAAGAGGCCATCGACATCGTGGTGTCGGCCTATGGGCTAGCGCATGCCCCTGCTCTGGAGGAGGTGTTCCGCACGGATTTCCTGCCTCCTGAAGAAGAACGCATTTACTCCCTTTACGAATGAGGACCGCGTCATGGACTTGAATCTGAGTAACAAGATCGTTGCGATTACGGGGCCGGTAAAGGGGATGGGAGAAGCCATTACCCGAGCCTTCGCCGAAGAGGGGGCAAAGCTGGCCTTGTTGGCCAGGGATACCCAGGCCGTAGCCTCGCTGGAGCAAGCGCTGCGTGAGCAGGGAGCGGACGTCGTGCTGGTGGCATGTGACATCACGCACTCCGACCAGTGCGAGCGGGCAATAGCGCATATTCAGGAGGCGTTTGGCGATGTGCCGGATGTGCTGGTCAACGTGGCTGGCGGTTCGGGGCCAGTGGGCAAATCGGGCACGGAAACGACGTTCGAGGAGTTCGAGGAGATCGTGCGTCTCAACATGGCAGGCTGCTTCAACACCATGCGCGCGGTGCTGCCGGGCATGATGGCTCGGCGTAGCGGCAAGATCGTCAATGTGGGTGGCACCTTCGGCATGCGTGGCAAGGCAGGTCGAATGGCCTACTCCGCTTCCAAGTGGGGCCTGCGGGGGATCACCAAAAGCATGGCGCTCGAAGCCGGCCCTTACAACATCAACATCAATATCGTGGCGCCGGGCATGGTCGATGGTGAGCGCTTTCGCAGCAAAGTGTGCCCCGACATGGCGGCAAAGCTGGGCATCAGCGAAGAGGAAGCGGCCCAGAAACATGCCGCCGACTATGCACTGCAGCGCATTTCCACCGCCCAGGACATTGCCGATGCTTGCCTGTTCATGGCGAGCGACCGTTCACGACAAATCACCGGCGCCGACTTGCCCGTAGATGGCGGCTGGGCCGCACTTTGACAAGGAATCCTCTCATGACACACGCAGATCTCGTGATTATCAATGGTCAGGTCGTCAGCCATGAAGCCACCCAGCCTGCGGCGATTGCCATCCGCGATGGCAAAATCATTGCCGTGGGCGACGAGGCCAGCATGCCACCCGCCAAAGACGTATTGGACGCCAAGGGCTTGCACCTGTTGCCGGGGGCGATTGACGTCCATGTGCACTTTCGAGAGCCAGGCTACACCCACAAGGAAACCTGGGAGAGCGGCACGGCGGCAGCGGCCATGGGCGGTGTCACCACCGTCTTCGATATGCCCAATACTCACCCGCCCACGGCAACTCCCGATGCCTTCGAAGACAAGCTGGCGTTGGCGAAACAGCAGGCCTATGTCGACTTCGGTATTTATGGGCTGATGGCCGAAGACAACGTCGATCAGCTGGAAGCCTTGGCTGAGAGCGGCGTGATTGGCTTCAAATGCTTCATGGGGAACACCTTCGGCAATCTTCCGTCGCCTTCCACCGGGGCGATGCTGGAAGCCTTCGAACGGGTGGCCCCCTATGGCCTGCGCACCTCCCTGCACGCCGAGACCGCCTCCATCATGGCGTGGCGTTACGAGCGCTTGCGCAAGGCGGGCCGCAATGACGCGCTGGCGCACGTGGCAGCGCGCCCGGATGTGGTCGCGGTGGAGGCCGTCTCACGCGCCGCCATTCTGGCCGAATGGACGGGAGCTCGTATTCACGTTCTGCACGTTTCCTCGGCAGCCGAGCTAAGGCCCATGCGGGAGGCAAAACAGCGTGGCGTCGATATCACCAGTGAAACCTGCCCCCACTATTTGATGATGGACACTCATGACTACGCGTCGCTAGGCAGTCTGATGCGCGTGAATCCGCCCATTCGCGAGGCCAAGGATAGCGAAGCACTCTGGGAAGCGTTGCGTGATGGCACGGTCGACATGATTGCCACGGACCATGCGCCCCATACGCCAGAAGAGCAGTACAAGGAGGTGATTTGGGAGGCAGACTGCGGTTTTCCAGGCGTCGAAACGCAAATGCCCTTGATGCTGACCGCTGTCAGCGAAGGGCGTATCACCCTGCAGGATTACGTGCGCATCAGTGCCGTTGCCCCCGCCAAGGCCTGGGGGCTGTATCCACGGAAAGGCGCACTCATGGTGGGGGCGGATGCCGATATTGCCATCGTCGATCTCGAGCGCCGTGACGTCATCGATCAGCAAACGCTGCATTCCCATCGCGCGCGGGCCACGCCATTTCATGGCTGGGCCGTGACGGGAATGCCGGTGCATACCCTGGTGCGTGGGCGCTTTGTCATGCGAGACCGTGCCCTGCAAACCGCCGCCAAAGGCACCGGCATGTCCGTGAAGAGGGTGCAGCAAATGACTCTCCCAACGCTCGTGAATAGTGACAAGACGCTGGCCGCCGAAATGGCCAAGGCGAACGTCCAACAAGGGGAGCTAGCATCATGTTAACCATGTCCGTAGGCAACCAGACGACCGTGACTGCAGAGCCGCCGAGCGAGGCGGGCAGGGAAGCCATCAAGCTGGAGGGAGCGGAGGTCATCTATGGTCGCGGAAAGAAGATGACCCAGGCACTTGCACCAACGCACCTGAAGGTAGAGCAAGGGGAGTTCGTGGCCCTGGTGGGGCCATCCGGATGCGGCAAGTCGACCATCCTCAAGCTGGTCAGTGACTTGCTGGCACCGTCATCGGGGCATGTGCATGTCGGAGGGCGTGAAGTCGGCGCCAAGCGGGTTGGCGTGGGCATGGCCTTTCAAAACCCGACCATGCTGCCTTGGCTGAGTGTGCGTGACAATGTCATGTTGCCCTTGAAAATCGTACCGCCGTTTCGTTCACGCTATCGTCAGGCGCGGAAAGGGGAGTTTCGCGATCGGGCCGAGGCATTGCTGGAAAAAGTCGGCCTGAAGGGGTTTGGCGACAAACAGCCCTGGCAACTCTCCGGTGGCATGCTGCAACGGGCGTCACTGTGTCGGGCCTTGATTCATGACCCGGAACTGCTGCTGCTGGATGAACCTTTCGGCGCGCTGGACCAGTTCACCCGTGAAGAACTGTGGGGAATCCTGCAGAACCTGTGGCTGGAGAGCAAACCCACGGTACTGCTGGTCACCCACGACCTGCGCGAGGCAGCTTACCTGGGGACGCGTATCTGCGTCATGAGCCCGCGCCCCGGCAAGATCATCGATGATCAGAAAGTCCACCTGCCCAGGCCACGCACCATTCCCATGACCTACGAGCAGGACTTCGTCCAGCTCACGCAGCAACTGCGCGAGTTGATCACCCATACTCGGCCAGATGCCGCCTAGGAGAAGTCCCATGGAACTCGTCGATAAACTACGCCAGAAACTTGCGGCAGCGCTGTTGATTCTGGGCTTCTTCGTCGCCTGGGAGGTCATTTGTCTGGTGTTTGGCGTGCCGGAAATCGTGCTGCCACGGCCCAGTCAGGTCATGGAAACCTTGATTGCACGCTTTCCGCAGTTGCTACCCCATGTCATGCAGACATTGAGCACGACGCTCACCGGTTTTGTCATGGGAGTGACGGCAGGCCTGGTGCTGGGGGCCATCGTCGGCTCTTCGAAGGTGGCCTACGATACGGCTTACCCCCTGCTGGTCGGCTTTTCATCGATTCCCAAGGTGGCGGTGGTGCCGATCTTCGTGCTCTGGTTTGGCAGTGGCACCGTACCCGCCGTGCTGACCTCTTTCATCATCTGTATTTTCCCCGTGGTAGTGAATGTGGCAACGGGGCTGGCGACCACGGAGCCCGAGCTGGAAGACGTGCTCAAATCCCTGGGGGCCAAGAAGCGCGAAATTCTCTGGAACGTGGGCATCCCACGCGCCATGCCCTACTTTTTTGCCTCTCTGAAAGTGGCGATCACACTGGCCTTCGTCGGCACGGTATTGGCAGAAACCATTGCCTCGAACCGAGGCATTGGCAACGTCATGATGATTGCCACCTCCAGCTTCGATGTCCCCCTCGTGTTTTCGGGGCTCTTCCTGCTCGCCATGCTCGGCGTCACCCTGTATCTGGTGTTCTCTCTGATCGAGCGCAAGGTAACGGGCTGGGCCATGCGTAAATCAGAGCTGCCTGCGGCTTGAACGTTTCAAGGAGATAACCATGAAAAGTGTTTCATACCTCAAACGCCTGTGGTGGGCATGCCTGTTGATGCCGATGACGGCGAACGCCGAGTTGACGCGAGTCAATTTCACGCTGGACTGGAGTTTTCAGGGGGTACACGCCTGGTACTTCCTGGCCAAGGAGCGCGGTTACTTCGAGGAGGAGGGGCTGGATGTACGCATCGATCAGGGCGATGGCTCTGCGGCAACGGTCAGCCGCATCATGTCGGGCGCCTACGATGCTGGTTTTGGCGATATCAATGCGCTGATTCAAAACGCTGCCGAGCGACCCGAACAGACCCCGGTCATGGTTTACCAGATATACAATCAGCCGCCGTTTGCCCTGCTGACGAAAGCCGATGGCCCCATTCAGAGTATTGACGATATCGAAGGGGCCACGTTGGGCGCCCCTGCCGGTAGCGCTTCCACGCGCCTGTTTCCCGCTTTCGCCGAGGCCGCCGGGATCGACCTGGCGCAGGTCAGCATTACCAACGTTGCGCCCAACCTGCAGGAGCAGTTGCTCCATCGAGGTGATGTCGATGGGTCACTGGTCTTCAATGTGACCAGCTACATGAACCTGGTGTCGCAAGGGCATGATCCCGATAGCGACTATCGCTGGTTTCCCTACGGTGACTATGGCGTCGAGGTGTACTCGAATGGCGTGATGGTTTCTCGAACGATGATGCAGGAGCAGCCTGCGGCAGTGGCCGGGTTGGTTCGGGCGATCAACCGTGCCGTGCAGGACGTGATGCAGGACCCCGAAGCGGGCATCGCCGCACTGTTGAAGGAAGAAGGGTTTCTCGACCGGGAAGCGGAAATGCGCCGACTCCAGTTTGCTCTCGACAATGTCATCGTGTCTGACGAATCCAGAGCAATAGGCGTGGGAGCGCTCGATGAGGAGCGACTGGCGCGTTCGATTGACACCATCGTCGCGCTATACGAGTTGCCCACTACGCCGAACGTGGACGATATCTACAGCGCGGCATTCTTGCCGCCCCTCGATGAGCGCACGCTTTGACGATGCCACCAAGCTCGCCAGAGCGTCGGCAACATCGTTGTACGGGAGAGGCCTTCATGAGCCACCACACCTTTGCTGCCGCACTGCGCGGCAGCGCTTTTCAACTGGAAGGGCCTTGCTCGCTGCAGGTGCGTGACGGGCGCATCGCGGTGGTCACGCGCACGGCACACACGACAGCCACCCGGGAAAAAAGGCTGGTCATGCCGGCCTTGGCGAATGCCCATGATCATGGCCGCCCATTGTCCACCAGTTCGTTTGGTGCTGCGGGAAAACCGCTGGAAACTTGGCTGCTGCGCCTGGCCGTGATGCCATCCGTGGACCCTTACGTAGCGGCCTGCGCGGCGTTTGGGCGTGCCGCCGAAGGCGGTTGTGCTGCCGTCATGATGCACTGCACGCGGCCTCAGGGGCTGGACTCGTTGGTCGATGAAGTCAGGAAAGTGGCCCAGGCTGCCCAGGACGTCGGTATTCGACTGACCTTTGCCTTAGGGATGCGTGACCGAAACCCTCTCGTGTACGGCGACCATGGCGCGCTGGCAGCGCAGCTGGCGCAAGAGGAGCAACACGTCATCCAGCGCTACTTCAGCCTGCCATCCATGACCCCGGCAGAGCAGGTCCGGCAAGTCGAGGCCATGGCAGCGTCGCTGGAGGGGTTGGCATTGAATCTGCAGTTCGGCCCGACCGGCGTGCAGTGGTGTTCCGATGAGCTGCTGCGTGAAATAGCCGATGCGTCGGCGCAGAGCGGGCGTCGTGTGCATATGCACCTGCTGGAAACACGCTATCAGCGAGAGTGGGCCGACCATCACTTTCCTCAAGGCATCGTTCAGTACCTCGCCGACATCGGGTTGCTGTCGCCACGCCTTACCCTGGCGCACTGTGTCTGGGCGCGGCCCGAAGAGCTTGAACAGATAGCGGCGGCGGGGGCCACCATTGCCGTCAACACGAGTTCCAACCTGCATCTGCGCTCGGGCATCGCTCCCGTCGGCAACATGTGGCAAACAGGTTGCAAGGTAGCCATGGGCATCGATGGCTGTGCGCTGGATGAAGACGACGATGCATTGAGAGAAGTACGCCTCAATGCATTGCTGCATGCACCGCCAGGTTTTTCCGATGACGCTACTCGCCAGCGAATGTTGACCGCTGCCACCAGCGTGGGGCGCATGTCGCTGGGCTGGGAGCACCCGGCCTTACTGGAGCAGGGCGATGTCGCCGACTGGATCACGCTGGATCTCGATCGCTTGAATGGAGATGACCTGATGAAGGTAGACAGTGTGGATTTGCTGTTTGCACGGGCTACCCGTAGCCACCTGGACAGCGTGGTGGTCAGCGGCAAGCAGATCGTCGAGCGCGGCAAACTCATGACGCTGGATCTTGAGCAGGTTCACGAGGAACTGCGTGATATGTATCGCCACGCCTTGCACCAGCGCGCTGACCTGCAGTGTGCCTGGCCCGCCATCGAACACCATGTAGCCGCTTACTACCGCGACCGCATGGGATGTTGTTAAGGAGTTAGTCGATGAATCATTTGAAACACTGGCTGGAGCAGCGCGCAGACGAGCAGGTGGCCATGCTTCGGCAACTGGTACAAGTACCTTCAGACAACCCCCCAGGTGATGGTATAGCCCACGCCCAGTGTGCTACCGAATGGCTAGAAAAACTGGGCTTCGAGGTCGAGCAACATCCAGTGCCCAGCGCATTATGTCGGCAGCATGGATTGCAACGAGTCACCAACCTGGTGGTGCGGCATCGTTTTGGACCTGGCCCCGTCGTCGCGCTCAATGCCCATGGGGACGTGGTGCCCGCGGGGGGTGGCTGGAGCAAGGACCCGTATGGCGGGGAAGTCGACCAGGGCTGGCTGTATGGACGGGGAGCCGCCGTTTCCAAAAGTGACTTCGTGACCTATGCCTACGCGCTGAAGGCGTTGATTGATACGCAAGCGCTGGAGACGGGCAGTGTCGAACTGCACTTTACCTACGACGAAGAGACCGGCGGTTTTACGGGGCCTGCCTGGCTGCTGTCCGAGGGTATTTCTCGACCGGATTATGCCGTGTGTGCCGCTTTTTCATATCAGGTGATCACTGCCCACAACGGTTGCCTGCACCTGGAGGTCGTGCTCGAAGGGCGCTCTGCTCATGCCGCCTGGCATCACACCGGTAGTGATGCCATTGAGGCGTCTCTGCCCGTGCTGAGCGCCCTCTATCGCTACCGTGAAACCCTGGCTGAAAAAGTCTCCGCTTACCCTGGGGTCAGTTCTCCGTCGTTGGTGGTCGGCACCATCGAGGGAGGCATCAATACGAATGTGGTGCCCGACCGTGTGGTCATGACCATCGATAGGCGGATCATTCCTGAGGAATCGCCGGATGTCGTCGAGCAAGAGTTGCGGTCGGTGATCGAAGCAGCGGTGCCACAGGGGGATATACGCGTGAGCATCCAGCGACGCCTATTGGCCAAGCCGTTCACCTCGACGCCTGATTCCGAAAAGGTCGCCAGCCTGTTTGCCAGTGAGGCACAAAAGGTGCTGGGAGTTCCCGTAGGTACTGGCGCCATGCCTTTGTACACCGATGCTCGCCACTACAGCGAAGCGGGCGTGCCGACCATCATGTATGGCGCAGGCCCCAAGGACCCGCTCGACGCCAATGGGCACCGTGCAGACGAACGTGTGCCGGTTCACCTGTTGACCGATGCCGCGCTGGTCGTCGCCAATAGCCTCAAGCGACTACTCGCCTGAGCAGCCGCTGACGCAACGAAAAAGGCCTTGTCGCGTAAGCGGCAAGGCCTTTTGCTGAAGAGAGCATTCGCGCCTTACGGCAGCTCTTCTTCCTCTTCATCGCTCTCTTTCTTGGTCGGGATCAGGTCTTCCCGAGAGAGCTTGAGCGGGATCAGCAGGGCGCCAGAGATATAGATGGAGGAGAAGGTGCCCACCACGATGCCAACCAATAGTGCGATGGCGAAGTTCTCGATCATGTCGCCGCCCAGCAGCAGCAAGGCCAGCAGCACCAGGATGGTGGTACCCGACGTTGCCAGCGTACGCGAGAGCGTGGCATTGATCGCTTCGTTGATGATTTGCCCCATGTTGTCGATCCGCGACGTGCGAATGGACTCGCGGATACGGTCGTACACCACGATGGTATCGTTGAGGGAATAACCGATGACCGCGAGCAGTGCGGCCAGTACCGTCAGGTTGAAGTCGAGCTGGAACAGCGCGAAGACACCCACCACGATGATCACGTCGTGCATCAGCGCCAGCAGAGCGCCGACGGCGAACTTGTACTGAAAGCGCAAGGCCACGTAGACCATCACGACGCCGAGGGCCACCAGCATGCCCATGCCGCTCTGGTCGCGCAGTTGCTCACCTACCTGAGCACCCACGAACTCCGCGCGCACCAGATTGACGTCAGCGCCTTCGGCGCGCAGCAGCCCGACGATCTCGCTGCCGATGTCGGGGTCAAAGGCCTGCTGCAGGCGAATCAGAATTTCGGTAGAAGCACCGAAGGTTTGTACGGACACATCCTGAAAGCCGCTGTTTTCCAGCAGTTGGCGGATGGCATCCAGTGACGGTGCGGCACCGTAACGTACTTCGACCAGGGTGCCGCCCGTAAAGTCCAGCCCCAGGTTGAGCTGCTGAAAAACGATGGCACCGATAGAGACGATCAGCATCACCGCCGAGACGATGAACGCAAGGTTGCGTCGTCCCATGAAGTCGATGCGTAGCTGCGATAGGGGTTTCATTACCACCTCTTCAATTCTGTGCGGAGCGCGTATGTCTGCTTCACGAGATCAGATCCAGAGCTTCTTGACGGGCTTGCTGCCATAGGTGAGGTTGACCATGGCTCGTGTGACCATCAAGGCCGTGAACATCGAGGTCAAGATACCGATGGAGAGCGTTACCGCGAAGCCTTTTACCGGGCCAGTGCCAATCGAGAACAGGATGATGGCGACCAGCAGGGTGGTGATGTTGGCATCCACGATCGAGGTGAAGGCACGCTCGTAACCCGCATGAATGGCTTGTTGAATCGACAGACCGTTGCGCAACTCTTCGCGTATACGTTCGAAGATCAGTACGTTGGCATCTACCGCCATACCCAGGGTCAGCACGATACCGGCAATGCCCGGCAGGGTGAGGGTGGCCCCCAGCATCGACATCACGGCAATCAGCAGGGTCAGGTTGAGCGCCAGCGCCACGTTGGCAAATACGCCGAACACCTTGTAGCGCACCAGCATGAACATCACCACCAGCAACAGGCCAATCTGGACCGAGAGCAGGCCGCGTTCGATGTTGTCCTGACCCAGGCTCGGGCCGATGGTGCGTTCCTGCACGAAGTAGATGGGCGCAGCCAGAGAGCCTGAACGCAGCAGCAGGGCCAGTTCGGCAGCTTCGGTGGGCGAGTCGAGCCCGGTAATGCGGAAGCTGTTGCCCAGCGCGCTCTGGATGGTCGCCAGGCTGATCAAGCCGCGCTCCGTGTAAGGCTCGCGAATGATGGTCTGCTCGCCAGTCTCCGGGTCGGTCTCGACGCGGTCTTCGCTCTTGTGCTCGATGAACAGCACCGCCATGTTGCGCCCGATGTTGGTGCGCGTGGCGCGGTTCATCAGCGTACCGCCAGTGCCATCCAGGTTGATGTTGACCTGTGGGCGGCCATTTTCATCGAAGCTGTGGCTGGCGCTGGAAACGCTGTCACCGGTAATGATCACGTCCCGCATCAGGTCCGCAGAACGGCCGCTGTCGTTGCGGAAGTCGAAGCGCTCGGTTTCCATGTCGGGCGTGTCGTTACGTGCTTCCAGACGGAACTCTAGGTTGGCCGTGGCGCCGACGATGCGCTTGGCTGCCACTGTGTCCTGAATGCCGGGCAGTTCGACCACGATCTGGCTGGGGCCCTGGCGCTGTACCATCGGCTCGGCCACGCCCAGCTCGTTGACACGGTTACGCAGGGTGGTCAGGTTCTGGTTGACCGCATAGTCCTGAATTTCGCTGACCGTCGCGTCGCTCAGCGACATGACCAGGCTGGAAGCGCGGCCATCGCCCTGGTTGCTGTAATCGAAGTTGGGGAAGTCGCGGCTGATCACTCGACGCGCAGCGTCACGATCTTCGCTGCTGGCAAAATCGATGGACAGCGAACGCTCGGCGATCTCCGTATTGCGGTAACGGATACGCTCGCTACGCAGCAGTTCACGGATGGCGCTGGCATTGACCTCCAGGCGCTGGCTCAGAGCCGCTTCCATGTCCACTTCCAGCAGGAAGTGAACGCCGCCGCGCAAGTCCAGACCCAGCGTCATGGGCGTGGCGGAGAAGGCCTGCAGCCAACCGGGCGTGGCTTCCGCCAGGTTCAAGGCAACGGTGGCGCCGCTACCCAGCACGTCAGCCGCGATATCCCGAGCATTCAGCTGGTCATCGTTGCTTTGCAAACGAATCAACCACTGCCCGTCGACCTCTTCCACGGCCTTGATGGCAATGTCGTTGTCGTTCAGCGCTTGTTCGACGCGATTGATTTGCCGCTCATCGAGCATGTTGCCTTGGGCATCGCTCACCTGAATGGCGGGATCGGCGGGAAATAGATTGGGAAGTGAATAGATAAGGCCAACCACCAGGACGACCAGTATCAGCAGATACTTCCACAGGGGGTAACGGTTGAGCATGCAAGCCCTGCCTTCAATTACAAACGGAATCGCTGTGCACAGACAAGCTGTGCACAGCAACGTTCACCATCGACGCTACCATGTCACCCCTGCCGGGGTGGCTGGCACGGAGTCGGCAGGGGGGAGGTGCGAGCGTTAGATGGACTTAATGGTGCCCTTGGGCAGTACGGCAGCCACGGCATTCTTCTGCACGTTGACTTCGGTACCTTCCGATACTTCCAGGGTCAGGAACTCATCGCTGACTTTGGTCACGCGGCCTACCAGGCCACCACCGATGACCACTTCATCACCCTTGGCCAGGCTGGAGACGAGCTGACGGTGCTGCTTGGCACGTTTTGCCTGGGGGCGCCACAGCAGGAAGTAGAAAATCAGCACAAAGCCGACGAGCATGACGATTTGCGCAATACCACCGCCAGCGGCGGCTTCCTGGGCATGGGCTGGTGAGATGAAGAAATCCAGCATTGCAGAGAACTCCTGAGTTAGAACAATGGGTGAACCGGTTGACGCCACTCAGCATGGCCGGTGGCGGTTAGTTATCAGGTTTCAGGTCCCGCAAGGGGAGGCACCGGCAAGCCGCGCCGTGCATAGAAGCCTTCCACAAAGGTCGTCAATGTACCCGCTTCGATTGCTGCGCGCAAATCAGCCATGACGCGCTGGTAGTAGCGCAAGTTATGGATGGTGTTGAGCATCGAGCCGAGCATTTCGTTGCAGCGGTCCAGGTGATGCAGGTAGCCACGGGAAAAATTCTGGCAGGTGTGGCAATCGCACTCTTCATCCAGCGGACGCGTGTCGAAGCGGTGCTTGGCATTGCGGATCTTGACGATGCCGTCCGAGGTGAACAGGTGCCCGTTACGCGCATTGCGGGTCGGCATGACGCAGTCGAACATGTCCACGCCGCGGCGTACGCCCTCGACCAGATCCTCGGGTTTGCCGACCCCCATCAGGTAACGCGGGGTGTCGTCGGGCATCCAGGTGGGCAGGTAGTCGAGGACCTTGATCATCTCTTCCTTGGGCTCACCCACCGACAGGCCGCCGATGGCCAGGCCGTCGAAGCCAATGTCCAGCAGCCCCTTGAGCGAGCGTTCGCGCAATTCAGGGTACATGCCGCCCTGAATGATGCCGAACAGCGCCGAAGGCGAATCACCGTGTGCCGTGCGTGAGCGCTTGGCCCAGCGCAGCGACAGCTCCATCGACTTCTCGGCCTCTTCGAAAGTGGCTGGGTAGGGGGTGCACTCATCGAAGATCATC
This sequence comes from Halomonas sp. C22, assembly GCF_007655045.1. Classification (NCBI taxonomy): domain Bacteria; kingdom Pseudomonadati; phylum Pseudomonadota; class Gammaproteobacteria; order Oceanospirillales; family Halomonadaceae; genus Halomonas; species Halomonas sp. C22. The sequence continues at coordinate 539,146 of NZ_VBVC01000003.1, read as the reverse complement.
ACCACGTCAGAGCCCAGCGAGCGCTGCACGGCCATGGACTCTTCCGGCCCCATGAACACTTTGCTGCCGTCCACCGGCGAGCGGAAATGCACGCCTTGCTCGGTGATTTTGCGCATCTCGCCCAGCGAGAAGACCTGAAAGCCGCCTGAGTCGGTGAGGATCGGCTTGTCCCACTGGGCGAAATCGTGCAAGTCGCCGTGGGCTTCGATGACATCGGTGCCCGGTCGCAGCCAGAGGTGGAACGTGTTGCCCAGGATGATTTCCGCGCCGATCTCTTTCACCGACTCGGGCGTCATGCCCTTGACGGTGCCGTAGGTACCCACCGGCATGAAGGCTGGCGTTTCTACCGTGCCCCGTGGGAAGTGAAGGCGGCCCCGGCGCGCACGGCCGTCTTCCGCAAGGCGCTCAAAGCGCATAAAGCATTCGTTTCGCATCACAATCGCTCGTTGATCTATCGGGTGGCACAGCGCTAGCGGGTGAGCAGCATGGCATCGCCATAGCTGAAAAAGGCGTAGCGCTCTTCTACCGCCGTGCGGTAGGCGTGCATGATGTGGTCATAGCCTGCAAAGGACGACACCAGCATCAGCAGCGTCGACTCGGGCAGGTGAAAGTTGGTGATCAGTGCATCGACACAGCGCCACTGGTAGCCAGGGTAGATAAAGATATCGGTATCGCCGCTGAACGGGGCGATCTCGCCGTCGCTGCTTTTCATGCAGGCACTCTCCAGGCAGCGCACGCTGGTGGTACCTACCGCCACCACGCGCTTGCCGGCCGCCTGGGTATCACGCACCTGCTGGCAGGTGGCTTCGGTGACCTCGATCCACTCGCTGTGCATGTGGTGTTCGAGGATATTGTCGACGCGCACGGGCTGAAAGGTGCCTGCGCCCACATGCAGGGTCACGAAGGCACTTTGAATGCCTTTTTCGGCCAGTGCATCCAGCAGCGGCTGATCGAAGTGCAGCCCCGCCGTAGGAGCGGCCACGGCACCGTCGCGGCGCGCATACACGGTCTGATAGCGTTCGCGGTCGCTCAGCTCGTCTTCCCGAGTGATGTAGGGCGGCAGCGGCATATGGCCGTGCTGCTCCAGCAGAGCAATCATCGGCGTGTCGCCCAGAAAGCGCAGCTCGAACAGCGCATCGCGGCGGCCTTCCACCACGGCATGAATGTCGCCTTCGAAGATCAGCTCGGTGCCCGGCTTGGGCGACTTGCTGGAACGCAGATGGGCAAGCCCACGGTGGCTGTCCAGCGGGCGTTCCAGCAGCATCTCGACTTTTCCGCCACTGGCCTTGTGGCCGTGCAGGCGTGCCGGTATCACTCGGGTGTCGTTGAATACCAGCAGGTCGCCTGGCTCCAGCAGCTCCAGCAGATCGGGAAAGCGACGATGCGCCAGCGCACCGCTCTGGCCATCCACACATAGCAAGCGGCAATCGCTGCGCTGCTCGGACGGATAGCGGGCAATCAGCTCATCGGGTAGCTCGAAATGGAAATCTGCTCGCTGCATGGGGAGTGCTCTTTCGGTGGTCAAACAAGCCGCCTAGGATAGCGCTTTAGACGCATAAAGTCAGTCGATGTGATTGACCTTGCAGGTTAACTCCGTATAATGCGCCTCCTATGCCGGTGTGGCGGAATTGGTAGACGCAGCGGATTCAAAATCCGCCGCCTTTACGGGTGTGCCAGTTCGAGTCTGGCCACCGGCACCATCTTTAAAATCAGGGGCTTAGGCCCCTTTTTTCGTCTCTGAATGCCTCGTTTTTCTAGTCCTCTTTTCCTTCGGTTGTCCACTTTGTGTCCATCGGAATGTGCGGCGCGTACTTGATGGCATCGGCCAAATGGTCGGGCGACAGGTGTGCATAACGCATGGTCATGGTGATACTTTGGTGTCCGAGAATCTTTTGTAACGTTAATACGTCTCCCCCGTTCATCATGAAATGCGACGCGAAGGTGTGGCGCAGTACGTGTGTGCGTTGCCCAGGGGGCAGGTTGATTTGCGCCTCGAGGACGGCAGCCGAGAAGGCTTTGTAGGCGGGCTTGGGGAAAAGCCTGCCGACTCTGGGGCCGTGTGCTTTCAGGGCGTCGTAGAGATCCTGTGGAAGGGGGATCGTCCGGTTCCTGCGGTTTTTGGTCGCGGTGTAGGTGACGCGTCCATTACGGAGCATTTCAGCACGCAGGTACTGGGCTTCGCTCCAGCGGGCACCCGTGACCAGGCATAGACGTGTGATCAGATCCACGTGGGGGTTATTGGATGCGCTGAGGGCGGTAAACAGAGCCTTGATATCGTCATGCGTCAGGTAGGTGAGTTCCTGTTCATGCAGGCGCAGGGGCTGCACCTTGGCAAAGGGGTTTCCTTCGGTCCATTCGTCGAGTCTTATCAGGGTGTTGAACACGGCGCGCAGGTGCGCCTGGTCATGGTTGACGGTGTTGGGAGTAATACCAGACGCCAGGCGTTTCTGCCTGAGCAGGGAGGCATCGGCGGGGGTGATCGTGCTGGCCAGCGGGTTGCCCATCATGTCGGCCAATGCATTGAGCTGTGAGCACCGCCGTTTGCCGTCTCTGAGCGATACGCCGTGGTGGTTATACCAAAGCTCGATGAGATCCTTTAAACGGCGCTTGTCGCGTCGTTTAGGCTCGTAGGGTTCACCTACAGCAGCCTGACCCAGCACGTAGCTTTCAAAACGCTTTGCCTTGGCTTGGGTGGGGAAGGTTTTACGAACCCGTTTGCCATGGGCACCAAAGGGCCGTACATCGACCTGCCAGCCTTTCTCTACTCTTTTGATGGCCATTTCTACGCTGCCTTCCCTATTAGCCGTCGCTCGATGAGCTTCTGTTCCACGATCTGCCGGAATTGCCCCGAATCTACCCCTCGTCGTCGGTAGTATTCTGCGAGGTCGTCCCACATGCCCGAGCGTTGGAGGAAGCGGACGGCTTCGTGGGTGCGGTATCCCTGGCGGGCATAGATGCTAATGAGGTTGCCGAACGCCAGGGTGACGTTCTTTTCGTTGCCAAGCCCTGGGGCTTTGCGTGCCCGTTTGTACATGAAGCCTGGTTCATGGCAGTAAAAACGGGCGTCTTCCTGCATGACTTGCCACGCGGGGTCGATGAGGTTGCGGCGTGTGTCCAGGCGGTAGGATTGCATGGCGGTACGCCAGAGGCCGGAGAGGTGCGGTACCACGTCCACAAAGCGGTTAAAGCCGTGGGTGTGATCGAGGACTTCACCGGTATCGACGTTGCAGGGGATGCCTTGAGCGTACTCACGCAGGACGGACTGGTGAAAGCGTAGCTCGATGCGCCATACGGTTTCTTCGGGATCGTAGGTGCCATTGAGGTCGTCATCGACGGCGTTCTTCCAGATACCTTCCCAGAAGTGCATTTTGTCGCGGTGGCTGGCTTCTAACGTCTTGTTGTAGATACAGCATTGCAGCGCGCCTGCCGTACCAAACATGAAGGTTTCCCCGCGGCCATAGGTGGTGGCGATGTTGGAGTGGTCAAACTCAAGGGTAGCGACGCCGTCGATCCGCATGACCTTCTTGGAACGGGTGATGAAACGCTCCATGAAGTCTTTGGGGGGCTCCCAGCCCTGTACGTCCAGAGCGAGATGGACAGCGGCACCGATGGGCTCGATATGAGCCAGCATGTGGGCGGCGATGTTGTCCATGAAGTCCTGGCACTGTTGAGGGCTGCGCTCCTGGATGAAGTGGGGCGAGAGTTCGATTTTCAGGTGGGTACCGATGTTCTCGACTTTGACGTGACGTGCCTGGAAAAAGACGATGACGCCCAGCTCATTGTTTTGGAGTCGATAGCGGAAGCCGGAACCGGCAGCGCCGGCCCCTACTGACCAGTTTTGCTCAAAGAGGCGCATGGTAGCGCCTTTGCCTTCGTTGTAGACGTCGATGATTTCATGAAACTGTTGCAGGCAGGGCTTGCCCTGATAGAGCTGCCGGACGGTATCCACGCCTGCGTTCAGGATGCGTAAGTGGTTCAGTTCGCGCTGGCCAAGCGAGCTGATGAGCAGCCGTCCGAACTTGTCATGTTCACCGCGTTGCAGTGACGCAAGCGAGTAGCGTTCCCAACGTTCCATAGCCTGATTCCCTGTATTTTTTGAAATGCCGTAATGTGCTGTAGTGAGCCGATAGCTCGGTTGAACGAATTACTCTGCGAGACGTGTTACAGGGAGGGTCTCGACCTCCTGCCGCCAGCCCGCTCCCCCCCGCTGCGCAGGGGGGAGCGGGCTGTCAGCCGTCGGTAGGGAAGCGGTGTGAGTCGCGTCATAACGGGGCAGCACCGTGGCCTGGAGCAGTACGTGGAGGTTGGTGCGCTGGGTGGAGGTGGATTCGTTCTGAAAGAGGCGGCCCGCTACAGGGACGCTGGAGAGCCCTGGCACACCGGAGACCTGGGAGCGGTCATCCTGTGATGATAGGCCGCCCAGGAGCAGGGTCTGGCCGGAGCGGATTTGCACGGTGGTGTTGATTTGGCGCTGGTTGGTGATGATGTCGGACGCCAGCAGGGAATCCGTGAGCGAGTCGGCGGAGGTGGTGATGTCCATGATGACCAGGCCGGAGGCGGTGACCACGGGCAGGACGTTCAGGCGTATGCCCACGTCGCGGCGTTCGATGGTCTGAAAGGGGCTGTTGACGTCGGCAGACTGCCCCGTGACGCGTCCGGTGACGAAGGGGACGTTCTGGCCAATCGAGATATTGCCGCGCTTGCCGGAGAGCGTGAGGATCTGCGGCGTCGAGAGGACGTTAGAGCGGGAGTCGCGCTGGAGGGCGTTGATGGCAAAGGCCAGTACATCGCCGTCAAAGATGCCGAACGTGCCCCCTGATGATGCAAGCGAGCTGCCGAGGCTGGCGGTGTTGAAGCCACCGGCGATGCGTGAGCCCGTGGCACGGCCCAGTGAGACGCCAAGATCGAAGGTGTCGCCGTCGCTGGTTTCGAAGATGACGGCCTGAATGAGCACCTGGGGGTGGGATACATCGACCTGGGGCAGCATGCCCTGGAGCTGTTCAAGCTGCTTTTCGGCACCCCTTGCCAGGATGGCGTTGGAGGCGTGGAGTACCTGGACGCGGGGTTGGGCGGTGCCGTCCTGGTTGTGCTGGTTCAGGAAGGTGGTGATTAGCGGGGCGATATCGTCGGCCCGCACGTTGTCAAACTGGAACAGGTGGGTGGCCTGGGGCTCCGGTCGTGGGGTCAGCACAGGCGTATTGGCGAAGGCGTTGGCAGTTGGGGTGGACGGTGCTGGGTTGGCTGTAGGGGTGCTGGGCCGCTGCTGGGTGGGCGCGACCGCGGGCGGGTTGCCAGGCAGGATGGTGTAGCCGTGTGAACTCAGCACGCCAAGAAAGAACTCTTCGAGCTGGTGATCAGGCACGTCGGGGGCGTAGACAGTGAGCGTTCCGGTGGTGCTGGGGTGAATGGCCAACGGGGTGTTGGTCTGTTCCACGTACCAGCGCACGAAGTCCCGAATATCGGTATCTTGCATCTGGATCGGCGTGGCATACGCGCTGGTGAGAGAAGCCGTGGTGAGCGCGATGGCGGCGAGGGTGTTAGCAGCGAACTTCTTCATGGGTGACTCCATTTTCTATGCGGACGAGGCAAGCATTCACGGGGACGATGGTGAAGCCCTGGCGGGCGAGGTCGTCGGTGGTGGATGGGGTGCGGTCGCTATCAATGAGGCGGTAAGTGGTGCGGTCGCCAAACTGGCTAAAGCTGGCGATGCGGGTGGTGCTGAGGTTGGGTAGCTCAAGGGGTGCCACGGGCGGCGGTGTATTGTCTGTGCGGGCGTTCACGCGGTCGGCGACGAGTACCGAGAGGGTGATGAAACAGCCCAGCGCGAACGAGGCCAGCGTGAGGAAGGGGCGGTTGAAGCGCTTCCAGTAAATACGGGTCATCTTCATGTAGAACCTCGCGTCATGCGGTACGCGGTGCATGCCGTGGGTGTACCAGGGCGGCAGCACGGAGTACGTGCCGTGGGGGTAGTGGTCGGAGAAGGCTTGCTTGGTGTCGTACGCGGGGTAGAGGGCGCGGCCTGTGTAGGTCCAGCGTTCGACGGTGAGGCTTTGCGGGGAGTCGCCATACTTGACGATGCCGAGGTGTACTTTCGGCATGGGCATTTTGGAGCCCATGAACAGGGAGTAGATGGCCCCGACGAAGGGCACGGCGACACGATCCAGACGACGGCAATAGACCACGTGTTCCGCCAGGGCGACGCGGGCTTGCTTGTCCATGATCGTTAAGTCTTGAATCAGAAAGATGATGTCCCAGCCCAATTTGCGGGCATGGAGAAACCAGTTGATGACGTCCTGACGGCTTTTATCCGCCCAGGAGCGGGCGTTGAACCAGGTGCCGCACTCATCGAGGACGAGCAGGCCGTTCTTGTGTTCGTCGTAGGAGTCAGTACCCGTGCCGATGGCTTCCAGATCGGCAAGGACAGGCTTGTCGGGAATGCGATAGCAGCGGGTATTCCTGGGCTTCTCACCGGTGAGCTTATCGAGGTTCAAGTCCAAGTTGGTGGCCACCTTGCAGCCTTGGTTCAGCTTGTCCTTGATCTTGCCCACGGCGACCAGGGTTTTGCCCGCGCCGAGTTTGCCGGTGACAACGTAAACGGCCATTAGAGAACGGGCCTCCCTTGCTCCCAGTCGATCAACTGGCGTTTCTGCTGGAAGACCCAGACCGCGACCTTGCTGCTGTAGATGGCCGCCATACAGGCTTCGAAGTTGTCGGGCTTGATGGCCCCGATGCCCTGGGCAAGGTCGGAAGGCAGTGAGGCGCTCACGCCATTGATGATGGCCACAAAGGTGACGGCCAAGCCGACCAGGAGGGACAGGTAAAGGGTCGTCCAGACCAGAATGCCCGCTAGGCGATTGGTAAAGCGGGCAGCAATACGAGTGACGAACCATTCAACGATGCGGGTGAAGAAGCCAATCAAGGCCCCCATCCCAAGCAGAGCGGGTAAGGCCATTTATGCAGTCCTCTGACCGGAGCGGAAGAAGGTGTCCACGACGCTGACGACCGTCCAGAAGTAGACGATCCACGTTAGCCAGAGCTTGGCGGTGTTCGTTGCCTGACAGGAGATTTGCATCTGGCCAAACTGAAGCGGCGTGCAGCTGCGGGACGGTAAAGAGGGCAGGCGGGAAGTAACTTGTTCAGCGATGCCCGAGCTGGAGCCGTCGCCGATCTCATCCATGAAGGTGTTCACTTCCTCGTTGTAGAGCTGGCGTTCTTCTTCGAGGCCATCGAGGGTTTCATCCATGCCCGAGGTGTTCAGCAGGTCGTTGCCTTCGCCCACTTCCTCGGTTAAACGGCCAACAAGGTCGTTTACCATGCCGTTAGCAATGTTCTGGATGCAGCCCAGGAGGCCCTTGTCATTGGTCGCGGCGGTATGGCCCTCATCGGTTTGTTGGCCATCGGGGTAGCAAGTGCCTAAGCCGAGCGCGTTGGTGATGGTGTTGCCGAGGCCGTCAAACATGCCCTGGACTTCTTCGGTCTGTTCGCCAATGGCATCGGCAAAGCCTTCGCCGAGGGCTTCCAAGCCTTCGCTGATGCCTTCGGACTGGCTATTGATCGCGCCTGAAAGATCGTTGGAGACGGCCTCGAGCGCGTTCTGGTTGGATTGGCCAGAGGAACGAATCGCTTCGATGATGCTGGAGTCATCAAAGTCGAAGTCGGGCACGGTAGAGCCACCACCGGACGAACCACCCCCACCCGAGGAACCACCGCCCGACGATCCACCACCACCGGATGAACCGCCACCAGAGTCATTACCGCCATCACTGCCGCCCGAGTCTCCACCGCCTCCCGTGTTGCCCCCGCCCGTATCGCCACCGGAATCACCACCGCCGGAATCGCTACCGCCGTCATTCCCACTACCGGAATCACCGCCTCCTGGGTTTGTTGGGTCGGTAGGATCGGTAGGTGTAGAGCCGCCCGCGTTGGGGTTGGTGACGGTGTTGCCGTTGCTATCGACGTAGGAAAACCACTCGGGGGCGGTATTCCAATCGACGAGATAAGAGGTATCGCCAATCGTGACGCAGCTACTGGAGTCAGAGCAGCCGCCTGGAAGAGGATTTAAATAATCGGGAACAGTAATATCATATTCATCAACGTCTGGCTGATCATTACCTAAAGAACCAGAGATACCGACACCATAAGATGATGGCTGGTTAGTAGAATAAGAATCGAATGTAAAACTGCATGGAGTTTGCTCAGAAACACTGTCAGGGCAAACACCAACGCCAACAGAGGAAACAGCACAAGCACCAGCATTTGTTCTAATTTCACCGCCAGAATTTAAATAGTTGGCTAAAGATGGGTCGGAGATAGAGATGGATCTATTATTTAAATCCTTGCACTGATCATCACTTAAATATATACCAATAATAGATAAGTCAGGATTCATAGTTTGAAAGTCAGATAAAATTCCAGAGTCACAATTAAATAGCTCATAAAAGCCGTAAAGATTAGTGGCGCCATTGTGCATGGAGTACATAAAAAACTTTATGGTTGGTTGGGAACGAGACATAGCAGAGCCGATAGCATTCCGATTCCAGCCTGCATTACGATTAGTGTGAGTACTATAAGTACAAGAGGAGTTGCCTCTCGATGAAGAATAACTTGAAAGTGAATTAATAATACCATAGGCGTCATCCCTGGTTAACTCAGAGCTGCTGAAAGAATAAACAGAAAACACCATTAAAAAAGGCGCTGTTAATAAGGGTAAAACGGCTTTTTTAATCATGTTTCCTCCAGTATCGAAAAAGGGGCGTTGCCGCCCCTTGGGTGTCCCTTGCTGAGGGGGTATCAGGTCGCGCGGCTGATGAACTTCTTGAACAGCTTGATGCCGATCAGGGCGGAGGTAACGCCGATCACCACTGGCCATGCATCGGCAGCGAAGTCAGAAGCCTGGCTTGAGATGGCGGTGAACGCGGCGGATGCCCCTGGTGCTTCTTGGGCGTGAGCGACTGCCGAACCCATGAGCAGTGCGGCACCGCCCACGATCTTGCCGCTTCCTTGGGTAGCGGCGTGTTTGACGTGTTGCGTGATGGCTTTGAGTTTCATGAGACAGACTCCATAAAGCGTTTGTAGACAAGGATTGAATGTCCGATGACCCAACCGAGGACAAAGGACGAGAACAGAGAACCAACAACAAACGTAATGCTGTAATCGCTCATCGTTGGCCCCCACTTACCGCGCCGATCCCGAAGGCGAGAACGAGGCCGACGCAGTAAACCAGGAGCCACAGACCTTCAGGTGTACTGGTGTCCATGGCTCAAATTCCTATTTCTTGTCGCTGGTGGCGGCAGGTGCTTGGGCACTGCCGGTGGCGTTGGGGCGGCGAGCCCCGATGACGTGAATCACGGTTTTGCCACCCGCGGCGGCAGAGGACGTGCGCAGTTCGATATCAAGCTCCATGGCGCAGGGCATGTGTGGGGCAGCGGCGTGGAGCTGGTCGAAGATGTCGTAATTGGCGGTCATGATGCTGACCTGGTTGCCCAGGGCGTTTTCGCTGTCAGCGGAGGCCGCTTGCATGACACTGATCTTGGCGCCGGAGACGCCGTTGTCCATCTTGTAGCGGGTGGCACCGATAACGTGGGCGTGAATGGTGTTGATCATGGGTGTAGTTCCTTTTCGTTAGCGTTGGGTTCTGGCGGCTTGCTTAAGGCAGTAGTCCGCGAGAATGGATAGCTCAGTGGTTTCTGGGGTGACGCCTTCATCGACCAGCGTCTAGTACTCTGCCTGGGCGTAGTAGGTCGCGGCCCGTGCATAATCCCGGCTGTGGAGGCACCGCTGGCCCCGCTCCCTCAAAGCTCGGGAATCAAGGCAGGGGGGTCCCCCTACCCGCCCTCCGTTTGCCCGTCGGTCTTTCTGCACGGCAGCCAACATCGGCCAGCCGGTAAACCCCTTTTTTAACCCCACAAAAAGGGGTTGACAGTCTGTCCGCTGCTGGCTAAGGACGCCGTGCGACCGAAGGGCGACGGATGACGGGCAGGGGGACATGGGATCAAGCCTCTGTGGTGTGGGGAGCGGGGGAGGCCGCACGGGAAATGGCTTCCAGCGGGTCGGTGTTGCCGCGTTCCAGTTCCGCCAAGCCGTACTCGATGAGCCGTTCGGACAGCGCCGAGGAGGTTAGGCCGTTGGTGCCTGCCTGGATGAGGTGGCGGCTGTGGGTGTCGGGGGTAAGGAACACGCGGATGGGCTGTTTTTTACTCATGTGCATAACTCCTTTGGGGCTAAAGGCCGTTGTGGATAACGGACGACGCGTTAGCCGAGTGGGTGTGGATAGGTGCGCGGGCACCACAATCACCGAGGGGCAAGGGGAGGCGTCGGCGGGTGCGGGGTCGCGAGGGTCGGCCAGGGTCAGGCCGTAGTGCTTGGCGAGGTATTCGAGCGCGTGGCGGTAGTGCTTGAACATGAGGCTGTAGCGACGACCTTCGTCAACGCTGAGCATCTTGGTAATCGTGCTGTCGTCGAGGTCGAGAGCGAGCATGTGGGCGGCTGGGACGTTGATGAAGCTGAACCCGCCGTCTTCGATATCCTTGGTAATGTGCTGGTGAAGCAGAACCATGCCGGGAGCGCGCTGGTCGTCCATCAGGAGTTCCTGCACGTGAATGGCAAGGGTGTCGGTGTCCATGAGCGCGTTGGGCGCTTCCAGCGTCACGACAGGGGCTTTGGCGAGAGCACTCATGACCAGTCCTCCGATTGCAGGCACTCAGCGGTAAAGAGCGCGACGTTCACGAGGCGACGACGGCCCACCTTGATGATGGGGAGGTTGCCCTGGTTGATCTGGCCGCGAACGGTGTCGGGGGATAGGCCAGAAAGCTCGGAGAAACGCTCGATCGTCATGACGGGCACCTGAGGTGCGGGGACGTGGGGCGTAATGCTCGTTTCCATGCTGTACCTGCTCGCTGTGGCATGTTGTGGTATCTTCAAAACCAGCAATCGTGATTGGCAAAGTGGTGTAGATTGATTGCTGAGCCGGTGTACCAATTAATTGGTAGCCTACGAAATTAGTATACGAAGAAGTTGGTATATGTCCAGTGACTTAGCCCAAAAAATGCGAGAAATCCGCGAGGCCGAAACATCTGGCCGAGCTGAGTTTGCGCAACTTATTGGTTTCAATAAGAAAACTGTTGAAAGCATTGAACAGGCTGGGAGAGCGCCTAAAGGCGAAATGTTGGAGGCGATCTGTAAGCAGTGGCCGAAATACACGCTTTGGCTAATGACTGGGCAGACAAACGAAGCCTGCGGACAAATAAGCCCCAATATAGAGAGGGCACGCAGCGCGTTGAAGAAAACGGGAACGGATACCGACTAGCACAAAGGGTTGTGGATAGATGGTTCCAGGGAGGTAGGGGTTGTGGGTAACAGGGAGCTGGGGTAATGGGGCCAGAAGATGCAATAAAAGAGCTTTTTTATAGCGTGTTTAAAATGGTTATTCCGTTTTTCGGAATAGCCATTTTTTATATCTGGATAGAAGCTAAACTGTTGAGGAAGTGGAAGAGAAAAAAAAGGAGAAGGCATTGAAAGAAATCATTGAGTTGGCTAGTGCAATATCAGTATTGTTTGCTTCTCTCGCAGGTGTTCTAGCTATAAATAAATGGAGGGTTGAAAGGCTTGATAAAGCTAAAATAGATGCTTTTGAAGCTTATGAGAGTGCAGTGGAGAAGCTAAGTGAAAAGGTGGATTTTTTTTATGGTGGAGTGGGCTTTAAAGAGGCGAATATAAATAGTGACAGCCTAAAGAGTGTGATTGATGCTTATTATGATATAAGGTCTGCCGAGCTTCTGAAAATTAAAAGTCAACTAGGAGAGGCGGGAAAGTGTGTAGACAAATACTCTATGTTTGCAGGGGATGCTTTGCATTTTAACTTTAGATATCATTATAGTGTTGTTATGGAGATGGAAAGATCTCTCTTTTTGTTTTGTTCGTTTCTTGTTAATAAAGCGGAGCTTGAAGAAGAAAAGGAAGATTTTTACGTCTTAGTCTCAAGATTTTCTAAAGGAAAAGATTACGGTTCAAATGACTTGATTGACAGCCTGATGATGGTTGATCACTCCATGGAAGCAATAGCTGCTAGTTATGCGTCTGGCAATAGAGTGGAAATATATAGAAGAGAGGTGAATCTATACATGGAAAAGATCTTGAGAGTGGAGAAAAGAATGTTGTATTCAAGTTTTCCTATCAAGATCTTCCTTAAAGTAAAGTTTTTCTTCTTGAAGTGTAGGATTGTAGGGAGGAAATGGCTTTTGCTAAAGGATGAGGCTTGGGTAGTGACTGAAAGTGGAGAGCTGTGCTTGTTCGAAAGAATGAAAGGCAAGAAGAGGTGGATTAGAGTGCTTTTAGTAAAAATTAAATTTATTAGTAGAATGGTTAAGCGTGACATGGTTGAGTTCTTTTGTTAGATAGCAGTTTTTAATTGATAAAGTTGTTTAGATTCTTGAGGTTTCTTTTAAGCATTATAACGAACAGATTCACCACCCGCGCCTCAAAGGATAACGTGCACGCATCTTGACTTCGGCATTACGGCGCTCAAGCGTCGATTGGTAGTCTTGGCTAGGCAATACGATACGAGACTGATGACGCGGCGTCACGGATCGGACAGGTGTTTGAGGCTGTGAGCTGGGAGGAACAGGGGGAAGCACGGTCAGGTTATTGGTGTTGACGCGGCTGGATGTGCCCGCTTCGCACGGGTAGTCCTGAAAGGTGGTTCTGCCGTTCACTTCACAACGGAAGATCTCAGCGTGAGCAGTGAGAGGCAGCAGTACCAGGAGGGCAACCAACGCAGGCTTTTTCATCGTCCATGACCCCTAAGCGAATATCGGTAACGGAAGGTTACCAAGAAAAAGCGCAGGGTGGGGCCGTCCTGATTGAATTTTTTTCACATGCGCGCTTGTGCACAGTGCTGGGAACGGTGACAAAAAAGTGTCCAGCGTGGTGTGCTGCAACTGGCCAAAGCGAGCGAGTACAAGAGCCGTAACCGCTTGAAATGCAAGCAGTGTGCCGTAACGTGCTGAAATACAAAGGCTTCAAAATCCGCCGCCTTTACGGGTGTGCCAGTTCGAGTCTGGCCACCGGCACCAAACATGAAGGGCCTGACGTTCAACGTCAGGCCCTTTTTTGTTCTGTCCAAAGTGTCCTTTCGTGTCACAGTATTCTGCCCGAGAGCGCCCATGTGTTTTCTAATGCTCTTAAACAGGGCATTACCCCCTCTTTTTTCAGGTTTCTTTCCTACTTCTTTATGAAATACTTGACCCCATTTGAATGGCGCCTTTCCGTGAGGCTGCCGGGGCGATGTTCGCCTAACTAACTAGAAAAAGCATTCGCCATGGGCGCTTGCGAACCTTCAGTGGAGATGTGCTCAATGGCGATGTCATCAGCCGATATTCTCAAGTCGACGCAGCCTGGCGTTGTCAACGGTCATTTGCTCAATGGCGTCAGGGTCAGCAGCGTAGAGGCTCAGGGCGCTTGGCAAGCACTTGCCGACACCCGTAGCGACGTATCGCGCATTGAGATACCGGCGGACCCCCATGAGCGTGTGGCCTTCGTGCGCCGCTGGATGGAAAAGAACCAGAAGACCCTCAAGCAAGGCGGTATGGCCGCTACATTGGTGCTGCCCTTGCTCGCCCAGCAGGCCTTGGCCGACAAGATGGTGCCAGTGAATGACCTGCAAGGCGTGTCAGAAGTCATTCGCCAGCCCAACGGCAGCCTCACACTGATGATGAACAGCGGCCAGCGTATCGAATTGATGGCGGCAGACGTGGCGCTGGCCAACGGACGTGTCGTGGTCGATGTGGACGCTCTCATGCAACAGCTCGGTAATGACAGCGGTCTTTTGGTGCCGCTCAGTCAGCTACCGGATGTGCAAACCTGGGAGCTGTTGCCTGACGGGAACGCTCTGGTGACGATGGCCGATGGGTCGCAGGTCGTGGTGCCACGCTGGGCGGTGGTCGAGCAGGGTGACCTGTTGTTGATCAGCCCCAGCGATGCCCTGCAGCAAGGCATTGCCGCTGGAGAAGATTTCGGTAATTTACTGTTCGTGCCAAGCGCCTCGTTTACGTCGGCACCATCGGGCGCCGCTGCCGCGGCGGGGACCACTGGCTCGAACAGTGCGCCGGTCAGCTCGTTTGCCGATATCCCACCATGGCTCTATATCGGTGGTGGTGCCATTGCGGTAGGTGCGGCGGCTGCCGGTGGTGGTGGCGGCGGTGGCAGCTCGCCACCACCTGAGCCAGCACCAGAACCAGAGCCAGAACCAACGCCAGAGCCGCCTGTAACGGTGAGCGGTTATGTCATTGATGGCTATATTTCAGGCGCTACCGTTACACGAGCGCTTGACGCTAATAGTGTGACGACCAATCGAGAAGGCTTTTTTGAGGGCTTGCAGGGCAGCGGTATCTTGACCGCGACTGGCGGGGTCGATATCTCGACCGGTCTGCCTTTTGTCGGTGAGCTGCGGGCGCCTGAGGGGGCGACCGTCATTACACCGCTCACCACTATGATGGTACAACTGGCTCAGCAGTTTAATTTGAATGATGCGGACGCCCAAACGGCTATTAAAACGGCGTTAGGACTCGACCAGCGTATTGACCTGGTGAACACTGACCCACTGGCTGAGTCGTCGCCGAACGCAGACTTGCTTATTGCCGGTGTCAAGGTTTCGAGTTTGTTGGCCATGGCTGCGACGGCAGGTATCAGTAATGAGGATGCTCTGTCTCTGCTGGCTGAGGCGTTTAATGAGGCTGATGATGTCGATGCGCCACTCAGTAATCAGGAAATGGCCGATTTACTGGGTTTGCCGACAATTGCAGGCCAAGTGACGCAGGCGCTGGATGCCATTGATGCGGCGGGTGAAAATCTGAATGTAGAGGCCTATCGTGAAGGTGTGCGTAACCCGCTGCGCGATGCACAGCGTGATGCGCAAAACCCTGATAGCAGCCTATCCGACACTATTGAAACCCGTGCCGACCTACCCTATTTGACGTTACAGCAAGCCGTTACGCTGTCACAAAATAACGAATTACCCTCTCAGTATTTGCTTAATCCGGACCAGCCCTTTGCGTCCGGTAATCTCGGGCTAACGGTGGCAGCTGACCGCTTGGTGCTTGTGCAGCAAATTCTGGAAGGTGACTACGATGCTGATAGTGCCCCCATCGCGCTTGAAGATATATATACGTGGGCTATTCGCGCACGTGTAGAAGATGTATTGGTGACAGGTGGTCTTGAGCGCCCAGCGGTATTGGGTGCCACACGTGTCATGGTAACCAACGACACCATTAGGCCTGACCAGTTTGCAGATTTAAACACGCTGGATAACTTTGTGTTGGGCAACACGATAGTACCTTATCGTTTGGAGCAGGCGCTTAATACATCTGAAATGCCTGCGAATTATACTCTTGACCCAGATACTCTACTGCTCAAAAACGACTTGACGCTTCGCGAAGCAGCGGAGTTGATTGATGCAACACGTTTGCTGATAGACCGTGCAGTTAATGCCGAAGAAGATGGTTTGACGCGAGAGATGCTGCTTGACTGGACTGTTTTGGATAGCTTCCAAAACGTTATTAGCGCGTCCAGCGCTGATCCTCAGTTGAATGAGGCGGGGCGTGTGAGTGTGACCGAATCCATAATTACACCGGCTCAATTTTCACAGCTGAGCAGGCTTGATAATTTTGACCTGGGTGTCACAGACGTTATTTATACCTTGGAGAATGCGTTGGCGGTAGAAACATTGCCCGCTAATTATGTTCTCGATTTAGATGCTCCATTGGATGCTGGTGTGGTCACTGTTTCTCAGGCGATTGCATCATTTGCGGATGTCTCTCGGGTTTTGCAAGGAGCTAATAATCAACCCCCTGTGTCATTGTTCCAGTGGTCGGTTAGTGACACAGCAAGTGCTATTATTGATAGTATTGAAGAGAGCGCCGTTACTGGGGCCAACCCTGTCGTGATTAGTGATCGTGCCATCACTGTAGAAGAGTTTGAGCTTCTTAATGGTCTGGATAATTTCCAGTTGGGAGAAACCGTCGTAAGTTATACGCTTTCTCAAGCGGTTAACGCAGCGGTGATTGCGGAAAATTACGATATTTCAGATAGCTCTGTGTTAAATGCAGGTAGTTTGAGTGTCGTAGAGGCAGAGCAGTTGCTGAGCTCGGTAGAGTTGATTTTGTCAGGTGCTATGAACGCACAGTCCTTAGACGCGGACCAGCTCTTTAATTGGACTGTTGTAGATAGTGCGGATAATATTTTAAGTGCGGATAATGTGCCGCACCTGCTGAGAGCAACGTCAGTTAGCGTCAGTGATGACTTAATCACACTGTCAGAGTATGAAAGCCTCCTTGGTTTAGATAGTAACTACATAAGGACTGGCGAAGTCGTCGAATACACGCTGGAAGAAGCTATCCGAGCGGATGATAGAGGAACCTTGCTGAATGGCTATGCGATTAGTGTAGACAGCCTGCTTGACGCAGGGGAGGTGAGTGTTGCGGAAGCACAAGAGGCCTACCTACAGATCACTGAACTGGTAGACAGTGCTGAAAATCGTGACAGCTTAGGCGAGCGTCTACCTTTCCATTGGGTAGTCGTTGATGATGCCACCGTGATTATTGAAGACTTGTTCGAGAATCACGTTGCGTTAGCTGATCAGGTGTTTGTTTCAAATGCTGAAATTAGCCAGCCAGAATATGAGCGTCTTATCGAGTTAGAAAATTTCGACTTAGGCTCCACGGTCGTGCGATACACGCTTGAAGGTGCCGTCAATACAGATGTTGCGTTACCCGATAGCTATTTATTAGAGACAGATACCTATGCACCAAGTGAGCTGAGTGTTGCTCAGTCTCGCTCGACTCTTGAGCGTGTGGAGTTGGTTGTAGGTAGTGCTGATAATGCTGATAGTTTAAATGTCGACGAGCTTTTTAATTGGATCGTTCAAGATAGTGCAAGTGCCGTTCTAGCAATCGAGCAAGGTGCTGCTTTCATGGTTGGTGCTGACGAGATTCGTCTTACTGATCAGCAGATTACAGTTGATCAATTCGAATCTTTATTGGCGATTGAAAATGATAATCGGGGTTATCAGCGCGGCAATGAACAGGTTGAATACACCCTCGGCCAGGCATTTGAGCGAGGCCCCGATGATGTGGTAGATAATTATCTTATCAATACACAGCCGCAGCTTGTTCTGGAGTCCCTGGCAGCGGAAGATGCCATCGAGAATCTGTCTATCGTTCGCGAGTTGTTAGGTGGGGCAGAGAACTCGCCTGACCTGAGTAGCGTTTACTCCTGGAGCATTCTGGATAGCTACAACAATATTCAGTCACGCTTGGGTGCTTCTGCTCCTGACGGCCTCCAACTTGCTGAAAGTGTTGAGGTGACAGACGAAACGCTGACAGCAGCTCAATATGAGCAACTGATGGGTAGATTAGATAATTTCAGTTTAGGGGAAGAGGTAACCGTAGTTTACGCTGATATCAATGATGCACTTCGAGCTCAGTCGGCGGATATATTAGCGCCTGATGGTCGCTTCGTGCTGAATGATACTGCAACACCTTTTGTAGCGAAACTCGTCGTTGAAGAGGCTGCAAACGAGCTAACAAATGTGCGTGCAGTATTAGAAGCGGGTCGAAATGTAGAGAGTGATAACGAGACCGCTCAACGTCTGTTTGACTGGACGGTGAACGATACGGCAAGCAATATTATTCAAGCTATTGCACAAGATCATATTGTCTTGGCCGATCGTGTTCAAATTACGGATGCGCAGTTGACTTATGAACAGTACCAGTCACTCATTGGTCTTGGCAACTACGATTACAATAGTGATCCGGTGGAGATTTTGTATACGCTTGAAGAAGCGTTAGAAATCATTGAGTCAGAAGGGGTGGAGGCGCTTGTCAAGGGAGAAGAGGGCAATAGTGCAGGCTACCGTCTTGCTGATACAGAACTGTCGATTGGTGTTTTGACGGCGGAAGAAGTAAGACCCATTGTAGAGAGCGCCGTACTCGCCCTTTCAGGTGCGAACGCCCCTGTTCCCGCGGTGAATGAGCTGCTGAAATGGAGCGTTATCGACTCAGCTTCTGCCTTGTTGGCTACCCAATCGAATAATCAGTTTCCTTTGTATTTGACAGGCGCAGAACAGGTGTCGGTCAATAATGATATTCTCGCCATTGCAGACCTTCAGCGGTTACAACGGCTGAGTAATTTTGAGCTGGAAGATACGCCTGTCAGATTTATCTTTACCCGCAACTTGACGCTTGGTGATATCGAAAACATTGCTGATAGCTATGAAATTGTGGCAAGCAGGGTTGAAATACCCAACTTCTTACTTACTAGCGTGCCTAATGCTGAGACACGTTATCAGGCTACACAAGCCATTGTAGATGGAGCGCTTAATCGTCAAGCGGTGAGTGTTGAAGCACTGCAGACGTGGAGCATCACGAGCGCTCAACCAGACGAGCTTCTTGCTGCGGGCGCCGCTCCGTGGATCAGCGGAGCGGACACGATTACATTGGATCTTGGTAGTAGTGCATCTCTGACTCCTGAGCAGTACGAGGCCTTTGTTACCTTAGGCAACGTAGATCTCGAAAATGTTAATGTCAGCTATTCGCTAGAGGAAGCGATTGCTGAAGTCAATGCAGGGGGGGAGCTGCCCGGCAGTAATGAGGGGCGGCCGGGTAGCTATGAAATTAATGCTGGACAGCCATTCGATGCCGCATCGTTAGTGGTCAGTGAAGTAGAGTCTCTGTTAGTGACGGTAGAGGAGCTTCTCTCAGGGGCAAGCAATGCTGAAAGTCTCGACCGTGAAACGCTGTTAAATTGGGTAATCGAAGATAGTGTTGATCAAGTGCTCAACGCAATAGGTAGTGAGGCTTTGTCTGCCGCTAGCAGTGTTCGGGTGAACGTGGACGAAATTAGCTTCCAGGATTTTGAAGTGCTCAGCGAGCTACCCAACTTTGACCAAGAAGGGCTGACCGTCACGTACCCACTAAGTGCTTTGATACAGCGCTCTCTGGATGGCTTAAGTCTTCCCGAGAATTATGCCTTGCAAACGGATCAAGCATCGTTCTTTGATGCAGGGGCGTTGGATGCTCGGGCAGCCGAGCGGTTGTTCGAGACATCGACATTACTCTTGGAGGGAGCGGTCAATAGCGATACTCCTCTATCGTCATTAGCCACTTGGGTAGTCCAGGATACCTATGCGAATATTTATACACTCAATGTAGCGGGTAATAATGGTGTTCCTGCTGAATTCTTGATCGATGATGCAGCAAGTATTGTCATTATTGATGACCCGCTCGAAAGTGATGATGAGCAAGACCTGAATATCACTTTTACGGTCAACGGCTATACCCACCAGCCAGGCGCCGCACCGGGGGGGAGCGTCACGCAGCTATCCAAAACGTTTAATGTTGACGGCCAAGCGGCTGACGGTATTGAGCTGATCACGGATTTCCGAGTAGGAAGTGAACCAGGCTTCGATCAGCTGTTCATCGACCTGACGGCCAATGAGTTCGATGCGCTGCGCGGTGATGAGCCTGGCTTTGAGCGCTATGACGATTTGACTGCGTTAGGTGAGGATATTGCGTTTGCCGTATTTACCACTGAAGAGTTCATGAATGGCACGGCAGGTTGGCTGGATCAACTTGGCCTGAACAGTGACGAAGTGGTGTACCTGTTGGCAGGTAATGGAGACACCCCCGACATTGAAGATGATGCTCAGCTATTCCGTGTTGAGCTCACAGGCAGTGACTTCGATACCCAGTTACTCGCCAACTTCGAAAATCTGGACCTCAACGGCTTCCTCGAAGAGAACTGGAATACCAACTACAGCATCACTTGATGCATGCGAAAGCCCCTGCAGTGGCAAGATAGGCCTGGCAGGGGCGGGCTTGTGTTGGTGCGCAGCGTAAATCATGCCACTATCAGCGCGTGGCCAGGCAATTGGCTGGCCACGCATGTCATCACTTCATCAACCCAATGTCGCGGGAGACAACCCCATGGGCGTGACCTATCACGAAAGCAATGCGCGTATGAGCCAAGTGGCTGTTCATAACGGAACCGTCTACCTCGCGGGCCAGGTGCCAGCCGATGCCACGGTGGGCATGCGTGGCCAAACCGAGCAGGTGCTGGCGCGTATCGATGAGCTGCTGGCGCAGGCGGGCACTTCCAAAGAGCACTTGATCTCTGCGCAGGTATGGGTCACCGACATGGCCGAGTTCGCGGAAATGAACGAAGCGTGGGAAGCCTGGGTGGTACCGGGTCGTCCGCCGGTGCGTGCTGCGCTGGAAGCCAAGCTGGCCAAGCCCGAGTGGAAAGTGGAAATCATGGTCATCGCGGCACTGCCCGACGCCTGATCGGTTGCTTCAAGGCTGTCACGAGGGGGCGTTAACCGAGCGTTAACGCCCCCTCGATTTTTATTCTACGATCGTTTTATAGTGGAGCCTCCTTCTCTCACTTCCCGAACGGTACGGTCATGGTCCAGTTCGAGCTGCATAGCCGCAATCTGGCGCAAGAGCAGGTGGCGCACACCCACGATTTTCACCAGTTGATACTGGCCACGTGTGGCGTGACGGAACTGTCCATGGAAGGCCAGGGGGAGCGGGTGACCGCTCGCCGGGGCTGCTTGATCCCTTCGTCACGCCATCACGAGTATCAGGGCGATGGCAGCAACCGTACCCTGGTGCTGGATATCCCCGTGCAGCACCTGGCCACGCTGGAAAAGGGCAGTGAGATCGAGCGGCTATTCGATAAACCGCGCTTCTTTACCGTTCCCCCCGCTTTGAACCAGCTCACCCATGCGCTGGCCCATCAGTTGGATCAGTGTCCAGCCCTGCAAAACGAAATTGCCGCGCTGTTACTGCGGGCGCTCTACATGTACCTGCAGGATGCACCGCTCCAGACGGCAGCCCAGATGGGCGCGCGCTGCATCAGTGAGCGGCTGGACCTGGAGCGCCTGGATGCCTGGCTCGATCAGCACCTGGCCGATGACATTCGTGTCGAGCAGATGGCCGCCCTATGCGCCTTGAGTCCTGGCCACTTTCATAGCTGCTTTCGTGAGCTCACCGGGGTGACGCCGCTGGCCTATGTGCAGCGCAGGCGGCTGGAGCACGCGCGCACCCTGGTGCGCCATAGCGCCATGAGCCTTGGCCATATCGCCATGTTGGTGGGTTTTCGCGACCAGGGCAGCTTTTCCCGCGCCTACCGTCGTTACTTCGACATTTCCCCTTCGTCGGATCGCTAGCGTCTGAAACCTCGGCCTACCTGACTTGCGGGCAAACTTGCCAGAGTCTCGGGCAAGCAACCGCCGCTGCATCGTCGTAGTCTCAAGAGAAGTTCGATGACGCTGGAGAGCGCTGATGCTACCACCCTTGTTTTATCCCCATACCTACACGCACGCGGTGGCCTTTGCTACCCATCGGGTCATTGTGCAAGGCCTCGTCTATCACCTGCAGGGGGAGTGGGCATGAAGGTCATTTCTGCCAAGGAAGTCGAGCAGTTTCTAGCCTGGCCAGGCCTGATCGAGCGCCTGCGCCACACCTTCGTGAACGGGGTGGAGTCGCCACCGCGCCACCATCACGCCATGCATCGGCCGGATGGCGAAGCCACCATGCTGCTGATGCCCGCCTGGGAAGCCGCAGGCTATATCGGGGTGAAGATGGTCAACGTGTTTCCGCAAAATGCCGAACACGGCCTGCCGGCCATTTCCGGCCTTTACCTGCTCAGCGAAGGTCAACACGGCCAGCCGCTGGCGTGCATCGATGGCAGCGAACTGACCCGCCGCCGCACTGCCGCTGCTTCTGCGCTGGCGGCTCAGGTGCTGGCCAGGGAAGACGCCGAAACGCTGCTGGTGGTGGGGACCGGTAAGCTGGCCCCCATGGTGATCGAAGCCCACGCAAGCGTCAGGCCCATCAAGCGCGTGCTGGTCTGGGGGCGTAACCCTCACAAGGCAGCCGTCATTGCCGAAGAGTATGCAGACCGCTTCGATACCCAGATCGTCGACACCTTGGCCACCGCCGTGGCAGAGGCCGACATCGTCAGCTGCGTGACGCTCTCCACCCAGCCCATCATCTGGGGCGAGTGGCTGACCCCAGGCACGCACCTGGACCTGATTGGTGCCTTTCGTCCGCAAATGCGCGAAACCGATGCCGAGTGCCTGCGCCGTGCCCAGGTGTTCGTGGATACCTACGCGGGGGCACAAGGTGAGGCGGGCGACATCCTGCAGGCCATCGAGGAAGGCGCCTTCCAGTTCGAGGAGATCCAGGCGGAGCTGGCCGACGTCTTGCGTGGCGAGAAGCCCGGGCGCACCAGCCCGCAGGCCATCACGCTGTTCAAGTCGGTGGGCGCCTCTCTGGAAGATTTAGCCGCGGCGATCGAGCTCTGGGAGTCGTTACCCGCTACGCTGAAGTAGCCCTTGCTAGCTCCAATGGCCAAAGGACGGTGACCATGAAGTGTTTTTATCATCCTGATCAGGCGCTGCATGCGCCGCCCACTTTCCTGCTGCGTGGCCAGCCGGCGCCTTCCCCGGAAGGGCCGGTGCGGGCCGAGCTGCTCACCCAGGGGTTGGCAAAGGTGGGCCTGGCGCTGGTGGCCCCGGGCGCGTCGGGCTCGCCCCAGCTGCGCCAGCGGCTGGCGCAGATTCATACGCCGCGCTACCTGACCTTTCTGGAAACGATCCATGCCCGCTGGCAGGCGTTGCCCAACGCCGCCGCGCTGGTGGCACCCAACATTCACCCCTGCGGCGGCGGCCACCACTACCCCCGCCACCCCATAGGGCAGGCGGGCTGGCACCTGCACGACATGGCTTGCCCGCTCAGCGCCACCAGTTTCCAGGGCGCATTGGCCTCGGCGGCCACTGCAGAAGCAGCCGCGGAAGCCGTGTTGGCAGGGGAGACGTTTACCTATGCGCTGTGCCGCCCACCCGGCCACCATGCCGGGCCTGAGCGGGCAGGCGGCTTTTGCCTGCTGAACAACTCGGCGCTGGCCGCGACCGTGCTGCGTGAACGCTTTGCCAGAGTGGCGATCATCGATGTGGATTTGCACCACGGCAACGGCACCCAGGACATTTTCTACGCCAGAAACGATGTATGGACCGGTTCCCTGCACGCCGACCCCAGCGACTTCTACCCCTTTTTCTGGGGCGGGGCCGACGAAGAAGGTAGCGATGACGGCGTGGGCGCCAACGTGAACCTCCCCCTGCCGGTGGGCAGCGACGGTGAGGTCTATCTGGACGCGCTGGCGATTTTGATCGATCACTTGCAGCGTTTCGAACCGGATGCGGTGGTGGTCGCTCTGGGGCTGGATGCCCATAAGGCAGACCCGCTGGCCGGTTTGAACGTGGAAACCGAAGCGTTTATCGAGGTAGGCAAACGCCTGGCCGCGCTGTCGCTCCCCATGGTGATCGTGCAGGAAGGCGGCTACCCCACCGAACATCTCGGCGCCAACCTGGCGGCCTTCATGGAGGGGTTTAACGCATGAGCGGTACCGGCTTCTACTGGCACGAACGCTGCTTCTGGCACGACCAAGGGGCCATCGGCGTGTTCTCGGCGCCGGGTGAGTTCTTGCAGCCCCAGGCCGCCTCGGAAAGCCCCGAAAGCAAGCGGCGGCTGAAAAACATTCTGGAAGTCAGCGGGCTGATCGACGAGCTTTACGTGGTCAAGCCGCCCGCCGCCATGCTGGAAGACCTGCTGCGCTTTCACACGCCACGCTACCTGGAAGAGCTTCAAGCAGGCGATGCGGCAAGGGGCGGTAACGGCGGCGACTGCGCGCCCTACATGCCGGGCAGCTGGGCCGCCGCGACCCACTCGGCGGGCTTGGCCATCGCCGCCGTAGACGCCGTCGCCCGAGGCGAAGTACGCAACGCCTACGCCCTGTGCCGCCCGCCGGGCCATCATGCCGAAGCCGACCAGGGTCGAGGGTTCTGCCTGTTAGGCAATATTCCCGTGGCGGTGATGCGTGCCCAGGCGTTGGGCCAGGCCAGTCGCGTGGCGATACTCGACTGGGACGTACACCACGGTAACGGCCAGCAGGCCGCGTTCTATCGCGACCCGAACACCTTCACCATCTCAATACATCAGGCAGCCAACTACCCGCTGGAGAGCGGCGCTTTCGAAGAGCAGGGGGAGGGCGCTGGAACCGGGGCGAATCTCAACCTGCCGCTGCCCCCTGGATGTGGCCTGGGGGGCTATGCGTATGCCATGGAAAGACTGGTTCTGCCTGCGCTGGAAGCCTTTCAGCCCGATCTTATCATCGTTGCCTGTGGCTACGACGCCTGTGCCAAGGACCCGCTGGGCAAGATGCTGCTCAACAGTCAGGCCTTCGCCACCATGACTGCTCAAGTAAAGGCCGTGGCGGAGCGCTGCTGCGCTGGCAAGCTGGTGATCGTGCACGAAGGCGGCTACTCCGAAGGCTACGTGCCGCTCTGCGGCCATGCGGTGGTCCAGACGCTGGCGGGCAGCACGACCGCCGTGTTCGACCCGCAAAACGACGAAATCGCCGCCTGGGGGTATCAGGCGCTGCAGCCGCATCAGCGGGCATTGATCGATACCTGGCAACGACAGTGGGAGCAAACCACCCGATGACACCTCTTCATGATCGAGACGGTTGGATCTGGCAGGACGGCCAGTGGCTTGCCTGGCGAGATGCCAGGGTTCACGTGTTCACCCATACGCTGCATTACGGGATGGGCTGTTTCGAGGGCGTGCGGGCCTACGCCGGTGCGCAAGGCCCGTGCCTGTTCCGGGTGGAGGAGCATACCCGCAGGCTCGTGGAAAGCGCCCACGCACTGGATATTCCGCTGCCGTTTCGCGAAGCCGAGCTGATCGATGCTCAGTGCAAAAGCATCACCAAAAACGGCTTGCAGGATGCCTACCTGAAGCCCACCGTGTTTCTGGGTTCGGAAGGCCTGGGGCTGCGCGCCCAGGGGCTGACCACCCATGTGATGATCGCCGCCTGGGATTTGGGGCCGTACCTTTCACCCCGGGCCGCGACCCATGGGTTGCGTGCCTTGACCTCTTCCTGGGCGCGCCACCATGTCAACATCAGCCTGTGCCGCGCCAAGACCAGCGGCCACTACGTGAATTCGATGCTGGCGCTCAACACGGCGGTCAAGGCCGGGTTCGATGAGACCATCATGCTCGACCCCGAAGGGTACGTGGCCGAGGCCTCGGCGGCGAATGTCTTCCTGCTGCGCGATGGCGTGCTGCACACTCCGGAAGTCACCTCTTGCCTGCAGGGCATCACCCGAGACAGCGTCATACAGCTGGCCCGCGATGTGCTGGGCATCGAAGTGAAAGAGCGGCGTATCACCCGCGATGAGCTGTACACCGCCGACGAAGCCTTCCTGACCGGCACCGCTGCCGAAATCCTGCCGCTCAGGGAGCTGGATGGACGACGCATCGGCCATCGTGCCGAAGCGCCGCCGCCCAGCGAGCCGATACCCGCCCACAGCGTCACGGCGCAGCTGCAGCAGCTCTATCGCCAGGTGGTACGCGGCGAGCTGGAGGCCTACCAGCACTGGCTGACCCCGGCATGAGAGGGGAGTGGCGCTGGGGCCTGCGCGGCTAGCCGTGCTGTCGAAGCGCCTTTTCCAGCGCCGCCAGCCTGCCCGGCTGCAGTGCCTCTTCTACCGCCGTGATGCGAATCACGTTGGCCAGTTGCGGGTGCGCAAGGCGGGCCACCAGCACGCCATCGTCCAGCAATTCCTGATGCACGGCGGCGGCCAGTTCGGCGCTGGATAGGCGGATGCCGACGAAGTTGGTGGCGCTGGGCAGCACGTCTGCGCCCAGCGCCGTGAAGTGCAGCGCCAGCTGTTCACGGCGCGCTTTGACATCCGCGATATGCTGCTGCACTTCCTTGGGGTGGTCGAGCACGATCTCGGCGGCGGCCTGGGTGA
This sequence comes from Halomonas sp. C22, assembly GCF_007655045.1. Classification (NCBI taxonomy): domain Bacteria; kingdom Pseudomonadati; phylum Pseudomonadota; class Gammaproteobacteria; order Oceanospirillales; family Halomonadaceae; genus Halomonas; species Halomonas sp. C22. The sequence continues at coordinate 513,276 of NZ_VBVC01000003.1, read as the reverse complement.
AGGAAGAGACGGCGTAGTGAATACGCACTTTCATCATCATCGCCAGCACGTCGGGCTCGGCAATTGCGTAGCCAATCCGCATGCCCGCCAGGCCATGGGCCTTGGAGAGCGTGCGTAGGCGAATCACCCCCGGCAGCGCCTGGCCCAGAAACTCACTTCCCGCATCGTCACGAAAATCCCCGTAGGCCTCATCCAGCAGCAGCCAGCAGTCGTTGGGTAGCGCCTGGCGAAACTTGAGAATGGCGCTATCGCTGTGCAGGTGGCCGCTGGGGTTGTCCGGGTTGGCCAGGTACACCAGCCGCGCTTGCTCCTGATGGGCTGCTGCCGCCAGCGCTTCCAGGTCGGGGGCGAGCACGCCAGGCGCTTCATGGTAGCTGGGCTCGACCAACCGGCAGCCCTGGCCCTGGGCAAAGTACCCGAAGGTGGGGTAGGTGCCTGCGGTGCTCACCACGGCCTCGCTCACGGTGCAGGTGGTGCGCAGCGCCAGGGCGATCAGGCTGTCGGCACCGGCATCCACCAGCAGGTGGTCGAGGGGAATGTCTTGCTGGGCGCTGATGCGCTGACGAACGCCCAGCGCTTCGGCATCGCCATAGCAATACACGTGTTGTGCCACGGCATCGCCGAAGTGTTCCCGCAGCGCACGGTGGGGCATGTCCAGCCCCTCGTTGGAGCCCAGGCGGTGAGGGATCTCACGGCCGAGCCGCCGCTCCAGCACCTTGATGCCGGGGAAAGGGTTCACGGGGCCAACGCCCGTCAGGTGGTCGGGGTAGCGGGGCATAATCAGGTCCTGATCAGTTCAATGTTCAACGCAATATTTTGCCACGGTTCAGCAGCTTATGAGGGTCGAGTGCCTGCTTGAGGGTGTGCATCAGCGCAACCTCCTCTGCCGAGCGGCAGGTCTCCAGCCATGGGCGCTTTTCCAGGCCGATCCCATGTTCGGCAGACACCGAGCCGCCCAGCGCCGCCAGGGGTTGATATACCAGGGTCTCGACCTCCCGGCGAACCGCCAATTCATGACTGCCCACGCACACCGAAATATGCAGGTTGCCATCGCCCAGATGGCCAAAGACCACGAGCCGGGCATCGGGCCAGCGCTGGGTCAACTGGTGCTCCAGGGCATCGGTGTAGCGCTGCATATCGGCAATCGGCAGGCTGACATCGAACGTCAATACCGGGGTCATGGCCTTGACCAGGCCTTCGATGTCTTCACGAATGGCCCACAGGCCGTCTCGCTGGGCCGCTGACTGAGCCAGCACCGCATCGACGATCAGCTCGTTCTCCAGCGCGCTCTCCAGGGCCTCACGGAACTGGGTCGTATTGCGCTCGGCATCGCTGCCCAGGGATTCGATGATGACATAAAAAGGATGGCTGGTGGCAATGGGGGGCGTGTGGCGTCCCGAGGTTTCCGTCAGCAGGCGGTAATGGTTCTGCCACATGACCTCGAAAGCCCCCAGGCTGCCTCCCAGCGCCTTGCCCATGTGGCGGAGCAGGGCCGTCAAGGCCTCGAACGAGGGGCAGGCCACCAGCGCGGTTTGTTCGCTGGGCGTGGGCGGTTGCAAGCGCAGCACCGCGCGGGTCACGATGCCCAGCGTGCCTTCACTGCCAATGAACAGCTGCTTGAGGTCGAACCCGGCATTGTTTTTCAGCATGCGGTTCATGGAGCTCACGATACGGCCATCGGCCATCACGGCTTCCAGCCCCAGCACCTGCTGGCGCATCATGCCATAGCGGATCACCCGCACGCCCCCGGCGTTGGTGGCGATATTACCGCCAATCGTGCAACTGCCTCGGGCGCCCAAATCCAGCGGGAACTGCAAGCCCGCGTCGCTGGCGGCCTCCTGTACCCGCTGCAAAGGGGCACCGGCCTGGGCGGTCAGCGTACCGCCAACGTGGTCGATCTCTTCGATGGCGGTCATGCGCTCCAGTGAAATCACCAGCTCCTCTTCGCTGGCGTCGGCGCCATGCACCAGCCCGGTCAGCCCGCCGTGGGTCACCACCGGCTGCCGGACCTCGTGGCAAGCGCGCATCACCTCGGCCAACGCTTGGGTGCTGGCCGGGCGCACGATGGCACCGGCAAGGCAGGGGGCGCCGGTCATCCAGTCGACACGGCGGCTACGCACATCGTCTCCGGTGAGTACGTGCGCAGGGCCGACGATGGCGCGAAGCGCCTCCAGGGAAATCTGCATGCCTGTTTCCTTACGTGACGTTCCATTGTTGTTTGAAGACAGTTGTTTGAAGACAGTTGTTTGAAGACAGTTGTGTGAATAAAGACGTATGAATCAACACTCATGAACCAGCGTGTGACGCATCAAAGGCTAATCAGGCCGACGCGGCGGCAGGCGCTTCGCGCCCCGGAATCGCATCGAGCAGCGAACGGGTATAGGCCGCCTGGGGGGCCAGAAATATCTGCTCGGCGCTGCCTTGCTCGACAATGCGCCCATGCTGCATGACGACGATACGATCACAAATTTGGGCGGCCACCCGCAAGTCGTGGGTGATGAACAGCAGTGACAGCGACAGCCGCTGTTTCAGCGATTCCAGCAGCTCCAGCACCTGCGCCTGAATGGAGACGTCCAGCGCAGAGACCGCCTCATCGGCCACGATCAATTCAGGGTTGAGCGCCAGTGCTCTGGCAATGCCGATGCGCTGGCGTTGGCCGCCTGAAAACTCATGGGGGAAACGCGTCACGGCACTGGCACCCAGCCCCACCAGTTCCAACAGCTCACCGGCCTGGCGGAGCGCGTCGGCCTTCGGCGTGCCGTTGGCCATGGGGCCTTGGGCGATGGCCATGCCGACCCGGGTGCGCGGGTTCAAGGACGCATAAGGGTCCTGAAAAATCATCTGCACCCGGTGGCGTTCGCGGCGCAGCGCGCTGCCGTTCAACTGCGAAAAATTGACCCCATCCAGCAGCAGCTCGCCATTATCCGGGTGCTCCAGGCGCACCACGCAGCGGCCAAGGGTCGATTTGCCCGAGCCGGACTCGCCCACGATACCCACGGTCTCGCCTTTTGCCAGCGTCAGGGATACGTCATCCAGTGCGCGCACTTCCCGAGTGGCCTTGAACCAGCCCCCGCGTGAACGAAATACCTTGTTGAGCCCCTTGATCTCCAGCAGGGGTGCCGAGGTGGCGGGTGCCCGGTGCGGCGGAAGAGCATTGCTGGGAATGGCGGCGATCAAGGCCTGGGTATACGCATCCTGCGGGTTCTCCAGCACATCCCGAGCATTGCCGATTTCGACGATGCGGCCATGGCGCATGACGCAAACACGGTTGGCGATTTCCGCCACCACGCCAAAGTCGTGGGTGATGAACATGACGGCCATGCCACGCCGCTGTTGCAGGTCACGAATCAGCGCCAGAATCTGCGCCTGGGTGGTCACATCCAGCGCCGTGGTGGGCTCATCGGCAATCAGCAGCACCGGTTCGAGCGCCAGCGCCATGGCAATCATCACCCGCTGCCGCTGCCCGCCGGAAAGCTCGAAGGGGTAGGCGCTGATGGCCTTCTCTGGCTGCGGGATACCCACTTCCACCAGCAGTTCCAGCGCCCGCGCCTGGCGCTGCCGGGGGCTGAGCTGGCCATGGGCCTCGAACACTTCGGCAATCTGTGCGCCCACGCGCATCAAGGGGTTAAGCGCCGTCATTGGCTCCTGAAAGATCATGCCGATCTTCAGGCCGCGCAGCGTTCGGTGCTGCTTTTCGCTCAGGGCCAGCAGGTTCTGGCCTTCGAACGTGACGCTGCCCTGCACGGGGCGAACGCCCTTGGGCAGCAGGCCCATGACCGTGTTGGCGGCCATGGACTTGCCCGACCCGGACTCCCCGACCACGCACATGATCTCGCCACGGTTGACGCTATAGCTGACATTCTCCACCGCCAGCGGTCGGTCTGCGCCTTTGGGCAGCGCCACGCTCAAGCCTTCGATCTGTAGTACGGCGGGCGCCTCGTCCTGGCCAGCGGGTTGCACGACATCGTTCATGGCAGGCTCCTAACGCTCACGGGAAAGTTTGGGGTTCAGCGCATCGTCCAGCCCTTCACCGACCAGGTTGAGTGCCAGAACGGTCAGCAGAATGGCCACGCCAGGGAAGAAGCTCAGCCACCATGCCTGGCGAATCACGGTACGCGCGGCACCGATCATGTAGCCCCAGGACATGACGTTCGGGTCGCCCAGCCCCAGAAACGAGAGCGACGACTCCAGCAGAATCGCCGTGGCCACCATGAGCGAGGCCAGCACGATGATGGGCGAGAGCGTATTGGGCAGGATCTGGCGCAGGATGATGGTGGTATTGGACTGGCCGACCAGCCGAGCGGCCTCGACGTACTCCCGGTGGCGCAGCGACATGAACTCCGCCCGCACCAGACGAGCCACAGGCGGCCAGCTCACCAGGGCAATGGCCAGCACGATGGAGGTCACGCTGGGCTGCATGATGGCCACCAGCACGATGGCCAAGGCAAAGTTGGGAATGGTCTGGAAAAACTCGGTAATGCGCATCAGCACGTCATCGATCCAGCCACCGTAATACCCGGCAATGGCCCCCAGCGGCACGCCAATCAGCAGGGCCACGCTGGTGGACACCAGGCCAATCAGCAACGATACCCAGGCGCCATGCATCAGGCCCGCCGCCACATTGCGGCCCATGGTGTCGGTGCCCAAGGGGAACCCCTCCTGTGAGAACGGCGGCAGGAAGGGGCGCTGCACCATGCGCCAGGGCGATTCGGGAAACAGCAGCGGGGCAAGAAGGGCCATGGCGATGATCACCAGCAGAATGACCAGCCCCACCAGCGCCCCGCGGTTCTGGGTGAAACGTGCAAAAAAGCTCATGAGGCCCCCTTGATGCGTGGGTCTGCCAGGCGATACACCAGATCGGTGAGAATGTTGAACACGATCACCAGCGCCGCAGAGAAGAAGAAAATACCCAGCAAGAGGTTGTAGTCACGCTGTTGCAGCGCTTCGAACATCAGCCTGCCGATGCCGGGCCAGGCGAACACGGTTTCGGTGAGGATCGCGCCGCCCACCATTTGCCCGGCCTGCAGGCCCGCCAGCGTGATGATCGGCAGCAACGCATTCCTGAGCACATGGCGGCGTTGGATGACGCTCGGCTTGAGCCCCTTGGCCCGGGCCGTTTTGACATAGTCCTGCTGAGCGGCATCCAGCATGGAGGTGCGCGTCATGCGGGTGTAAATCGCCATGAAAAAGAGCGCCAGGGTCGTGGCAGGCAGCACCAGATGTTTCGCCACGTCCAGCGCCAGGGCCAGCCCGGTATGGCCAGCGCCCACGGTGTACAACCCATAGGCAGGCAGCCAGCCCAGGTACACCGAGAACACCACCACGGACATCAGCGCCACCCAGAACAGCGGCGTAGCGTAAAACACCAGCGCCAGCGCCATGATCAGCGAGCCCGACGGTTTCTTGGCTCTGGCCGCCGCCATGGAACCGGCAATGATGCCCAGCACTAGCGAGAGCACAAAGGCGGTACCGGTGAGCAGCAGCGTGGCGGGCAAGCGCGCCATGATCAGGTCGAAGACGGGCGTGCCCAGCCGGTAGGAGTAGCCAAAATCCAGCATGGCAATGCCGGAGACGTAGCGCCATAGCTGCACGTAGATAGGCTGGTCGAGGCCGAAGCGCACGCGCAGCTGGTCGAGAAATTCCTGGTCGGCGGCACCGGCTTCCCCGGCCAGAATGGCCGCCGGGTCGCCGGGGGCCATCTGAATCAGGAAGAAGTTGAAGATCACGATCAAAAAAAGGACGATCACGGCTTTGAACAGCCGCATGACGATCAAGCGGGCATATAACATGAGCATATTCCTGACATAGCTGAAACACCCGGGTCGCCATGGCGGCCCGGGTGGCACCTACCTAGCGGTCCAGCCAGGCATCCTTGAAGCCATCGTTCACGCCGACCCCTGAGGTCACCAGGTCCTGAACATCACAGCGGTAAAGGGTGGGGAAGCCAAGCTCCATCAGCCAGCCAACCGGAACATCCTCATGCAGAATTTCCTGCACTTCACGGTAGAGGGCTTCGCGCTCCTCATCAGGAAACGCCGTGGCGGCGGCATTGAACAGCTCATCTACCCGCTCGTTTTCATAACCTTGAACGTTATTCCAGGGGGAGCCCTTGGCGATGTTGTCAGATAGATAGGTACGTGAAATGCCCAGCGCAGGGTCGCCGTACTGGAAAAGATAGGTAAAGGCCAGGTCGTAATCCCAGTCACCCAAGCGCTGATTCCAGCCACCCACGTCGGTGGCCTGGGTGCGGACGTTGATGCCAACTTCACGCAGGTTTTGCTGCACGGCTTCTGCCCAGCGGGTCCAGGTCTCGCCGTAAGGCAGCGGCAGAATGGTGATCTCTTCGCCGTCGTACTCCATTTCTGCCAGCAGCTCCCGAGCGCGCACGGGGTTGTGGTCGTAAGGCTCCAGGCCGTCATACTGGAAGCTGGCATTCGAACCAAAGGCCGACAGCGGTACATTGCCCAGCCCATTCCAGAGCACGTCGCGGGCAAATTCGCGGTCCATGGCGTACATCACGGCCTGGCGGAAGCGCTTGTCGGCGGTGGGGCCTTCCCGGTTGTTCATCCACAGCATGGCAAAGGGGCTGAAATACTCATGGCCCTGTTCGGTCATGCAGACGTTATCCATGGCCGAAAGGCGCGGAATATCGAAGTTTTCCACGGTGCCGCTGGGCAGGACATCGATGGTGCCATTCTCGAAGGCCACGGCCCGAGAGCCGCCATCGGGAATCACGTGCCAGTTGACCCCATCCAGGTAAGGCAGGCCCTCTTCGTAGTAGTCGTCGTTTCTGACCAGCTCGATGACCGTGCCACGCTCCCAGTTGGCGAACTTGAACGGGCCCGTGCCAATCGGGTGGTCATTGTGCTCGTTATTGCGGAAGTCGGTGCCTTCGTACAAGTGCTTGGGCACCATGGTGAAGGTGCCCGCCTCGAACGAGATCAGGAAGGGGCCGAAGGGCTCGGTCAGGGTAAACACCACCGTGTGTTCGTCGCTGGCCTCGATGCTTTCCACATGCTGTAACACGGCCCGTGCGCTGGGGTTCAACTCACGGTGGAAAACATCGGCAGAAAACACCACGTCGTCGGCGGTGAAGGGCTCTCCATCGTGCCAGGTGACGTTATCGCGCAAATGGAACGTATAGACCCGGCCATCGTCGCTTACCTCCCAGGATTCGGCCAACTGGGGCATGGGCTCCAGGTCGGTGGTGTAGCGCAGCAGGCCTTCATAGATATTGCCCGCCACGGTGCGCGTGGGGGCGTTCTGAATCATGCCCAGCACCAGCCCCGGCGGCTCGGGTTGAATGATGGTGTTGACCGTTCCACCGGATTGCGGGTCTGCGGCCAGCACGGATGTGGAACCCAGCGCAAGCGTGACGGCAGAGAGTGCCAAAGCCAAAGGTGTTTTCATGTTTCCTGCTCCTCGGTTTATTGGTACGTAAAAGCTTTACGTCGTCGTTAGTCGAGCGAGGCGTGACGTGTCTGGGCCTGATTGTGGTGTTTGTTGGCGGCCCTTTTTGACCATAGCAGCGGCTGGTAAAGCTGTCGACAGTCGTCAATCGTCCGTCGACAAGTGCGGTTTTTTTGTCATACTCAAGCCATGTCATGGCGACCAAGAGTAGACTTTATGGCCCCTTTGCCAACGGCGCCGCAGGCGGTTATCCAGCAGCACAATCTGGTCGAGCAGGTGGCGGACTACCTGACCCAAGCAATTATTCAGCAACACTTTTTACCCGGCGAACGGCTTTCTGAAGTGCAGCTTTCCCGCGCGCTGGGGGTGAGCCGTGCGCCGGTCCGGGAGGCGGCGCGCTTGCTGGAGAGCCGCGGTTTGCTGATTTCGAAGCCGCGCAAGGGCTTCTTCGTACGTGCGTTGAATACCGTTGAACTGGAGGATGTCTTCGACCTGCGGCTGTGCATGGAGCGGCACGCCATTCAGCGCCTGTGCGAGCGTTACACGCCCGAGGCCGAACAGGCCTTGAAGCAGCAGGTAGCCGTGCTGTGCGAGGCTGCCGCCGGAAACGACGGCACGCGCCGCATCGAAGAAGACCTGACGTTCCACCGCCTGATGCTGCACTACGCAGGCAACGAGCGTCTGCTGCGGGCCTTCGATGACCTGGCCCATGAATTACGCCTCTGCATCGCGCTGATCACCAAAACCCATGAAGCCCCCGAGACCATCGCCACCAGCCATTTCAAGTTGCTCGACGCCCTGGCCACGGGCCGCCCGGAAGCCTGCCGCGAGGCCATCGATTTTCACATCGGGGTGGCCAGAGACTTCGTAGTGAAGGGGGTGGGCGAGAGTGAGAGCGAAAGCGAGAGTGAGAGTGGAGCCCCGGCCAATGAAGACCTTCTTTCACGCTGAACAGCGCCTGCACCATCCGCGCACCTACTTCTCGCGGGGCAAGATGCGCGCCCCGCAGGAAGTACCCGAACGCGCCACGGCGCTGCTGTCGGCCGTGCACCGGCTAGGGTTTGATGTGCAGGCTCCCATCGACCACGGCGTCGCGCCGTTGAGGGCCGTGCACTCGCTGGCCTACCTGCGTTTTCTGGAAAGTGCTTATCGGCGCTGGCATGCGCTGGACGAAGACTGGGGGGACGAAGTGATCTCCAACATCTTCGTGCGCTCGCCCAACGCCCTGCGCGGTATCCTGGCCGAAGCGGCACGTTACCTGGCCGATGGCAGCGCGCCAGTGGGCCAGCACACCTGGCACTCGGCGTACTGGTCGGCGCAAAGTGCCGTGTCCGGGGCGGAGGCGTTATTGGCTGGGGAGCGCTTCGCGTATGCGCTGTCACGCCCGCCGGGCCACCATGCGGGTATCGACTCCGCTGGTGGTTTCTGCTTTCTCAACAATGCCGCCATTGCTGCCCAGCACCTCACCGCGCGGTTTCCGCGCATCGTCGTGCTCGACCCGGATATGCACCACGGTCAGGGCATACAGGAGATCTTCTACCAGCGCGACGATGTGCTCTATATCTCCATCCATGGCGATACCACCAACTTCTATCCGGCGGTCTCCGGCTTCGAAGAGGAGCGCGGGGAAGGGGCCGGGCTGGGCTACAACCTCAACCTGCCCATGCCCCACGGCTCGGCAGAAGCGGTGTTCTTCGACCGCTTGGCCCAAGCCTGCCAGGCCATTCGCCTGTTCGAGCCCGATGCGCTGGTGCTGGCGCTGGGGTTCGATATTCATGAGCGCGACCCTCAGGCCAAAGTAGCGGTATCGACACCCGGTTTTGGCGAGTTGGGACGCACCATCGCAAGCCTCAATGTGCCCACCCTGGTGGTACAGGAAGGCGGCTACTACCTGGAAGGGCTGGAAGCCAACGCGGTGAGCTTTTTTGAAGGATTGCTGGGAGCGAAAGAAAGAAGGGAGAACGATTAAGCCAGTATTTCCAATCCCTTTTCGGCCACCAGGTTTAGCAGCTTGAGCGAAGGACCATTGGGTTTTTTCTGGCCTTGTTCCCACTTCTGGATGGTAGACACGCTAGTGTTCAGGTATGCGGCGAACACGCCTTGGCTGGCGTGATTCCTGGTGCGGATCTGCTTGATCTGTATGGCTGTATACTCTTTGACAGGCGGCAGACAGAGCGCATCGAACTCACGCAGCGTGGTGTCTTTCATCACACCCGCCGTGTGCAGGTCTTGAGCCGTTTCATGCACCATATCCAGAATTGATTTATCCATCGTTTTTAACCTCGATCAATGCGCCATACCTGATGGCTTCGGTCAATGCCGTGTCACTGTAGCCCAGCAATTCTTTGGCTAAATGTTTTAATGCTTTAAGCTCTTCAGCACTGATGTTAGCGCGAGCATTTTTGGCAAAACCGTAAACGAAAAATGCTTTATTGCCGATCTTGTAAGCCAGTAGGGTTCTGACACCACTGCTCTTGCCTCGGCCACCGATTGCCACGCGCTTTTTCACCACATGGCCACCCAAGTCGGCATCAATCAGGCCGCGCTCCATTTCCTCAACGGCGGCGAGCAAAGCAGCATCATCCAGCCCTTCCTTGGCTGCCCACTTACTGAACGCCTTGTTTTTAAATACTCGCATCGGATCCCTTTTTTATCACTTTAATATGTATAGCACTAAGTGACACACCATGCCAGTGTTGTGCAGCCGCGTAGCTGCTTTGGTCTGTGTCTGGCAAGATAGCGTTTTCGGACGTTAAACGATCAAGGACACGGCATGGCGCATCTGCTACGCATCGTGATGATTCACGGCCACCTGAACGGCGTGGTCGAACTCAGTGTGGACGGCCACACCAATATTTGCGGCACCAACGCGTCGGGTAAAACCACGCTCCAGCGTCTGGTGCCGGTGTTTTACGGCGAGCTGCCCAACAAGGTGGTGCCGAAAACCCGCATGAAATTCGATGCGTTCTATTTGCCCCATCGCAACAGCTACCTGGTATACGAATACCGCCGCGAAGCGGGCAACGTGTGCCAGGCGGTGCTGACCCGCAAGCAGGAAGGCGGCGTGGAGTATCGCTTCGTCGGCGCGCCTTACCGCCCGGAAGACTACCTGGTCGAGACCGAGCAGGGCCCGCTGGCGCTGGACTACACCCAGTGGGCCAGCGGGCTGCGCCGCAGCGGCACGCCGGTGTCGCCCAAGCTGGGGGCCACCTCCGAGTTCCGCTCGGTGATCCAGAACGACTTTACCCAGCTCCACGGCAACAGCCGCGATGGCCTGAAGCTGCGCCAGATCGCCGCCCAGTTCAGCCTGGTCAACCCCGAACGGCGCATTCGCCATATCGAAAAGCTGGTCTCGGCGGTGCACGCCAAAGAGGGCAAGATGGACACCCTCAAGACCATGCTGGCGGCGATTTTCGAAGAGGACGGCGTCGAGCTGCCGGTTACTCGCATTCGCAGTGCCAAGGCCCGCGAGTGGATTCACCAGATGCGCCAATCCATGCGCCTGGAGCCACTGCAGGCCGCGTTGGCCAAACTCTCCGGCATCGACCGTGAACTGGCCGAGCTCGACACTACCCTGTGGCAACTCAAACCCCAGCTGGCCGCCGACCGCGAACAGGCCCAGCGGCAGGTCGCCGACCTGGAAGGTGAACTCAACCGCCACCAGCGGGAGTTTCAGGCCGAAGAGCAGGCCTACGGCGAACGGCGGGATGCGCTCAACGACCAGCACAGCGAAGTGGCAAGCCAGCTGCAGCACACCCAGCACCGCCTCAACGACCTGCAAACCCGCTTCGAGCAGTACGCCGATGCCGACATGCCCGGCCTGGAGCGGGACATCAACGCGCTGCCCCAGTGGCGCGAACAGCGCGACCAGCTGCAGCAACACCTGCAAGTGATGCAGGACGCAGTAAAGGAAAGCCAGGCGCGCCTGGATGGCCGACTGCGCGAACTCTCTGAAAACCTCGCCCGCCAGACTCAAGAGAACCAGGAACTGATCGACGCGCTGGTGGAAGAGAAAGCCGAGCGTCGCGAGCAGCAGTGGCAAACCGAACAGCAGCACAACGAGCGCTACCAGCAGGCTCGCCAGCGCTTGGAGAGCGAGTATCAGGCCCAGCTGGAGCTAGGCGTCGAGCAGTTGGCCGAGCTGAAGGCCCAGCTGGCCATGCCCAGCCAAACCCGTGAAGAAGCCCAGGAGGCCGAGCTGGCCCAGGCGCGGCTGGACGACGCCCAGCAGGCCCGCAGTGCGGCCGGGGCCACCCTGGAAGCGCTGCGCCGCGAGCTGGAAGCCCACAAGCGCGAGCGCGACACCGCCGAACAGCATCTCGTGCAGTGCCGCCAGCGGCGGGAGCGCGCCGAGCAGCACTGCTACACCCTTTACCAGCAGCAGACCCCCGAGCAGGGCAGCCTGCGCCACTTCCTGCGCTACCACCGCCCCGGCTGGGAACAGCAGCTTGGCAAGGTGATCGCCCCGGAACTGCTGGAGCGCCGCGACCTCGCCCCCCAACTGGCCGACCACGCCAGCGACGACCTGTTCGGCTTGGCGCTGGACCTTTCCGCCATCGCGCTGCCCGACTACGCCCAGGACGAAGCCAGCCTGCTGGCCGCCATCGAGGAAGCCGAGAGTGCCAAGGCCCGTGCCCACACCGCCTGCACCGCCGCTGAAAAGGCCCTCAAGCAGCACAACGAGCGGGTACAGCAGGCTGATGACGCCCAGGACACCGCCCGCCTGGCCCACCAGCGCGCCGAGCAGGAGGTAGAGTACGCCCTGGAAGCGCGCCGCCAGCAGCAGGCCCGCCACGCGGAAAGCCAGAAAGCCCGCCGTGCCCACATCGAAGCCGCCTTGGCCCGACAGGAACAGGCCCAAACCGAGCTGCGCGACGAGAAGCGCGACGCCCTGGCCGAGCTGGCCGAAACCCATCAAGGCCAGCTGCTGGAACTCAAGGCCGACGCCCAGAGCCAGCTCGATAGCCTCGATGCCCAGCTGCGCACCTACAAACAGCAGCTCAGCGATGCCAACGCCGAACACCAGCGCCAGCGCGCCGAGCTGGAAGAGGCCTTCAGTCAGGAGCTGGCCGAGCAGGGCGTCGACCCCGCCCAGCTCAAGGCCACCCGAACTCGCCTGGAAGCGCAGAACGAGCGCATTCGCAAAACCGCCGCCCGTCAGGAGGAGCTGGCCGAGTACCAGCGCTTCATGCGCATCGAGTGGGGCCAGCACAAACCCCAGCTGGTGGCGGAAGAGGCCGAGCTGGCCCAGCGCGACCAGCAGCTCAAGCGCGATAAAGCGCATCTGAAAAACGCCTTCCACGCCGCCAGAGAGGCCCACCAGCAGGCGGTGAACGGCCTGAAGGCCCAGCGCGACAGCGCCCGTGGCACTCTGGAAGCCCTGACGCCGCTGCTCAACCAGCTGGAAAGCCTGGAGCTGGTGGCCGAAGGCGCGCCGCTGGAAGCCAGCCTGGGCGATGTGGACGAGCGCATCGAGCGCACCCGCCAGGCCCTGGCCAGCCGCCACCAGCAGCTGGAGCAACTGCGCCGAGGCTGCCTGGACGTCGAGAGCCAACTGATCAAGGACGCCAGCAGCGGCTTTGCCGATGCCCTGCAAAGCGAGCGCGACAAGCTGCCCAGCGACAGCCCCCGGCTACTGCTGCCGCTGCTGCGCGGCATGCTCAAGCTGCTGGAAGACCAACAGCAGCAGCTGATTCAGGAAGGCCGCAACCTCAGCGACGACCTGGACAAGTTCTTCATCGTCTTCCGCGACCTGAACCGGCGCATCAGCGCCCAGAGCCGTCGGCTTTCGGAAGAGGTCGCCGACGACCTGCGCCTGGAAGGCATCACCAAGGCGGAAGTGCGCATTCAATCCACCATCGACGAGCTGGGCTTCTGGGAACCGCTCAAGCTGTTCGCCCAGCGCTACAAGACGTGGCGGGAGTCCGGCCAGACGCTGCCCAGCGACGACTACCTCAACGCCCTGGCCGACGTGGTCGATTTGCTGCGCAGCGACCAGCAATACAGTTTTGAGAGCCTGCTGCGCCTGGAGCTGCACCTGAACGAAGGCGGCACGGACCTGGTGATCAAGAACGACCGCCAGTTGCTGGAGTCCTCCAGCCACGGCATGGCGTATCTGATTCTGTGCAAGTTCCTGCTGGCGTTTACCCGCCTGCTGCGGGGCGATGCGCACATCGCCATCCACTGGCCCATCGATGAGATCGGCACCCTGGCCTACCACAACGTCGAAAAACTGTTCGATGCCTGCGACAGCAACCGCATCCATATCGTCGGGGCCTTCCCCAACCCGGAATCCGACGTACTGCTGCTGTTCGCCAACCGCTACCTCATCGAACGGGACGCCCAGCAACAGCGCCAGCTCAAGCGTATCGAGCCGCGTCTCAGCGCGCTGGCGCAGAAAATCAAGCAGCGCCAACAGGAGGTGAGCGCATGATCGAACACGGCCCCCTGCTCGAACGCCTGCTAGCAGGCGACTTCATCTGCGCCATCAGTGAAGAGAACGCCTACCGCCACCTGGCCAACGAAGAGACCCGCGAGGCCATCGACGCCTACCTGCGCCCGCTCAATCGGCGGCTGGCCAGCAACGAGGATGCCAGCGTCTACTTCCTGGCCTGGCGGCAGCTCAACGACACCGCCCGGGAGCAGCTCTCCCGCCAGCTCGCCGACACGCTCAACAGCCTGCTGCCCATGCTGGAGTGGCTGCAACTGGTGCAGGAAGCGCTGGGCCGCGACGCCCTGGCCGCTCCTGGCGACGTGCTCAAGCCCGCCGAGTTCAGCGCCAAGTGCGAGGACAACCAGAGCCTGCGCGAGCGCCTGGAACGGCTGGCCACGGACAGCTTCTTTGGCTCCCAGAGCGACCAGCTGGATGCCCAGGTGAAGCAGATCTTCAAACGGCTGAAAGAGCACGGCTACCTGATGCAGCCCCACAGCGAACGCCAGGTGTTCGTGGTGACCGGCAAGATGGACTACCTGGTGGACGTGGTGCGCTTCATCCGCGACGAAGAGAACCTGCCCATCGATGCCGACGAGGAAACGGGCACGCAGGAGGCCCTGCTGTGAGTAGAAGTATGGGCAATGGGGCGGACATTGGCGTGGGCGAGTTGGAGAGCCGCCTGCTCAAGACCGGCGCGGAGCGCCTGGCACTGCTGGGCAAGCACGCCGAACGGCTGATGCAGGCCTACACCCGCGACGACGTACCGCTGGAAGGCCTGAGCGACGGCGCACTGCGCAAGTTGCTGGCCGCCCGGGTGCTATGGCGGCCCGACGAGCAGAGCGGCGTCAAACTCTCGCCCAAGGTGCGCGACCTGATCGCCGAAATGCTCGCCGACGAAACCCGCCGCCACGTCAATGCCGACGTGGCCGAAACCCTGGAGCTGATTCGTACTCAGGTAGATAGCTACCGGGAAGCCCGCAGCAAGGGCGAACACTGGCGCCAGGAGCAGCAGCTACTGCGCCTGCGCCAGGAGGTAGACGACCTCAACGGCCGCTTTGCCGACGCCATCGACAGCCTGTGGCAGCGGCTCAACAGCGATTTCGGCTTCGTCAGCCAGCTCAACGACAAGATCCGCGAGAACGACCGCGCCCAGAAGCAGATCGTGCGCCTGCTCGACGGCCTCGCGCTGATCGACTTCGACGAGCTGATCGCCCTGGTGGGCAGCGACGGCAGCCTGCGCAAGCTGCTCATCAGCCAGCTCCAGAACCGCTTGAGCCACCACTACACCAGCCTGCGGGAAGTGCAGCGGCGGCTGATCGAACTCATGGCCCGCTTCCGCAAGCAGCAGGCCCGCAGCCGCCTGATGACCGGCATGGCCGCCTTCATGCGCGAACACCCAGGCTTCGTGCCCGGCAACTACGCCCAGCGCAGCGAGGTGCCCGCGCTGTTCAACCGCGCCGCACCGCTCAACGCCGCCGCCGCCCCAGCGCTGGACCGCCCCCTGGACACCCGGGTACTGGCCGAGCTGCTGCATGAGCTGCCCGCCCCACGCCACGCCGCACAAAACGTGGCCGTGGCCAACCCCGTGCAGCTCGCCGAAGAGAGCCTGGCCGCCGCCCGCCAGCAGGCCCTCAAGCTGGACGTCGAACGCTTCTACCTCGCCGTGCTCGACCAGCCGCCTGCCGAGCCGGTCAGCGCCCTGGCCTACCTGCAACAGAGCGGCCTGGAGTGGGCAGATGAAATCTGGCTGTTTCAGGTAATCGCCGAATACCAGGGCCTGCCGCGCCGCGAGCAGCAGGCCTTTCGCCTTCATCAGGAAGAGAGCAAGGCCAGCGCCTATAACGACCTGCGGCTGATTCACGATGTGGCCCTGGCGGTGGCGGTATGAACCTGCCCAGCCGCGCACGGGCAGGGCTCAACGGCGTGGCCCGGGAACTCAACCGCCAGCCCACGGTGGAGAAGCCCCGCCGCCAGTGGGTGGAAGACGTGGTGGCCTGGTGCCGCCAGCAGGATATCGATCTCGGCATGCGGCTTTCCAGCCAGGCCCTGCGCTTCGATACCGAGCTGCTGGCCCAGATCGATAGCGTTCTGGCCAGCGCCCACCTCGCCCCGCTGGGCCGCTCGCTCGGCGGCCTGAGCAGCGCCGCCCAGGCCAAAGAGGGCGTAGAGGAGGACAAAGCCACCCGCGAAGGCCCCCGCGCCTGGCGCGTACTGCTCAGCCTGCCGCCCCAGCCCACTCCGGGGCTTGCAAGCGAGCCGCGCTGCAGTCGCGATGTGGACGTTCGCCACCTCACGTTGGGGGCCTTCGGCGCGCTGGTGCAGGTGGAAAACCTCGACAGCTTCTACGCTTTCAACCCGAACATCAGCGCCCTCAGCGGCTACGCCCAGCCGCTCATCGCCTACCGAGGCGACAGCCACTACGGCGGCGGCTTCGCCCACCTGGCCGAGGTATGGCGCAAAACCCGCAGGCCGCACCTCTACGCAGGCGACTTCGACGCCAAGGGCGTTACCCTGGCGCTGGACAGCGGCGCCACACACCTGCTGCTCCCCGACATGGCGTGGCTCACCCAACACGCCACCCCCCTGCACCAGCCCGCCGGGCAGCTTCCCTATCAACGGCGGCTGCGCCAACTCCATGTCAGCCTGCCGCCCCAACACCCGCTAAGACCCTACCTCACACTGCTGGAAAAACAGCGCGGCCTCAAACAGCAGTGGTTTGAGGGGGAATTGGTGGCGGTGGGGGTTGGTTAACGGCTTGTGGGCTTTGTGTGGCGCATCCGCCGTGCAGTGCTTTTCTTGCGGTACGCAGAGGGAAAGCAAAACGCGCCAGCATGCGAATTTTGGCTATGTCGCCAAAATTCTCTTTGCACGCTGTAGAGCCAATGAGGTAGATTCGATTTGGTGGCTATGAAACCTCAGTCATTGTGATGTCGCGTTCATTGAGGTTTCATGGCAGGGCGTGTAATCACTGTTAACTGCCTACGAATGGAGAATCAATGAACGCGAAAGAGATTGGACGTAAAGCAGGCAGGATACTCGAATTTCATTTACCTGATCACTGGATATTTAGATCACAAGAAGATCAAGAAGATTACGGTATAGATGGTGAAGTTGAACTTGCAAATGAATCTGACAATGCAACCGGTTTTATCTTTAAAGCTCAAATAAAAGGTCAGAAATCAGTTTCCATAATCGAAAATGGAACCATTGCATCTTTCAGTATTAAACTTGAAAGACTCAGATATTACATGCAGGAAGTAGAGATTCCGGTAATTCTGATTGTTGTGGACGTAACCACAAAAAAGATCTTTTGGAAAAGCCTACAGGATGATGCTCAGCTTAGGGAGAGCATGAAGTTAGCCTTGGACAATAGTCAGAATAGCATGGCTATTCACATCCCGGTAGCCGATACGCTACCTGAGAAGCACGAAGAGCTGTTGGCGTCCGTCGAGGCCAACATGAACTGGTTGAGGGCGAGTGCACTAAGCCGAATGACATCACCAATCGAGGCCATGATAAAAAAGTCTCCTGATGCGCTTATTGCAGAAATACTAGAAAAATCAAAGCAGATGAATTTTCATTTGTTTAGTGAAACCTTTGAGAGACTCTATGTAAGTGGTGAGTTCGATGTGTTGTTTGACAATGCCAAGGGGGTTCTAAACTCTGAAACTGAAAAAGTAGAAACTAGATTTTGTGCAGGCCTCTATATTGAGCGCGTCTACTTGCAAAAGGTAGATCCAAGGTCGGAAGAATATCAAAGATTATGCTTCAATTTGTATGTGTTACTTATAGAGCTGGTTAGAGAAAACAAGGCAAAAGAGTACATTCGTCTATATTCTATACTTTTGCTTCGAAGTATCAGGTTAAAAATATCAGTTGATGCCGACTACCACTATTATCTGTCTGCAAAAATGTCAGAGAATGATGGCTTAACTAAGTGGGTTGTCGATTTTTCAAGATCTCAAGTAGTGCTGAAAGCAGCAAGGGAAGTTGAAAAAGTCGTACATCTTATAAATAGAATCATCTTATCAGGAAATAAGTATCTGTTGCTTGAGACCCTACCTAGAATAGGTTCTAAGGTTGCAGTATTTGCACATAGATTGTCGATGGATGGCATGGATGAACAGTCGAATTACTTATATGCATGGATGAAATTTTGCATTGATCTGTCCATCAATCTTTCTAAAGAGTTGGATCAAGAGAGTTTCATGGCTGAAATACTTGTTTTGAATTCAACCTTTAAGATAAATACCCAAAAAGCGGACTTTCATCTTGAAGAGTCTTTTGAGCTGGCCAAGCTCATTCAGAATGAATCAATAAGGACTAGCGTTACTGATACGATTGCTAAGATAAAAGCTGACATTAAGAAAACAAATGAAGATGCAACCCCAGAAGATGAGTTAAAGTTTTTCCGAGAAAGGGCAAAAGCTTTAGGGTTCAACTGCGACGACCCTAAAGATGAAATGGGACAGATAATAAAACAAGGACTTAAAGATTATAATCCTGAGAGAGTCATCAAGGACTGTGAATATCTATTGGTATTTCCTTCTAGTGCGCAAGGAATTCCGGCTCGAATGCTAGGGTTACCATCCGCAGCAATGAAGTGGGTGCATTGCATAAAAAAGGGGCATGCCATGGGAGGCTGGGATTTGGATAGTATTTACAAGTCGCCTATTGAAGAATTCGGCTTCGAAAATCAGTATTGCAGAAACTGTGAGCATAAAAATCCAAGGCCTATCGATTGGCATTGGAATAGTAAGTGGCAAAATGAAGAGATTCAAAAACACAAAGAAATCATATCTAAAATTGACTCGATGTGATCACAGTTAACAAGGCGCTGCTGCCGGACAAGTTTTCCGCTGCGCTCCAAACTTGCCGCAGAGCGCGGCGTTAGCTTCATGGGGGATAGTAATTAAAAATGAATAATCCTGAAATTCAGAGAATAAGAGATCAGTTTGCTGGAGGTTTATGGCCCCAGTTCTTGGAGAGCGTGGAGATAGGCGGGGTGCGTGGTTGGTCCGGCCAGTCGATAAATTTTCGTTTCCCGGTTGTCGCAATAGTTGGCGAAAATGGTGCGGGAAAAAGCACAGTATTGAAAGTTGCGGCTTCTGCTTATGACCCGAAACAGGGCAAAGGGTATTATCCTTCGGATTTTTTTCCCAGCACGCACTGGGATGACGTCAGTGGTGTTGATCTGGGTTTCAGAATCAGGAGGGGAAATGACACAAAAAGTTTTTCCATCCGAAAACCGAGCAAGCGCTGGAGCTTTCCTGAAACTCGTTATTCCAGGGATATTTTCTGGTTCGATGTGTCGAGAACGTTGCCGCTGGATGCAGCCGCTGGCTATGCACGGGTTGCAAAGTTGGCTGCGGGAGAAACATCTACACAACCACTCTCAGGTGAATTTCTAGGGTATCTTTCAAAAATATTAGGCCGGGATTATCTTAATGCGCGATTTGCGGCACCGGACGTTAACCAAGATCGCCCGGTTGGTCTAGTTGAAAGGGAGTTTGGTGAAATATCTCAGTTTCATCAAGGCGCGGGAGAAGACACCACTCTAGACCTTATTCACGCTGTGCAGAATGTTCCCGAACATTCATTGATCATAGTTGATGAAGTAGAAGCGTCACTTCACCCAAAAGCTCAGCGAAGGCTCGTAAGGGTGTTGTTGCATCTGGCCAGGTTAAAGCGGATTCAAGTTATCCTATCCACGCATAGCCCTTTCGTCCTGGAGGAGTTGCCTCAAGAAGCAAGGGTGATGATTGTTCCATCTGCCGATGGGCCAAGCATTATTTATGGAGCTAGCGCTGAATTCTCTCTCAGTAGAATAGATGATGCGATTCACCCGGAACTTTACATTTATGTAGAGGATAAAACGGCTGAGATATTGTTGAGGGAAATATTGGCTTCACATGAAGAAGGAGCTGACCTTCTCCAAAGAATCCATATTAGCCCTGTTGGGCCCGCAAATGTTGTCAGGGTTATGGGTGAATTATCCGCAGCTGAAAAATTAGCACACCGCTCGCTTAGCATTCTGGATGGTGACATGGAAGACGCTCCAGGCTGTATTAAGTTGCCAGGGCACGACGCACCTGAACGTGTTGTTTTCAGTGGCCTACGAGAAGATCAATGGCCTGACCTTGATTCGAGATTCGGTGTGGGCGCAGGATCTCTATTTGAGTATCTGGAAGACGCCATGCGGCATGATAATCACCATGACTGGCCTGCTTTGGTCGGAGATAGAATAAGGAAGAGTGCGTCCAGCGTCTGGGAAATCATGGCAACCGAGTGGGCGAGACAATGTCTTTCAGATCAAGATAGAAACAGTATAGTTGACTCCGTCCTCGCCAAGTTGGCCGAGTGAAAGCTAACCAGGCGGTCAACGGGACCACTTTTCCGCGCCGCCTTTGGCTCTGCTCCAAAGCGGCCCGTTACCTTCGGCATTATGCCGCCGAATCATGGGGTCTATAGCGCGAAAAGTCTTACCGTCGCTCAGGCTTAATGTGCGAGTAATATGCGCATATTGTAGATGCATTGTTCTCCAAGAGGACTAAGCCATGCCTGCTCCTGAAATTACGAAATCCCTCCGAAAGCCAACCAACCTGTCGCTAGATAGTGCACTTCTCAAAGAGGCAAAAGCTTTGGGTATCAATGTCTCACGGTCAGCAGAGGCGGGGATTGCGGAGGCTGTGAAACGGCATAAACAGGAGAACTGGCTGACAGAGAATGCCAAAGCTCTGGCAAGCTCGAATGCATACGTTAAGGCTAACGGTCTGCCTCTCGCGCGGCACCGTCAATTCTGATGGCCCGCTTCGACATGAGCGCCTAACATGGCGGCTTTGCCTCCATGAGGTTGCCGCACCCTACCAGTGTTAAAAGCCGGTGATCGCCAGGTCCAGAGCTCCGACAATTTGGTCTCTAACATGCGAGAGAGAGCCGATGGGATTCTGTAGATGTTTTTCAGGCACCGACGAAATCTGTGGCGTTAGCAGCAATAGCGCCTGATCGCCAAAGCTGATTTCCGGAGTGAGTCCTTGCAGGGTGTCGTTGCCGAAAGCGGAACGGTTGCCCAGCGGGATGACGATGCGAGTGGCCAGTTCGCTTAGCAAACTGCTTTGCACATCCACAAGGTAGGGGTAGTGCGCTTTGCTGGTTTTGCTTGGGTTAGGGTATACATCGAACTGTGCCATTAAAACTCCCTGAATTCGTCGCCAAAGCATCCGTGTTGTTCGACAAAATCGTTATAACTTTTTATCGCAGCTCGATTTTCTTCGACCCATCGTTGTGCTTCGCATTTGGCAAGCTCTTCTTTCAGCGCTCGCTCCAGGGTGGCAGACAAGTTAATGTGCAATTCACGTGTCCTGCGCAGCAGGTCGCTATTGATGGAGAGATTCGCTGCTTTTTTGGGTGCGTCTGCATCGTAGAGTTCGGCCATCGTCGTCTCCTGGTGGCTCTTGATGTATCGTCTGATTTTATGCGCATGGTAATGCGCATTCAAGCACGCCTCGTTGCTTCGAACATCATCCCTTCACGCTCATTGTTGACTCGCCAATAAGATATGAACTTACTCTTCCTCGGCACCTCCGCCGGTGTGCCCACCAAACAACGCAACGTCTCTGCCATCGCCTTGCAAGAGAGCAAGGGCAAGGGCTGGTATCTGGTCGATTGCGGGGAGGGCACTCAGCACCAGGTGTTGCACACCAGGCTGTCGTTTCATTCGCTGAAGGCCATTTTGATTACCCACGTGCACGGCGACCACTGCTACGGGCTGCCGGGCATTCTGGCCAGTGCGGCCATGGGTGGGCGCACGGCGCCGCTGACCCTTGTGGCACCCAAGGGAGTCCAAACCTGGCTGGAAGCCACCTGTGCAGTGACCCAGCTCTGCCTGCCCTTCGCGCTGGAGTTCATCTGCGCCGATGACCTGCCCAGCATCGAGTTCGAGAACATGGCGGTGGATACGTGTGCGCTTTCCCATCGCGTGCCGTGCTACGCCTATACGTTCACCGAGCGCAACGTGGAGGCCGCCCTGGATGTGGATAAATTGGATCGGCACGGCATTCCCAGAGGGCCGTTGTGGGGGCAGTTGAAGCAGGGGAGGGAGGTAGCGTTTGAGGGCAAGCAACTGCGCAGCCAGGATTACCTGCTGTTCAAGCACGCCGCCAGAAAAGTGGTGATTGCCGGGGACAACGACCAGCCCGAGCTGTTGGCGCAAGCCTGCACCGGGGCGCAGGTGCTGGTGCACGAAGCCACTTACACCGAAGCGATGGCCGAGAAAGCCGGTGAGGTAGGGCATAGCTACGGCAGGCAGGTGGCGGCGTTTGCCGAGCAGGTCGGCTTGCCCCACCTGGTGCTGACCCACTTCAGCCCCCGCTACCCGCTCATTTCCCATACCGTGCCTTCCATCGCGGACATCCAACGCGAGGCACAAAGCGTTTACTCAGGCGCGCTCTTCCTGGCGCAGGACTTTAGCGAGTACCACCTGGATAAAGCGGGCCATGTCACCGAGCAGACCAGTGAACCGCCTTGTTAAGCGTTGAGCGGTGGTGAGTTTGGCGTTGGACTTGGCGGTGCGGTCTCGGCATAGTGCTGTGCAGATACGTACGACTTAAGTCGCCGGTGAACAGGCGGGCGTACCCTAGCATTCCACTTTGAAAGGCCATGACCAGCATGTCTGAGCAAGACAGTATCTATGAAAGCATCGCGTCGCGCATGAACGGGTTTCTGTACCGCTGCCGCAACGATGAGCACTACACCATGCTGAACCTGAGCGGCAGGGTTCAGGAGCTGACCGGCTATGCCATCGACGATTTGATCGACAACCGCCTGCAATCCTACGTGGCGTTGATCTACGCTGAGGATGCGCCAGGGCTGGATCAGGCCATCGAGCGCGCCATCGACGCTGACAAGAACTGGCAAGCCGATTATCGGGTGCGCTGTAAAGATGGCCGCCTGCGCTGGGTGAGCGAGTACGGCGGTGCCGTGAAAGATGACGAGGGCAACGTCATCTACCTGGAAGGGGTGGTCACCGACATCCAGCAGCGGCGGCAAAGCGAGGAGCAGCTGAGTGCCATCAGCCGAGACATTGCCACCGAAACCGAGAAAATTGCCCATTCACTGAAGATGCTGCAACTGCTCAGCATCAACGCGGGGATCGAAGCGGGGCGGGCAGGCGAGGCTGGCAAAGGCTTCGCGGTGGTTGCCGAACACGTGCGCCGCCTGGCGGATGACACCAGCAGCTCGGCAAAAGTGATTACGGGATTGATGAAGCAATTGAGAGAGCTGCAGGGTTGAGAGAACGGAAGGATGAGCGGATTTTCGCACTGAAAGGGATAACGTCATGCGTAGTTTCGATCTGAGCGACGAGAGCGGCGTACTGAGAACGTCCATCGCCGTCACGCTGGTGATTGCGGGCTTGGGCATCGGCTTTGGCCTGATGTCGGGGTCGTTTTCGATTATGTTCGACGGCATCTATGCCCTGGTGGATGCCAGCATGAGCCTGCTTTCGCTGCTGGTGGTGAACCTGATTACCTCGTTCGTGTCGTCGAAAGGGCTGTCGCGCAAGCTGAGGGAGCGCTTTTCCGTGGGCTTCTGGCACCTGGAACCCATGGTGCTGGGGGTCAACGGCACGCTGCTGATTGGCGTGGCGGTGTATGCCCTGGTCAACGCCATCAGCAGCCTGCTGGAAGGCGGGCGCGAGCTGGAGTTTGGCTGGGCAATCGTTTATGCGGTGATCACCCTGGTGGCGTGTGTTTCCACCGCTATCGTGGAGGCTCGCGCCAATCGCCGTATCGGCTCTGACTTCGTGCGCCTGGACGTGCGTGGCTGGATCATGTCGGCAGGCATCACGGCGGCGCTGCTGGTGGCGTTCTCGCTGGGCTATCTGGTGCAGGGCACGTCGTGGGAGTGGGTGTCGCCCTACATCGACCCGGCGGTGCTGGCGGTGGTGTGCGTCATCATCATTCCGCTGCCGATTTCCACCGTGCGCCGCGCGCTGGCGGATATCTTCCTGGTCACCCCGAGCGCCTTGAAGCAGCATGTGGATCAGGTGGCACAGGCCTTCGTGCAACAGCACGGGTTTACCACCTACCGCGCCTATATTGCGCGGGTGGGTCGCTCCAGGGAAATCGAGCTCTATTTTATCGTCCCCGCCGATGCGCCCCCGCGCACCATTGGCGAATGGGATGCCCTGCGTAACGAGGTCAGTGACTTGCTGGGCGACGAAGGACCGCACCGCTGGCTGACGGTCGTGTTTACCGGAGACCTGGAGTGGGCGGATTGAGGCAGTGGCATGGTCATAACTGCCGGATGTTACCCTGATGAATGCCCCCAAAGGAGACACCCCATGCAGAAGGTAAGAATCGATTTGGTATCCGATGTGGCCTGCCCGTGGTGTGCGATTGGCTATCGGCGCCTGGAGCAGGCGTTGGAGGTGCTCGCTGGCGAGATCGAGGTAGAGCTGGTCTGGCAGCCTTTCGAACTGAATCGGGACATGCCGCCCGAGGGCGAGCCGATTCTGGAGCATCTGTGCCGCAAGTACGGCAAGGACGCGGCCACCATGGAACAGTCCCAGCGCGAGATCATGGCCGTCGCCGAAGCGCTTGGCCTGAATTTCCGTGGCGCGCTGGAGCGCCGAGCGAACAACACCTTCGACGCGCACCGTGTACTGGCCTGGGCCGGAACGCAGCACCAGGAAACGGCGCTGCAACTGGCGCTGTTCGAGGCTTACTTCGGCGAGGCGAAAAATCCCGCCGACCCCTTGGTGCTTCGCGAAAAAGCCATGGAGGTGGGGCTGGATGGCGACACCGCCGAGGCCATCGCTCGCTCCGATCAGTACACCGAAGAAGTGCGTGAGGCAGAGCAGCGCTTCATGGACATGGGCGTCAGTGCCGTGCCGGGCTTCATTCTCGATGGCCGCTACCTGATTTCCGGCGCCCAGCCCGCCGATGTGCTGGTCGATGCGCTGCGTCAGGTGGCCGAGGAAAACGCCAGCGGCTAATGTGTGGGAAGCGCTGCCTGAAGTATGTGGCATCGGAATCTTGTGGACGACGAAGGTCTGCGCCGCTGGCTGACCGTTGTGTTTACCGGAGTTCTGGAGTAGCCAGGTTGAGATTTCACAACCAACAATGCAACGAGTAAGGGAGTCATGATGCCAAGGATGCAAATGCGCCCGCTGATGGCCAGCTTGTTGGCGCTCTTGGGGCTATGGATGGCGCTACGTCCATTACCGGATGCCGCCGTTTCTCTGTCGATCGCTCTGGCTGGTCAAGAGGACATTTCTTCAAGCGTATTGATGGCTCAGTTTGTGCATTTTTTTAGCAATACTCTGATCGGACTGAGCCTTATTCTGTGGCGTGAGGCATTGAGCCGATGGCTGGTGCCGCAAGGGTCAGGTGTATTGGTAAGCCCCCGAGCCTGCATGGCGGTGGGGACAGCGCTCATGGGTATTTATTTTGTCGCTGCTGGCACGGTGCTGTTGGGGGAGTTTCTCGCGCAACATCGGCCAAACGCTAGCGCTTACTTATTAGGGCGTGGGGGGACCTCCGTGGTCGTGGGAGCCGTTTTGCTTTTAAGCTCAGCGGGGGGCAGCCGGTTATGGGCGCTACTGTTAAAACTGCGAAGTGCCGGATGGCGGTAAGCATGTGAGCCTCTGATAGAGTCCGAAGCCTTGTCTGCTGCCTTCGCAATACACTCTCTTTCTTGTGACCAAAAGGTGGAAGTGCATCCATGAAAACCATCGGCTTGATCGGCGGCATGAGCTGGGAGTCCACCCAAACCTACTACCGCCTCGTCAACCAGCATGTGCGCACGGCGCTGGGCGGGCTGCATTCTGCCAAAGTGGTGCTGTACAGCGTGGATTTTGCCGACATCGAGGCGTTGCAGCATCAGGGTAACTGGGAGGCGACTGCCGAGATATTGGCAGCGGCGGGCAGCGCGGTGGAGGCAGCAGGGGCCGATTGTCTGGTGCTGTGTACCAACACCATGCACAAGGTTGCCGAGCCGCTGGAAGCGGCGGTCTCCATTCCGCTATTGCATATCGCCGATGCCACCGCCCGGGTGCTGCAGCGCCAGGGCATTACCTGCGTAGGTTTGCTGGGCACGCGGTTCACCATGGAGCAGGCGTTTTATATCGAGCGTTTGCAGCGCCACGGTATCGAGGTGGTGGTGCCCACCGAACCACAGCGTGAGCGCGTGCACTCGGTGATCTACCAGGAGCTGTGCCTGGGCGTGGTGAAAGCAGAGGCCAAAACCGACTACCAGGCGATCATCGAGGCGCTTGCCGAGCGTGGTGCGCAAGGGGTGATTCTAGGCTGCACCGAAATCGGCCTGCTGGTTCAACAGGCCGACACTCCCGTGCCGCTCTTCGATACGACCGAGATCCATGCAGAGCAGGCGGTGCAGTGGGCGCTGGAAAGCCGCTAGCGAGATTGGCCTTCCAGGCGCTGTGTCACTCCAAAAACGCCCGCAGCGTATCGCTGGCTTGCTCGATGGCCACCACGCCATCCAGGTGGCCTCGGCTGCCTTCCAGCGTTTCTAGCGTCACCTCAGTACCGTCGGCTTCGATCAGCTCGGCGGTGCGGCGTACGCCCTCGGGGGCGAAGACCAAGTCGTTCTCGCTATACAGCATCAATGTGGGGGCTTCGATGGCGGCCAGCCCCGCTTCCAGCGAGTCGCCGTATCCAGCCATGAAGGTCTGGTTGGCGCGCACCAGGTAGAGCAGGTGGTTGGCATCGGAAAGCGCCGCACGGGCGGCGGCGATGTCATCCAGGGTTTGTTCGATGGCATAGCGGGCGGTGATGTCCTGGGCAGGGTCGCGCGCGTCGTCGGCCCAATCGCGGTTGAACGCTTCGTTGGCCCACTGCCAGTGGTTGGCATTGAGCGTCACCAGCTTCAGCGCCTCTTTGAGCCCGTCGGTGGGCGGTTCGCCGTCGTAATAGTCGCCTTCGTTCCAGCGGGCATCCAGGCGAATCGGCGCGGCCCAGGCGCTGAGCGTGGCCAGCAGCCACGGGTCGGCCACACCGCCACCAATCACGGGAATCAACCGCTCGACCCGTTCTGGGTAAGCGCTGGCCCACTCGATGGCCTGCAAGGCACCCATGGAAGCGCCCATGACCGCATGCAGTGATTCAATGCCCTGGCTTTCCAGCAGGGCGCGCTGCACCTCGACAAAATCACGGATGGTCACGACCGGAAAATCCATGCCCCAGGGCTCGCCGGTATCGGGGTTGAGGGTGGCAGGCCCCGTGGTGATCACGTTCGGGTCGTTCGCCCCCAAATTGACCAGCGTATCGGACGAGATGATGTAGTACTCATCGGTATCCAGCGGCTTACCAGGGCCAATGATGGCATCCCAGTAGCCGGTAGCCTCACCCTCGGCCTCGTAACGGCCTGCGGCGTGGCTGGTGCCTGAGAAGAAGTGAGTAATCAGAATGGCATTATCACGCGCTTCGTTCAGCTCGCCGTAGGCTTCCCAGCCCACCGCCACCTTGGGAATCGTCTCGCCGCCCTGGGTGGTAAAGCTCTCGATCTCGAACCGCTGCTTCTCGACCACGCCATCCCAGGCCCATAAGGGCGTGGTCAGCAACAGGCCAATGCTGGTGAACGAGGCGGCTGTTACTAGCGCGAATGGTTGCTTGCGTCGCATGCGCTTTCCTTTTTTGAGGGGTTATTGTGATTGTTGTAGGGCTGCTTTCCGCAGCCACTCCCTCAGCATAGTCAGCTTTAGCCCACCTTGAACGGATTCAACCCATTGGCCTGCTGCATCATCATGCGTTTGGCAAACGGCACTCGCTCGGCGAGGTGCAGGCTGAGATCACCCAGTTGGCGGAGCGGCTTGGCCCCGGTGAAGAGGTGGTGGAAGCTATCGGTGGCGGCAATCATCGCCTGGTTGGCCAAACGCCGGTGGCACTCGAAACGGTGCAGGCTGATGTGGTCGCCAGGGTCACGGCCTTTGATGATCAGCTCGGCCAGGGTGTCGGCGTCGTGCAGGCCGATGTTCAAGCCTTGACCTGCCAGCGGGTGCACCACGTGGGCGGCGTCGCCGATCAGCGCGAGCCGTTTGCCGATGTAGCGTTTGGCGTGCTGGCGCTTGATGGGGAAACTGGCCCGTGCCATCACTCGGGTCAATTTGCCCAGCCGTTTGGGGAAGGTGGTTTCTATGGCGTGTTGCAGGGCGTCGTTGGAAAGCTGTTCGCGGGCCTTGGTGGCCTCATCGCTGTCGTACCACACCAACGAGGCGCGGTGGCCGGGCAGCGGCAGCATGGCCAGCGGGCCTTTGGGGGTAAAGTACTGCCAGCTGACATCCTGCTGGGGCAGCTCGGTCTCGACGTTGATGATCATCGCCCGCTGGTGGTAGTCGTAGCTGCTGGTGGAGATGCCTGCCAGCTCACGCAGGGTTGAACGTGCGCCATCTGCGGCCACCATCAACCGGGCGCTGAGGGTCTTGCCGTTGTCCAGCTCCAGCAGCCGATGGGTGCTGGCGGCCAGCGTACTCACCGGGGCACACTGGGTGTAGCAGGTGACGCTGGGAAGCTGCTCCAGGCGTTGCCAAAGGGCGTACTGCAGGGCGCGGTTTTCGATGAAAATACCGAAATCGTTCATGCCGCTGTCGTGGGCCGAGAACAGCGAGTGACCGCTGCCATCCAGGTTGGAGACATCGATGTGCCGGAACGGGCAGCAGCGCTCTCCCGGCAGGACCGCACCGCTGGCTTTCACGAACGCCAGCGAGCGGGCGTTGAGTGATGAAATACGCAGGTCGTAATCGCCGCTGGGGGGCGTGGGAGCGCTGGCGCGCTCGACCAGGCCAACCGACATGCCCGCCTGGCCCAGCCTGGCCGCCAGGGCCGCGCCCACCATGCCGCCACCAACAATGACAATCTCGTGATCCCACTGCATGAGAGGCTCCTTAATCCGCTATCGAGGGCACATTGCATGTGCTTATATTGTCCTACAGTATCGTTGACTTGTCGCAGTATTGCCTAGGGTGATCCATTGACGCAGGCCGTGGAAAGTGTCGAAAAACGAGAGAGCAGCGAGGTGGCCGGGGAAGCACTGGCCGCCTTTATCAGGCGCTACCCCAAACTCTGGGTGATTACCGGGGCGGGCGTCAGCACCGACAGCGGAATCCCCGATTACCGCGATGCAGATGGCCAGTGGAAGCGCCCGCCGCCGGTGCAGCACGGCGATTTCATGAGTTCCTTCGCCGTTCGCCAGCGCTACTGGGCGCGAGCGCTGGTAGGCTTCAAGGCCATGCGTGAAGCCCAGGTGAGCGGCGCGCATCGTGCGTTGGCGAAGCTCGAGGCCATGGGCCATGTGGAGCTTCTCGTCACGCAAAACGTCGACCGGCTGCACCAGCGGGCGGGCTCGAAAAAGGTGATCGATCTGCACGGCAGGGCAGACGTGGTCGCCTGCATGGCCTGTGGCTACCAGATGATGCGCCACGCCATGCACAGTGAAATGGCCCGCATGAACCCCGCCTTCGCTGCGCTGGAGGCCCGCCACGCGCCGGACGGCGATGCGGATCTGGAAACCGATTTCTCCACCTTCGAGGTGCTGGACTGCCCGCGCTGCCGGGGCATCCTCAAACCGCAGGTGGTCTACTACGGCGATGTGGTTCCTCCGGCGCGGCGCCTGGCGGCTCAGGAGGCGCTGCAACGTGCCGACGCGGTGCTGGCAGTGGGTACGTCCTTGATGGTCTATTCCGGCTACCGGTTCTGTCGCGATGCCCACGCCATGGGCTTGCCCGTGGCCTCGCTGTCGTTGGGCGTGACCCGCGCCGATGCATTGCTGACCCACCAGTGGCGCGCACCGCTGACGCCGGTATTGGAGCAGGCAGTAGCCTGCTTGCAGAACGGTTAACGCGCTTTAGATACCCAAGGGTTGCCCTCGCTCCACAGCCGCCAGGGGGCGTCGCGGTCGGCGGGCTGGGCGTAATCGATGCCCACGCGTGGGCCGCTGGCAACGGCGCTGGGTGGTTCGCCCGGTGAAATCCATAGCCCGTTCGTGGGGTCGTCGCGTTGCGTCATGTCGTGGCCGTAGAGGGCGTTGTCGATACGCAGTGCACGGGTGAGTTTGCCGGGGCCGTTGCTGAGGTTGCGCCCCGCCACGCTGCGCCATGCCCGCATGGCAGGCTCGCCGATCACCGGTTCTACCGCTCGAATCAGTACCGCGCAGGGGTTGCCTTCCGGCTGTGTCACCACGTTCAGCAGCCAGTGCATGCCGTACACCAGATACACGTAGGCGTGGCCGGGTGGGCCAAACATCGCCTCGGTGCGCGGGGTTCGGCGCCGATGGGCATGGCAGGCGGAATCTTCCGAGCCCCGGTAAGCCTCGGTTTCCACGATGCGTGCTGCCATGAGTTCGCCATCGAGCTGGCGCACCAGCAAACAGCCCAGCAAATCGCGGGCGACCTCCAGCGTATCGCGATTGTAGAAGGCCTGGGGCAGGGGCGTGAAAGCCTCTTGTTCCATCGGTAATTTAATACGGGTTAAAGCGTCTCTATGCGGCATGCTATCGCCCATTACTTGAGTAAGCTGCTAGGGTATTCTGTAGGCCATTCATTGAACAGCGGAGTTGCCCGTGCTGACTTTCGAACACCAGTTCGCCACCTTGCCAGAACCGCTCTGGGCGGCCTGCCAGCCCACGCCCGTGGCGCAACCCACCCTGATCGCATTCAACGAACCCTTGGCCGTGGCGCTAGGCATGCAAACGCGGCCCGACGATGCCACGCTGGCCCAATGGTTCAGCGGTAACCGGCTACCGCCAGGGGCCGAGCCTAGAGCGCTGGGCTATGCCGGGCATCAGTTCGGTAATTTCGTGCCTCAGTTGGGCGATGGCCGGGCGCTGCTGCTGGGGGAAGTGGTGGATCAGCAGGGCCAGCGGCAGGACGTGCAGCTCAAGGGCAGTGGCCGCACGCCGTTTTCACGGGGCGGGGATGGACGCTCGCCGCTTGGCCCGGTGCTGCGGGAATATCTGGTGAGCGAGTTCATGGCCGCCGTGGATGTGCCCACCACTCGGGCGCTGGCGGCCGTGACCACGGGGGAGCGCGTGGTACGCCAGATGGCCGAGCCGGGGGCCATCCTGACCCGCGTGGCTCGCAGCCATATCCGCGTGGGCACCTTCCAGTTTGCTGCCGTGCGTCGCGATGAAGCCGCGCTGAAAGCGCTGGCCGACCATGTGATTGCTCGCCACTACCCAGAAACGGCCAATGCTGACGATCCGTACCTTGCCCTGCTGGAAGCCGTTACCGCCCGTCAGGCGGCGCTGGTGGCACGCTGGATGAGCCTGGGCTTTATTCATGGCGTGATGAATACCGACAACTGCAGCATTGCTGGCGACACCATCGATTACGGCCCCTGCGCCTTCATGGAGCAGTTCGACCCGCAAAAGGTTTTCAGCTCCATCGATCAGGGCGGGCGCTACGCTTTTAACCACCAGCCGGGCATCGCCCAGTGGAACCTGGCCCGCTTTGCCGAAACCCTGCTGCCGCTGATGCGGGAAGAGGGCGAGGCCGTTGTAGAGCAGGCCACCGAGGTGCTTCGCGGCTTTACCGCTCGTTTTGGCGCCGAGCAGTGCCGCCTGCATGCCGACAAGCTGGGCCTTGCCCCGGAAAGCGACCGCGCCGTGGCGCTGATGGAGGCACTGGAAACCCAGATGCATCAGGGCCGCATGGACATGACCGCGACGTTCGACGCGCTGACGCACTATGCCAAAACGCTGGGTGCCCAAGCCTTGGGCACGGACACGCCAGCCCACTCCCAAAAAGAGGCGCTGCTGGCGCTGACCACTCAGCCAGATGGCTTTGCGGCTTGGCTGGCCGACTGGGAGAACGCCCAGCAAGCCAGCCGAAAGAATGAGCGCCTGGAGGCCATGCGCCGCGCCAACCCGGTGGTGATTCCCCGTAACCATCGCATTCAAGCGGTGATCGACGCGGCAACAGAAGGTGATTTCGAGCCTTTCCACACGCTGCTCGCGGCGGTCACTCAGCCCTTCGATGAATCGGAAGCCGCGCGCCAACTGGCCGCCCCTGCCACGGCCAGTGAGCAGGTGCTGCGCACTTTTTGTGGTACGTGACGGCGGCACACCCTGTGATAAACTGTGCTTTTTTACAGGTAAGGGCGGAGGCAAGGTCGGCCTGTGCGCAAAATCATTCACTGCGACTGTGACTGCTTCTATGCGGCGGTCGAGATGCGCGACAACCCCGCGCTGGCGGAGATTCCCATTGCCATTGGCGGCAGTGTGGAGCAGCGCGGGGTGGTGGCCACCTGTAACTATCCTGCCCGCGCGTTTGGCATCCACTCCGCCATGCCCATGGCTCAGGCGCTCAAACGCTGCCCCCACCTCACGGTGATTCGTGGCGATATGGCAAAGTACAAGGCCGTGGCACGCCAGGTGTTTGCCATCTATCGCGATGTCACCGAACTGATCGAGCCGCTCTCGCTGGACGAAGCCTTTCTGGACGTCTCGGACGTCACGCAGTATCACGGCAGCGCCACCCGCATGGCAGAAGCCATTCGCCAGCGGGTGAAAGAGCAAGTCGGCATTACCGTGTCGGCGGGGGTGGCACCCAACAAGTTTCTCGCCAAGATCGCCAGCGACTGGCGCAAGCCCGATGGGCTGTTTGTCATCACGCCAGACGACATCGACGCCTTCGTGCAGCAGCTGCCGGTGAAAAAGATTCATGGGGTGGGGCCGCGCACCGCTGAAAAGCTGGCCGAACTGGGGATTCAAACGGGGGCGGATCTGCGCGCCCGGCCGCTGACCGAGCTGGTGGAGCGCTTTGGTCGCTTCGGCCATCGGCTGCACGAGCTTAGCCACGGGCGAGATGAGCGACCGGTCAAGACCCACCGCGAGCGCAAGTCGATCAGCACCGAACAAACCTACTCTCGGGACTTGCCGACCCTCGACGCCTGCCGCCATGAGCTGCCTGAGCTGATCAGCGACCTGGAGCGCCGCTACGCACGCCTCGACCCGGCCCCCGCCGTGCGTGGGCTGATGGTGAAAGTGAAGTTCAACGACTTCACTCAAACCACCGTCGAACACGCCGACCCGGCGCCCGATCTGGAGCAGTTCGAAACCTTGCTGAACGTGGGCTGGGCCAGAGGTGAACGCCCCGTGCGCCTGTTGGGGGTGGGGTATCGGTTGGCGGAAGAGACGGCAGTCCAGCAGCTCTCGCTGTTTTAATTAGCAGGTTAACCCTTGGGTGGATTGACGGGTACTCAGGCTCGCGTTAAAACAGTTGTATGATAGGGCTTGCGTGATAGCCCTTATGTGACAGCCCTTATGTGATCGCCCCCGAACCGCCAGATGACCCACGAGCCCGCCATGCCTGCCGATGCCACCCAACGCCCCCGCTTAGTGTTTGCCCATGCCAACGGCTTTCCCGGCTTGAGTTACCGCAGCCTGTTAGACCCGCTGGCGGAATCGTTCGATGTTCACCCGCTGGACCGCTTGGGCCACCACCCGGATTACCCGGTGAACCACAACTGGGGCAACCTGGTAGAGGAGCTGTTGAGCTACCTGCCCGACACCGATGCACCGCTCTTGGGGGTGGGGCATTCACTGGGCGGCACGCTGATGGCCATGGCTGCCGACAAGCAGCCGGAGCGTTTTCGCGGTGTGATCATGCTCGACCCGCCGCTGATGCTGGGGCCGGACGCCTGGGCCATGAAAGCGGCCAAACGGTTTGGGTTCATGGACCGTATCACCCCTGCGGGTAAAACCAAGGGGCGGCGCACGGTGTGGCCCAGCCGTGAGGCCATGGCGACCTCGCTGCGGCGGCGAGGGCTGTTTCGTCGCTTTACCCCCGAGGCACTCAACGACTACATTGAAGCAGGCACGCGACTATTGGACGACGGCAGCGCCGAGCTGACTTTCGACCCGCGCATCGAGCTGGAGATTTTCCGCCACCTGCCGGATCACCTCTCCGGCTTGCCCCAACGGGTAGGCGTACCCGTACAGCTAGTGGCTGGGCTGGAGTCGCACTTGATGACGCCATCGCGGGTCAAGCGCATCGCCCGCCGGGGGGTGCCGGTCAGTACGGTGCCGGGCACCCATATGTTTCCCATGGAGCACCCGGAGGAGACCCGCTCGGCGATCCTGGCCGCGTGGCAGCAGTTTCAAACAGCGTCGTCATAGGGCGCTCAAGGAGTCGATATGTACCTTTCCGTACAGCTGAGCTACTACCCGCTGGCCGATGATTTCAAGCCCGTGGTGAAAGAAGTGGTCAAACGTTTGGAGGCCACCGGGTTGGAAGTACACCCCAACCGAATGAGCACTCAGGTATTCGGCGAGTTCGATGAGGTGATGGCGGCACTCGGCGAGGTGATGAAGTGGTCGTTCGAGACCCACGGCAAAGCCGTGTTTACCGCCAACTTTTTGGAAGGTGATCGGCGGCCCCGGTAAATGAAACCATCGCGCGCGTGATGTTCTTCATAGGGCTAAAAAAAGCTCAATAGCTTGCCCAGCGTTTCCATCCCCCGTTCGCTGCGCTGGGTCCATGGGTGGCCATAGCTTAAGCGGATGCAGTGGCGAAACTGCTGGGTCGCGGAGAAAATCGGCCCAGGCGCGAGGCTAACGCCATGGTCGAGCGCTATACGAAACAGCTGAAGCGAATCGACGTGTTCGGGAAACTCCACCCAAAGGAAATAACCGCCCTTCGGGCGGGTAATGCGAGTTCCTGATGGAAAGTAGCGATCTGCTGCTGCCAGCATGCTGGCTTGCTGGGCTTCCAAGGCATGGCGTAGCTTGCGCAAATGGCGGTCGTAGGCACCGTGTTGCACGTAGTCAGCAATGGCGGCCTGGGCGGGGATTGAGGGGGAAATGGTGGTCATCAGCTTTAGCCGCGAGATCTCCTGAGCATAGCGACCGCCCGCTACCCAACCCACCCGATAGCCGGGTGCCAAGCATTTCGAAAAAGAGCTGCAGTGAATCACCAGGCCCTCATCATCAAAGGCTTTCACGGGGGTGGGTGGCGTGCTGCCAAAATAGAGCTCGGCATATACGTCATCCTCTAGCATGGGCACTTGGTACTGCTTGAGTAACTGGTAAAGCGTCTGCTTGCGCTCGTTGCTTAGGCTGGCACCGATGGGGTTCTGCAGGTGGCTCATAAACCAGCAGGCTTTGATGGGCAGCGCCGCTAATCGCTCTGCCAGCACCTCCAGGTCAATCCCTTCCCGAGGGTGAACCGGAATTTCCACCGCGCGAAGCTGGAGCCGCTCCAGTACCTGCAAGCTGGCATAAAAAGCAGGCGACTCAACGGCGACCAGGTCCCCCGGCTTGGTCACGCACTGCAGGGCAAGATTGAGCCCCTCCATCGCCCCATTGGTAATTACCAGCTCGTCCATCGGCAATTGAATGCCGCCCAGCACGTAACGTAAGGCAATTTGCCGACACAGGTCGGTATGCCCGGTGGTCATCTCGGCCACCACCTGTTGGGGCGAAAGTGCCCGCAACCCGCGCGTCATGCTGATACTCAAGCGAGAGAGCGGAAAAAGTTCCGGGCTCGGGAAGGCCGAGCCAAACGGCACCGTTTGGTCATCCTGCAGTGAATCCAGCACCGAAAACACCAGCTCGCTGACCTTCACTTCTGCTGGGTCGGTGGGGCGTAGCGTGACGCGGGGTTCGTTGATCAGGCGCCGCGCATGTTCACGAACAAAGTAACCCGAGCGTGCCCGCGCGATGATCAGCCCTTGGTTTTCCAGTAAATAGTAGGCCTGAAACACCGTCGAAGGGCTAATGCCGTGATGGCGGCTCGCCTGGCGCACGGACGGTATGCGTTCGCCAGGGCCCAGTACGCCCTGGCGAATCAGTGTGGCTATTTCGTCGGCAAACTGTTCATAGCGTTTCATGGCTTAAATCCGCGGGTGCTAGGCGCTGGTGCTTTGGGTGATCGACAGGATCGATACTCTCAATCAACAGCATATCAAAACTGATACGGCTTTTTTCTCTAAAACTGCATCTGTTTTACTGGTTGTCCAGAAGGGCATAGTGGCGGCTCATTCGGTGAAGCCTCTCGACCGTACAGCTTGCCACTCTCTCTTTCCTGGATATCGGTATGACGCAACGCATTCCACTGCAAGACCTGACCACCGATGCAGCCGTTGAACACCATTCGCCTCAGGTGAAACCTGCTGGTCACTTGCCATCCAGATCTGGGCATATCTATGTGCGAGAGATACGGGGTTTTTTCCAGCGCATAAGGCGTTATTCCAACTGGCTGCTGATCGCGCTCTATGTGGGCCTGCCGTGGCTCCAGTGGGGTGACCGCCCCTTGGTGTGGTTTGACCTCTCTGCCCAGGAGTTTCACCTCTTTGCAGCGACGTTTTACCCTCAGGACTTTATCCTGCTGACCTGGATTCTGGTGCTGTGCGCCTTTGGTCTGTTTTTGATCACGGTGGCAGCGGGGCGAGTGTGGTGTGGTTATAGTTGCCCACAAAGCGTATGGACGTTTCTGTTTATTTGGTTTGAGCACCGCCTGGAAGGACCAAGACACCGTCGGATACGCCGCGATAATGCACCTGGCACGCTGGAGTCGTTATGGCGAAAAGGCGCCAAACATACCGCTTGGCTACTGATTGCGCTGGTAACGGGCATTACCTTCGTGGGTTACTTTACGCCGATGGTTGGGCTCGTGAAGGATCTCCTCAGCCTGGAGGTACACCCTTGGGCGCTTTTCTGGATTGGTTTTTTCACCCTGTTTACCTACCTGAACGCTGGCTGGTTGCGCCATCAGGTATGTCTGCACATGTGCCCCTATTCACGCTTTCAGTCGGTGATGTTCGATAGCGATACGCTGATCGTTTCTTACGATGCCGTCCGTGGTGAACCGCGTCGTGACCATCGAAAAGAGGTTGCGAAAGCGGTTGTTGGAGACTGTATCGATTGCGAACTGTGCGTTCAGGTATGCCCCACCGGGATCGATATTCGTGATGGCCTGCAGTATGAGTGTATCGGCTGTGCGGCATGTATCGATGCCTGCGATGGCGTGATGGCGCGTATCGATAAGCCGCTGGGCCTGATTCGCTACACTACCGAGCGCGCGTTGAAGGGCCAGCCTACGCGGTTTTGGCGCCCTCAGCTGTTTGCTTGTACGGCCGTTCTGCTGTCTATGGTGATTTTGCTGATGGGGTTCTTGATCGCTCGAGTGCCTATTGATGTAGATATTGCTCGTGATCGTCAGACGCTATTTGAAAGTACGGCCGAGGGGCGCATTATCAACTACTACACCGTGACGCTGCGCAACCAGGATACGCAGGAGCAGCGATACGCGTTATCTGCCACTGGTTTGCCAGGTCTGCGCTTGCAAGGTGCCAGCACGCTCATCCTGGCCGCTAATGAGACGAGGCAGCTACGCGTATCGCTCGATGCTGAGGCGTCAGTGATGACCCAGCCGAGTCACCCGGTGGTGCTGCATATCACTGTGTTGGATGAGCCCGCGATTTACTACAGCAAGGAAACACGGTTTTTAGGACCGACTCGTCAGTAAGCGTGAGGCCAGGCAGTAATGAGGAAAGATACATGATGACCATGCTGATTTTTTTGATGATATTCGTGGGCATAACAGCCGCTTGGTATCAGATTTACCAAATGCACTTCAAGATCAATACCCCTGACGAAACGGCGCTCTCGGGCAATAAAAGCAGGCAGATGGATACGCTCACGGCAGCTCTCGAGCGGTCATCGGATGAGGTGGATACTCCACGATTTGATGAGGCGGCGACGCGTATCTTTGGACCTGGGGTCAACCTGGAAGCCCTGCGTATTGCGTTCTCTCAGGAAGGGCGCAACCGCTATGGTGTACCACTTCTGCGACGTAAGAGAGTGCTCATGAGCGGTCCGATGTGTCCGGCAGAAGAGGGAGGTATTCGCGCTCGCCATCTGCGGCTGTTCAAGACGAGGTTGCCCTCTATCGATGTCAGGAAGGGATGCATACTGGCGGTCATCGCGAACTGCGGAATCGTACAGCTATTGGCGGCAATGAGTGTGTATACCATTCACTACTCTGTGGACGTATCGGCATTTGCGTGGGTCAATCAACCGGTGATGATCCTATCGGCGATATGGGGTGTGGTGGTCTTGAATATCCTGATCTTCAAGCTCGATACCTATCTTCATGATCTTTATCAGGCGAGACAGTTGAATCAGCTAACGCCTCTGTTCAACTAAAAATAAGCCGTGTCAAAACGACAACGCCGCCTCATGGGCGGCGTTGTGGGTAGTGCTACATACTCAGATCAGCGATTCCAGGCAGGACTCGATGATGTCCAGGCCTTCGTTCAGCACGTCGTCTTCGATGGTGACGGGCATCAGGAAGCGGATGGTGTTGCCGTACATACCGCAGGAGAGCAGGATCAGACCCTCTTCACGGGCTTTTTTGCACAGCGCCGCCGCCAGCTCCGGGTTCGGAGTGCGGTCGGTCTTGTTGTTGACCAGTTCGAAGGCGGCCATGGCGCCCATGTTGCGCACGTGGTCGATGCAATCGAACTTGCCCTGCCACTCGTTGAAGCGTGCCGCCAGCTTCTCGCCCAGTGCCTGGCTTTTCTCGAGGATGTTCTCCTCTTCGAAGATTTCCATGACGGCCAGCGCAGCCGCACAGGCAGTGGGGCTGCCGGTGTAGGTGCCGCCCAGGGAGTTGGGGCCAGAGGCGTCCATCACCTTGTCGGTACCGACGATGGCCGAGATCGGCATTCCGTCGGCCATGCTCTTGGCCATGGTCATCATGTCCGGCTCGACGCCGCTGTGCTCGATGGCGAACATCTTGCCGGTGCGGCCAAAGCCTGACTGCACTTCGTCGATGATCATCAGCATGCCGTGCTCATCGCAAATTTCGCGAATCTTCTTCAGGAAGCTGGTCGGGGCGGGGTAGAAGCCGCCTTCACCCAGCACCGGCTCCAGAATGATGGCGGCAGTGTCTTTGGGGTTGGCGTCGGTTTTCAGCGTCATCTTCAGGCCGCGAATCGCTTCGTCTTCGCTGACGCCGTGGTAGGGCACCGGGTAGGGCGCGCGGAATACGGTGCCGGGCATCGGGCCGAAATCGGTCTGGTAGGGCGCGACCTTGCCGTTCATGGCCATGGTGTAGAAGGTACGGCCATGGTAGCCGCCATCGAAGCAGATCACGTTGGAGCGGCCAGTGGCGGCGCGAGCGATCTTCACCGCGTTTTCCAGCGCTTCGGCACCGGAGTTGGCCAGCATGACTTTGGCATGGCCGCGTACGGGAACGAGATGGCTGAGCTTTTCGGCGACCTTGACGTAGCCTTCATAGGGCATGACCGTTTGGCAGGTGTGCATGACCTTGTCGAGCTGGGCTTTTACCGCCGCGACGACCTTCGGGTGGCGATGCCCCACGTTCAAGACACCGATACCGCCCGCGAAGTCGATGAAGCGGTTGCCGTCGGCGTCCCAGATCTCAGCGTTTTCGGCGCGGTCCGCAAAGGCGGTGGCGGGGCTTGCAGCGCCCGCCGCGACGTATTTCTGCTTTAGTTCGTTTAGCTCGGCATTGCTCATGGCTCAACTCCTTTGGGTTGGGGTGTGCTTGTCAGCATCTTGTAAGCATAGTGCGCATCTCGACATCGTGTGCATCAGCGTGTATCACACAGATGACGATGCGATGACGACGCGATTGCGTCCTGCCTGCTTGGCCTGATACATGGCCTTGTCTGCCTGATCCAGCATCCGAGTGCTGGAGCCTTTACTGTAACATGCGATGCCCGCCGACAGCGTCACGGTGAGCTGGTGCTGGGTATAGGGCGTTTGTGCCACCTCTTGGCGGATGCGCTCCAGGGCGGTTTGAGCCCCTTCGGCGTCGATCTCCGGCATGATGATCAGGAACTCTTCGCCTCCCAGACGTATCTGGACATCCGTGGTGCGCAGCTGTTGGTTGACCACTTGCGTCAGCTCTTGGAGCACGCCGTCGCCGGCGCCATGCCCATAGGTGTCGTTGATCTGCTTGAAATCATCCAGGTCGAAGAGCGCAATGCTCAGCGGGTTGCCGTAGCGCTGGCAGCGTTCGATGGCTTCCTCCAGCTTGGCAAGCCCCTGGCGACGGTTTAGCAGGCCGGTCAACTCATCGTGGTGCGCCAGATACTCCAGGCGCTCATTGGCTTGCTTCAGGCGCTCTTCCAGCCGCTTGCGCTGGGTGATATCGACGATGAACGTGACCTTGCGGGCCAGGCCATCATCGCCCTCTATGCGAGCGGCTTCGGCGATGATGGTGCGCACTTCGCCATTCTTGCAGCGCACTTCCCACTCCTGGCGCAGCTCGTGCGTATCGTTGCCTTTGATGAAGACATCGTGCAGCTGGCTGATCTGTTGGCGATACGCTTCGGGCACCACGATGGTGAAGTGCTGACCAATCAGCTCCTCTTCCTGGTAGCCGTAGAACTGGCAGTAGGCCGGGTTGACCATCTCGAAATGACCATGGGGGTCGGTGATGCAGATACCCAAGGGTGCCGTCTTGATAACGTTCTCCGTATTGCGCTTCGAGCGGTGTATCAGTTGGTACAGCTGGTCGGTGCTAATCGCGTTCATTCAGCGCTCCGTGCCTGACGATATCTCGTGACGTAGTGCTTCCAGCATAGGCGTAAGCCCAGTGGCCAGCTCGCCAATCATGGGCTTTGCATACAAGAAGCCCTGTTGCCGGGTGATGCCTGCCCGAGCCAGCCACAGCGCTTCCTGGCGCGTTTCCACGCCTTCGGCAATCAGCGTCATGTCCAGTTCCCTGGCCAGCAGGATGATCGCATTGAGCAGGGCCTGACGACGTGGGTGCTGATCGCAGTTCATGACCAGCTCACGGTCGATCTTGAGCTTGTCAGGTGCCAGAACGGTCAACAGATCCAGATTGGCATAGCCGTTGCCAAAGTCGTCCAGGGCCGTTTTGAAACCCATGTTGCGGTAAGCATCGATGATGTTGCACAAGTGTTGGCGGTCGCGTACCCGCTCGGTCTCGGTGATCTCGAAGATCAGTTTGTCGGTGGGCCATCCCACCCGTTGAGATACCTCCAAGGTGGCTTGAATGCAGGCTTCGGGTTCATATACGGCGTTGGGCAGGAAGTTGATGGAGAGATCGGTCTCCATGCCCAGCTCGCTGGCCAGTTCGATGGCACGGACCCGGCACGCCTGATCGAAGCGATACAACAGGTCGTCGGTCACTTGGGACAGGATGCTCCAGGCAGAAGCGCCATCGAGGCCGCGAACCAGGGCTTCATGGGTCACCACGCGGGCCTTTGAAAGGTCGACGATGGGTTGGAAGGCCATGGTGAACTCAAAGGGCAGCTCGCCTTCACAGCGTTTACACACTCCGTTCACTCGCGCACAGTTAGCCATGCCGTTACCCCATGTCGTCTTTCATTCGGCCGACGGGTCACGTCGCCTGGATTGGAAATCGTCGAAAAGCACGTGCTCGCATTGGCAACGTGCTGCCAAGAGTTAAGCTTAGTCTAGCGATAACGGCATTGTCTGTATAGGTTTTGTATAGAGTGGCGGTAGCAGACAAAAAAAACGCCCGGCTGGGCGTTTCAAGGGGTACTACATCGACATAGGTGCATAGTTAAAATGGGTAATAGTTAAAGTGGGTCATATTCGCAAGAGAGCAGTGCTAGATGATGCCTGCCGCGCGAAGCGCCGCGCGCTGCTCGTCACTGATGCCAATGGCATCCAGCACGCTATCGGTGTGCTCGCCCAGGGTCGGGGGAGCGCTCTGGGCACTCA
Source organism: Halomonas sp. C22 (assembly GCF_007655045.1). NCBI lineage: Bacteria > Pseudomonadati > Pseudomonadota > Gammaproteobacteria > Oceanospirillales > Halomonadaceae > Halomonas > Halomonas sp. C22. The sequence continues at coordinate 471,731 of NZ_VBVC01000003.1, read as the reverse complement.
GTGACTGCCCGTTGATACGAATCGGGTTGGCGACGAGATTGACTTCGCCTGCCAGTGCATGGGGCAGCGTCTGCTTGAGCCCGCGTGCCTTGACATGAGGATCGTCGAACACGCGATCAAGGGTATTGATAGGCCCGCAGGGCACACCGACCGCTTCGCAGGCTGCCAGCCAGGTATCGGTAGGCTGTGCTGCCAGGGCGAGCGCCAGGATCGGCACCAGCGCTTCGCGATGCTGTACACGACTGCCATTGGTGGCAAAGCGTTCGTCTTGCGCCAGGTGCGGCTGGTCGATGACCTGGCAGAAGCGTTTGAACTGTTCGTCGTTGCCGACCGCCACGATCATGTGGCCATCGGCGGTAGCAAACGCCTGATAGGGCACGATGTTCGGGTGCGCATTGCCCAGCCGCTGGGGTACCTGGCCGGAGGTCAGGTAATTGAGTGCCTGGTTGGCCAGCACACCTACCTGTACGTCCATGAGCGCCAGGTCGATATGGCAGCCTTCGCCACTGTCGCGGCGCTGGTATAGCGCTGCCAGCACCGCATTGGTGGCATACAGGCCCGTGAAAATGTCGGTAATGGCGACCCCCACCTTGACCGGGCCGCCACCGGGTTCACCGTCGGGTTGGCCGGTCAGGCTCATGAGGCCGCCCATGGCCTGGATCATGAAATCGTAGCCCGCTCGATGGGCGTAGGGGCTCTCCTGGCCAAAGCCCGTAATGGAGCAGTAGACCAGGCCAGGATTGAGTGCTTTCAGGCTCGCGTAGTCCAGGCCGTACTTTTTCAGCCCGCCTACCTTGAAGTTTTCCAGCACCACGTCCGATTGGGTCGCCAACTGCTTGATCAGTGCCTGGCCTTCGGGCTTGGCCATATCGACCGTCACCGAGCGTTTTCCGCGATTGGCGCACAGGTAGTAGGCCGACTCGTTGCTGCCGGAGAGCCAGGGTGGCCCCCAGTGGCGCGTGTCATCGCCGCTTTGGGGGCGCTCTACCTTGATCACCTCGGCACCCATGTCGGCCAGCATCTGCCCGCACCAGGGGCCTGCCAGTACCCGAGAGATATCGAGTACCTTGATGCCTGCCAGGGGCTTTGCGACTGTGCTCATGGGGTGCCTCGCTGAGTGATGACGACGTTAGAAGAACGACTGAATGCCGGTTTGTGCGCGGCCCAGAATCAGGGCGTGCACATCGTGCGTACCTTCATAGGTATTCACGGACTCCAGGTTCACCATGTGGCGGATCACGCCGTACTCGTCGGAGACGCCATTCCCACCGTGCATGTCGCGCGCCACCCGGGCGATGTCCAGCGCTTTGCCACAGTTGTTGCGTTTGATCAGCGAGATCATTTCCGGCGCCCAGTTGCCGCTGTCCATCAGGCGGCCCACCTGCAGGGCGGCTTGCAGGCCCAGGGTGATTTCGGTCTGCATGTCGGCCAGCTTCTTCTGGATCAGCTGGTTGGCGGCCAGCGGGCGGCCAAACTGCTTGCGGTCCAGGGTGTACTGACGGGCAGCGTGCCAGCAGAATTCAGCGGTGCCCATCACGCCCCAGGCGATGCCGTAGCGTGCTTTGTTCAAGCAGCCGAAAGGACCTTTCAGGCCGCTGACGTTGGGCAGCAGGTTCTCTTCGGGAACGAAGGCGTTGTCGAGGACGATTTCGCCGGTGATCGATGCACGCAGAGAGACCTTGCCTTCGATTTTCGGGGTGGAGAAGCCTTCGGTGCCACGCTCGACGATGAAGCCTTTGATCTGGTTATCGTGGGCAGCGGACTTGGCCCAGACCACCGCGATATCGGCAATCGGGCTGTTGGTGATCCACATTTTCGCGCCGGTCAGGCGGTAGCCACCATCGACTTTTTCCGCACGGGTGATCATGGAGCCCGGATCGGAGCCATGGTCGGGTTCGGTCAGGCCGAAGCAGCCCACCATCTCGCCACTGGCCAGCTTGGGCAGGTATTTCTGTTTCTGCTCTTCGGAGCCATACGCTTCGATGGGGTACATCACCAGCGATGACTGCACGCTCATGGCCGAGCGGTAGCCGGAATCGACACGCTCCACTTCACGGGCGATCAGGCCATAAGCCACGTGGTTGACGCCCGCGCCGCCGTATTCCGGGGAAACCGTGGCGCCCAACAGGCCCAGCTCGCCCATCTCGGACATGATGTCACGATCGAAACGCTCTTCGCGGAAAGCGCTCAGCACACGTGGTTGCAGGTTTTCCTGGCAGTAGTCGTGGGCGGCGTCACGAATCTGGCGCTCTTCATCGGTGAGCTGGTATTCGAGAAGCAGCGGGTCGTCCCAGTTGAAGCGTGTCATGGCGTTGAACTCCGAAAGATGATCTTGTTGGGGTCAATGTATCGCCGTTATTTAAAAATATCTACATTTTTTTAAAACGCAGAATTTAATCGCCCGGCATTCAATCGATGCCGCGGGCTTGCAGTACCCGTGTGATGATAGGCACCGGGGTCATCAGGTGGTCGCGCATCAGGTCGGCCGCCTGCTCGGTGTTGCGGGCGAGAATGACGTCGACCAGCGCAGCGTGCTCCTGGCGCTTGATGTCCAGCGCCTGGGGCGACATGACGGTCTCTTGCAGCCACAGGTGGCGATAGCGCTCTACCTGATCGAACAGGGTGTTGCGCATCTGCAGCAGGTGGGGGGAGTTGCAGCCGCTGGCAATAGCGGTATGGAACGCCTTGTGGCGTAAATCCCAGCCGTCCAGCAGTTCGTCGGGGGAGCTGACGTCGGTGACTTTGGCCAGGCGGTGTGCCGTGGCCAGGACGTTGGCTTCCCAGTCGTCGTCGCCACGTTCGATGGCGAGGCGCAAAATCAGCCCTTCCAACTGAGCACGAGCGTCGTAGATATCGTTCAGTTCGGCCAGCGACATGGCCGCCACCCGGTAGCCCCGTTGGCTGATGGCCACGACCAGCCGGTCGGCGACCAGCTGTGACAGCGCTTCACGCAGGGGGCCGGTGCTCACGCCGTAATACTCTTTCAAACGGCTCATCAAGAGCTTCTCTTCGGGGGCATAGCGGCCACGAATGATGTCCTGCTTGAGCGCGTGGTAAGCGCTAATCGCTAGGTTCTGGCGCGGTGCATCGTGCTCCATGGGGACTCCTTGGATCAGTGTGGCTTAGACCAATGTAGGGGCGTGGCGGTCAACGTAGAATAACGGCTATTATCAATAAATTTTGAAAATTTGGCACAGGTAACGACATTCATGTGGGATTTCATCATTGTCGGCGGCGGCATACTGGGTTTTTCCACCGCCATGCAGTTGCAACAGGCCTACCCGGACAAACGCTTGCTGGTGTTGGAAAAGGAAGCAGGCCCCGCTCAGCATCAAACCGGCCATAACAGCGGCGTGATTCATGCCGGGGTGTATTACACGCCAGGAAGCCTGAAAGCGAAGTTTTGCCTGGAGGGTAACCGTGCGACCCGCGAGTTCTGTGACCAGCATGGCGTGCGTTACGACATCTGCGGCAAGCTGCTGGTGGCCACCAATCCGCTGGAAAAGCAGCGTATGGAAGCGCTCTGGGAGCGCACGGCGGCCAACGGTCTGGAGCGGGAGTGGTTGGAGGCCGCGGCGCTCAAGGAGCGAGAGCCCAACATTACCGGTGTGGCGGGCATTTTCGTGCCTTCCAGCGGCATCGTGAACTATGCCGAAGTCACCCAGGCGATGGCCGCCGAGTTCACCCGGCTGGGCGGCGAGATTCGCTTCGATCACTGCGTGACGGGCCTTGACGAGCGGGCCGATGAGGTCGTGGTGACCACCGAGCACGAGACCTTCACCAGCCGCTATCTGGTCTCCTGCTCGGGGTTGATGGCCGACAGGGTGATCCGCATGCTGGGCAAGGACCCCGGTTTCACGATTTGCCCCTTCCGTGGCGAATACTACCTGCTTCCCGAGCGCCACAACCGCATCGTCAACCACCTGATCTACCCGATTCCCGACCCCGCCATGCCTTTTTTGGGTGTTCACCTGACCCGCATGATCGACGGCACGGTCACCGTTGGGCCCAATGCGGTGCTGGCGCTCAAGCGCGAAGGGTATCGCAAGCAGGACATGTCGCTACGCGATATGGGGCAGATGTTCAGCCACCCAGGCATCCTGAAAGTGCTGGGCAAGCATCTCAAGCCTGGGCTGGTAGAAATGAAAAACTCGCTTTACAAGCGCGGCTATCTGGAGTTGGTACGCAAGTACTGCCCGAGCCTGACCCTGGAGGATTTGACCCCTTACCCGGCGGGCGTACGCGCTCAGGCGGTCTCCAACGATGGTCGGCTGGTGGATGACTTCCTGTTCGTGAATACTCCGCGCACGGTCAACGTGGGCAATGCGCCATCGCCTGCGGCGACCTCGGCGCTACCCATTGGTGCGCATATCGTGGAGCAGGTGAAAACGTTGTTGGATTAGTATCTAACGCGACTGCCGTGCTAACGTTTAAATACCGTTCTCGGCGCCGCTGACGGCGGCGAGAAACTGGCTCCTTACCTCCTTTACGTCAACCATAATCAATAAGTCCAAGCAGGACGGAGGCAATTCCAATGAAAAAACTAAAATATACCGTTGCAGCGACCATGATGGCGGCTGCTCTGCCCGCCAGCGCTCAGCAGCTCTCCATCGCGACCGGCGGTACCGGCGGCGTTTACTACCCGATCGGTGGTGGCTTTGCCGAAATGATCAACAACCATATCGATGGCGCTCAGGCGACCGCCGAAGTGACCGGCGCTTCCGTCGAGAACATGGGGCTGATCATGCGCGGTGATGCCGATCTGGCCTTGGTCCTGGCCGATACCGCTTATCAGGCCTATACCGGTACGGGTGATTTTGAAGGTCGTCAGATCGAGAATACTCGCGCACTGGCCTCGGTCTACCCGAACGCGGTGCAGCTCGTGACGCTGGCCGAGTCGGACATTCACAGCATTGCGGATCTGGCTGGAAAACGCGTCTCCGTGGGTGCGCCGGGTAGCGGCACCGAGCTGAACGCGCGTGCTCTGCTGGAAGCCAATGGCGTCAGCTACAGCGACTTCACTCCCCAGCGCCTGAACTTCAACGAAACCGCCGATGCCATTCGTGATGGCGATATCGACGCCGGTTTCTGGAGCGTTGGTCCGCCCACCAGCTCAATTCTCAACCTTGCTGCCACGCGCGATATTCGCCTGATCGGCCTGTCCGATGAAGAGATTGCCAACGCTCAGGAAGTGGAAGCGGTGTTTGCGCCTTATGAACTGGCCGCGGGCATGTACGATGGCATGGACGAAGCGGTCCAGACCATTGGTATTCCCAACGTACTGGTCGTCAATGCCGATATGGACGAAGAGCTGGCCTACCAACTGACCCACCTGCTGTTCGAAAACATCGATGAGCTGATCGCCGTTCACCCGGCAGCCAACGACACTACCGTCGAGTTCACCATGGGCTCTACGCCAGTGCCGCTGCATCCGGGCGCTATCCGCTACTTCGAAGAAGCCGGTGCGGATATCCCTGACAACCTGCGCCCGTAATCGCGGAGCCGCTATGCGGTGGTATTTTCCACTGGTGGCGCTTCTCACGATGAGCGGCATGTGCGCCGAAGCGGGGGCTACCCCTGCTTCGGCGTCGCAGCGTCTGGTCGTCACGACCGCAGACCATCAGGCGCTGCTGGATGTCGCGGCACCCAGCGGCAGCCGCTGGTGCATCCAGTGGCAGCACTCGGTAAAGCATTTCACGGTCCTGGACTGCTACCGTAATGCGGCAGGAACGCTGCAGCTGGAGCGTAGCCATCAGCCGGATTTTGCCGCTGGGCTCGGGCATGTCCTGGGACGTGGCGAGCAAGTGTCGGATGGGGAGGGTGGCTACTGGATCAATGAGATTAACGAATCGGTGCCCAATAACCGCTACGCACTACGGGTGGGGGCTCTCGCGGTAAACCATCAGGTGGTCTGGCCCGATGGTGAGCATGCCGCGTGCAGCTTGAGCGAGCGGGTGGCTGGGCAGCGTGTCACGATTCAACTGATGGAGGCTCGCGACGTCTTGCCCCATGACGATATCTGTCAATGAAAGCTGTTGCCAAGCACATCACATAAAGCCGGGTGTACCACGCCTGGCGCTATTACATAACGTATAAGTTAGCTAACGCTTCCGAGGACTTCATGAACGAATCCACTCCACCGCCGGTCATCATGCCGGGCGGGAATGCGATTCAACCCCGCATTGTGCTGTGGTGTATCACCATTGTTGCCGTGGGGCTTTCGTTATTCCAACTCTATTCTGCGGGTATTCAACCCCTGGGTCTCTTCTATCAGCGCAGTATCCACCTTGCGCTGATCATGCTGTTGGCGTTTCTGATGTTTCCGGCTTTTGGCCCTCACCGTAAACGCGGTGTGCTGGGCTGGGGGATCGATTTTATCTTCTTCGCCGGGGCGCTGATCACCGGGGGGTACCTGGTGCTCAACCTGGACGCCATTTTCAGCCGCGCCGGATTCTGGAACGAGACGGACATTCTGGTGGCCTGTATTGCCACGGTGACCGTACTGGAAGCCAGCCGCCGTGCGGTGGGCCTGGGCATGACGATTATTGGCCTGTTGGCGATCATCTATGCCTTTGCCGGGCCGCGGGGCGAGCTGCCCTGGCTGGGCGAGTGGATGCCCGGCATCATGGCTCACCGTGGCTACAGCCTCGACCGCGTGGCGGGTCAGCTCTACCTGGGGCAAGAGGGCATCTTCGGCCTGCCGCTGGGCGTGGCCGCCACATATATCTTCATTTTCGTCCTGTTTGGCGCGTTTCTGGAAAGCACGGGCGCAGGCAAGTTCTTCATCGACATGGCTTACGCTGCCACGGGCAGGCAGCGTGGTGGCCCGGCAAAGGCGGCGGTGCTGGCATCGGCGGGCATGGGGTCGATTTCTGGCAGTGCCATCGCCAACGTGGTGACCACCGGAGCGTTCACCATTCCGCTGATGAAGAAGCTGGGCTACAAGCCGAAGCAGGCGGGAGGCATCGAGGCGGCGGCTTCTACCGGTGGGCAGATCATGCCGCCGCTGATGGGGGCCGGGGCGTTCCTGATTGCCGAGTACACCAATACGCCGTACCTGGAAATCGTCAAGATCAGTATTCTGCCGGCCATCATGTACTTTGCCACGGTGTATCTCTTCGTCCACATCATCGCCTTGAAGCAAGGCATGCAGGGCATGCCCAAGAGCGAGCTGCCGCAGATGCGCCAGGTAATGAAGGATGGCTGGCATTTCCTGCTGCCGCTGGCGGTGCTGGTATGGCTGCTGGCCATGAGCATGTCGCCCATGCGGGTGGGCTACTACGCGGTGGTGACCATGGTCGCCGTGGCGGTGATCCGCTATGCGCTGTGGTACTTCTTCGTGGCTCCCAAGCAGGGCCAACCCGTGACCTTCGAGCGCACCAAGGGGGTGCTGTGGGCCGGGCTGGTGAAGCTGGTTCAGGGGCTGGAGCTGGGCGCGCGCAACGCCGTGGCGGTCTCGATGGCCTGTGCCGTGGCAGGGATCATCGTGGGCGTCGTGGGGCTGACTGGCCTGGGGCTCAAGTTCTCCTCCATGATGCTGGCCTTCTCTGGCGGTAACCTGGTGCTGGCACTGTTGATGGTTCTGTTGGCGAGTCTGATTCTGGGCATGGGTCTGCCCGTGACGGCCAGCTATATCGTATTGATCGTGCTGGTCGGCCCAGCCTTGACTGCCGAGTTCGGCGTGCCGCTGCTGATCGCTCACCTGGTGGTGTTCTGGTACTCCCAGGACTCCAACGTGACGCCTCCCATCGCCTTGGCAGGCTTTGCCGGGGCAGCGATTGCGGGCAGTAAACCCATGGAAACCGGCGTGCAGGCGTGGAAGTTTGCCAAGGGGCTCTACCTGATCCCGCTGTTCATGGTGTTCAACCCGGAGATCATCGTGGGTGGGCCGGTACCGGTGGTGATCTGGAACGGCGTCATCGCCATTCTGGCGCTGGGGGCGTTTGCCGCGTCGCTGGAGGGCTACCTGTTCACGCGCATGTCTTGGGTGCCGCGTCTGGCCATTGGCGGCGCGATCTTCGCAGTGTTCTACCCCAGCCTGTGGACAGAAATCGCAGGCGTGGTGGTCATGGCGGTGGTCATTGCGGCCAACTGGCAAGCCAGCCGACGTGAGGCGCTGAGCGTAGCGAGTTAACGGCCATCCCTAACAGAAAGCCCGGAAACCTTGAGAGGTTCCCGGGCTTTTTCATGCCTGCGGTTCAGGTTGGACTGTCGACCACAGGGCGGGCTGGCGGGCAGTTAGAAGATCGATTCTGCTGCGCCTGAGCCCTGTGAGCCGCTGGCTTCTTCCAGCTCCTGGCTGATCCGGCGTGCCTGGTAGTCGGGCAAGTGGTCACGGTGGAACAGCTCGGAAATACCGCCCGGCTGGTCATCGTGCAGGCGACGTCCCGTTTCCGAGTCTACGCGTGCCGAGACCACCGTGTCGGGGCGATCCGGAATCGCCGACGGTGAGCCTGCCAACGCATCCCCCATGAACTCGATCCAGATGGGCAGGGCGGCATTGGCACCATACTCGGCGATGGTTTCATTGCTGTCCTTGCCGACCCAAACGGTGGTCACCAGCGCGCTGTTGAAGCCCGCGAACCAGGCATCTCGCTGGCTGTTGGTGGTGCCCGTCTTGCCCACGATATCATCGCGGTTCAAGCTGAGCGCCGCACGGCCAGTGCCCGAGGTGATGACGTCGCGCAGCATGTCACGCAGGATATACACCGCCGCTGCATCAGCCACGCGGGGGGCAATCGGGTAGGTCTTGCCGTTGATCTCCACGCTTTCCTGGCCTTCGGCACAGCCGGCACAGGCCACCTGCGGGGTGGCTTCGTCGATCAACTCGTTGTCGTCATCGCGGGTAATCCGGTCGATGAACCAGGGGGAGACCTGGAAGCCGCCGTTGGCAATCACGGCGTAGGCATTGGTCATTTCCAGCGGCGTCAGGTCGGCACTGCCCAGCGCCAGCGACAGGCCACGTGGCAGGCGCTGGGGTGCAAACCCGAACCCTTCCAGGTACTGGATGGTGTGATCCAGCCCCATGGTCTGCAGCACACGAATGGTGACCAGGTTGCGAGAGCGAGCCAGCGCAGGGCGCAGGCGCATGGGGCCCTGGAAGTCACGGCTGGAGTTCACCGGGCGCCACAGGGCGTTGCTGCCGTCGTCCAGCACCACGGGGGCATCATTGACCACGCTGGCGGCGTTCATTTCGCCATCTTCCAGTGCCGCCAGATAGATGAACGGCTTGAAGATGGAGCCCGACTGGCGCTGAGCCTGTACGGCGCGGTTGAACTTGCTGGCGTTGAAGTCGAAGCCACCTTGCAGGGCCAGAATCGCACCGGTACGCGGGTCCTGGGCCACCAGAGAGCCTTCGGCATCCGGGCGTTGAGAGAGACGCAGGGAGCCGTCGTCATTCTCGATGACACGAATCAGGTCGCCACGCTCGGCAATCTGGCTGGCGCTGCTGGGTTCGGCACCTCGGCTGCGCGGGCTGAGGTAGGGGCGCGCCCAGCTCAAGCCGCTCCAGGCGATGGTGTGCAGTTCACCGCCACGGGTGAGTACCTGCATTTCGCGGCCACTGCTTTCGACCACGATGGCGGGACGCAGCAGGCCATAGTTGGGCGTGCGTTCGAGTACCTGCAGCCAGTTGCTCACGTCGCCATCGACACCTTCCACTTCCGTCTGGCTGCGCTGGGCGGCCTGACGAGCGGTCTGGCGAATTTCAGGTGACTCCGAGAGCTCCTCTTCGAGGCCCTGGGTATTGGTCTGCTCCTGGGCTTCGACCAGGCTAGGGGCGATTTCACGCTGTTCGGCACCGCGCCAGCCGTGACGCAGGTCATAGGCAATCAAACCGTTGGCCAATGCCTGACGGGCGAAAGGCTGCATGGTGCTGTCGATGGTGGTGTAAATGCGGTAGCCGCCGGTATAGGCCGCATCGCCAAAGCGCTCGATGGCGTACTGACGGGCCATTTCAGAGACATAGGCCGCATCCACCTCGGTTTGGGTGAAGTGGCGACGAGCGGTGACCGGGTCCTGCACCGAGGCTTGGTAAGCCTCGTTGTCGATGTAGCCCAGTTCGCGCATGCGGAACAGGATCCAGTTACGACGAATCAGCGAGCGCTCGGAGTTGGCCAGCGGGTTGAAGGCAGACGGCGCCTTGGGCAGGCCTGCAATCATGGCGGTTTCGGCCAGGCTCAGCTCGGCCAGCGGCTTGTTGTAGTAGGTCTCCGCCGCTGCGGCGATACCGTAGGCGCGGTTGCCAAGGAAGATCTTGTTGACGTAGAGCTCGAAGATTTCCTCTTTGCTGAGCACTTTTTCCATCTGCAGGGCCAGCAGGATCTCGCGTATTTTACGCGTGAACGTCTGGTCCAGTGTCAGCATGTAGTTACGCGCCACCTGCATGGTGATGGTGGAGCCACCGGACTGGATGGAACCCCCGCTCTGAACGAGCTCGACCGCTGCTCGGGCCAGGCCGCGCGGGTCGACACCGGCATGGTTGAAGAAGCTGGCATCCTCGGCGGCAATCAGCGCGTTGACCATGTTGTCCGGGATGTCATCGAAGTCGATCGCCATGCGGCGCTCTTCGCCAAATTCGCCAATCAGCTTGCCGTCATTGGTGTAGATACGGAGCGGCGTGTGCAGCTCGAAATTCTGCAGTTGCCGAACGTCGGGCAAACCCGGAGAGAAGTAGATCGCCGCGCCGATGACCGCCAGTACCGTGGCGCCCATCAGCGCAACGACCAGCGAAAATAGCGACAGCACTAGAGTTCGTAAAAACGTCATGAACAGTGGGCACCCATGAAAAGAGAGTAGGTATGGTGGTGTAACCGCCATAGCGCGCAATGGCTGCCATTATAGGAAGGGGAAGCAGCGGCCACCAGTGTTGATATGGCGTAGAGGCATTGGCGTGTGCCTTAAGCAAAAATCATGTAACCTCGAAACTTGCACGATAGGCAGGCGGAGCCGGACTCAACATGCGCTTACTAGCACCCAGTAAAGGGTTGATTGGTGTCGATATTACCTCGGCGACCGTCAAGCTGCTCGAACTCAAGCAGTGCAATGACAATTTTCAGGTAGAAAGCTACGCCGTGCGCCCCCTGCGTGAAGGCGCAGTGGTCGAGCGACGCATCCGAGATATCAACGATGTGGCCAACGTGTTGAGCCGGGCAGTGGAGCATGCCAAGCCTTCGACCCGCAAGGCCGCCGTCGCCGTTCCTGCCAGCGCTGCGATTACCAAAACGCTGCAATTTCCCGCTTCGCTCAGCGAAGACGAGATAGAAGAACGGATCATCGCCGAGTCTGACCGCCATATCCCCTTTCCGTTCAGTGAAGTGGCGTTCGATTTTCACTGCCTGGGCCCTGCGCCTTTCGATGAAGAGCAGCAACAGGTCATTCTGGTGGCTTGCCGTCAGCAGGATGTCTCCCAATTGACCGAAACTCTGGAGCGTGCAGGGCTCGAACCCGCTGCCGTCGACGTGGAAACCTTCGCCATGGAGCGCTCGTTGGCCGAGCTGCGCCGCCAGCTGAAGGTGGATAGCGACCCCAACGCCTGCGTAGGCCTGGTGGATGTCGGGGCCAACATGAATGCCTTCCATGTAGTGCGCGGTGGCCATATCGTCTACAGCCGCGACACGGTGTTTGGTGGCCGACAGCTGACCGATGCCATCCGTGACTACTATTCGCTCAGTATCGAAGAAGCCGGGTTTGCCAAGAAACGCGGTGGCTTGCCCGATGACTATCAGGAGAAGGTGCTCAATCCCTTTCTCGACACGGTCGTCCAACAGGTGGGTCGCTCCCTGCAGCTTTATTACACCGCTGGCCGCCAGCATGAAGTGCAGCATATCGTTCTGGCCGGCGGGTCGAGCGTGATACCCGGCCTGGCAGAGCGCATTTCCGAAGATAGCGGCATGACGGTGACCATTGCCAATCCGTTTCAACGCATGCGGATCAACAAGCGTCTCAATATCGAAGGGCTCACCAACGATGCACCGGCCATGCTGACCGCGGGTGGGCTGGCCATGAGGGCCGGGCTATGAGCATCACCATCAACCTGCTGCCCTGGCGTGAGGCGCGACGGCAGCGACGCACGCGACGCTTCGCGCAACTGGTCATCCTGATGTTGCTGCTGGGCGTGGGGCTTGGACTGGGCGCTTCGCAACTTTATCAGCAGAAGCTGGCGGCGCAGCAGCAGCGCAATGCGTACATCACGCAACAGCTCGAGCGTTTGAACAGTGAAATTGCCGATGTGCAGCGCTATCAGGCCTCGGTAGCTCGCCTGGGTGAGCAATTGACGCTGTTTCAAACGCTGCAGGGCGAGCGGGCCAGTACGGTCAAGTTGTTCAATGACATCGCCGCCAGCGTGGTCGATGGCGTGGTGTATCAGCGTCTGGCGCGCAGTGGTGACCGTGTCAGTATTTCGGCCATGGCCGGTAACGAGCGGCAGGTATCCGAGCAGCTTCGTCAAATCGCCGACATGCCAGGCTTGGGAGTGCCGCTATTGTCGGAAGTCGCCAGCGGCCAGGATGGCACCAGCCGGGTTTTTCAGTTCGAGGTGGTGCAAGTGCTGCCCGGTAGCGAGGAGTCAGCGCCATGATCTGGAGCCGACAGCGGTGGCGTGACGAGTGGCAGCGTCTGCAGAGCGTCGATTGGCAAGCGCTGGATGTAAAAGAGGCGGGCGAGTGGCCCACCTTGTTGAAAGGCCTGTGCTGCTTGCTGGCATTCGTCATCGTGTTCGGCGGTCTGAGCTGGTGGCTGGTCGGCGAGAAGCGTATTGCGCTGGAAGCGGCGCAGCGTCAGGAAGTGCGTTTGCTGGGTGAGTATCGTGGCAAGGTGGGTGAAGCGGCTTTCTTGCCGGAGGTACGCGACCAGTTGACGCTGTTGGAAGAGCAGATTTCCTCGATGCGTGCCATGCTCCCCACCAGCGCCGAGATCCCCACGCTGCTGGACGGTATCAGCGATGCTGCGGTGAGCAACAATCTGACCATCGAGACCATTCGCCTTCGCCCCACGGTACTCAATACCCACTATGTCGAGCACCCCTTCGATATCCAGGTGAGGGGCGGCTTTCATGAGCTGGCACGCTTCGTAGCGGATATCAGCCAGCAGGCGCGGATCATCACCCAGCAGGATGTCACTCTGGTGCCTATCGAGCAGGGCAGTGATACGCTGCGCATGTCGCTGCTGGCGCGCACCTATAGCTATATAGATGATGCAGAGCAGGGGGGCACACCATGAAGCGTTGGCCCGTCCTGGTAGGGTGCCTGTTACTGCTGGCTGGCTGCGGGGATGCCAACCTGGCTCAGTTGGACGAACAGCTCAATGACATTCGGCGTAGCCCAGCGGGGCAGCCGCCGATAGAAATACCGACGATTCCCGATTACCGAGTGGTCGATTATCGTTATAGTGATGCACGTAGCCCCTTTTTAGCACCCGAGAGCATTCGTACGCAGGCCTCGTCGGCCTTGCTGGAAAGTGCCCTTGCCCCGGACCAGCAGCGCCCTCCCGAGCCGTTGGAGCAGTTTCCGTTGCCATCGCTGCGCCTGGTGGGCACGCTGCGCATGGGCGGTCAGCAGGTGGGCATGATTGCCGCTCCGGATGGCAGTGTGACCAGCGTCAGGGTGGGCAACTACCTGGGTACCGACCATGGACGCATCACGGCCATTGAACCGCAGCAGGTGCGGCTGACCGAGCGCATTTTCAATCAGCAGCAAGGCTGGCAGGAGCGCCCGGCGGCGCTGACGTTGGAGTAAGCCGCAAGCGCCCTGCCACATAACGTGTTTCGACCTTTTTCAGTTACTGGATGACTTTTTATGGCCATCACGCTCCGCCAAATAACGCTTTCCCTGTTTGCCATGATGCCTGCGCTGGCCTGGGGCTCCGTGCTCACTGCGCTGGACGTTCGAGAAACCTCGCGTGGCGACGTGGAGCTGCTGCTGCAGTTCAGCGGTGGCGTGGCGGAGCTGAGCGGCTATCGCCTGGATGCGCCGCCGCGTCTGGCGCTGGACTTGGCCGATACGCAAAGCGGCTTGGCACAGCGTCGCATCAATGTCGGCAGTGCAGGCGTCGAACGCATCACGGCGCTGGAAGGCAATGGCCGAACGCGGTTGGTGGTCGACCTGAGCCAGCCGTTGGAATACACCTCACGGGTCGACGGCGACCGGTTGAGGATTACGCTCTCGCCTGATGCCTCGCCTCAGGGAGGCCTGGAAACGTCGCAAGGCCCCCAGGTCAGTGATATCGACTTCCGCCGCGGTACGGATGGCTCGGGGCGCCTGTTGGTGACCTTCGACCGTGACGGTGTCGTCACTCAGGTGCGTGAAGGCAGTGGGGGGCGCGTGATTGCCGAATTGCGAGACGTGGACATCCCCGATGCCTTGAACCAGATTTACGATGTCACCGATTTTGCTACGCCGATTACCCGCATCACGCCCCGTTCCGGGCAGCGTGACACGCTGCTGGAGCTGCAAACGGAAGGCCCTTACGCCATGTTGTCCTCGCAGAGTGGCCGCACGTTGACCATTGAGGTCCAGCCGGTGAGCCAGGCACCGCAGCAGCAGCGCGAGCGCGAAGGGCAGTCGTTCACGGGTGATCGCCTGAGTCTCAACTTTCAGGATATCGAAGTGCGTGCCGTGCTGGCGACGCTGGCCGAGTTTACTGGCCTGAACCTGGTGGCCAGCGACAGCGTGACGGGGCGCGTCACCTTGAACCTGAACGAAGTCCCTTGGGACCAGGCGCTGGCATTGATTCTGCAAAGCCAGGGGCTCTCCAGTCGCGAGCAGGGCAATGTCATCGTGGTGGCCCCCGCCAGCGAGCTGGCTGACCTGGAGCGGCAGGAGATCGAGGCGCGCAACCAGCAACAGACCCTTGCCCCGCTGATCACCGAGTTCGTCGAGGTCAAGTACGCGCGGGCAGAAGACCTGGCGCAGCTGCTGCGCGGTGGTGACGGGTTTGGCTTGTTGACCGACCGTGGCCGCGTCAGCGTCGATCAGCGTACCAATACACTGCTCATTCAAGACACGGCGGAACAGGTGCGCGACATCATGCGTACTCTGGACAGGCTGGATGTGGCGGTGCGTCAGGTGCAGATCGAGGCACGTATCGTGATTGCCCGAGATACCGCTTCCCGGGAGTTGGGGGTGAACTGGGGCGTCTCCAGCACCCGAGGCTTCCTGGAAAACGATGCCGGGCAGTTCGTGCCGCGCAACATCAATCCTGGCGGCCTCAACCGTGCCCAGGGTGGGCTGGCCGTTGACCTGGGCTCTACCGCCGCGGCCAGCACGGGCTTCAGCTTTGGTTATCTCTCGGGGGATATTCTGCTCGACCTGGAGCTGCGCGCCCTGGAAAGCGAAGGCAAGAGCCAGACCATTTCGCAGCCACGCGTGATTACCGCCAACCAGCGCACGGCCACCATCCGCCAAGGCGAAGAGCGTGCCTTCCAGAGCGTCGATGCCCAAGGCAACCCCGATACCGAGTTCAAGGAGGCGGAGCTGTCGCTGGAGGTCACGCCGCAAATTACCCCGGACAACCGTATCATCATGGATCTGGTGATCAAGAACGACAGTTTCCGGGAAAGCGAGTTTGGCGGCGAGCCGCCCATCGACACCAATCAGATCGAAACTCAGGTGTTGGTGGACAACGGTCAGACGGTGGTACTGGGCGGTATCCTGACCACCGAGCAGCTGAGCCAGATGGCCAAGACGCCGCTGCTGGGTGATCTGCCCTTTATCGGTCGGCTGTTCCGCTATACCGAAGAGAGCAATGAAAAGGTAGAGTTACTGGTCTTTATCACTCCCCGATTACTTGATGATGGTTTGGCGGTTCGCTGATGCAGGATTTACCCAATATTTTTTTGATCGGCCCCATGGGGGCTGGCAAGAG
This sequence comes from Halomonas sp. C22, assembly GCF_007655045.1. Taxonomy (NCBI): domain Bacteria; kingdom Pseudomonadati; phylum Pseudomonadota; class Gammaproteobacteria; order Oceanospirillales; family Halomonadaceae; genus Halomonas; species Halomonas sp. C22. The sequence continues at coordinate 455,870 of NZ_VBVC01000003.1, read as the reverse complement.
CACGATAGGTCGCCTGTTGGCGGCGGAGCTGTCGCGCTCCTTTCATGATAGCGACCATGCCATACAGGATCGTTGCGGTGCCGATATCCCGTGGATTTTCGACGTGGAAGGGGAGCCCGGTTTTCGTCAGCGCGAAATCCAGATGATCGATGAGCTGACACGGCTTGCTGGCGTGGTGGTGGCCACCGGAGGTGGGGCGGTGCTGCGCGAAGAGAATCGCCGTGCACTGCGTGAACGCGGTACCGTGGTATACCTGATGACCACCGTAGAGCAACAGCTCAAGCGCACGGCCAAGGACCGTAATCGTCCGCTGCTCCAGTGTGCCGATCGGGAGCAGGTGCTCAACGACATGTTCGCCACCCGTGACCCCCTCTATCGCGCCACGTCCGATATTACCGTACGTACGGATCGACGCAGTCCGCGTGCCGTGGTCAATGAAATTCTGCGCCGGGTCCACCGGCTGGTCGACCCGCTGGAAGCAACAGGCACAACGCAAACAAAGGTATCGTCATGACACAGCCCTCAGGCATAGAACGCACTCTGAACGTGGATCTGGGTGAGCGAAGCTACCCCATTCATATCGGCGTGGGGTTGTTGAATCGCCCTGAGCGGTTCGTGCCTTACCTGGCGGGTGAGCAGGTCATGGTGATCACCAACGAGACCGTTGCGCCGCACTATCTCGACGCGCTGTGCCAAAGCTTGCCCGAGCACCTTGACGTACGCACGCTGGTGCTGCCCGATGGCGAGCAGTACAAGAGCATCGAACAGGTCAGCCGTATCTGGGATGCCTTGCTGGAGGCGGGGTTCAACCGCCGCTGTACGCTCATTGCGCTGGGCGGTGGAGTGATTGGCGACATGGTGGGCTATGCGGCGGCCTCCTATCAGCGCGGCGTCGCGTTCATTCAAGTGCCCACCACCCTGCTCTCGCAGGTGGACTCCTCGGTGGGCGGGAAGACCGGGGTGAACCATCCGCTGGGCAAGAACATGATTGGCGCTTTCTGGCAGCCCAAAGCCGTCATCGTCGATATCGATACCCTGGTCACGCTGCCGCCCCGGGAGCTGTCGGCGGGCCTGGCAGAAGTCGTGAAGTATGGCTTCATTCGTGACGAAGACTTTTTGGGCTGGTTGGAAGCGCACATGGATGCCCTGCGTCAGGTGGAGCCAGGCATCGTGGCCGAGGCGATTGCCAGAAGCTGCCAGATCAAGGCCGACATCGTGGCCGAAGACGAAACCGAGCAGGGGGTTCGCGCACTGTTGAACCTGGGGCATACCTTTGGCCATGCCATCGAAGCGCATCAGGGGTATGGCAACTGGCTGCACGGTGAGGCGGTGGGGGCGGGCATGGCCATGGCGGCCACGCTGTCATGCCAGCTGGGCTGGATCACGGAGGATGCGCTGGCGCGCACTCGGTCGGTGATCGAAAGTGCCGGGCTACCGCTGGCCGCGCCGCATGATATGAGCGCCGATGATTTTCTGGTGCGCATGCGCCTGGACAAGAAAAACGTCGATGCGCGCCTGCGGCTGGTGCTGCTCAAGGCGCTGGGGGATGCCTGCGTCAGCGATGCCACGCCCCCGGAACTGCTAGCCGAGCTGCTGACCGGCTACCCTCGCGCCTAGCGAGGTAGCGCCGGATGCTGATCATGCGTCAGTCATGACAATGGCAAAGCCCGCCCAGCCACGGCGGGCTTTTTATTGGCTGTCAGTATCCAATCAGCATGGCTTATGCGCTATCGGCATGGGTTTTTTGCTTTATTTTAGACCAAAGTCTAATGCTTTGTAGGCAGCGTTTAAAAATCGTGCAATGACTGTGCAAGTGCTTGAAGTGTATGTATTTTTTTGTAGTTTGAGCATGCAACTACAGGATTTGACAAGGTTTTTTTGCAGTTGGCGAGTTCTGGGTGATTGCGCTACGCGGCTGCAAATCGCTATGCTGAGTAACCATTTTCTTGCAGCAGCGGATGCGGGAAAGCCCTTATTTCAGGCGGGTAATAAGAGCCATAAAAAAAGAAAAAACCGAAATAATACCATAAAAACGCTGCTGGTAAAATACGCTGACTAGAGGCACGCCCAATGAATAGAGGTCTTCACCAGCCTGGCGAGTTTCGCGATAACTGTGGTTTTGGCCTGATTGCCCATATGGAAGGGCAGGCCAGTCACGACTTGCTGAAAACGGCCATTGAATCACTTACCTGCATGACGCATCGCGGTGGTATCGCGGCAGACGGCAAAACCGGCGACGGTTGTGGTCTGCTGCTCAAGATGCCAGCGCAGTTCATGCGTGCGGCAGCTCAAGAGGCGCTCGGTGTGGCGCTGGGCGAGCGCTTTGCCGTGGGCGTGGTATTCCTGCCTGACGACGATGCGCGTGCCAGCAAGGCCAGGGAAACCCTGGTCGGCGAGCTGAGCGCCCGCGGCCTGGACGTGCTGGGCTGGCGAGTCGTGCCCACCGACTCCAGTGTCTGTGGGCCCATGGCACTGGACTGCCTGCCGCGTATCGAGCAGCTGTTCGTGGCGCCCGGCAGCAGCGACAACTTCGATGTCGACCTGTTCATGGCGCGCCGCTATGCCGAGCAGGCCCTGCGCAGTGATGAAGACTTCTACGTGGCGTCGCTTTCCAGTGAAGTGGTCTCCTATAAAGGCCTGGTGATGCCGGAAGACCTGCCAGCCTTTTACAAGGACCTGAACGACCCGCGCCTGGAAACCGCCATTTGTGTTTTCCACCAGCGCTTCTCGACCAACACGGCGCCGCGCTGGCCCCTGGCGCAGCCGTTCCGCCTGCTGGCACATAACGGTGAAATCAACACCATCGAAGCCAACCGCGGCTGGGCGAACTCGCGCAAGGCGAACTTCGTCAACGAGCGTCTGCCCGATATCGCCAAGCTGGATGAAATCGTCAACACCACTGGCTCCGACTCCTCCAGCATGGACAACATGCTGGAAGTACTGCTGACCGGGGGAATGGAGCTGCACCGCGCCGTGCGCATGATGGTGCCACCTGCCTGGCAGAACGTGGAGACCATGGATGCCGAGCTGCGTGCGTTCTACGAGTACAACTCCATGCACATGGAGCCCTGGGATGGCCCCGCTGGCGTGGTCATGACCGACGGCCGTCAGGCCGTGTGTATGCTCGACCGTAACGGGCTGCGCCCGGCGCGCTGGGTGATCACCAAGAATGGCTACATCACGCTGGCGTCGGAAATCGGCACCTACGGCTATCAGCCGGAAGACGTGGTGGCCAAAGGTCGAGTCGGCCCTGGTCAGATGCTGGCCGTGGATACCCACACCGGCGAAGTGCTGCACACCCAGGACATCGATGACCGCCTGAAGTCTGCCTACCCCTACAAGCGTTGGCTGAAGCAGGAAGCCAGCTACCTGGAGTCGGCGCTGACCGAGCTGGCGCGATTCCAGACCATGGATACCGACGCCCTGAACGTGCAGCAGAAGATGTTCCAGGTGACCTTCGAAGAGCGCGACCAGGTGCTGCGTCCGCTGGCAGAAAGCGGCCAGGAAGCCGTCGGGTCCATGGGCGACGATACACCCATGGCGGTCCTGTCGAGCCGTCCGCGCCTGCTGACCGACTTCTTCCGTCAGAAGTTTGCTCAGGTCACCAACCCGCCCATCGACCCGCTGCGCGAAGCGATCGTCATGTCGCTGGAAACCTGCTGCGGTGCCGAGCTGAACGTCTTCAAGGCCACGCCGGAGCACGCGCACCGTTTGATCCTGACCACGCCGGTGCTGTCGCCACGCAAGTTCACTGCGCTGGTGAGTCAGGATGACCCGGCATTTGCCAGCCATCTGCTGCCGCTGGGTTACGACCCGGAAAGCACCAGTCTCCAGCAAGCCATCGTGGCGCTGTGCCAGGAAGCCGAAGCGCAGGTCAAGGCGGGCAAGGTAATTCTGGTGCTGAGCGATGCCGAACTGCCCAAGGGCCAACTGCCCATCCAGGCAGCCCTGGCCGTGGGTGCCGTGCACTCGCACCTGGGGCGTCTGGCGCTGCGCCCGAATGCCAACATCGTGGTCGAAACCGGCTATGCCCGCGACGCCCACCAGATGGCCGTACTGTTCGGCGTGGGCGCCACGGCGGTCTACCCGTGGCTGGCCTATCAGGTGATGGCCGACATGCACCGCACTGGCGAACTCACCGGTAACCCGGCAGATGCCCGCGAGAACTACCGCAAGGGCCTGCAGAAGGGGCTGTTCAAGATTCTTTCGAAGATGGGTATCTCGACGCTGGCGTCCTACCGTGGCTCCATGCTGTTCGAAGCTGTGGGCCTGGCCGATGAAGTGATGGATACCTGTTTCGTCGGCATGGCGTCGCGCATTCAGGGCACCGGCTTTGCCGAGCTGCAGCTGCAGCAGGAGCTGCTGGCCAAGGATGCCTGGATTCCGCGCAAGGGCATTTCCCAGGGCGGTATGCTCAAGTACGTGCACGGCCACGAGTACCACGCCTATAACCCGGATGTGGTCAAGGCGCTGCAAGCGGCGGTGCAAGAGGGCAGCTACACCAAGTGGAAGAAGTTCGCGCAGCTGGTGAACGAGCGCCCGGTAGCCACCATTCGTGACCTGCTGAAACTCAAGCCTGCGGCTACGCCGATTCCGCTGGAAGAGGTCGAGCCCATCGAAGCGCTGATTCCACGCTTCGACAGCGCAGGCATGTCGCTGGGCGCACTCTCCCCCGAGGCCCATGAGGCGCTGGCCCAGGCCATGAACGAGGCCGGTGGGCGCTCCAACTCCGGGGAAGGCGGTGAAGACCCAGCCCGCTACGGCACCATCCGCAGCTCCAAGATCAAGCAGATCGCCTCTGGCCGTTTCGGCGTGACGCCGGCCTACCTGGTCAATGCAGACGTATTGCAGATCAAGGTTGCCCAAGGGGCCAAGCCCGGCGAAGGCGGCCAGCTGCCAGGCGGCAAGGTCAATCAACTGATTGCCCGCCTGCGCTACTCGGTGCCCGGCGTGACGCTCATTTCGCCGCCGCCCCACCATGACATCTACTCCATCGAAGACCTGGCGCAGCTGATCTTCGACCTGAAGCAGGTCAACCCTGATGCCCAGGTGTCGGTGAAGCTGGTCTCCGAGCCCGGCATCGGTACCATTGCCACCGGCGTTGCCAAGGCCTACGCGGACCTGATCACCGTCTCGGGCTACGATGGCGGCACGGCGGCGAGCCCGCTCACTTCCATCAAGCACGCCGGTTCCCCCTGGGAGCTGGGCCTGCCGGAAGTGCATCAGGCACTGCGGATCAATGGCCTGCGCGACAAGATTCGTCTACAGACCGACGGCGGCCTGAAAACCGGACTGGACGTCGTCAAGGCGGCCATTCTCGGGGCCGAAAGCTTCGGCTTTGGCACGGCGCCCATGGTGGCGCTGGGCTGCAAGTTCCTGCGCATTTGCCATCTCAACAACTGTGCCACCGGTGTCGCTACTCAGGACGACTTCCTGCGCGGCGAGCATTTCCGCGGCACCGTGGACATGGTGAAGAACTACTTCCGCTTCATTGCCGAGGAAGTACGCGAGCTGATGGCCATGCTGGGCGTGAGCAAACTCACCGACCTGATTGGCCGTACCGACCTGCTGGAAGTGCTGGAAGGCAACACCGCGTCACAGCGCAAGCTGGATCTGACGCCGCTGCTGGCCAACGATTTCGTGCCCGCCGACGCGCCGCAGTTCTGCGTGGTCAGCCGCAACGTGCCCCACGACCCCGGTGCCAAGAACCAGGAAGTGCTGGCGGCGCTGAAAGAGGCCATCGACACCCAGTCCGGCGGCACCTTCGATTTCACCATCACCAACTGCGACCGCAGCGTGGGCGCGCTCACCTCGGGGGCGATTGCCAAGCGCTACGGCGAGGATGGCCTGGAAGCGGCGCCGGTCACCGCGCGCTTCAAAGGGGTGGCGGGCCAGAGCTTTGGTGTCTGGAACGCGCGTGGTTTGAATCTCTACCTGGAAGGCGACGCCAACGACTACGTGGGCAAGGGGATGAACGGTGGCAGCATCGTGATCGTGCCGCCCAAGGTCAGCCAGTTCGAAAGCCACAAGACTGCCATCATCGGCAACACCTGCCTCTATGGTGCCACCGGCGGCACGCTGTTTGCGGCGGGTACGGCAGGCGAGCGCTTTGGCGTGCGTAACTCTGGCGCCACGGCGGTGATCGAAGGCGCCGGGGACCACTGCTGCGAATACATGACCGGCGGCCTGGTCTGTGTGCTGGGTGAGACGGGCGTCAACTTTGGGGCAGGCATGACCGGTGGTTTTGCCTACGTACTGGATGAAGATCGTACCTTCGTGGACAAGTACAACCACGAGCTGGTCGAAATCCACCGGGTGAATACCGAAGCGATGGAAGCCTATCGTCGTCACCTGCGCGAAATGATCGAAGCCTACGTGGCGGCGACCGGCTCTGCGCGTGGTGCGGCGATTCTGGAAGACTTCAGCGACTACGCACGCCACTTCTGGCTGGTGAAGCCCAAGGCCGCCAGCCTGGGTAGTCTGCTGGATCAATCCCGGCGTCAGCCGCAATAACCGTCCGCGCCTACGCTTCGAGGAGAGAGATCATGGCCAACCGTTTGAATAACGATTTTCAGTTCGTCGACGTGGGTCGTAAAGACCCCGAGAAAAAACCGGCACATACCCGTGCCAAAGAGTTCGCGGAAATCTACGAGCCCTTCAAGCCCACCGATGCGGCCAGTCAGGCGCATCGCTGCTTGCACTGTGGCAACCCGTACTGCGAATGGAAGTGCCCGGTACATAACTACATTCCCAACTGGCTGCAGCTGGTGGTGGAAGGCAACATCATCGAAGCCGCAGAGCTGTCCCACAAGACCAACTCGCTGCCCGAAGTGTGTGGCCGCGTGTGCCCGCAGGATCGCCTGTGCGAGGGCGACTGCACCCTGAACGATGGCTTTGGTGCCGTCACCATCGGCTCCGTAGAGAAGTACATTACCGATACCGCCTTTGCCATGGGCTGGCGCCCGGACATGTCCAAGGTGGTCTGGACCGACAAGAAGGTCGCCATTGTAGGGGCGGGGCCTGCGGGCCTCGGCTGTGCCGACATTCTGGCGCGTAATGGCGTCAAGCCCGTGGTGTTCGACAAGTACCCGGAAATTGGCGGCCTGCTGACCTTCGGTATCCCGGAGTTCAAGCTGGAAAAGAACGTCATGGAGCGCCGCCGCGCGGTCTTCGAGGAGATGGGCGTCGAGTTCCGCCTGAATACCGAAATCGGCACTGACATCGAGTTCGAGACGCTGCTGCAGGAGTACGATGCGGTGTTCCTGGGCATGGGCACCTACAAGTACATGCAGGGTGGCTTCCCCGGCGAAGACCTGCCCGGTGTCTACAAGGCGCTGGACTTCCTGATTGCCAACGTCAACCGCCGCCTGGGCTTCGAAAAAGACCCCAGCGACTTCATCTCCATGGAAGGCAAGCGGGTCGTGGTGCTGGGTGGTGGCGATACCGCCATGGACTGTAACCGCACCTCGATTCGTCAGCGTGCTGCCAGCGTGACCTGTGCCTATCGCCGCGACGAAGAGAACATGCCGGGTTCGCGCCGTGAAGTGGCCAACGCCCGGGAAGAGGGCGTCGAGTTTCTGTTCAACCGTCAGCCGGTGGCGGTGGTCGGGGACGACAAGGTCGAGGGCGTGAAGGTCGTGCGGACGCGCTTGGGCGAGCCGGATGAAAACGGTCGCCGTCGCCCGGAAGTGGTGCCCGGCTCCGAAGAGATCATTGCCGCCGATGCGGTGGTGGTGGCCTTTGGTTTCCAGGCAAGCCCGGCCCCATGGTTCAAAAGCGCCAATATCGAGGTCAACGACTGGGATCTGGTCAAGGCACCAGAGCATGGCCAGTATGCGTTCCAGACCAGCAACGAGAAAATCTTTGCTGGTGGCGATATGGTGCGCGGTTCGGACCTCGTGGTGACGGCCATTTATGAAGGCCGCCAGGCCGCCGAAGGCATTCTGGACTACCTGAACGTTTAAGCGTGTAACGAGGTGGCTGATAAGGGGTGCCTGAGGCACCCCTTTGCCCGATAAATCGGCCTCCCACTGCTTATGGGTAGCCAGTGGTTAGTGTGGGAGGCAGCTTTAGCTCGCGACCCGGCACGGTGGCCATTTCAGTTCAAATTGAGCCGAAGGGTGTAATCTGCTATTCTGTCGTCCCATCCTGGTGTGGCTTTCTGTTACGCCTTTTGATCACGTTTCGACAGGTTTTCCATGACACGATATATCTTCGTGACCGGCGGCGTTGTGTCCTCTCTTGGCAAGGGCATCGCGTCGGCCTCGCTGGCGGCGATTCTCGAGGCTCGCGGCCTTAAGGTCACCATGCTCAAGCTCGACCCGTACATCAACGTGGATCCGGGCACCATGAGTCCTTTCCAGCACGGCGAGGTGTTCGTCACCGAGGATGGCGCCGAGACGGATCTGGACCTGGGACACTACGAACGCTTCATCCGTACCAAGATGACCCAGCGCAACAACTTCACCACCGGCCGAGTGTACGAGCACGTACTGCGCAAGGAGCGTCGTGGTGACTACCTGGGCGGCACGGTACAGGTCATTCCCCATATCACCGATGAGATCAAGCAGCGTGTCTACGCCGGCGGCGAAGGCTTCGACGTGGCGCTGGTGGAGATCGGTGGCACGGTCGGCGATATCGAATCGCTGCCCTTCCTGGAATCCATTCGTCAGATTCGCAGCGAGTTGGGCGCCAGCCGCGCCATCTACATGCACCTGACCCTGGTGCCCTATATCAAGACCGCTGGCGAAACCAAGACCAAGCCGACCCAGCACAGCGTCAAGGAGCTGCGCTCCATCGGTATCCAGCCGGACATTCTGATTTGCCGCAGCGAAGTCGAGCTGGAAGAGAGCGAGCGTCGCAAGATCGCGCTGTTCACCAACGTGGAAGAGCGTGCGGTCGTGCCGCTGCAAGACGCCGACACCATCTACCGCATTCCGCTGATGCTCCACGAGCACGGTCTGGACGATATCGTCTGCGACAAGCTGCGCCTGGAAGCGGCACCGGCCGATCTTTCCGAGTGGATCAAGGTACTCGATGCCAAGCTCAACCCGCTGAAATCCATCAGCATCGCCATGGTCGGTAAGTACATGGAGCTGCTGGATGCTTACAAGTCATTGAACGAAGCGCTGATCCACGCCGGTATCCAGGGGCGTATCAAGGTCAACGTGGACTACATCGACTCCGAAGATATCGAGCGTCACGGTACCGAGCGCCTGGCTGGCAAAGACGCCATTCTGGTGCCGGGTGGCTTTGGTGAGCGTGGCGTCGAAGGCAAGATTTTGACCGCCCAGTTCGCCCGTGAAAACAACATCCCCTACTTGGGTATCTGCCTGGGCATGCAGGTGGCGGTGATCGAGTTCGCGCGTAACGTGGCAGGTTGGAAAGACGCCAACTCCACCGAGTTCACCCACGACACCAAGCACCCGGTAGTGGGGCTGATTACCGAGTGGATCAACGCCGAAGGCAAGATCGAGCTGCGCGATGCGGCCTCTGATCTGGGCGGCACCATGCGTCTGGGTGGCCAGGTGTGTCACTTGACGTCAGGCAGCAAGGCGCGCGAGGCGTACGGCGCTGACGAGATCGTCGAGCGCCATCGCCATCGCTTCGAAGTCAACAACCAGTTCATCGACGAGCTGGAGCGTGCAGGCCTGGTGATTTCAGGCAAGAGCGTGGACCAGTCGCTGGTGGAGATGGTCGAGCTTGCCGACCACCCCTGGTACGTGGCGTGTCAGTTCCATCCGGAATTCACCTCCACGCCGCGTGATGGTCATCCGCTGTTCTCCGGGTTCGTCAACGCCGCGCTCGAGTACAAGACGGCACGTACCCGTGCCCACGCCACACCTCAGGAATAAAGGGGGAAGCATGTCTTCTCAATCCCAATTCCCAGAGCATCACATCCACGTTGCCGGCTTAACCGCCGGCAATTCTTTGCCACTCATGCTGCTGGGCGGCATGAACGTGCTGGAGTCGGCGGAACTGGCCGATGAAGTCGCGCAGGCTTACGTGGCCGTGACGCAAAAGCTGGGCATGCCGTATGTTTTCAAGGCCAGTTTCGACAAGGCCAACCGCAGCTCGATTCACTCATATCGTGGCCCTGGGATGGAGAAAGGGCTGCAGATACTGGCCGATATCAAGGCGCGCTATAACGTGCCCATCATTACCGATGTGCACGAGCCCTGGCAGGCTGCGCCTGCGGCCGAGGTAGCCGATATCATCCAGCTTCCGGCTTTCCTGGCGCGCCAGACCGATCTGGTGGTGGCCATGGCCAAGACGGGCGCTGCCATCAACATCAAGAAGCCTCAGTTTCTGGCACCCCATGAAATGCGCCATATCCTCAGCAAGTTTCAGGAAGCGGGCAATGACCGCCTGATGCTCTGCGAGCGCGGCACCAGCTTTGGCTACAACAACCTGGTGGTGGACATGCTGGGCTTTGGCGATATGAAGCACACCGGCTATCCGGTGTTTTTCGACGTGACCCACGCCCTGCAGCGCCCCGGTGGCCGTGCCGACAGCGCCGACGGCCGCCGTGCCCAGGTGGCCGAGCTGGCCCGTGCGGGCGTGGCGGTAGGCCTGGCGGGGCTGTTTCTGGAAGCCCACCCGGACCCGGACAACGCCAAATGCGACGGCCCGTGTGCGCTGCCGCTGGACCAGTTGGAGCCCTTCCTGACGCAGCTGGCGCAGTTGGATACCTTGGTGAAAGGCTTCGACCCTTTGACCATCCGTTAATCGCTGCGATAAACCGTGGTATACATTGGACCTAACCTCCATCAGACCGACAACCAAAGGACACTGTCATGACCAAAATTGTTGAAATCAGTGCGCTGGAAGTGCTCGATTCGCGCGGCAACCCGACCGTTCAGGCAACCGTGCGTCTGGAAAGCGGTGCCGTAGGCAGCGCCTGCGCGCCCAGCGGTGCCTCTACCGGCTCCCGCGAAGCACTCGAGCTGCGTGATGGCGACAAGGCGCGTTACCTCGGCAAAGGCGTGTTGAAAGCCGTGGACGCCGTGAATGGCAAGATCCGTGATGCGTTGTTGGGGATGGATGCACGGGACCAGCGCGGTCTGGATGACGCCATGCTGGCGCTGGACGGCACCGACAACAAGGCCACCTTGGGCGCCAACGCCATTCTGGCCGTGTCGCTGGCCGCTGCCAAAGCCGCTGCCAACGCCAAGGGCGTACCGCTGTATGCGCACATTGCCGAGCTATACGGTCAACCAGGCCAGTACAGCATGCCGGTACCGATGATGAACATCCTCAACGGCGGTGAGCACGCCGACAATAACGTGGATATTCAGGAGTTCATGGTGCAGCCGGTCGGCGCTGCCAACTTCCGTGAAGGCCTGCGCATGGGCGCGGAAATTTTCCACGCGCTGAAGAAAGTGCTGTCTGCCAAGGGGCTGTCTACCTCGGTAGGGGATGAGGGTGGCTTCGCGCCCAACCTGACATCCAACGCCGAGGCACTGGCCGTCATCAAGCAGGCGGTGGCCGATGCCGGTTATACCCTGGGCAGCGATGTCACCCTGGCGCTGGACTGCGCTGCCTCCGAATTCTACAAGGACGGTCAGTACGACCTGGCCGGAGAAGGCAAGCGTTACGACTCCGAAGGGTTTGCCGACTACCTGGCGGGCCTGTGTGCGGACTACCCCATCGTCTCTATCGAAGACGGCATGGACGAATCCGACTGGGCGGGCTGGAAAGCCCTGACCGACAAGCTGGGCGACAAGGTGCAGCTAGTGGGCGATGACCTGTTCGTGACCAACACCAAGATCCTCAAGCGTGGCATCGACGAGCAGATCGGTAACTCGATCCTGATCAAGTTCAACCAGATTGGCTCGCTCTCCGAAACCCTCGATGCGATCAAGATGGCCCAGGACGCTGGCTTCACGGCGGTCATCTCTCACCGCAGTGGTGAGACCGAAGACACCACCATTGCCGACCTGGCCGTGGGCACTTGTGCAGGACAGATCAAGACCGGCTCGCTGTGTCGTTCTGACCGTGTGGCCAAATACAACCGTCTGCTGGTCATCGAAGCAGAGCTGGGGGAAGTGACTTACCCCGGTTTGAAGGCCATCAAGGGCCAATAAGCGAAAAACCAGAGGCGGCGTGTAAGAGATCTCTCAAAAATTTGTAAGAGATCTCTTACAAATGCCGACGACATTCGCTCGAAACCTTGTAAGAAAAAGCGAAATTTTTCACTAATCCAACTTTAAGTGATTGTCTTTGTTGGGTTTTATGAAAGAAAGGCGAGCCCCTTGGGCTCGCCTTTTGCGTATTGGGTCCGCTTGAGAAGTTGCGCTGTTCTGCCACAATGCATTCAGGACAAGGGGAGGCAAGGATGCTTCAGGCAGGATGCAACGGGATGTATGCAGGTGCGCCGGGTGACACAGTGATGTGAGCCCTGGCAAGGAAGTCACCTGAGGAGGTTGACCCAGGGAGTGGTCAGAGGAAGTGCTTGGAGCGGGCGGCCTACGGGCCGCCTTTTTTTTTGCGTGCGCATTAGTCAGGCCAAAAAAAACCAGCGCGAACGCTGGTTCTCAGGAAATGCCGTGTCGCTGCGATCAGCGCTCCAGCTTTTCGAGCTTGCCGGGCTTGCCGTCCCACTCTTCGGCATCGGGCAGCGGGTCTTTCTTCTCGGCAATATTGGGCCACACGTCGGCCAGCTCGGCGTTGATCTCGATGAACTGCTCTTGCCCATCCGGTATCTCGTCTTCCGAGAAAATGGCCTCGGCGGGGCACTCCGGCTCGCAGAGGGCGCAATCGATGCACTCATCCGGGTGGATGACCAGGAAGTTGGGGCCTTCATAGAAACAGTCGACCGGGCAAACTTCCACGCAGTCGGTGTACTTGCATTGGATGCAGTTCTCGGTAACGACAAACGTCATCTCACTATCCCTCTTGCGGGACCGGAGCGTTCTCCGGTCGTGTTTAATCGCGAATGGTTATAGATTAGCCGTTTTTTATAAGCTAAATGTGGCGCCATTTTAGTAGTGCTGCCCCATGGCGGCAAGCGCCAGGCATCAATCTCACCCGTGTTTACAGCATAGAGCGCCACTGGTAGAGCAGATCCAGCGCCTCGCGTGGTGATAAATCGTCGATGTCAGTGCTGGTCAGTGCGTCCACCACCGGATGTGGCGCGCTGGCAAACAGGTCGTTCTGCTGAGGCGCCTGGGAGCCTGACAAGGGCCGCTGCTGAGTGTCCACGTCGCGCTGTTCCAGCGTCATCAGCTTCTCCCGTGCGCGACGAATCACCGGCCCTGGCACCCCGGCCAGTTGAGCGACCTGTAGCCCGTAGCTCTGGCTGGCGGGGCCGGCTTCGATGCGGTGCATGAAGACGATGCCATCCCCGTGCTCGGTAGCCGTCAGGTGAATGTTGGCCACCCCCTCGGCCTGCTCGGGCAGCGCGGTCATTTCGAAGTAGTGCGTCGCGAACAGCGTCAGTGCACGGGCCCGGGCCAAATGTTCGGCGCTGGCCCAGGCCAGCGACAAGCCGTCGAAGGTGCTGGTGCCGCGCCCGATTTCGTCCATCAGCACCAGGCTGTGCTCGGTGGCATTGTGCAGGATATTGGCGGTTTCGGTCATTTCCACCATGAAGGTGGAGCGCCCGCCTGCCAAATCATCGGAGGAGCCGATACGGGTGAAAATACGATCGACGGGGCCAACCTCGGCGGCATCGGCAGGCACGAAACTGCCGCTGTGCGCCAACAGGGCAATGAGTGCCGTCTGGCGCATGTAGGTCGATTTACCCCCCATGTTGGGGCCGGTAATGATCAGCATGTGCTGTTCAGGCGTCAGCATGACGTCGTTGGGCACGAACGGTTTGTCGCTGACCTGCTCCACGACCGGGTGGCGGCCCGCGGTAATGGTAATGCCCGTGGTCTCTACCAACTGTGGGCGCACCCAGTTGAGCGCCTCGGCGCGTTCGGCAAAGGCGCACAGCACGTCCAGCTCGGCCAAGGCCCGCGAGGTGGCTTGCAGGGCATGCAGCTGCTCATTCAGGGTGGCCAACAGCTGGTCGTAGAGCCATTTCTCTCGGGTCAGTGCGCGTGACTTGGCGGACAGTGCCTTGTCTTCGAACTCTTTCAGCTCGGGAATGATGAAGCGTTCGGCGTTTTTCAGCGTCTGGCGACGAATGTAGTCTGCGGGCGCCTGCTGGGCCTGGGAGCGGGGCAGCTCGATGAAGTAGCCATGGACGCGGTTGTAACCCACTTTGAGGTTGGCCAGGCCGGTGCGCTCGCGTTCGCGCAGTTCGAGCTGGACCAGGTAATCGCCCGCGTTCTCGGCCATGCCCCGGTGTTCATCCAGCTCGGCATCGAAGCCATCGGCAATCACGCCGCCGTCACGAATCACCACCGGTGGGTTGTCGACCAGGGCTCGGCTGAGCGTATCGGCCAGCGTCGGGTAGGGGCGGATGTTCGGTGTCAGGCCGTCCAGAGCGCTGCCGGTATCGATATCGGCCAGCAGCGCTTCCAGGGTAGGCAGCGTGGCGAGGGCGTCACGCAGTCTTGCCAGGTCACGTGGGCGAGCGCTGTACAGGGCAACCCGGGCGAGAATCCGCTCCACGTCGCCTACCTCGCTCAGCGTCTCGCGCAGGCTCATGTAAGCGGCATCGATGGAGAGCAGGGCAACGCCCGCCTGGCGTCCTTCGACGATGTCTCGTTGGCGCAGGGGGCGGTTCAACCAGCGTTTGAGCAACCGTGAACCCATGGCGGTGGCGCAGGTATCCAGTACGCTGGCCAGGGTGTTGTCGCCGTTGCCGCCGAGGTTGATGTCGATTTCTAGATTGCGGCGACTGGCCGCGTCGATCACCACCGCGTCGTCGCGATTCTCCACGCTGATGGACGTGACATGGGGCAGCCGCGAGCGCTGGGTGTCTCGGGCATAGTCGATCAAGACGCCTGCGGCCACCAAAGCGGTAGAGAGATGCGCGCAGCCAAACCCGCGCAAGTCGCTCACTTCGAACTGGTCGCACAGGCTGCGCGTGGCGCTTTCCAGGTCGAATAGCCATTCACCCTGGCGGCGCAGGCTGCGCTTTTGCGACCAGGCGTCGGGCAGCGAAAGGCTTTCAGGCACCAGCAGTTCGGCAGGTGACAGGCGGGTCAGCTCGGCCAGCATTTCGGCCTCGCTCTCTACCTCCAGCACGTTGAAGCGCCCGCTGGAAAGCTCCAGCCAGGCAAGCCCCCAGCCTTCCTTGCCCGGGGCCACGGCCACCAGCACGTTGTCGCGGCGGGCATCCAGCAGCGCCTCGTCGTGCAGCGTCCCAGGGGTCACGATGCGCACCACCTGGCGCTCGACAGGGCCTTTGCTGGTGGCGGGGTCGCCAATTTGCTCGCAAATGGCCACCGATTCGCCACCCGCTACCAGCCTGGCAAGGTAGCCCTCGGCGCTGTGATAAGGCACGCCTGCCATGGGGATCGGCTTGCCGCCCGACTGACCGCGCTGGGTCAAGGTGATATCCAGCAGCGCTGCTGCCCGTTTGGCGTCGTCAAAAAACAGTTCGTAGAAGTCCCCCATGCGGTAGAACAGCAATACCTCGGGGTGCTCGCGTTTGATTTTCAAATACTGCGCCATCATCGGCGTATGGGCGGGGCTGGCCTGTGACATGAGCGTCCTGATTGAGCGTGGCGCAGACCTGAACGGCATGCGGCATGTTCGTTGGGCAATTTCGTTGAGAAAGCTAAACGCAGTATTCTACGCTACCCTAAGGTCTTACATGAAGGAGTCACCATGGCCCCCAGTGTTTCCAGTCTCAAGAATCTCGATTTATCACTGTTGGCTCAACGACTTGGGCGGCTTTGCCAGCAGCTGCACGTCGAAGTGACCACCGCCGAGTCGTGCACGGGAGGTGGCATTGCCAGCGCCATTACCTCCACGGCCGGTAGCTCGGCTTACTTCACCGCAGGCTATGTGACCTACTCCAACGCTGCCAAGACTCGCCTGCTGGGGGTCGAGCCTGCGCTGCTGGAAGCCCATGGCGCGGTCAGTGAATCGGTCGTGCGGGCCATGGTAGCGGGCGCCTGTCGTGACAGCGGTGCCGACCTGGCCGTAGCGGTCAGCGGGGTTGCCGGGCCGGAAGGCGGTAGCGAGGAGAAACCGGTGGGCACCGTGTGGCTGGCCTGGGGCGATGCCGAGAGCCAGCAGGCAGAGCGTTTTCATTTTCCAGGTGACCGCCAGGCGGTGCGCGAGCAGGCGGTCCGTGAAGCTCTGGCAGGGTTGGTCGCTCGGCTTTCTGCCCTGGCCGCCAAGAAATAATCGTTAAAGTTGCCGCCGAGGATTTGTTTCATCGCTGATCTTTGGCATACTACTGGCTAATTATACAGCTTGTTATGAGGAATCTCTGCATGGCTCAGGAAGACAACCGCACAAAAGCGCTGAACGCGGCACTCAGCCAGATCGATCGTCAGTTCGGCAAGGGCACCGTCATGCGTCTGGGCGATGCGCCTCGCGTCGTCATGCCGTCTGTCTCCACCGGTTCGCTGGGGCTGGACATTGCGCTCGGCATCGGCGGGCTGCCGTTTGGTCGTGTCGTCGAAATCTTTGGCCCAGAGTCATCCGGTAAAACCACGCTGACCCTGTCAGTCATTGCCCAGGCGCAAAAGCAGGGCAAAGTGTGTGCCTTCGTGGACGCCGAGCACGCGCTGGACCCCAGCTACGCCGAAAAACTCGGCGTCAACCTGGACGACCTGCTGGTCTCCCAGCCCGATACGGGTGAGCAGGCGCTGGAAATCACCGACATGCTGGTCCGCTCGGGCGGCGTGGACGTGATCATCATCGACTCCGTGGCGGCGCTGACGCCCCGTGCCGAGATCGAAGGCGAAATGGGTGATTCCCACGTGGGCCTGCAGGCGCGTTTGATGTCCCAGGCGCTGCGTAAAATCACCGGTAACATCAAGAACGCCAACTGTCTGGTGATTTTCATCAACCAGATCCGCATGAAGATCGGCGTGATGTTCGGCAGCCCCGAAACGACCACCGGGGGTAATGCCCTGAAGTTCTACGCCAGCGTGCGCCTGGATATCCGCCGTACGGGCTCCGTGAAGTCTGGCGACGAAGTCACGGGTAACGAAACCCGCGTCAAGGTCGTGAAGAACAAGGTCGCACCGCCGTTCCGCCAGGCAGAGTTCCAGATTCTCTACGGCAAGGGCATTTATCACGCAGGCGAAGTCATCGACCTGGGCGTGCAGTGCAGCCTGGTAGACAAGGCGGGCGCCTGGTACAGCTACAAGGGCAGCAAGATCGGCCAGGGCAAGGCCAATGCGGCCCAGTACCTGGAAGAGCATCCCGAGATCATGGAAGAGATCGAATCTCAAATCCGTGAGCAACTGCTGGCCAAGGTAGAGCCGAAGAAAGAAGAAGCCCCTGCAGCAGATGTGGCAGCCGAGGGTGATGACGATCTGCTTTGAACCAGGCTGTTGGCGTTGCCGGGCAGGAGACGTGAATGTTTTCTGCTAAAGCCGATGCTTCGCCCAGGGAGTGGGCGATTCAGTGGCTGGCTCGGCGCGAGTACTCCCGCGCCGAGCTGGCCCGCAAGCTCGAGCAAAAGGCCTTCGAGGCTGACGAGATCAGCGCCTGCCTCGATGCGCTGGCCGAGCAGGCGCTGCAGTCGGACGAGCGTTTTGCCGAAAGCTTCATCCGCTCACGCATCGCTCGCGGACAGGGAGTGATTCGCATCAAGGGAGAGCTGCGCCAGCGCGGTGTCGATGCGCAAACCTTTGCCGCTGCGCTGGTGGCGGTGGAAGCGCGCGAAGCCGTGGACTGGTTCGAGCTGGCCCGCCAAACGTTGGAGCGCCGCTTCAGCTCGCCGGGCGAGACGCCCAAGGAGCGCGCCAAGCGAGAACGTTTTCTGGCCGGGCGTGGCTTCGATTTCGAGCAAATTCGCTATGCAATCTCCTGTTTGTCGCCCTCTTCTTAACCCGTTCAGGGGGTTCATCTGCCTGCTCAGGGCTGTCTAGTACCCCGCTCAGGGTTGTTTATAAGCCCGCTCAGGGCTGTCTATAACCCCGCTCAGGGCTGTCTATAACCCCGCTCAGGGCTGTCTATAACCCCGCTCAGGGCTGTTTATAAGCCCGCTCAAGGCTGTTCACCACGCGGTTCCTTACCTCTAAATTATCGTGCCACCCGCCCTCTATTTATTGTGTCATTAGGGGCTCTGCCACTATCTGCGGCTTTAGTCGTTTGACAACTGCGTTATAATGGGCGTTTTGCGACCCCAGCGGGTAGCGGCGACAGCGCCCTGGGGCATCACGCTTTCTTGTCACGGATACCCTATGAAAAGCGCAGAACTCAGACAGGCCTTTCTCGATTATTTCGAACAGCAGGGGCACACCGTTGTGCCCACCGGCTCCCTGGTGCCGGGCAACGACGCGACGCTGCTCTTCACCAATGCGGGCATGGTGCCCTTCAAGGATGTGTTCCTAGGCCGAGATCCGCGACCCTACGTTCGTGCGGCATCTGCGCAGCGCTGCGTGCGTGCTGGCGGCAAGCACAACGATCTGGATAACGTCGGCTACACCGCGCGCCACCACACTTTCTTTGAAATGCTGGGCAATTTCAGCTTTGGCGACTATTTCAAGCGTGATGCCATTCGCTTTGCCTGGACGTTCCTGACCGAGCGTCTGGGGCTGCCTGCCGAAAAATTGTGGGTCACGGTGTTCACCGAAGATGACGAGGCCTACGCCATCTGGGCCGATGAGATTGGTGTGCCACGCGAACGCATTGCGCGCATTGGTGCCAAGGACAACTTCTGGCAGATGGGCGACACCGGCCCCTGTGGCCCATGCTCCGAGATCTTCTTCGATCACGGCCCGGAAGTCTGGGGTGGCCCGCCCGGAACGCCTGAGGAAGACGGTGACCGTTTCATCGAAATCTGGAACCTGGTCTTCATGCAGTACGACCGTTCAGCCGATGGCACGCTGCACCCGCTGCCCAAGCCGTCGATCGATACCGGCATGGGGCTGGAGCGCGTGGCGGCCGTGATGCAGGGCGTGCACTCCAACTACGAGATCGACCTGTTCCAGAACCTGCTGCAAGCCGCGGCCAAGGCGACCGGGCATCTGGACACGACGACGCCATCACTGCGTGTGATTGCCGACCATATTCGCTCGTGCGCCTTCCTGATTGCCGACGGCGTGCTGCCTTCCAACGAAGGGCGCGGCTACGTACTGCGTCGTATCATCCGTCGCGCCATTCGCCATGGCCACAAGCTGGGCGCGGCCGAGCCGTTCTTCCACAAGCTGGTGAGCGCGCTGGATGCCGAAATGGGCGATGCCTACCCCGAGCTGCGTGAGGCCAGCGAGCAGATTGCTCGCGTGCTGCTGAAAGAGGAAGAGCAGTTCGCCCGTACGCTGGATCATGGCATGGGGCTGCTGAATGCTGCGCTGGAAGAGTTGCAAGGCGACGTGCTGCCCGGTGAGACCGTGTTCAAGCTGTACGATACCTACGGTTTCCCCTTCGATTTGACCGCCGACGTGTGCCGCGAGCGGGAAGTCACCCTGGATGAAGAAGGCTTCCAGCGTGAACTGGAAGCGCAGCGTGAACGCGCGCGTGCCGCCAGCCAGTTCGGGGCCGACTACACCGCCTCCATCGAACTGGAAGGCGAGACGCAGTTTACCGGCTACGAGCAGTTGGAAGATCGGGCCACCGTGACGGCGCTCGTGGACAGCGAAGGCAATGCTCTGGCGGCCCTGGAAGCGGGCCAGAAGGGCACCGTGGTGCTTGACCGCACGCCATTCTACGGCGAGTCCGGCGGCCAGGTGGGCGACACGGGCTACCTGCACGTCGATGGTGGCCGCTTCCAGGTCACCGATACTCAGAAGCAGCGCGGCCATCACCTGCATCAGGGGGTGATGGTGGAAGGCTCGCTGAGCGTGGGTGCCCACGTACGCGGTGAAGTGGACGCCAGCTTGCGCAGCGCGACCATTCGCAACCACTCGGCGACCCACCTGCTGCACAAAGCGCTGCGTATGGTGCTTGGCGATCACGTTCAGCAGAAAGGCTCGCTGGTCAACGCCGAGCGCCTGCGCTTCGACTTCAGCCATTTCGAGCCGATGACCGCTGATCAGCTCGCTGAAGTGGAGCGTATCGTCAACGCTCAGATCCTGGCCAATGCCCCGACGAAGATCGAGCAGATGAGCCTGGCCGATGCCAAGGCCAAAGGCGCGGCGGCACTGTTCGAGGCGAAATACGCCGACAACGTGCGCGTATTGACCATTGGTGCCGACGATTTCTCCATCGAGCTGTGTGGCGGTACTCACGTAAGCCGCAGTGGCGACATCGGCTGCTGCCATGTGGTCAGCGAAGTAGGTATTGCCTCCGGCGTACGCCGCATCGAGGCGATCACCGGAGAAAACGCGCTGGCGTACTTCCGCGAGCAGGAGGCCCGAGTACAGCGCCTGGGTGAGCGTTTGAAAACCAAGCCCGAGCAGGTAGAAGCGCGCGTGGAATCGCTGGTCGATCGCAACCGCAGCCTGGAGAAAGAGCTGGAGCAACTGAAGGCCAAGCTGGCCAGCGCGGCAGGTAGCGACATGCTCAGCCAGGTTCAGGAAGTGGCTGGCGTGAAGCTGCTGGTCACTCAGCTCGAAGGCGTCTCTGGCAAGGACTTGCGCGGCGTGCTGGATCAGCTCAAGAACAAGCTGGGCTCGGGCGTCATCATGTTGGGCGTGGCCGATGCCGATGCTGGCAAGGTCAGCCTGATTGCGGGCGTCACGGACGATCTGACTGGCCGTGTGAAGGCTGGCGAGCTGGTCAACCATGTGGCCTCCCAGGTCGGCGGTAAAGGGGGCGGTCGTGCCGATATGGCTCAAGCGGGCGGTAGCCAGCCCGATGCGCTGCCAGGAGCGTTGAATAGCGTTCCGGCCTGGTTGGAAAACACGCTTAGCTAAAAAGGAAGGCCGGTGGCATTATTTGCTGCCGGCCTTTTTGTTCGTCAGGAAAATTGGCAATAACAACATTCACCCTCCATTCCCGAACGTAAAGGAAAAACGGCATATGGCACTATACGTACAGAAGTTCGGCGGCACTTCGGTGGGCTCTGTCGACCGTATCAAAGCCGTGGCGGAAAAGGTCAAAGGCTTTCGTGACCAGGGGCACCAGGTCGTCGTCGTCGTCTCTGCGATGAGTGGCGAAACCAACCGCCTGACCGATATGGCGCATGCCCTGAACGAAGACCCCGCCCCGCGTGAAATGGATATGCTGCTCTCGACAGGCGAGCAGGTCACCATCTCTCTGCTGGCCATGGCGCTGCAGCATATTGGCGTCTCGGCAACGTCCCATACCGGCGCACAGGTAGGCATTCATACCGATAGCGCGTATACCAAAGCGCGTATCCAGCGTATCGAAACCGATGATCTGAAAGCCGATCTGGATGCTGGCAAGGTCGTGGTGGTCGCTGGTTTCCAGGGGGTGGACGAAAACGGCAACATCACCACGCTGGGACGTGGCGGCTCGGACACCACTGGCGTGGCGCTGGCAGCGGCCCTGGGAGCCGATGAGTGCCAGATCTATACCGACGTGGACGGTGTCTACACCACGGACCCACGCGTCTGCTCCAAGGCTCAGCGCCTGGAGAGCATCACGGTAGAGGAAATGCTGGAACTGGCCAGTCTGGGCTCCAAAGTGCTGCAGATTCGCGCGGTGGAATTCGCTGGCAAGTACAACGTACCGCTACGGGTACTGTCGAGCTTTGAAGATGGCCCTGGCACCCTGATTGTTGCAGACTCTGACCAAGACGAGGACTCTATGGAAGAACCGCTAATCTCCGGTATCGCGTTTACCAAGAACGAAGCCAAGCTGACCCTGCTGCACACGCCCGATGTGCCCGGCGTTGCCTCTCGAATCCTGGGCCCCATTGCCGACGCCAACATCGAAGTGGACATGATCGTCCAAAATGTAGCACCGGCCGGTGACTACACCGATTTCACTTTCACGGTAGCAAAAGGTGACTACAAGGCCACCAAGAAGCTGCTGGAAGAGACCGTCATTCCCGATCTCGGCGGCGGCGAACTGCGCGGTGACGACAACATTGCCAAGGTGTCGCTGGTGGGCGTAGGTATGCGCTCGCATGCTGGCGTGGCATCGAAAATGTTCCGCGTGCTGGCCGAAGAGAACGTGAATATTCGCATGGTATCGACGTCTGAGATCAAGATTTCCGTGGTGATCGACGAAAAACACATGGAACTTGCGGTCAATGCCTTGCACAAGGCATTCGGCTTGGACAAGGCCGATATCGAATCTGAATAACAATTGTCCCTCAAACCTTCTACGCTGAAGGTACTCGCTACCGAGTGGTGGTGGGCTTCCATTCAACGGGAGGTTAAGGTGTCATAGGGTTAAAGCCATTGGTGGCAGGGGTCACCATGCCGCATAATGGCGTGGTGACGCCACCGGCGGACACATCCCGTTGTATAAAAACGTCTGAGAAGGAGATCAGCCATGCTCATCCTAACCCGCCGCGTTGGCGAAACGCTGATGATCGGTGATGAAATCACCGTCACAGTGTTAGGTGTGAAAGGTAATCAAGTGCGCATTGGTGTGAACGCACCAAAAGATGTCGCGGTACACCGTGAAGAGATCTATCAGCGCATTCAGCGTGAACGTAATAGCGAAAGCGAAGCAGAATAAATGGCCGCCAGTGTCGCGCTCACAAAGGGCGCTTTAGCGGTAACTATCAGGTCGGCGCGAAAAAAAATCGGCACAGGGGTGGACACCAGCCCTCATAATCGGTAACATTCGCGCCGTGCTGTTGAGGAGAGGTGGCCGAGTGGCTGAAGGCGCTCCCCTGCTAAGGGAGTATAGGGTTTATAGCCCTATCGAGGGTTCGAATCCCTCCCTCTCCGCCAGCCGCACCATGTAGCATTGTTTGATACGTAGCATCGTTCGATACGCGCCCGTAGCTCAGCTGGATAGAGTACCTGACTACGAATCAGGTGGTCGGAGGTTCGAATCCTCCCGGGCGCGCCAAGTTGCAAACGTAAGGTTTTGATGTTACAGTAGTTTCATTGCTTTTCGATAAAAGCATGACTGTCAAGCGCCCGTAGCTCAGCTGGATAGAGTACCTGACTACGAATCAGGTGGTCGGAGGTTCGAATCCTCCCGGGCGCGCCAGATTCCAAAACCCGCTCTCTTATCAGAGGGCGGGTTTTCTGTTTCTAGCCTGATCGACGTGGCTCGCGCGTTGATCTTGCGATCGTGTAAAGCGCCCCCGCATCTTGCGGAAGGGCGCTTTTTTTTTGCTCGGTAGTTTATGGTTCGATAGCTTCTGGTTCGTAAGCGTTGGGTTCTGTGCCAGAGGGCGAAGCGTTACGGCACCAGGCTGTCGAGCAGTATGTCCAGGTCCGTGACCCGCTTCAGGCGCTGAAAGTGCTGCTCGGCTTCGGCATTGCCTTGGCGCATTTGTGCCAGCCACTGTTTCACCAGAGAAACCACGACGCGATCCGGTAGCTGCTGACGCTGATGCTCGGCGTACTCTTGTAGCACGCTGGCGCGCATTGCCCAGGTGGTTTCTGGCAGCCGCTCGCCGGTTTCCTGCCAGTGGCGAATGCGGGGGGCCAACCAGGGGTCTGCCAGGGCGCTGCGGCCCAGCATGACGTCACGGCAGCCCGACAGCGTGCGCGCCTTCCAATAGTCCTCCAGCGTCCATATATCGCCATTGGCCACCACGGGGATGTCCACGTGATGACGAACCTTGCTGATCCACTCCCAGTGCGCGGGCGGGCGGTAGCCCTCATCGCGGGTTCGGCCATGTACTACCAGCCGCGCGGCGCCGCCTGCCTGGGTTGCCTGGGCGCAGGTCACGGCCAGGCGTCGATTGGCGAAGCCCAGGCGTATCTTGGCAGTTACCGGGATCTCGCCTGCCAAGGCATCGGCCACCGCCCTGACGGCCTGATAGACCCGTTCGGGCTGGCGCAGCAGAGAGGCCCCACCGTCGTGACGATTGACCAGCTTGGCTGGGCAGCCAAAGTTGAGGTCGACGCTGATGGCGCCCAGCGCCAGCGCCTGGCGAGCATTTTCGGCCAGCGCGCTGGGGTCGGAGCCGAGCAGCTGCAGGTGCACCGGAATACCGCTTGGGGTGGCCACAGGGCGTTGCTGGAGCTCGGGGCAGTGCTTGTAGAACACTCTGGGCGGAAGGCGTGTATCCACCACCCGTACGAACTCTGTCACCGTCCAGTCGAAACCGGGCTGGCGGGTCAGCAGGTCGCGGGTGAGCGCGTCGATGACCCCTTCCATTGGCGCAAGGCCGATCTTGCCTTTATGTAGTAAATTAACAACCATGACTTCCACTATGGCGCGATTGCATTCTATGCTGGATGTGGCAGGTTAGTGTATTACCCTTACTCCGCCAAGCGCCGCTGGAGGCGTTTGGTGTGCCAACCACCTTACACAACAAGGAGAGCGCGCTATGCAAGGGTCGGAGTTGCTCCAGGAGGGGCTCGCCCTGATGGGGCTTGGTATGGGGTTTGTTTTTGTTTTTCTTGCGGTTTTGGTGGTCAGTGTCACGCTGATGTCGAAGCTGATTGGGCGTTTTCAGCCCGCACCGGTGGCACCGGCTGCCAAGCGGAAAGGCCGTCAGACCGCTGCTCAGGCAGGCCTTGACGATGAGGTGGTGGCCGTGATCAGTGCTGCAGTGCACCGTTATCGGGCTGCGCATCGCCGTTAACGGCGGAATGGATAACGAATACACTCCCTCTTCAAGAATGAATTTTGCTAAATTTACTACAAATCAATAAAGCTAAACGGTGAGTCACGACCATGAACGATGTAAAACGTCCGCTAGGAATCACTGATGTTGTGTTGCGCGATGCCCACCAGTCGCTATTCGCGACCCGGCTGCGGCTCGACGACATGCTGCCTATCGCCGAAAAGCTCGATAAGGTCGGGTACTGGTCGCTGGAGACCTGGGGCGGCGCCACCTTCGATGCCTGTATTCGTTATCTGGGTGAAGACCCTTGGGAGCGCATTCGTGCCCTGAAAGAGGCAATGCCCAACACGCCGCAGGCAATGTTGCTGCGCGGGCAGAACCTGCTGGGCTACCGTCACTATGCCGACGATGTAGTCGACAAGTTCGTCGAGCGTGCCAAAACCAACGGCGTGGATGTATTCCGCGTGTTCGACGCCATGAATGACCCGCGCAATCTGGAGCGTGCCATCAAGGCGGTGCGCGCCGTGGGTGGTCATGCCCAGGGGACCATTTCCTATACCGTCAGTCCGGTACATACCCTGGATAGCTGGGTAGATCTTGCGAAGACCATTGCCAACATGGGCGCAGATTCTCTGGCTATCAAGGATATGGCGGGACTGTTGACGCCTTACACGGCGTTCGACCTGGTGACGCGCCTGAAGAAAGAACTCTCCATTCCCGTCCACCTGCACTGCCACGCGACCACCGGGCTCTCGACGTCCACCATTTTGAAGGCCGTAGAAGCCGGCATCGATAACGTGGATACGGCCATCTCATCGATGTCGATGACCTATGGACACAGCCCCACCGAATCCGTGGTGGCGATGCTCAAGGACACGGACCGTGACACGGGGCTGGACCTGGAGCTGCTGGAAGACATTGCCGGTTACTTCCGTGAGGTACGCAAGAAGTATGCGGCATTCGAGGGCTCGCTGCGGGGTATCGACTCACGCATTCTGGTGGCGCAAGTACCGGGCGGCATGCTGACCAACATGGAGAGCCAGCTGAAAGAGCAGGGCGCTGGCGACAAGCTGGACGACGTGCTGGGTGAAATTCCGCGCGTACGTGAAGACCTGGGCTTCATCCCGCTGGTAACGCCGACCTCGCAGATCGTGGGCACCCAGGCTGTGATGAACGTCATGATGGGCGAGCGCTACAAGTCGATTTCCAAGGAGGTCCAGGCGCTGTTGAAAGGTGAATACGGCTCAGCGCCTGCCCCCTTCAATGTGGAGCTGCAAAAGCGCGTGCTGGAAGGTGGCGAGCCGATCACTTGCCGCCCTGCGGACAACCTGTCACCGGAAATGGAGCGCCTGGCCTCGGAACTGAAAGAGAAAGCCAGTGCCGACAAGCTGCGCCTGGCAGAAGGCGAGCGGCAGGTGGATGACGTGCTGACCTACGCGCTCTTCCCGCAGATTGGCCTGAAGTTCCTCAAGAACCGTGACAACAAGGAAGCCTTCGAGCCCGCGCCACAAGCAGCAACAAACGCGGCCGTGCCTGCCAAGGCAGAACCGGCGGTACCTGCCACCGTGGTCAACAGCGGCCCGGAAACCTATACCGTCAAGCTCAACGGCAAGGCCTATGTGGTCGAGGTGGCCCAGGGCGGCGATATTGGCGAGATCAAGGAGCAGGCTGCCGCCAGTGGAGGCGCTAGTGCTGGAGCGGCAGAAAGCGCTGGAGGAAGCGGTGAAAGTATCGATGCGCCGCTGGCAGGCAACATCTTCAAGGTCAACGTACGCCCTGGCGATCAGGTGGCTGAGGGCGATGTGGTGATCATTCTCGAAGCCATGAAGATGGAGACCGAGGTGCGTGCCAGCAGCGCCGGAACGGTGTCCAAAGTCAATGTCAGCGAGGGCGATAGCGTCGCCGTTGGCGATGCGCTGATCGAGCTTTAAGGGCACCGGTATGGAAAAACTAATCACCTTATGGGAAGGCTCCGGGCTCTATAACCTGGAGCTTGGCCAGGCGGTCATGATTCTGGTAGGGCTGGGGCTTTTGTACCTGGCGATCTACAAGAAATTCGAGCCGCTGCTGCTGGTGCCGATTGGTTTCGGTGGCATCCTGGCCAATATTCCGGAAGCTGGGCTGGCCATTTCGGCGCTCGATCAGGCCATCGAGGTGGCCAAGCCTGCCGTGCTGCAACAGATGGCGGCTGCGCTGGGCGTTACCCTGGACCCTTTGGCGGGTGTCGAGGGATGGCGTGAGGTGCTGAAAGCCGTCGCTCACGACACGGCGGCCTACGATCAGCTACGTGTGGCCAAGGACATTGCTCTGGGCGCGGGCTACAGCGATGGCATGCTCTACAGCTTCTATCGTGTTGCCATTGCCTCGGGCATTGCACCACTGCTGATCTTCATGGGCGTAGGTGCGATGACCGACTTTGGTCCTCTGCTGGCCAACCCGCGTACGCTGTTTCTGGGGGCGGCCGCCCAGTTCGGGATTTTTGCCACGTTGTTTGGTGCAGTGCTGCTTACCTCTCTGGGCGTCATGGACTTTTCGCTCAATCAGGCGGCCGCCATCGGCATCATCGGTGGGGCGGACGGGCCTACGTCGATCTATGTGTCCAGCGTCCTGGCGCCAGAGTTGCTGGGGGCCATTGCCGTCGCGGCCTATGCCTACATGGCGTTGGTGCCACTCATTCAGCCGCCGATCATGCGGCTGTTGACCACCGAGAAGGAGCGCAAGATCACCATGACGCAGCTGCGTCCGGTCTCCAAGCTTGAGAAGGTGATCTTCCCGCTGATGCTGCTGATTGCCGTCGCGCTGTTCTTGCCGGATGCGGCGCCGCTGCTGGGCATGTTCTGCTTTGGCAACCTGATGCGTGAATGTGGCGTGGTGGAGCGGCTGTCGGACACCGCGCAGAATGCGTTGATCAATATCGTGACCATCATTCTGGGCTTGTCCGTGGGCTCCAAGCTGATGGCCGACAGTTTCCTGACGTTCGAGACGTTAGGGATTCTGGGCCTGGGCATCGTTGCCTTTGGTATCGGGACGGCGGCGGGTGTATTGATGGCGAAGCTCATGAACATGGTCAGCAAGATGCCCATCAACCCGTTGATTGGCGCGGCTGGCGTCTCGGCGGTGCCGATGGCGGCGCGGGTTGCCAACAAGGTGGGGCTGGAGGCAAACCCGCATAACTTCCTGCTGATGCATGCCATGGGTCCGAACGTGGCCGGGGTGATCGGCTCGGCGGTGGCTGCCGGGGTCATGATCAAGTACCTGGGATAGAACTGGTGCTTGGCGATAAAACTGGGCTGAGCCCGAGTCTGAGCCCTTGCACGGCTTGCCGAGCTTTCATCGGCAGGCCGTGAACTTACTTACAGCGCTTCGAACGCCACGGTCGTTTTCAGGCGATTCTCCAGGCTGCCGATATCCAGCGCTACATCGCTGGGCCAGCCGATGGTCAGGCACACGCCATGCCCATCGTATTCAGCCTGTTCCACAGGCAGTGCCTGCTCTTCACACCAGGCTCGGGCCTGCGCTTCATGGGCGAAGCCTACGCGTAACCGATAGCTGTCGCGTTCGATCACTTCCCGAGTGGGCAGGGTTTCCAGCCCTGCATTGACGGCCTGGGCGTAGGCTCTGGCCAGGCCGCCGGTGCCCAGCTTGGTGCCGCCAAAGTAGCGAATCACCACGCAGCCCACTTCTCCTAACTGGCTGCCTTGCAGCGCCTGGAACATGGGCCGTCCCGCCGTGCCACCCGGCTCGCCGTCATCCGAAAAGCCAATGCGGGTCTGCTCCCCTGGTGGGCCGGCGATAAAGGCGGTGCAGTGGTGGCTGGCATTGGGGTGGGCCAGTCTGGCGGCCTGCAGCAAGGCGTCGAAGGCGCTGGGGCTGGGGGCGTGGCATAGCCAGGTCAGAAACTGGCTTTTCTCTACCTCGGTCTCGGTGGAGTGCCACGCCTCGGGGGCAATGTCGGGAACGTGGTAACGCAAGCAGGACTCCTGGCCAACATGAGCGCGAATCAGTGGTGCCGAGTCTGCCGGGTGTGGTGCGCCACGCCCATGACCATGCCCAGCACCTGAATGTCGCCATTATGCAGGAATAGCGCGGGCACCGCTGTATCTTCGGGGCACAAGTGCACCCCCAGGCGGGTAATCGATAAATGGCTCAAGGGAAGCTGGCGATCGTTGATGGTCAGGGTCGCCGTTTCCTGCTGGGTGTCGTGCTGATGCCGGTGGATAATGACCAGATCACCGTCGAAGAGCTGGCTGGCCTGCAGGCGGTCGCCGCGAATGCGCAGGGCATAAGTGTTGTGCCGGGTCACTTGACCGTCCTGGTTTGCCTGGCGGGGGTGAGGGTGAGGGGCAAGGCGCTGGCGCACGTTGGACGGTGGCAGCGGTTGAGAAGGTACGTGAGACGTTACCTGAGGGGCGAGGCAGATCGTCATTGTGTGTTCTCCCATGCAGCGCCTGTGCCAAGGCGGTCGAGTGAGTGAATGGACAAACGTGGCCTAATGGGTGTCTATTCATACAGTGGTTACAGTATAAGCCTGTTTTTGCATACAGTGCTAGTGCTGTTTGACGCGTCGCTTTTATGGCGAGAGCTTGAGCTGTGTCATGCTGCGACCCCTGGCCGCAGAGGGTGACTGGCGAGAAAGCGCCTTTCCGTGTAGAGTTCGACCCAAAATTAATGCGTCTGGAGAGTCTTTTGAGCCTGTGCCTGCAAGCCCGACAACTGGCCTGTGAACGCGATGATCGTTGGCTGTTTGAAGGACTTGACCTCGACATCAAGGGCGGCGAGATCGTCCGCATCGAAGGCCCCAACGGCAGTGGTAAAACCACGTTGTTGAAGATTCTCTCCGGCCAACTGACCGACTACCGTGGCGAGCTATTCTGGAACGGTGCCCCCATGCACCAGACCCGTGAACATTTTCTCGCAAACCTACTCTATCTAGGGCATGCCCCCGGTGTTAAAGCGGGTCTCACGCCGTTGGAAAATCTGGCGTGGTATCAAGCGCTCAATGGCGAAAAAGGCAGCGATAAACAGCGTGAACAAGCGCTGTTCGAGGTTGGTCTTGCGGGCTTTGAAGATGTCCCGGCAGGGCAGCTTTCCGCTGGTCAGCAGCGCCGTATTGCCCTGGCCAGGCTGACGCTGACGCCGCGCGCGCTATGGGTCCTGGATGAGCCTTTCACGGCGATTGACCGCCACGGTGTCATGGCGTTGGAAGCGCAGCTGGTCGCACATGCCCAGTCTGGCGGCTGTGTTCTGGTGACGACCCACCATGCACTGACCGAATCATCGGTGCTGAGACGTATTCAGCTGGGGTAAAAAGGAGTCAGCGTTGCAACGTTCATACGCCCTATCTTCACACGCCCTGTCGAGTGCTCCTGAGGTGGTCCTGCATACACCGCGGGGGGGGCTTGGAGTGGCCATTCATGCCACGCTCAAGCGCGACCTGACGCTGATGCTGCGGCGCAAGGGTGAGGTGCTCAATCCGCTGGTGTTTTTTGCACTGGTCATCACGCTGTTTCCCATTGGCATTTCGCCTGACCCTGTCTTGCTGGCCAGCATCGCGCCGGGACTGCTGTGGGTAGCGGCGTTGCTGGCGGCCCTGCTGTCGCTGGATAGCCTGTTTCGCAGCGATTACGAAGACGGCAGCCTGGAGCAGCTGCTGCTGGCCCCCCAGCCGCTGGCGGCGCTGGGGCTTGCCAAGGTGGCCGTGCACTGGCTGTTGACCGGGCTGCCGCTGGCGCTGATGGCGCCGGTGCTGGGCATCATGCTGTCGCTGCCAGCAGGCAGCTATGGGGTGCTGGCGCTGTCGTTGGCACTGGGCACCGCGAGCCTGAGCCTGATAGGGGCCATTGGCGCTGCGCTGACCGTGGGGCTGGCCAAGGGCGGGGTACTGCTCTCCCTGCTGGTACTGCCGCTGTATATCCCGGTTCTGATTTTTGGGGCAGGCGCGGTGCAGGCCGCCATTCTGGGCGATGGGATGGCCGCTCACCTGGCCATACTGGGAGCGCTGCTGGCGGTGTCGCTCATGCTGGCACCCTGGGCGATTGCCGCGTCGCTACGCATCAGCATTAACGGTTAAAGGATGGGAAAACCATGTGGGGCTTTATAAACAAACTGCGATCTCCCAAGTGGTTTTATGCGATCAGTGCCAAGCTGCAACCCTGGTTCTGGGTGGCAGCCGCGCTGTTGCTGGCCGTGGGCACCGTATGGGGGCTGGTGTTCGCACCCGCCGACTACCAGCAGGGCAACAGTTTTCGCATTATCTACGTGCATGTGCCTGCTGCGTTTCTGGCCCAGTCCATCTTTGTCTCCATGGCCATTTCCGGGCTGGTGTTCATGGTCTGGAAAATCAAGGTCGCCGACATGCTGGCCACCGTGATTGCCCCGCTGGGCGCCGCCATGACCTTCATCGCGCTGTTTTCGGGCGCCGTCTGGGGCGTGCCCACCTGGGGCACCTGGTGGATGTGGGATGCTCGGCTCACCTCGATGCTGATCCTGCTGTTCCTCTATCTGGGGGTCATCGCCCTGCGTGGCGCCTTCACCAGCCGTGACAGCGGGTCGCGGGCGGCTTCCGTGCTGGCCATGGTGGGCGTCATCAATATCCCGATCATCAAGTACTCCGTCGATTGGTGGTACACCCTGCACCAGCCGGCCACGTTCACCATCACCGGGCGCGCGGCCATGCCGATGGAAATGTGGGCGCCGCTGCTGATCATGGTGCTGGGCTTCTACAGCTTTTTCATTGCGCTTGCCTTGATGCGTACCCGCAGTGAAATTCTGCGCAGGGAAGCCAACAAGCGCTGGGTGCGTGAACTCGCCGAGGAGGTGGGCCAATGACCTTTGCCTCGCTGAACGAATTCTTTGCCATGGGCGGCCACGGTCTCTATGTATGGGCCGCCTGGGGCGTAACTGCGCTTCTGATGTTGGGGATCCTGCTGCACGCTCGCCTGGAGCGGCGGCAGTTGATCAAGGCCGTCAAACGCCGCATGCGTCGTGAAAAGGCGCAGCGCACGGCTTCCCCCTATGGCGCTACGCCTGCGCAGAACCCGGTTAACTCTGCTCAAGGGGATGTTCGCAATGACGCCTAAACGCAAGCAAAAGCTGTTTATCTTTCTGGGGCTGGTCTCGCTGACCGCCATCGCCGTGGGGCTCACGCTGTATGCGCTACGCGCCAACATCAATCTGTTCTTCAGCCCGGTACAGATCGCCCAGGGGGATGCCCCTCTGGACCGCCAGATTCGTGCCGGTGGCATGGTCAGAGAAGGCTCGGTACTGCGTGACCCCGACAGCCTGGACGTAGCGTTCACGGTGACCGACTACGTGGACGACGTCGAGGTCTACTACAGCGGCATCCTGCCCGACCTGTTCCGTGAAGGGCAGGGCGTGGTAGTGGTGGGCCAGCTGCAGGCCGATGGCCGACTCTACGCCGATAAAGTGCTGGCGCGTCACGATGAAAACTACATGCCGCCGGAAGTCGCCCAGGCACTGGAAGAGGCTGGCTACTCGCCCGCTGATTTCCAGGCCAAGGCCGCCGAAGTGGGTAAGCGCCTGGAGCAGCAGGGCGTTCCACAAGCAAGCGATTACTAACGGCTTACCCCTGCAACATTCGGTAATGCCTAATGCCAATGCGGAGCGCTCATGCTGATTAAAATGATTCCTGAAATTGGCCACTTTGCGCTGGTCATCGCGCTATTGATGGCGATCGTGCAGGCCGTGATGCCGCTGCTGGGAGCCGCCACCCGCCGCCCCCTCTGGATGGCCTATGGCTACCCCATGGCAACCGGCCAGTTCCTGTTCGTGGCCATTGCCTACCTGTGCTTGACCACCAGCTACATGCTGGATGATTTCAGCGTGGCCAACGTGGCCAACAACTCCAACTCCCTGCTGCCCTGGTACTACAAGTTCAGCGCCGTCTGGGGCAACCATGAAGGTTCGGTCCTGCTCTGGAGCCTGATGCTGGCAGGCTGGGGCTATGCGGCCTCGGTGTTCTCCAAGGAGTTGCCCCGAGACATGGTGGCCCGGGTGCAGAGCGTCATGGGCATGGTGTGTGTCGGCTTCCTGCTGTTCATCCTGATGACCTCCAACCCCTTCGAGCGGCTGCTGCCCAACATGCCCGCCGACGGCGCTGACCTGAATCCGCTGCTGCAGGATTTCGGGCTGATCGTCCACCCGCCGATGCTCTACATGGGCTACGTGGGCTTCTCGGTGGTGTTTGCGTTTGCCATTGCGGCGCTGCTGGGGGGGCGTCTGGATGCCGCCTGGACCCGCTGGGCGCGCCCCTGGACCAACATTGCCTGGGCGTTTCTGACCGTGGGCATCGCGCTGGGTAGCTGGTGGGCCTATTACGAGCTTGGCTGGGGCGGCTGGTGGTTCTGGGACCCGGTGGAGAACGCTTCGCTGCTGCCCTGGCTGACGGGCACGGCGCTGGTGCACTCGCTGGCGGTGACCGAGAAGCGCGGCTCGTTCAAGAGCTGGACCGTGCTGCTGGCCATCTCGACCTTCTCGCTCTCCTTGCTGGGTACGTTCCTGGTGCGTTCGGGCGTGCTCACCTCGGTCCACGCATTTGCCAACGACCCGTCCCGTGGCTTCTTCATCCTGATGTTGCTGGCCATCACGGTCACCCTGTCGCTGCTGGTATTTGCCCTGCGTGCTCCGCGGGTCAGCCACAAGGTGGGCTTCAACTGGCTTTCTCGGGACTCCTTGCTGCTGATCAACAATATCCTGCTGGTCATCATGACCGTCACGGTACTGCTGGGCACCGTGTATCCGCTGATTCTGGATTCACTGGGGCTGGGCAAGATC
The DNA here is from genome assembly GCF_007655045.1 of Halomonas sp. C22. Classification (NCBI taxonomy): domain Bacteria; kingdom Pseudomonadati; phylum Pseudomonadota; class Gammaproteobacteria; order Oceanospirillales; family Halomonadaceae; genus Halomonas; species Halomonas sp. C22. Next base: position 422,443 of record NZ_VBVC01000003.1, on the reverse strand, counting down.
AGCGTCGGGCCTCCCTACTTCAATGCCCTGTTCGTTCCGCTGACCGTGGTGATGTGTATCTTCATGGGCCTTGGCCCGCTGGCCCGCTGGAAGAGCATGAGCGGCAAGGAGCTGTGGCGCAAACTGTGGCTGGCGGGCGCTGCTTCGCTGGCGCTGGGCATCGCCATGCCGCTGGTGTATGGCCGTGAATGGAACCTGTGGGTAGCGCTGGGCATCATTTCGGCGCTGTGGATCGTGCTGCCCATGGTGCGCGACCTGTTCGACAAGACACGCCACGCCAGTTCGTTCGTGGCGGGCCTGCGCAAGCTGTCGCTCTCCTATTGGGGCATGGTGCTGGGCCACCTGGGCGTGGCGGTCACCATCGTGGGCGTGGCCGTGGTGTCGAACTACAACATCGAGCGTAACGTGCGCATGTCGCCGGGGACGACGGTGGAAGTTGCCGGGTACCAGTTCACCATGACCGAACTGACCAATCGTCGTGGCCCCAACTTCCTGGCCGACACCTCGATCATTCAGGTTCAGCGCGGTGAAGAAGGACGCAGCTTCGTCATGCGGCCGGAAAAACGCCTCTACCTGGCCACCGGCATGCCCATGACCCAGGTAGCGCTGCGCCCTGGTTTCTTCCGTGATCTCTACGTGGCCATGGGCGAAGACTTGGGCGATGGCAGCTACGCCATGCGCGTGCAATACAAGCCCTTCGTGCGCTGGCTATGGCTGGGTGGCCTGCTGATGGCCTTCGGTGGCCTGCTGGCCGTCATCGACAAGCGCTACCGCCGAGTCAGCGTGCGCCAGCCCGAGGCAAGCCGAGCCCAGCCTGCTCAGGAGGCGCCGGTATGACGCGACGTTCGCTACTGTTACTGCTGCCCATCGGTTTTCTGGGCATTGCGCTGTTTCTCTATCAAGGGTTGGGGCAGGACCCTTCCCAGCGGGATTCGGCCCTCATGGCGCGGGAGTTTCCTGAGTTTCAGGCCACTACCTTGCGTGACGCCGAACGCCAGGTCGACCAGTCGCTGTTCATCGGCGAAGTGACGCTGGTCAACGTCTGGGGTGAGTGGTGCCCGGCCTGCAAGCAAGAGATGCCGCAGCTGCTGTCACTGGCGGATCAGGGTATCCGCATGGTGGGCATCAACTATCGGGATACCCGCGAGAAAGGCCTGGAGTTTTTGACCGAATTCGGCGACCCCTTCGAGATCAACATCTTTGACCCGGATGGCAGCCTCGGTTTCGACCTGGGCGTGTACGGCGCGCCGGAAACCTTTCTGGTGGATGCCGAGGGCGTGATCCGCTATCACCACAAGGGCTATGTCTCCCCGGAAGATGTCCGTGACCGTATCCTGCCGGAGGTAGAAAAATGGCGATAATTCGTTGGATAGTGACGGCCATGCTGCTGGCCACCGCCGGTAGCGTCATGGCCGGCGGAATCGAAGTGCGCGAGTTCGATGATCCGGTACTGGAAAAGCGCTACCGCGACCTGACCGCCTCCATGCGCTGCCCGCTGTGTGAAAACCAGGCCATCGACGACTCCGATGCGCCCATCTCGGCGGACATGCGCGAGCGCGTCTACGTGCTGCTGAACGAAGGCAACGCCGATATCGAAATCATCAACCACATGGTGCAGCGTTTCGGCGATTACATTCTCTACAACCCGCGCTTGGAGAACCGCACCTATTTGCTGTGGGGGTTGCCCATCGTTCTGGTGGTGATTGGCCTGGTGGTCGTCATCATGGTGGTGCGTGCCCGCCGCAACGCCTCTGCCAAGGCCCTGAGCGCAGAAGAACGCGCTCGCCTGAATGCCCTGATTAACCGCGAGAGGTCGTCATGACACCGGTCTGGATTGCGATTGCTTTACTGCTGATACCTGCGCTGTGGCTGCTGGTGGCACCCATGCGCGGCGCTCGCACGCTGCGTGACCAGTTGGAAACCTTCGAGGCCAACGACACCACGGCCGAGCAGAACGTGGCGATTTTTCAGCGCCGTCTGGCCTCGCTGGAGGCCGCCCGTGATCGGGGAGACATCGACGACGCGCGCTATCAGGAAGATCGCCTGGAGCTGGAGCGTAGCCTGCTGGAAGACACCGTCGTCGAGGCCCGTCGGCCGCTGAAGTCTGCCAGTGCTGGCCGCTTGATGGTGCCGCTGGTGATGGTGGCCGTGGTCGGTGCCAGCACGTTCTGGTACCAGCAGTATGGTGCCGAAGGCGACCTGACGCTGTACGCCATCCAGCAGGAAGTGCGTCAGCACCCTGAAGGCTCGCTGAGCATGTTCACCGAGCGGATGGAAGCCGAAGCCGAGCGCCAGCCCAACAACCCCAACGTGTGGAGCGCGCTGTTTCCCATTTACCGCGACACCGGCCAGCCCGAAAAGGCCGAGGAAGCGCTGGAGCGTCTGTTGGCTATCGAAGGGCGTATCCCGCCCCTGCTGGCGCAAATGGCACAGCTGCAGTTCTTCATGGCCGAGCGTCAGTTGACGCCGGAAGTGCAGGCGCTGGTAGACGAGACGCTGGAGCTCGACCCGCGTCAGCCCACGGTGCTCGGCCTGCTGGGTATTCACGCCTTCGATAGTGGCGATTACGAAACGGCCATCGACCGCTGGCGCCGGGCCGTGGCCAACATCGAAAATCCGGAAACGGCGGCCTCCCTGCGCGACGGTATCCGTGTGGCTCAGGAGCGGATGGGTGTCGTACCGGAAAATGCCGATGCTGCGGCCGCACAAAGTCAGGGAATTCGGGTGAATGTCTCGCTGGACGCCGAGCTGGAAGGCAGCGTCAGTGACGACGCCACGGTGTTCATCACCGCTCGCGACATGGACGGTGAGCTACCGCCTCTGGCGGTGATTCGTGCCCAGGTCTCAGAGCTGCCGATGACGGTAGTGCTGGACGATGCGGCGGCGATGTCGGCGGATGCCCAGATCTCACAGGTGCGTGAAGCGCGCCTGATGGTGCGCGTGTCGCCTTCGGGCCAGGCCACGCCGCAACCCGGGGACCTGTTCGGTGACCTGGAGAGTGTCACGGTAGGCCCGATCACGGACGATGAAGCGGCCGAGGTGGTCATCAACCGCGTTTTTGAGTAACCTCCGCGACTTTCGCTGCAGGAAAGGATCACAATGCGCTTAACCTCCATTCGTCTTGTCGGGTTCAAGTCCTTTGTCGATCCGGTCACCGTACCCTTCGATGGCAACATGACCGCCATCGTGGGGCCCAACGGGTGCGGCAAGTCCAATATCATCGACGCCGTGCGCTGGGTCATGGGCGAGTCGTCTGCCAAGACCTTGCGCGGCGAATCCATGGCCGACGTCATCTTCAACGGCTCGACGGGGCGCAAGCCCGTCGGGCAGGCCTCTATCGAACTCAAGTTCGACAACCGCGACGGCGGCATGGGCGGTGTCTATGCCCAGTACGCTGAAATTGCCGTCAAGCGCCTGGTCACCCGAGACGGGCAGTCCAACTACTTCTTCAACGGCCAGAAGTGCCGCCGCCGGGACATCGCCGACCTGTTCATGGGTACCGGCCTTGGCCCGCGTTCGTATGCCATCATCGGCCAGGGCATGATTTCGCGGCTCATCGAAGCGCGCCCCGACGACCTGCGTGCCACCCTCGAAGAGGCCGCCGGTATCTCCAAGTACAAGGAGCGCCGCCGGGAAACCGAAAACCGCATGCGCCGCACCCAGGAGAACCTGGAGCGCCTGGACGACATCCGCGACGAGCTGGACAAGCAGCTGGAGCGCCTCAAACGCCAGGCCGAAGCCGCCAAACGCTATCAGGAACTCAAGCAGCAGGAGTATCGCCTCAAAGGCGAGCTGGCGCTGCTGCGTGGGCGTACCCTGCGTGCCGAACAGTCGCATCAGGAAAGCCGGGTGCGTGAGCTGGAAATTGCCGTCGAGAAAGACGTGTTCGGCGTGCGCCAGTGCGAGACTCGGCTGGAGCAGGCCCGCGAACAGCATGACGAGCTGGCCGACGTGCTGGATCGTCATCAGCAGCAGTTTTTCGAGACCACCACGCGCATCGCCCGGCTGGAACAGGACCAGGCCCACCGTCGCAGCCGTGAAGCGCAGCTGGCCAGCGACATCGCCACGGCCCGCCGCGACCTGGATGAGCAGCGGCTGGTCAGCGAAGGTGACCGCGAGCGACTGTTCGCCATCGACGAACGCCTGGAAGACGTACTGCCCGAATACGAAGCCCTCGAAGAGCAGCTGACGGAGCTGGAAGAAACCCTGGCCTCGGCCAGCCCCGCCCTGGAGGCCGCCGAGCAGCAGTGGAGCGATGCCGAGAATCGCTGGCGCGAAGCCAGCCGCGATGCCGACCGCCGCCAGGATCAGCTGCGTGATCTGGAGCAGCGAATTGCCCGCCTCCAGGCCGAAGGCCAGCGCCGCCGCCAACAGCGCGGCGAGCTGGCCGACATGGCCGCCTTGCGCCAGGAGCACGCCGAGCATCACGCTCGGTTGGCCGAGGCCGACCAGCGCGCCGCCACGTTCCAGACCCAGCGCGAGCAGTGGCAGCAGCGCTTCAGCGATGCCAAGGCGGCTTATCAGCAGGCCCAGCAAGCGCGAGACCAGCAGCGTCAGGCGCTCAGCCAGCAGCAAGGCGAGCTGGCATCGCTGCAAGCATTGATCGATGCCGCCCTGGCGGACCACGACCCTCAATCCGGCGAGGCGTTGGCAGCACATGGCTTGGCCGAGGCGCCGCGGCTGGGCGAGGCCATCGACGTGTCGGCGGGCTGGGAACGAGTGATTTCCTGGCTGTTGGCCCCCTGGCTCAACGCGCGGCTGGTGGCCACCCAACAGCTGCAGGCGCTACCCGAAGCACTGGCCACCGACTGGTGCCTGATCGACCAGGCGCTGCCCGCCGGGCTGCCCAATACGGGCCAGCGGCTGCACGCACTGGTCACCGGGGCGGGGGCCTTGAGCGAGTGGTTGGCGAGCATTCACTTCGTCGACAGCGCGGATGACATTGAGGCGCTGCTGCCCAGCCTGGCCAAGGGTGAAAGCGTGGTCAGCCGCGATGGCGTCTGGCGTGGGCGGGGGTGGCTGCATCAGCAGGCCAACGGCGAAGGCGTGGATGCCCTGCTGGTGACCCGCCGCCGCTTCACAGAGCTTGCCGAGCAACGCGCCCAGGCCGAAGAGGCGCTGGCGCTGCTCGATGCGCAGTGCGATGCGGCCAGCGAGGCGCTGGACGCGCTGGAGGAGCAGCGTGAGCAGCAGGCCGAGCAGGAGCGTGATCACGCCAGCGCCCGCCAGCAGCTGGCCATCCAGGAGCAGCGCCTGGCCCAGCGGCTGGAGCATCTGCAAGGCCGTGCCGCCGAGCTGGACGATGAGCTGGCCCAGCTGCAAGAGGATGAGGCGGAGTTAACGCTTACTTTGGAAGAGCAGCGCGCCCGCTGGCATACCGCCATGGAGCAGCTGGAAGCCGCCTCCGAAGCCCGAGAAACCAGCGCCGAGCAGCGCCATCAACAGCGTGAGCAGCGTGAGCGGCTCAATCAGCAGCACGCCCCGCTCAAGGCACGGCAACAGGCGCTGGCGCTGGAGCGGGAAAGGTTGAAAGCCGAGCGTGACAGCCTTCAAGCCCAGCAGGCCCGCTCCAGCGATAGCGAGGCGCGGCTGACCCTGCGCATTGCCGAGCTGGAAGAGTCGCGGGAAATGCTGGTAGAGCCGGATGAACTCGCCAGCGAAGAGTTGGAAGAGCTGCTGCATCAGCGCGAGCAGCAGGAGCGCCGCCTGAACGCGACGCGCCAGCAGGCCCAGGCCCTGGCCGAGCAGCTGCGCAATGACGAGCTGGCCCGCCAACAGCACGAGCGCAATCTGGAGCAGAGCCGCGAACAGCTACAGCAGCGGCGCATGGATGTGCAAGCGCTGGCGCTCAAGGCGGCCACCCAGGACGAGCAGCTGGCGGAACTGGGGCACAATGCCGATGAACTGGCCGAGACGCTGCCCCAGGACGCCAGCGAACCCACCTGGCAGGAGCGGCTGGAGGATACCTCCGAGAAGATTCGTCGCCTGGGCGCCATCAACCTGGCGGCCATCGAAGAGTATGACCAGCAGGCGGAGCGGCGCAACTACCTGGAAGCCCAGCATGCAGAGCTCAGCGAAGCGCTGGAGACTCTGGAGCGCGCCATCAAGCGCATCGACCAGGAAACCCGGGTGCGCTTCAAGGAAACCTTCGAACAGGTCAATACCGGGCTGCAAACCCTGTTCCCCCGCGTGTTCGGTGGCGGGGCTGCCTGGCTGACCCTGACAGGAGACGACCTGCTGGAAACCGGTGTGGCGATCATGGCACGCCCACCGGGCAAGAAGAACAGCACCATTCACCTGCTGTCCGGTGGCGAAAAAGCGCTCACGGCGCTGTCGCTGGTGTTTGCCATCTTCCAGCTCAACCCCGCGCCGTTCTGTATGCTCGACGAGGTAGACGCGCCGCTGGACGATGCCAACGTGGGGCGCTACGCCAAGCTGGTCAAGGAGATGTCGGAGAACGTCCAATTCATCTACATCACCCACAACAAGATTGCCATGGAAGCCGCCGAGCGCCTGATGGGGGTGACCATGCAGGAGCCCGGCGTCTCGCGGCTGGTGTCGGTGGGCATCGACGAAGCCGCCGCGCTGGTGGATTAGCCTTCGCCCAGCTCCCGCATCACCGCGTACAGCGCCGATTTCGCTTCGAAGCCCGCGCCGGGAATGTCCGGTAACCCCACGTAGCCATTCTCGACGCGAATGCCGTCGGCAAAGCCACCGAAGGGCTGGAAAACATCCGGGTAGGACTCGTTGCCTCCCAGGTGCAGCCCCGCCGCGATATTCAGCGACATTTGGTGGCCACCGTGAGGCACCACGCGGCGTGAGGACCAGCCAAGCTCATCCATGACTTGCAGCGTGCGCATGTACTCCACCAGGCCATAAGAAAGCGCGCAGTCGAACTGCACGAAATCTCGGTCTGGGCGCATGCCGCCATGACGGAGCAGGTTGCGCGCATCCTGATGAGAGAACAGGTTTTCGCCGGTGGCCATGGGCAGGCTGTAATGGTTGGCCAGTTCCGCCTGCAGCGCGTAATCCAGCGGGTCTCCGGCCTCTTCGTACCAGAACAGGCGGTAAGGCTTCATTGCCTCGGCGTAGGCAATGGCCGTTGGCTGGTCGAACCGCCCGTTGGCATCGACCGCCAAGCGGCTGCCATCGCCCACCACCTCCAGCACGGCCTCAATACGGCGCAGGTCTTCATCCAGAGAGGCCGCGCCAATTTTCATCTTCACTACCTCGTAACCGCGGTCCAGGTAGCTACGCATCTCGTCTTGCAGCTTGGAATGGTCTTTGCCGGGGTAGTAATAGCCTCCTGCCGCATAGACCCACACCTTGTCGTCGGCCTGCCCGCCGCGATACCGGTCGGCCAGCAGGCGATACAGCGGCTTGCCCTCGATTTTCGCGACGGCATCCCAGATGGCCATGTCGATCGTGCCTACCGCCACGGAACGCTCGCCGTGGCCGCCTGGCTTCTCGTTGGTCATCAAGGTTTTCCAGATCGCGAACGGGTCCAGGTTGTCGTTCGCATGGTCGATCAGGCTGTTCGGGTCGGCCTCCTTGATGCGATCCAGGAAACGGTCGCGCATCAGAGCACCCTGGCCATAGCGTCCGTTGGAGTTGAATCCGTAGCCAATCACAGGCTTACCGTCACGGATGACGTCGGTGACGACCGCCACCACCGAACAGGTCATCTTGGAAAAGTCGATGTACGCATTGGCGATGGGGGAGGCGATAGAGACGGTTTTCTCACGAATTTCCAGAATACGCATGGCAGGCTCCTCAAACAGTGGTCGCATCACCATAGGGGGTGACAGTGGCGGCTGACTAATGCTATTAGTCAGCTACCCCATGCTGAAATGGCATTGCCCGCGATGGAACTGAACTGGTTGGAAGACTTCAATGCCTTGGCCGAACACGGCAGTTTCATCCGTGCCGCCCAGGCGCGCCATGTGACGCAACCCGCGTTCAGCCGTCGAATCAGAGCGCTGGAGCAGTGGATGGGGGTGGCCCTTTTCGTGCGCACGCCCCAAGGCACCACGTTGACCGAGGCGGGCCAGCATATTCAGGCCAGTGTCATCGATGCCGCAGGGCGACTCTATCGTTTACGCAGTGAAGCTCAGGAAGTTGCCCAGCGCGCGACGGCGGCGCTCCAGTTTGCGGCCACTCATTCACTCTCGTTTACTTTCTTTCCGCGCTGGATACGCCAACAAGAGCAAAGTGCCGCGCTGCATGCCGTACAACTTCACTCCGATACCATGGCCAACTGCGAGCAGCTCTTACTGCGCGGAACGGCACAGTTTTTATTGAGCCATCGAGACCCCGCCGTCGACTCGCCTCTGGAAGCGGAACACTTCGAGAGTCTCACCGTCGGTCAGGATCGATTGATTCCTCTGGTGGGGCGCGAGCTGGGGCTTGGCGCGGCTTCCTCTTTTTTTCCTTATTTAGCGTACACTGACGCCTCGGGGCTAGGGCGCATCTTGCGCCATCGTCTGGGTCAGCGGCAGCCAGCCACACTCTCCTCCCAGGCCCATTTCAGCAGCCATCTGGCCGCCGTGCTGATGTCCATGGCCATCGAGAACAAGGGGTTGGCCTGGCTGCCTGAAAGTCTTTCCGAACAAGAAGTTGCGGAAGGGCGCCTGGTGCGCGCGCTGCCCCCGGAGTGGGACGTGCCGGTGGCCATACAGCTGACACGGCCGCGCCAGTTGGCCAGCCCCTTCGCCAGCGCGTTTTGGCAAACGCTGGTGGCTACTCAGAGAGGTCAGAAAGTGACCACTCGATAGCGGCACTTTATGGGCTTGATAAGGTCTTTAGATTGGCCTAAAAAGCGTATATGCAAGTTTAAAAGTGCAAATGCCTGCAAAAAGTGGCCCTTTTTGTAATAATCGCGCTATGCTTGGCACTAAACGTATCTTGATAAGAAGGTCCCCCATATTTGGGTGCCGCGCACGCGCTGCATCTGGTAACCGGTTAGTTGACCCATGGAATGCTCGACATGGAATTAAGAGAGTGGTTAATCATTCTAGGACTGGCTCTGGTGTCGCTCATCGTCGTTGATGGTGCGCGAAGGCTTCAGCGTCAACGGCGTGTCCCGCAGCTGGATCAGGCTGGCAAGGATCTGCCCGCCGTCAAGCCGGAAGAGTTGAGTGACGAGGCCAAGGAAGCGGAAATCAACTGGGAACTGCCCAATGGCGGTGCTCGGGTCGTCAAACCCGCCGATTACAGTGGTCTGGGCCAAAAGCCCAAGTTGAAGCGTCAGGACCACCCCGGGCCTTCCAAAGTCCTTTCTGACTTCCGCCGCTCGTTTGCTCAATCCGTGACCGCAAACGCAAAGTCGTTTACTTCGAAGTCTTCCAAACCTGCCGTGGCCCAAGCGGCAGCAGCGAACGGTGAGACCGCCAAGCGCAGCGAGCCCCCGAAGGCGGCTCCATCGCGTGCCGAACCGTCGATGTCTCCGTCGCCCGTCTCAACTCCTGTTGCACACAGTGCCATGCCCGAGGCAGCGTCCGCTGCTTCCCGAGAAGCCGCCTATAGCGAGCCCCGCCGTGAGCCCAGCCTGTTTGCGGGTGAGCCGACGTCTCAGCATGAAGCTGTAGCTCCAGAAGCCACTGTTCCAGAATCCCCTGTTTCAGAAGCTACTGCTCCAGAAACCACTGTTTCAACTGTTTCAGAAGCCACTGCTCCAGAAGACACTGCTCCAGAAGCCACTGCTCCAGAAGCCACTGCTCCAGAAGCCATCGCTTCAAAAGCCATTGCTTCAGAAAGCACCGTCTCAGAAGCCAAGACTCCAGAATCTCTGGTGTCAGAAGAAACTGGTGCCCCAGAAGCTGTGGCTCCTGAAACCATCGCCGTGGCGTCTGCTGCTCCGGTTTCCGTCGAGTCAGCCATCCAGCAGCAGCCTTCTCCAGAAACGGCTGCTCCCACGGTGTCCGAGCCAGCGGTTGAGCCCGTATCCACCGCAGCGGCTGCCGAAGACGACCACAAAGCCACGGCGGCCGCTGTCGCTGAGAGCGTCGAGCCTGTTCTGTCCGCCACGGACACGCCGGAAAGCACGCCGCTGAGCGCCGTAGAGCCGGAACCCGATGCCGAGCCGGTGCTGCGCGCCGAGCCGGAAGATGCCGTCTTTGCCAAGTCCTCCGAGACGCCCAGGCGTCGGCAGCTGCGTTCGGATATCGCAGGCGACGTGGACGAGCTGGATGACGACGAGGTAGACCGCTACCGCTTGGTCGACTTCGAAGGTATTGGCCGCTCCTTCAAGCGCCGTATCATCGAACGCCGCAAACAGAAAGCGATCAAGAAAGCCGAAAAAGCCAAGCGTGCCGAAGCGCTGGCCAAGCAGAAAGCCGAGCGCAAAGCCCTGGAGGCCGAGCAGCGCCGCGTGGCCAAGGAAGCGGCAGAAGCAGAAAAAGCGCGCATTGCTCAGGAAAAAGCCCAGGCTCGCGAGCTGGCGGCGACGGACGCTGCTGCCAAACGCACCTCGCGTGGCAAGGCCCCGGCGCTGGACAGCTACGATGACGCCGACCGCTACGCAGCCCCCGCCGCTGCCCGCGGTGCCTATGACGATGCTGCTTCCCATCATGATGACCGCTATGCGGCTTATGATGCAGGTCGCACCGATGCTGCCGACTACGATGATGCCTACGCAGAATTCGATGGTGCCTATGAAGAGCCTGCCTATGAGGCACGCGAAAGCGTGGTACGCGCTCATCCGACGCTGGAGAAAGCGCTGCGCCACGACGTCAACGGCGAACACGCACGAGAAACCCTGGCCGATGCCGAAGAGATGATCGTCATCAGCGTGCTGTCTCGCGACCCGGAAGGGTTCGACGGCAGCAAGCTTCTTGAACTGATGATGGCGTGTGGCCTGCGTTACAGCCGTACCATGGGTGTCTTCCACCGGTTCGAAACCGAAAGCGCCGAGAGCGAGCTGCAGTTCTCCATGGTGAACGTGCTGAAGCCCGGCACTTTCCCCATCGAAGAGATGGACGAGTTCGTCACCCCGGGCATCACCTTCCTGATGCCGCTGCCCGGTGCGCTGGATAGCGCCGCTGCCTTCGAGGCCATGGTGGAAACCGCCATGGTGGTGGTGCGTCACATGGGCGGTGAATTGAAAGACGAGAACCGCAGCGTCATGACGGCGCAAACCATCGAGTTTGCCCGCCAGCGGGTGCGCGAGTTCGAGCGTCGCCATCGACTGCATCGCCAGTTGCAGGCACGCTAAACGTTTCTGTCATGCCCACACCCGCCTTCTACCCGAAGGCGGGTGTTTTTGTTATTGCCGTTTCGATTGCTGTCCGTTTTTAATACTGTCCATTTTCATGTCGCACTGACCCCTTTTTCATCTGTTTCGGAATGCCCGCATGAGTTCGCTAGACCCCGCCCTGCTAGAAGAGATTGGCCAATTGCGCGCTGATCTGGATGACGCCAATTATCGCTACTACGTGCTGGACGAGCCCACGCTGACCGATGCCGACTACGACCGCAAGCTGCAACGTTTGCAGCAGATCGAGGCAGAACACCCTGACCTGATATCGCCAGACTCGCCCACCCAGCGAGTGGGCGCGGCCCCGGCGGAAGGCTTTCCGGAAGTGGCCCATGCCATTCCCATGCTGTCGCTGGACAACGCCTTCAGCCGTGAAGACATCATCGCCTTCGCCCAGCGGGTGGCCGAACGTCTGGAGTGCCAGCCCGAGGAGATCGAATTCAGCTGCGAACCCAAGCTGGATGGCGCAGCGGTCTCGCTGGTGTACGAACAGGGCGTGCTGGTCAGCGGTGCAACGCGTGGCGATGGGCGTACGGGCGAGGGCATTACCTCCAACCTGCGTACCTTGCGCTCGGTGCCGCTCAAGCTGATGGGAGGCACGTTGCCCGAGCTGGTGGAGGTGCGTGGCGAGGTCATCATGCGCCACGCCGGGTTCGAAGCGCTGAACCAGCGTGCCCGAGACGAGGGCAGCAAGGTGTTTGCCAACCCGCGTAACGCGGCAGCAGGCAGCCTGCGCCAACTCGACCCGCGCATTACTGCAACGCGACCGCTGGAGTTCCACGCCTATCAGGCGGCGCGGTTGGAGCCCGAGATGGGCGATACCACCCATAGCGCCTTGATGGCCAGGCTCTCCCAACTGGGGTTCAAAACCAGCGCCGAGCTGAGCGTGTTGCAGGGGCCAGACGCCGTGGCCGACTACTGTGAACGGCTGGGCGAAAAGCGTGATCAGCTGGGCTACGACATCGACGGCGTGGTGATCAAGGTCAACGACCTGCGCCACCAGCGGGAGCTGGGCTTCGTGGCCCGCGCGCCACGCTGGGCGGTGGCCTTCAAGTTCCCTGCCCAGGAAGAGGTCACGCTGCTCAACGACGTGGAGTTTCAGGTAGGCCGTACCGGCGCGATTACCCCGGTGGCACGGCTAGAGCCGGTTACGGTGGCTGGGGTGACGGTGTCCAACGCCACGCTGCACAATGCCGACGAGATCGAGCGGCTGGGCGTCATGATTGGCGACACCGTGGCCATTCGGCGGGCGGGGGACGTGATTCCTCAGGTGGTACGTGTCGATGTCGAGAAGCGCCCTGCCGAAGCCCGCGCCATTGTATTCCCTGACCAGTGCCCGGTGTGCGGCTCCGAGGTCGAGCGCCTGGAAGGCGAGGCGGTGGCCCGCTGTTCCGGCGGCCTCTACTGCGCGGCCCAGCGCAAGGAAGCGCTCAAGCACTTTGCCAGCCGCAAGGCCATGGACATCGACGGCCTGGGGGAGAAACTGATCGAGCAACTGGTCGAGCAGGACTGGGTCAAGACCCCCGCCGAGCTGTTCCACCTGACCGTCGAGCAGCTCAAAAGCCTGCCGCGCATGGGTGAAAAGTCCGCCACCAACCTGGTCAATGCGCTGGAAAAAGCCAAGCAGACCACGCTGCCACGGTTCATTTACGCACTGGGCATTCGTGAAGTGGGCGAAGCCACTGCTGCCAACGTGGCCAACCACTTTGGCACGCTGCAAGCCCTTCAGGAGGCCGACACGCCTGCGCTGGAAGCGGTCAACGACGTGGGGCCCATCGTGGCGAAACACATCCATACCTTTTTCCGGCAGCCGCACAACCTCGACACCCTGGACGCGCTGATTGCGGCGGGGGTCGTCTGGCAGGAAACCGAGGTGGCCCAGGGGCCCACGCCGCTGGAAGGCCAGTCCTGGGTGCTGACCGGCGCCATGGAGAGCATGACCCGTGACGAAGGCAAGGCACGTTTGCAGGCGCTGGGGGCCAAAGTGGCGGGCAGCGTGTCCAAAAAGACCACCTGCCTGGTGGCCGGTGAGGCTGCGGGCAGCAAGCTCACCAAAGCCGAGGAACTAGGCGTCGAAGTGATCGACGAAGCCACCTTTATCGAGCGTTTGAGCGCGTGGGAGCAGAGCGAATGAGCCGTTTCATAGAAGTACCCGCCCGCATGCTGCCGCCCGAGACGCTGGATGCGCTGCTGGAGGCGTTCGTGACCCGCCAGGGCTACGATACCACTGATACCGGCGAAGGCATGCGCGGCTGGGTCGCCGAGGTCAAGCGGCAGCTGGAGCGTCACGAGCTGATCATCGCCCATGACCTGGAGCTGGAAATGACCGAAGTGATGACGCTCGCCCAATGGCGTGCCTTTGGGCGAGAGCTGGCCGATGACGAGGAAGAGGGCGATTACTGAGCGCGGATCAGCGCACTGATCAGGCGCCTTCCCGGGTGCAGGTGGTCCACCAGCGGCTGCTCCAGGGGGAGCGGCTCATCGCACAGGCTGGAAGCCAGCACTTCGGCGCACAGCGGCGCGCTGGCCAGCCCACGAGAGCCATGGGCAGTGGAGATCCACAGCCCGCCATGGTGTTGGCCTGGGGTCTCTGGCACCTTCGAGGCATCCTTGGCCAGCGCCGCGTAGGCCGTGCGCCACGCGGCCGCGTCGGGCACTGGCCCGGCATAGGGTGTCTTGTCGGGGCTGGCGGCGCGCACGGCGGCTCGGCCCGTCAAGGCGCTGGGTGTCAGCGGGCCCGTGGCGGCCTCCAGCGCCGCGACCCAGTCGGGCAAGGCCTGGCGCAGCTCGTCGATATTGCGCTGATGGTCTGCGTCGGCGGTGTGGGTGGTGGCATCGTTGGGCACGAAGCTGGCGCCGAAGGTGAGCACGCCCTCCAGCGGCGGCGACACATAGCCCCCCGCACACACCACGCGCTGAGGAGCCGCCGTGCCCTCCGGCAGCGGTAGCTCGCTCACCTGGCCACGCACCTGCTGCAGCGGCAGCTCCGCCGTCTGGGCGAAACGGTTGGCCAATGACGCCGTGGCAATCACCACCTGGTCGGCGGCCAGGGTGTCGCCGTTGGCCAGGGTGATCTGCCAGCCCGCTGGCGTGGCGTGCAGCGCCGTGGCCTCCCCGTGGCGCAGGGTGATGCCGGGGTGTTGCAGCAGTTGCTCGCAGAGCCGTTTGGGCTGTACCCATCCCGCCTGTGGGTAAAAAAGGCCCTGTGCCGCTGCCGTGGGCACCCCGGCCAGCGCGTCGGGGGCCTCGCTGGCCGCGACCAGCGTTTCCGGCAGCGGGTGGTGGGCCATGAAGCGCTGCTGGCGGCTGGCCTCTTTCTCGCTCAAGGCCAGCTGCACCACGCCGCAGGGCTGCCAGAGGGGCGGCTGCTGTGGCCCCGCGGCCGCGAGTTGGCCCAGCCAGCGCTGGCTGTAGAGCAGCCCCGCCAGGTAGAAGCGGCTCTGCAGGTTGGTCTCCACCGCAAGCTTCACGTACAGCGCCCCCTGCCGATTACCCGACCCGCCCGCGCCGGGCTGCTCACGCTCCAGCACCGTTACCTGGCGGCCGCGCCGTGCCAGGGCGGCCGCCACGCTGCTCCCGGCCATGCCTGCGCCAATCACCACGATGTGCTGTGAGCGAAGGGTGGGCGGTGGCGTAAACCACGGCGTCCGCTGGCGACGGTTGTCCACAGGCGGTGTGGCAATACTGCCGGCCAGCATTTCCCGCTTGCGACCGAAGCCAGGCACCTTCTGCCATGCGAAGCCTGCGGCTTTCAGGCCGCGCTTGACGATTCCCGCGCAGGTGAAGGTGGCAAAGGTGGCTCCGGGCCGCGAACGGGCCGCCATGGCAGCAAACAGCTCGGGCTGCCACATCTCCGGGTTTTTGGAAGGGGCAAAGCCATCCAGGAACCAGGCATCCACCTGGCCTTGCAAGGCTTCCAGCCGTTCGGTGGTGTCGCCAAAGTGCAGGTCCAGGGTGACGCGTTCGCTCAGGTGCAAACGGTGAACGCCGCTGACGGGATCGGGCCACAGGGCGCAGAGCGCCTGTGAATAACTGGCCAACGATGGCCAGGCGCTCAGGGCACGCGCCAGGGCAGTGTGGCCTAACGGGAATTTTTCGGTAGAGAGCAGGTGCAGCCGTGCCCCTGGCGGGGCGTGGCGTTCGAAGCAGGCCCAGGCACACAGCATGTTCAGCCCGGTGCCAAAGCCGGTTTCTCCAATCACGAATGCTCGGGGTGCCTGCCACTCGGCAAACCGCTGGGGCAGGTGGTTGGCCGCCAGAAAGACGTGTTCGGTTTCCGCGCGACCGTCCTCCCGGGAAAAATAGACGTCACCGAAGGCATCTGAGTGCGGGGCATCGTCGTTCCAGGAGAGCGTCGGGGCGGTCATGGCCGCCAGCGGGGGCAGGTCAGTGGGGCGCTGGGTCACGCGAATATCCGTGGTGGTCGAAGGGTGAACGAAGGTGGTCAAAAAATGATCAATTTGTTCAGCAGGGCGCTATCTCTGGCTTATAGAAAAGCGTCCGCCGTGTTTTCACAGAGTTTTCCACAGGCTCTGTGAAAAAGCAGGCGGACCCTCCACAGTCGCCCTTGTGGGTCAAGGCAAAACTTTCTTGAACGGCTTAACAATTACCTTGGCATAGACCCCGGCAATGATGTAAGGGTCGGCGTCCGCCCAGGCCTTGGCCGCTTCCAGGCTGTCGAATTCGGCCACTACAAGGCTGCCGCTAAAGCCCGCTTCGCCGGGGTTGTCGGTGTCGATGGCCGGGTGGGGGCCAGCCAATACCAGACGGCCTTCGTCACGCAGCGCTTCCAGCCGTGCCAGATGGTCCGGGCGGGCGGCCAGTCGGCGCTCCAGGCTATTGGCCACATCTTCACTGATAATTGCATACAGCATGGGGATAACTCCTTGAAGGCAGTGCGGTTGGGGAAGCCTTGCAATCGCTCCCGGCATTGACCGCGTGCTGGTTAACGCGCACCATGGCGAGCTGTTGTTGTACCACACGCCTATTCTGACAAACTCGCCACACGGCGTCATGCTAATGCCACGACTTCCTGAAGCTTTTCCCCCTGCACTGCCCCGTGTGTTCGATGCCGATCAGCGCTACCCGGTCGATTTGCACATGCACTCTACCGCCTCGGATGGGTCGCTGCCGCCTGACGAGCTGGTGGCGCTGTGTGCCGCCCGAGGCATGACGCACATTGCCCTCACCGACCACGACACCATGGATGGCACGGCAGAAGCCAGCCTGGCCGCCGAGCAGGCGGGCCTGTGTCTGGTGCCCGGCTGCGAGTTATCCACGCGCTGGCAGGGCATCAATATTCACGTGGTGGCGTTGATGCCGGGCGGCCTGCAGGGAGCGCTGGTGGAGGGCCTGGAGCAGCAGCGCCAGGCGCGTATCCAGCGGGCTGAAGTGATTGCCGAGCGGCTGGAGAAAATGGGCCTGCCCGATGCGTTGGCCAAGGCCCGCGCCCAGGCCGGCAGCGACCGCCCGTTGGGGCGCCCGGATTTTGCCCGTGCCTTGGTGGCGGAAGGCGTGGTGGCCGACTGGGCCGGAGCCTTCAAGCGCTACCTGGGCAGCGGCAAGAAGGGCGATGTGAAAGCCCACTGGCCCGAGATTGCCGATGCCGTGGGCTGGGTGGTGGCGTCCGGCGGCGTCGCGGTGCTGGCCCACCCGCTGCGCTACGGGCTGACCCGGCGCAAGCGCGGCCTGTTGCTGGATGCTTTCACCGCCGCAGGGGGCGAGGCGGTCGAGCTGGTCAGCGGCCAGCAAAACCCGGACAGCACTCGCGACCTGGCGCGTCAGCTGGTGGAGCGCTCGCTGTACGCCTCGCTGGGCAGCGATTTTCACTTTCCCGGCAGCCACGCCGCCCCCGGCAGCATGAGCGTGGTGCCACGTACCGCCGCGCCGCCCATCTGGGAACACCCTCGGCTGGCGCACATGCGCAATGCCGCGCCGGGCATGCTGGCGGCTGGGTGATCACGCGCCGTATCGGCTAAGCTGTAGGTATCGCGCCAACGAATGTGCAACGAACGGACCGCCGAACGGCAGGAGCAAGCGATGAGCCAATATTTCCAGATTCACCCCGAGAACCCGCAAAAACGGCTGATCGATCAGGCCACCGAGATCATTCGCAAAGGGGGCGTGGTGGCGTACCCCACGGATTCCGGCTATGCGCTGGGCTGCCACCTGGGCGAAAAGAAGGCCATCGAGAAGATCAAATGGCTGCGCTCGCTGGACGACAAGCACAACTTTACCCTGATGTGTTCGGACCTTTCCGAGATCGGTACCTACGCCAAGGTAGACAACGCCGTGTTCCGGCTGCTGAAAGCCCACACGCCGGGGCCTTACACCTACATTCTGGATGCCACCACGGAAGTGCCGCGCCTGCTGCTGCACCCCAAGCGCCGCTCGATAGGCGTACGCGTGCCGGACCACCGGATTACCCACGCCTTGCTTGAAGCGCTGGGTGAGCCGCTGATGAGCGTGACGCTGATTCCGGTGGGGGAAACGCTGCCCATGAGCGACCCGGAAGAGATCCGCGAGCGCTTTGGGGCGCATCTGGATCTGATCATCGACGGCGGCGCTTGCCACCTGGACCCGACCAGCGTCATCGACCTGCGCGAACTGCCGCCGACCATCGTGCGGGAAGGGCGCGGCGACACCACGCCTTTCCAGTAGCGTTTCACTCGTTCTCTTTCACAAGCCCTTTTTCCAGCTGGCCATGACGCCAGCGCCTCCCGGCGCTGGCGTCATTGTTGGGGGGCTTCCTCGGGCGGTTCTTCCTTGGGCTTGCGCGGGTCTTCGCTCTCTTCGTCCAGCCAGGTGCCACAGCGTAGGCAGTAGCGGGCGCGCTTTTCGTGGCGGTCGTGGCCGCAGCCGGGGCAGGCTTCTTCCGAGTAGCGGTCTTCGCGGATGGAACGGATCACCTGGGCCGAGAATACCCCGGTGGGCACGGCAATGATCGAGTAACCAATCAGCATCAGGATGACGGTGATGGACTTGCCCAGCGGGGTGGCGGGCACGATGTCGCCGTAGCCCACCGTGGTCATGCTGACGATGGCCCAGTAAATGGAGATCGGGATGCTGGTGAAACCTGCCTCATCGGACTCGATGGTGTACATCAGCGCGGCAAACAGGGTCACCAGCATCAGAATGCTGAAAAAGAACAGCAAAATCTGGCGCAGGCTGCGCTTCAGGGCATCCAGCAGCAGCCGTGCTTCGCCGACGAACTCCATCAGGCGCAGGATGCGGAAAATGCGCAGCACGCGCAGAATCCGCACGATCACCAGCGCATGGGCGCCGGGCAACAGCAGTACCAGCCAGGTGGGGATGATCGCAATCACATCGACCACCCCGTAAAAGCTCTTGAGGTAGACGGTGGGCCGCTCCAGGCAGTAAAGGCGCACCAGCAGCTCAAGGCTGAACAGCAGCGTGAACATCCACTCCATGTAGAAAAACAGCGAGTCGTAGCGCTGGGCGTACTGCTCTACGCTGCCCAGCAGAATCACCGCCACGCTCAGCAGGATGGCGATGATCAAGGCGATATCGAACGCTTTGGCCCCCGGGGTATCCGACTCGAAAATCACGTGGAATAACCGCGTGCGCAATCCTTCGGCACCGGGGCTGAGGTCAAAGCTCATGGTTTCGTCCTGAAATAAGCGGCCAAGGGGGATGCGTTTCAGCGTAGCGCGGTTTGCTGACCAAGGCGACGGGCCAGCGTCAACGCTGCAACGCCATACGCCGCCGTGGGCTGGCCGGTGGAGCCCAGCTCGGCCGTCAGCGTGAGGGCCTCGCGCCGTGCGGCGTCATCCAGCGATGGGTGCTGGGCCAGTTCACTCAGCGCCTGTTGGGCCGCCGCCAGGTGCTCGGGGTGGCCACTGTCATGGAAGGCATCCAGCGCCACGGTGGCACGGTGCAGCCATGCGCTGGGGGTGCTGGCCTCGGGCAGCGTCCACTGCTGCTGGCCCAGAGCATTGCCTCGGGCGGCCTTGCTGCTGTCGGAAGGGCGCAGTGCCACCCGCTCTGCCAGTGCCAGGGCCAACCCCCATAGCGCATCGGCGCTGCCCTCTTTCAGCTCCAGTTCGACCTCGCCAATAGGGGCGCGGGCGCTGCCCGCCACGATTTCCCCTTCGTCCACCACCAGCTCGATGGCGCTGCCTTGCCATGCCAGCTGCCAGGTACGGCGGTGGAAATCGGTGCTCAGCGTGGGTTGCAGCGCCGCTATCTGTTCGGCCAACGGCCCTTGAAACGGCGGCAGCTTGGCCAGCCCGACCTGGTCGAGGGCGTGCTCGTCCAGCGGCCACTCCCACTCTTCACGACGCGATAACCCGCCGCCGCCCTGGCCTGCGGTCTTGACCGTTTGCAGCACGCGCTGGCCCAGTCGGCGCAGCCGAACGGCGACCCGGCCAGCGGCCAGATGGCCCTGGGGAGTATCGAAATAGGTGTTGGTCAAGGCCTGCTGCTGGGGCGGCTCTGCCAAGAGCGGATGGGCCAGCAGCGCGTCGAGCGCGCCGGGCCCCAGGGCCAGCTTCAGTTCGACTTCCTGAGGGGCTGCCGGATGAGGGTGTTGGGTCATGACGCTTCCTGCCAAGTGGTCTATGTTGCTTATTGATGACGGTTGAATGAACTTTTTATGACGCAGCCGAGCGCACTCTTTATACTGTCGCCCGCCATTTCCAGGCTCCCCGAAAACAGGCTAAAGGCTCTATGGTAACCTCCAACCCTTTTTCCGCGATGTTTGGCCGCTCGCCATTCCAGCCGCTGCTGGCCCACATCGTCAAGGCCAATGAATGCGCCGACCTCCTCCTGCCGTTCTTCGAAGCGACCCTTGCCGGTGACTGGGACGCCGCCGCCGAGCTGCGCGAGCAGGTGACTTCTCTGGAGCACGAAGCCGACACCCTCAAGACCGAGCTGCGGCTCAACCTGCCCAACAGCATGTTTCTGCCGGTCTCGCGCTCGGACCTGCTCGATTTGATCAGCGTACAGGACAAGATCGCCAACAAGGTGCGTGACATTACCGGCATCATGCTGGGCCGTAAAATGCGCGTGCCCGACGAGCTGGCCGATTTGATGCGCGAGTACATGGCCACCAGTGTGGCCTGCGTGGCCCAGGCGCGCCAGGCGCTGGAAGAGTTGAAGGACCTGCTGGAGTCCGGCTTTGGGCGCAACGTCTCGGACGTGATGCAGAACATGATCCGCGAGCTGCACGTGCTGGAGCACCAGGCGGATGATCAGCAGGTGGCGATTCGCCGCCGTCTTTTCGAGCTGGAAAGCCAGCTTCCCCCCGTGGATGTGATCTTTCTCTACAAGATCATCGACTGGGTCGGCGAAGTCTCCGACCGCGCCGAACGCGTGGGCAGCCGCCTGCAGATCCTGACCGCACGCTAAGGGGCTCCCATGCAGATTATTGCTCAGCACGGCGACATCTTTATCATTCTGGCCTGCCTGTTTGGCTTCTTCATGGCCTGGGGCGTGGGTGCCAACGACGTGGCGAACGCCATGGGCACCTCGGTGGGATCGAAAGCGATCACCATCAAGCAAGCCATCATCATTGCGGTCATTTTCGAGTTTCTGGGGGCCTGGCTGGCCGGGGGCGAAGTCACCGCCACCATTCGTGGCGGCATGCTGGACCCGGCACTGCTGGAAGCCAACCCGCAGCTGCTGGTATACGGTATGTTGTCGGCCCTGCTGGCGGCGGGTATCTGGCTGATGATTGCCTCGGCCCGAGGCTGGCCGGTGTCGACCACTCACTCGATCGTGGGCGCCATCGTGGGCTTTGGTGCCGTGGGACTGGGCGTGGAAGCCGTGGCCTGGAGCCGCGTGGGCACCATTGCTTCCAGCTGGGTCATTTCGCCGCTGCTGGCGGGCACCATCGGCTTCGTGCTGTTCAAATCGGTGCAGTACCTGATTTTCGAGAACCAGGACCCGTTTGCCGCCGCCAAGCGCTACGTGCCGGGCTATGTGTTCCTGGTAGGCTTCATCGTTTCCATGGTCACCCTCACCAAGGGGCTGACCCACGTGGGGCTCGACCTGAGCTTTGGCCAGAGCTTCCTGCTGTCGATTCTGATCGGCATCGTGATCATGGGCGTCGGGGTGGTCATGCAGCGGCGTATCAAGTACGTGCAGAGCGCCAGCGACCACTTCGGCTATGCCAACGTGGAACGGGTATTCGGCGTGCTGATGATCTTCACTGCCTGTGCCATGGCGTTTGCCCACGGCTCCAACGACGTGGCCAACGCCGTTGGCCCGCTGGCGGCGGTGATCAGCGTGGTGCGCAGCGACGGCGTGATCGACAGTGCCGCGCTGGTGCCCTGGTGGGTGCTGGTGCTGGGCGGTGGCGGCATCGTGGTGGGCCTGGTGACCTACGGCCATAAGGTGATCGCCACCGTGGGCACCGGCATTACCGAACTGACCCCCAGCCGTGGCTTTGCCGCCACGCTGGCGGCAGCCACCACCGTAGTGCTGGCTTCGGGCACCGGGCTACCCATCTCGACTACCCACACGCTGGTGGGGGCGATCCTCGGCGTGGGCCTGGCCCGCGGCATGGCGGCGCTGAACCTGCGGGTGATCGGCACCATCGTCATGTCCTGGCTGATTACCCTGCCCGCCGGGGCGGGGTTGGCCATCGTGTTCTTCTTCATGTTCAAGGGCATGTTCGGCTGATACACCTCTCCCCAGGCTAACGCTTGGCGGGTATACGGCGGCACCTTCGGCAGCCGGTCTCGACAGGAGATCGCTGCAATAGAAGGTGCCGCTGTTTTTTATGCTCTGTTAAAGTAAGCGTGATCACTTTCATTCACCTGCTGCCGGAGAGCGGCCCTTGGACACACGTTTCCCCTTTGTCGACTGGTTTCGTAATGCCTCCCCGTACATCAATGCCCACCGGGGGCGAACCTTTGTCATCCTGATTGAAGGCGAAGCCATGGCGTCGGGCCGAGGAGAGCAGCTGATTCAGGATCTGGCCTTGCTGCACACGCTGGGCGTGCGCCTGGTGGTGGTGTTCGGCATTCGCCCCCAGGTGCATGAGGCGTTGACGGCCGCCGGTGTGGAGCCCACTCGGGTGGATGGCCGCTGGGTCGCCGACCGCGCCGTGATGGCCCATGTGGAGCAGGTAGCGGCGCACCAGCGGCTCTGGCTGGAAGCGCGGCTCTCGTTGGGGCTGCCCAGCACGCCGCTGCACGGCGTGGAGCTGAGCGTGATTTCCGGCAATCTGGTCACCGCCAAGCCGCTGGGCGTGCGCGAAGGCGTAGACTTCGATCACAGCGGTGAGGTGCGCCGGGTGCGCGCCAGCGCCATCGAAGGGCTGCTGGAGAAGGGCTCGCTGGTGCTGCTGCCGCCGCTGGGGTTCTCCAGCACCGGAGAAGTGTTCGATCTGGACGCCTCGGAAGTGGCCCAGCACGCCGCCGTGGCGCTCAAGGCAGACAAGCTGATTCTGCTGGGCGAATCCGAAGGCCTGGAAGACGAGCAGGGCGCACTGCTGCGCCAGCTTTCACCTTTCGAAGCCGAACCGCGCTTGCAGCAGGCCGTGCCCGGTAGCGAGCTGGCGCGCCATCTCAACGCCGCCTGCACCGCCGCCCGGGAAGGCGTGGCCCGCACGCACCTGCTCTCCTGGCGCAACCATGATGCGCTGCTGGGGGAGCTGTTCACCCGCGACGGCGTGGGCACCATGATCACCCAGCACCGCTACGAGCAGCTTCGCCCGGCCACGCTCAATGACGTGGCGGGCCTGCTGGAGCTACTGGAGCCTCTGGAGCGGCGCGGCATGCTGGTGGCCCGCTCCCGGGAGCGCCTGGAGCATGAAATCGACGACTACATGGTCATCGAGCGCGACGGCATGGTGATCGGCTGTGCGGCGCTGCACGTCTTCCCCGAGACCACCGTGGGCGAGCTGGCCTGCGTGGCCGTGCATGGCAATTACCGGGGCGGCGAGCGCGGCGAGCGACTGGTCGAAGCCCTGGAGCGACGCGCCCGCCAGCGGGGGCTTTCCGATATGTTCGTGCTCACCACCCATACCGCCCACTGGTTCGTGGAGCGCGGCTTCCGCGCCGCCAGCCTGGAAGACCTGCCCCCCCTCAAACGCGAGGCCTACAACCACGCCCGTAAATCCAAGGTGCTGGTGAAAAATCTGGCGGGTTAGTATTGGCGTGAGGAGTGAGGGGTGAAGAGCCAGTAGCAGTATCGTAGCGCGTGGTAACGAGCGCAGCGAGGCACCCGCGAAGGGGCGGCGAGGAGCCGCCCCGGAAGGCTGCTCAGGTATTCAGAATCACGCCACCGTTCAGGTGCAGTGTTTGGCCGCTCATGTAGGATGACTCTTCACAGGCCAGGTACACGTAGGCCGGGCCGATTTCACTGGGCTGTCCGGCGCGTTTCATCGGCACCTGATTGCCGAACTCCGCGACTTTCTCTTCATCGAAGCTGGCCGGAATCAGCGGTGTCCAGATGGGGCCGGGAGCCACGGCGTTGACACGGATGCCTCGGTCCATCAGCGACATCGCCAGCGAGCGTATCAGCCCCTGAATGGCGCCCTTGGTGGCGGTGTAGTCGATCAGCGTGTCATTGCCCTTGAAGGCATTGATGGAGGAGGTGGCGATGATGGTGTCGCCTTCGCTCAGGTGAGGCAGCGCCGCCTTGGTCAGATAGAAGTGGCTGAACACGTTGGTCTGGAAGGTGCGCTGCAGCTGGTCGTCCGGGATATCGGTGATGTCGTCCCAGTCGTACTGCTCGGCTGCGTTGTGGATCACGATATTGATCTTGCCGAACTCCTGCCGGGTGCGGTTGACGATTTCTCGGCAGAAGCTGGGCGCGGCCACATCGCCTTTCAGCACCAGGCAGCGGCGGCCTTCGGCCTCTACCAGCCGCTTGGTCTCTTCGGCGTCGCGGCTCTCCTTGAGGTGCACGATCACACTGTCGGCCCCTTCACGGGCGTAATGCACCGCAATGGCTCGGCCGATGCCGCTGTCGCCACCGGTGATGATCGCCACTTTATCCAGCAACTTCTCGGCACCGCGATAGCTGTCGCGAATGTACTCGGGCTCGGGGCGCATGGCATGCTCATCGCCCGGCTGTTTTTGCTGATGCTGTGGGGGTTGCTGTTGGTCGCTCATGTGCGGTCACTCCTTTTTAGGCACAGACACGTAACTCCTTCCATGAAGGCAAGTACTCATTTCATGAAGGCAAGTACACACGACGCTGCGATGAGCGCTACCACCCGCATCCTGGGGTGCAGAGCGCTCCAGCGCCGTGCTTACAACGTAGACCAAAGGCGCAGGCCGGGGCAAATGCCGGAGCAGGCCATTCACTGCCGATAGCGACAATTAATAAATGCTATTTAAACACTGCATGAGTGGGTGCCAAACGGGCCGGGAAGGGGGTAACTCGCTGCTTTGGAAAGAGAAGCCTGAAAACCAGGCAGGGCATTACACGGCCCTGCGGTGCGGCCTTCATGGCAAGCGGACGGGGAGCGGCTATAGTGAGGGAGGCAACACACACCACCAAGGATCAGGAGGTAGCATGTCCCCGGATAAACACGACCAGAAGCAAGAACAGAAAAAAGACCAGCGCGACGATCATCACGGCGACGCCAACCCGATGCCGGATACCCATCACGTCAATCCTTCCCCGGACGAGTCATCGGACAAAAAGTAATCACCCGTGCGGCGCTATTTCTGATAGCGCCGTTTTACTTCCACGTTCAATCGCCCCTCACCCAGCTTCAATTTGAGCAGCTGGCCCGGCTGAGTATCCTGGGCGCGGCGCACGATCTGGCCTTGTTCGTCCTGGGCGATGGCATAGCCACGGCCTAGTACCGCCAGCGGGCTGACCGCGTTGAGTGCCCGGGCGGCGCTGTGCAGGCGTGCCTGGCGCGCTTCCAGCTGGCGCTGCATGGCGCTGGCCAGGCGGCGTTGCAGGCGTTCGATGCGCTCACTTTCTGCCCGGTGCAGCCGGGCCATGTCCTGGCTGGCCAGCCGGCGGCCGAGCTGGCCAAGCTGGCGCTGCTGTTGGCTCAGCGTGAACTGCATGGCGCGCGCTAGCCGCTGGGTAAGGGCTTGCAGGTGCTGGCGCTGGTGGGCCAGCCGCTCTCCCGGGTGGCGGAGCCGAGCGCGCAGGGCGTCCAGCCGCTGGCTATCGCGCTCCAGGCGGGTTTGCAGGGCGCGCTGCAGGCGCTGTTCGGCTTGCCGAAGCTGGCGCTTGAGGGCGTGCTGGTCGGGCACCAGCCGCTCGGCGGCGGCGGAAGGGGTAGGGGCGCGCATGTCGGCGGCGAAATCCGCCAGGGTGACATCCACCTCATGGCCCACGGCAGACATCACCGGCAAACGGGAGTGGAAGATGGCCCGGGCCAAGTGCTCGTTGTTGAACGCCCACAGGTCTTCCAGGCTGCCGCCGCCTCGGGTGATCAGCACCGCATCCTGGGCGGGGTCGAGTCGCGTCTGGCGGTTGAGCAGCGCCAGGGCAGAGATCATCGCCGGGGCTGCCTCTGCGCCCTGAACCGGCACGGGAATCAACGTCACGTCGGCCAATGGCCAACGCGCTGCCAGCACCGCCAGCACATCGCGGATGGCGGCGCCGCTGGCGGAGCTCAGAATCAGCAGCTTGCGGGGTGGAAAGGGCAGGGGGCGGGCGTTGGCAAATACCCCTTCGCCTTCCAGCTGCGCCTTCAAGCGCTCGTAGGCCGCCAGCAGCTCGCCCAGCCCCGCCGCCTGCACGGCGTCGGCGATCAGCTGGTAATCGCCGCGGGGCTCGAACAGCGAGACCCGGCCGCGCAGCTTGACCTGGTCGCCATCGCGCATCGGGGCCGAGACGAACCGTGCCCGCTGGCGAAACAGCGCGCAGCGCACCTGGGCGCGGTCATCTTTCAGCGTGAAGTAGATATGCCCGGACGCCGGGCGCGACACGTTGGAAAGCTCGCCTTCCACCCACACATCGCCCAGGTCGTTCTCCAGCGCCTTGCGCGCCTTGAGGTTGAGTTGACTGACCGATAGCAGGGGGGCGTTGGGAGCGCTCATGGGAGTTTCCAGTCGCGGGTGAAAGCGGGGATGCGGCCGCTTATTAGACAATACGTGCAGGGCGCACAGCAATGGCCTTGACGGGCTCTCTGGCGTACCATGCGCGCGGAAGGCGGCGCTGCAAGATAAACGTCATCAAAATGTCACAAAACCATGCTAGGGTGCCCGCCGACACAAAAGTGTCACGAAAGCGTCACAATAGATGTTCACCAACAGGGCAGATTGCTCATGTCGAATCTCGGACCTTCACAAGATCGTCCTGCGCTGGCTCGCCAAGCGCCTCACGAAGTGCCCGCCTGGCTAAGAGGTATCTACGCTGGCTTGTGCTTGTATCTGTTCCTGGCTGCTCTGAACGTTCTGGGTGCGGGGTTAGGCACCTTCGGCAGCGACAGCGACGTTCTGACCCGCGCCTTCGCCTATGGCCAGAACCCCTTCATCGCCTTGATGGCGGGCGTGCTGGTCACCATGATCGTGCAGAGCTCCTCGTTCACCTCGGCGCTGATCGTGACCCTGGTGGCCAGTGGCGAAATGACCCTGGGCACGGCGGTATTCGCCATCATGGGGGCCAATATCGGCACGGCCGTCACGGGCGTCATCGTGGCGCTGGCCAACGTGCGCATCAAGCGTAACTTCCGCCGCTCGTTCACCGCGGCGCTGATGCACGACCTGTTCAACATCCTCACGGTGCTGCTGATCTTCCCGGTGGAGTGGCTGACCGGCATGTTCCACGAGCGTGGCTACGGCATCTTCACCCGTTTGGCGGCCTGGCTGGCGGACCTGATTGGCCTGGAAGAAGTCGCCCGCCCCAACAGCCCTATCAAGATCATTACCGCCCCGGTGGTAGATGCCGCCAACTGGCTGGGCGCGGCGCTGATGCCCACCACCGCCGCCGCTGGGCTGATGGTGGCAGGCATCGGCCTGCTGCTGATGTTCACTGCCCTGGTGTTCATGGTGCAGAACCTGCGCGGCGCGCTGCTGCGCCATATGGATGGCCTGTTCCGCACCTACTTCTTTCGTACCGATGCGCGGGCCTACGGCGTGGGTGTGGTCTCGACCGTGCTGGTGCAGTCCAGCTCGATCACCAGCAGCCTGATGGTGCCGCTGGCGGGGGCAGGGGTGGTGCGCCTGCGCCGCGTACTGCCGTTCATGATGGGGGCCAACCTGGGCACCACCGTGACCAGCGTACTGGCGGCGACCGCCAACCCGATTGCGGCGGCGATGACGGTGGCGCTGTTTCACGTTATCTTCAACCTTACCGGCACCGCGATCTGGTGGCCGCTGCGGGTCATTCCGCTGCGTATTGCCACCTGGTATGGCCGCCTGGCAGGGCAGCACATTCGCTATGCGTTCCTGTTCCTGATCGGTGTGTTCCTGATCGTGCCGCTGGTGGGCATCACGCTGACCGAATTCTTTATCCGCCTGCGCTAAGCGCGGCCAGTTGAGAGGTTTCCCCATGTTCAAACAGCTTTTTAGTGCGCTTACCTCGGAAACCAGCATCGACCAGGCCTATGCGGACCTGACCCAAATGCTGGAGCATGGCGCCTGGATGTTCTCACGGGCCAACGAGGTGCTGTACAGCACCGTGGCCGCCGAGGACGTACGCACGCCTCTGTACGAGCGCGACGTGGCGGTCAACGAGCTGGAGCGCTCGATTCGCCGCAAGGTGTTGCGCCACCTGACCGTCAACCCCGGCCACGACGTGGCCATTTGCCTGGCGTTGATGAGCGTGGCCAAGGACGCCGAGCGTATCGGCGATTACTGCAAGAACGTCTTCGAGGTAGGCGCGTTCTACACCGAAGGCTTCCATGTAGACCGTTACCAGAAGCCCCTGGACAGCATCTCCGAGCGCTTGCGGGGGCTGTTCAGCGAGCTGATTGCGGCCACGCGCAACTCCGACGAGAAAAAGGCCCACGGCATCATCACTGCCACCCGGGAGATTCGTCACATCAGCGACGAGCTGATCGAATCCCTGCTGCGGGAAGAGGACAGCATCGAGTTCCACGAAGCCGTGGCCTACTCGCTGCTGGCGCGCCACTACAAGCGCGTGGCCTCGCACCTGGCCAACATCGCCACGGCGGTGACGGGCCGCCTGGAAGACCTCGACTTCCCCAGCGAAGCCGACGACCGCGCGCTGGACTAAACCGCCCGCGCCACACCGCAGTGGGCTTCGCCCAGGCCAACGCAGAGGGCCACCTTCAGCAGATCATCGCAGGATGGTTTGCTGGGGTGGCCCTCGAAACGTTATAATGGGCGATTAACCTTTCACGCCCCATCTTCCCACTTTACATTGGGTGTTGCCGCTATGCTACGTATGGCCCAAGAAGCGCTTACGTTCGATGACGTACTTCTCGTTCCTGGCTTCTCCGACATTCTGCCCAAGGATGTCAGCCTCAAAACCCGCCTGACTCGTAACCTCTCGCTGAATATTCCCCTGCTGTCTGCCGCCATGGACACCGTGACCGAAGCGCGTCTGGCAATTGCAATGGCCCAGGAAGGCGGCATCGGCATCATCCACAAGAACATGACCATGGCCCAGCAGGCCGCGGAAGTGCGCAAGGTGAAGAAGCACGAAAGCGTGATCGTCAAAGACCCGGTCACCGTGAGCCCCAAGGCCAAGCTGGAAGACCTGCTGGCCATGGCCCGCGAATACGGCTTCTCCGGCTTCCCGGTGGTGGAAGGCGAAACCCTGGTGGGCATCGTCACCGAGCGTGACATGCGCTTCCAGCCCAACGTGGGCGACAGCGTGGCCGACATCATGACGCCCCGCGAGCGCCTGGTCACCGTACCGGAAGGCACCGAGCTTGAAGTCAGCAAGGCCAAGATGCGCGAACACCGCATCGAGAAAATGCTCATCGTCGATGACGCTTTCCACCTGCGCGGCCTGGTGACTTTCCAGGATATCGAAAAAGCCCGCACCTACCCCATGGCCGCCAAAGACAGCGATGGCCGCCTGCTGGTAGGCGCCGCGGTGGGCACCGGCCCGGAAACCCCTGACCGCGTGGCGGCCCTGGCCGAAGCAGGCGTCGATGTGATCATCGTCGATACCGCCCACGGCCACTCCAAGGGCGTCATCGACCGCGTCCGCTGGATCAAGGAACACTTCCCGCAGATTCAAGTGATCGGCGGCAACATCGCCACCGCCGCCGCCGCCACTGCGCTGGCCGAAGCGGGTGCCGATGCCGTGAAAGTGGGCATTGGCCCCGGCTCCATCTGCACCACGCGTATCGTGGCTGGCGTGGGCGTGCCGCAGATCAGTGCCGTGGCCAACGTGGCCGAAGCGCTGAAGCCCTTCGACATTCCGCTGATTGCCGACGGCGGCGTGCGCTTCTCCGGCGATTTGGCCAAGGCCATTGCCGCTGGCGCAAGCGCCGTGATGGTAGGTGGCCTGCTGGCCGGTACCGAAGAAGCACCGGGCGAAGTGGAGCTGTACCAGGGCCGTACCTACAAGGCCTACCGTGGCATGGGCTCCATGGGTGCCATGTCGCAGAGCCAAGGCAGCGCCGACCGCTACTTCCAGGACAAGGACGCCGGTGCCGAGAAGCTGGTGCCGGAAGGCATCGAAGGCCGCGTACCCTACAAGGGCATGATGAGCGCCATCGTTCACCAGCTGATGGGCGGCCTGCGCGCCTCCATGGGTTACACCGGCTGCCGCGACATTCAGGAAATGCGCACCAAGCCCGAGTTCGTACAGATTACCGGCGCTGGCTTCAACGAGTCTCACGTTCACGACGTGCAGATCACCAAGGAAGCACCCAACTACCGGGTGAGCTAACCAGCGCAGTTAGTGACACGGCGGCGGGCATTGCCCCGCCGTCTGCTTTTTAGCCAATGCGGGCATTCCGCGTTATAGAGGCTTCGCCATGAGTGACATTCACGCCCACAAGATTCTGATTCTCGACTTCGGCTCCCAGTACACCCAACTGATTGCCCGCCGCGTGCGCGAGATCGGCGTATTCTCTGAAATCCGCGCCTTCGACATCACCGAAGAAGAGATCCGCGAATACAACCCCAACGGCATCATCCTGGCCGGTGGCCCGGAATCCGTCACCGAGCTGGACTCCCCCCGCGCTCCCGAGTGCGTGTTCGAAATGGGCCTGCCGGTGTTTGGTATCTGCTACGGCATGCAAACCATGGCCGAGCAGCTGGGCGGCAAGGTGGAAGGCTCCAACCAGCGCGAGTTCGGCTACGCCCAGATCCGTTTGGACGCCGAAACTGCCCTGTTCAAGGACATCAAGGACCACGTAGACCCCGCCACCGGCAACGCTCTGCTGGACGTGTGGATGAGCCACGGTGACAAGGTCGCCAAGGCCCCGGACACCTTCACCGTGACCGCCTCTACCCCGAGCTGCCCGATTGCGGCCATGGCCTGGGAAGAGAAGCAGTTCTACGGCGTACAGTTCCACCCGGAAGTGACCCACACCCTGCAAGGCCAACGGATTCTCGAGCACTTCGTGCTGGATATCTGTAAAGCCGAAAAACTGTGGACCCCCGCCCAAATCATCGAAGATCAGGTACAGCGCGTACGCGAGCAAGTCGGCGACCGCCACGTACTGCTGGGCCTTTCCGGCGGCGTAGACTCCTCCGTAGTAGCCGCGCTGCTGCACAAGGCGATTGGCGATCAGCTCACCTGCGTATTCGTCGATAACGGCCTGCTGCGCAAGAACGAAGGCGACCAGGTCATGGAAACCTTCGCCAAGCACATGGGCGTGAAAGTGATCCGCGTGGACGCCGAAGAGCTGTTCCTGGAGAAGCTGCACGGCGAAAAAGACCCGGAAGCCAAGCGCAAGATCATCGGCAACACCTTCATCGACGTGTTCGATGACGAAGCCAGCAAGATCGAAGGCGTGGAATTCCTGGCCCAGGGCACCATCTACCCGGACGTGATCGAATCCGCCGCCTCCAAAACCGGCAAGGCGCATGTGATCAAATCCCACCACAACGTGGGTGGCCTGCCGGAAACCATGAAGCTCAAGCTGGTCGAGCCGCTGCGCGAACTGTTCAAGGACGAAGTGCGCAAACTCGGCCTGGAACTCGGCCTGCCCTACGACATGGTCTACCGCCACCCGTTCCCCGGCCCCGGTCTGGGCGTGCGCATTCTGGGTGAAGTGAAGAAAGAGTACGCCGACATCCTGCGCGATGCCGACGCCATCTACATCGAAGAACTGCGCGCCGCCGGTTGGTACGAAAAAACCAGCCAGGCCTTCGCCGTGTTCCTGCCGGTGAAATCCGTTGGCGTGGTCGGCGACGGCCGCCGCTACGAATGGGTCATCGCACTCCGCGCCGTCGAAACCATCGACTTCATGACCGCCCGCTGGGCCCACCTGCCCTACGAGCTGCTGGAGAAGGTTTCCAACCGGATTATCAATGAGCTGGAAGGCGTGTCGCGGGTGACCTATGATGTGAGCAGTAAGCCGCCTGCTACGATTGAGTGGGAGTGATTTTTCAATAAATTGATTAGGTAAAAAGCCACCCGACTTTCGGGTGGCTTTTTTTTTAATCTAAATATAGAATTGTTAAATATGCCTGCTAACTGGGGAGTATGATATGAGAAAAAGGTCAGCGGTAACTCTTCTTGAAGGAACTTTGTTAGCAGGCATGGAGAAGTCTAAGCTCAAATCAACTTGGGGTATATATAAAGGAGATGTTGAAAGCTCTAATGGAGTTATTAGTAGTGTTTACTTAAAGCCAAAAATAAATAATGTGGATTCTTTAAGGGAATTTTTTGCTTCTTTTGTAGCGCAGTCTTATGGGCTTAAAGTACCTATACCATACCTTGTTAAAATTCCCGAAAATTATGGAATAACCTCTTCTCAAGAGGATTTTTCTGGAAAGTATGTTTTTGGTATGGAAATAAAAGAGTATCCTGATTTAAGCAGAGCTGTTTCGGCTGGTTTGTTTAAAGACTCAAATTTTGGCTACGATTTCTTTAAAAACAAAGATGTTTCCATCGCTTGTGTTTTCGATGAAGTTCTTGATAATAGAGATAGGCATCATGAGAACTTACTTTTCAATGGTAGTACAGTTTTTTTTATAGATCACCAAGAAATTTTGCGAGCATGCAAGGAGAGAGGTAAATTTGGCTTTGATTTATTAGAAAATAAAGAGCTAGGTGATGATAACTGGTTTGTAGATGTATCTGGCCAGTTCGTGGGTTTAAAAAGACCCAGCTTGGAGAGAAGAGTGTTAAAAGATGTTAGAGAGAAATCGTTTGAAAGTTTTCCCAAAAAAAATTACGATGAACTCTGGGGTTCTTATCTTTATGTCAGTAAGTGCTTAAAGCTTGACAAAAGTCTGTTTTGCAAAAGATTAGCCATGGCTTATTTTGTTAGATCAAAAAATATAAAAACATTGATTAAAAAGACTTTTGATAGTCATGGGCATGCACAGCTTGGGTTAAACGTATGAAGAATAAAATTTTTTTAAATTGGTGGCCTGTATATCTTGAGCCAATATTGGATTCAGGTGAAAAAATATGTGTTGGTATCTGTTACAGGGATAAGTCAGGCAGTACTTTTTATAAGTTACTTTTGAATAGTGAGATCTCTGGTGCCATCTATCGTGATAAAGCTCTCTCGATGGGAAGATTATCATCGTATTCATGTGAAATGGCCTGCAAATATATAGATTCAAGGAAAATGTATGAAAGCGATCTGCTGTCTACAGAAAAACTTGAGATTTCAGCAGGGGTTTATTTGGGTAGTAAAAGAATTGTGGAAGGGTACAAGTTTGAAGAAATTCATTTGAGAGTGGTGAAAAAAGTTTCTTGTTTTTCTTTTATAGAGTTCTATAGTGAAACAGGTCTTGAAAAGGCGCCACTTGAAAGCTTGGTTGACTTGGTAGAAAAAGATTTTATTGAAAAAGGATCTCATCTCTCAAAAGATTTTAATAAAAGCTTGAAAGTTTATAATTCTATTAAGAAGTTCCATTTTGCTGATAGTCGTGGTTGCTTAGTGGCTGAGTTTTTTAAATTTCAAAAAGGAGCAAAGATCTATAAAGCTGAGATTTCATGCTTGAATCTAGGTATGACAAAAGGGCATTATGAAAAGCAGGTGTTGATTGCGCTTATGGATAAAAAATATGATATAAAAAAGAAAAGGTTACAAGGAGTAAAAGAGGTTGAAGGGGTCGTTCGACATTTAGATATTCACTTGGAAGTTGTTGAGAAGCGAAGCGATATGGTAAGTTATATCGAAGCCAATGCTGCTTAATTTTTTATTTTTCTAAAGTGTGTAGAGCTGTTTAGAATCTCTGTGCGCTTGTTGATAAGAATGCTGGTTTTGCTTATAAATATATTTTAGTTAAAATTTTATTCCATTTTAAAATTTTGTTATCACTGTGCTGCAAGAGCGCCAGTGTATTGCTACCCAGCACGGTATTCAACGGCAGGTTATCGATTTTGGCTAGCGGCCTTTGCCAGGGTTCGGTGGTGGTTGAGTCACGCCATTCTATTCGCTCAGAAAAGCTCTTGGTGTTAACGACCAGAACCAGTGGCTTTTCATCTTCGGTGAAATAGCGGTTGGCGGTGTACTCGACAGCCTCTGCCAAATTTAGATGAATGCCGTCCTCCTTTTTATCGTTTCCACATCGTGCTACATAGCCTAGTCGTAAGGCCGCCTGCCAGTTTTTTTCGGTAATGACTCGATATAATTGCATGCCTGCCCCTTTCTGTATGCCGCCATGGCAACGAATTATGTCACTCGTAACGTGCTCTACTGTATCTCAGTCTATTACACGACCTGGATAATACCAATGTTAGCGCTGCCCTAAAATCAGTCACTGCCCACCGTCACCAGCATCATCGCCATCATGGATAAAGCAATGCCCAGCTTAGCTTAGCCACTGATTGGCTCCTGGCGCACCATCCAGTTTAGTGCTACGGTAATGAGAGGGTGGCATCGGGTATGCAGAAGCTTTGGGATGCTTTAATGGATCAGATGTTAAGTACGGTCTCTTCAGTTATCGGATTATGTGGTATCAAGAATACACTATCGATGTAGGGAGTTTAGCGTGTTCAAAGTAAATCCTTTTTTATATCAACTAAGAGATGGTTTATACAGAGCTACTTGTTTAAATATTAGCGGCTTTAAATTAAAGCTCACCAATAAAAATAGTCAGAAAATATATTCCCGTGAGTAGCAGGATCAAGCCAGTAGCAACTAACATAGCTTTTTGCACCGTATATGGCATTTTTTTTCCGAGGCAAGATGCCAAATAAGCATACAATAAATCTGTTGAAACGCTTATTGATAAGAATATGGAGCATAGGATCATATACTGGATCAAGAAACTTCCGTTATCTACGATGAATAAAGGCAGGACGGTTGCAAAAAAAATAAAACCTTTGGGGTTTAATGACGTAATTAAAAAGCCATTTAAAAAACCTGAACCTTCAAAGTGTGCCTTCTGCTCCCTGATGTGCGTTTTCTTTAGTTCAAGTAATGATTTTATTCCTATTAACAAAAGAAATCCTCCTCCTAAGAGAGTAATATATTTGTTTATAAATGTCATATGGTTAGTTAATGAATAAATTAAAAAATATGAGATGGCCATCAAGAAAAAGTCACCTAAAAATATACCAGGTATTATTTTTAAGCAGCTTTTAAAACCATTTTGCAATCCACTAAAAATCACAAGAGATGCAGTCGGGCCTGGGCTCAATACTTGCCCTATTGTCAGTATTAAGAAGCTAGCCCAGAGCATTATGTTTTCTCCTGAAAATTATTAAATGAAAATTTAATTTCAGCACCACCTATCAAAGTGAAAGGAGTTTTAATATAAGAAAATTCTATTGGTATGCATGGCGGTGACATTCCAGATATAAACTTGGACAGGTTTTTGAGACTGTTTGAAGATGCAATTGTATAAAAATTTCCGCTATTCCAGGTTATTACTGAATACATAAAATGCTTTTCTAAACACTCTTTTATTTCTTCTATGCTAACCTCATTATGATACATTCTGCCTACAATAGTTTCATTTTTTTTGAGTATTTCTTCTTTTTCAAAATATAAGGATTTAAAGTCTTCATTTTTCTGTTTTTCTCGTTTTAAATATTCAGTTTCCGTGTTAGCCTTGAATTTTTCGTTAAGTATAAGAATGCCATCATTTTTAAGTAGCTTGCAAATGTGGCCTAACTGTCCATCTCGGTTGCTAGAGTACATTTGGAAAGTGGTATCTTCCATTAAAACATCAAATCCTTTATAAAAGCTAAAGTTTCTGTAATTAAATTTCAAGATTTTTTGGCTGATTTTGTGAAAGGGGCCCAGAAAGAAGGTAGAGTTTTTTGTATAGTTTCTACTATAGAAGTTTATTTTGTTTTCAATGTTTGGACTGCAAGAAAGGGTTTTTATTTTTCCATTAGCAGCGTATCCAAGCGTGCGAGCTAGAGAACCCTCTGCTGCACCTAGAATATAGTAATTAAGTACTTGGTTAGTCTCTTTTGAATAATTTAGCAATGCGTCTCCTATTCTTACTTCTTCTTCTAAGCGGAAAGGTATGCTGCAGTAGTAATGTAAATCAAAATCGCCCCAAAATTGTTGATGCAGTTTAGAAAATTTAATAAGGTCTTCATTTTCTTCAATTAAGTCGAATTTTATCATAGGCTTACATTTCGGCATGCCAGAAAAGCCTGCTGCGGTGTCAGAGAAGAAGTCGTACATCTCATTCAATCTAGGGGCTTTGTTGCACTCTTCATGAAATGATTTTTCGAAATCCATAGTCATCCCCTTATAAATTTTGGTCAATAGAATCCAAGGGTTAATGCGTAAAGACAATTTTTGAGCAAGTCTTTAGTCTTGGGTTGAGAGCAAGATCGGTAGGTCTTCATTATTTAGCTATTGACTTGATAGGGCTTGCAAAAAATTATTATTTTTTTAAATTTTCATCAAAAGTTTTAATGTTGCACACTGATCTAGGCAACATCCTCATAGAAAATCATTATTTCAATTAAAACCAAGTGTTTATGGTGTTTATGAAACTTTATAGGATGATGTTTTCTATTCCTCACCTTTAGTTATATTCATATGTCAAAAAAACGTCTGATGTTGGTAAATGCTTTGATGGTTTAATGTTGATATAGTAACCAATAATATATAATATTATGTAAATTGATTGTATGTTGGGCTGAATTCATTTTTAGCGTAAAGGTGCGTTTATGGCTTATGTTGAAAATACTTTAAAACTAAAGCAGGATTGTTTTTTTAAAATATCAAAAAATGAAAGTGCGTTTTGGGAAGGAGGATGTGCAAGTTTGGTTTGTCGAACTGGATTGGGGCGGCAAGAAATATCGATAACTACAGAAAGTCCGACTCTATATTTGAATTTAAAGGGGAGGGCTGAATGTGGTGAGTATTATTTAAATGGGCGTCAAATTCCTTTTGTTGTCAGAAAGCCTGGTTCATTAGTCTTCTTGCCAGCTGGTTATACTTGGGAGGGGTGGGATACAGGTGATTCTACAGCCTCTTACTTGTCAATTGAATATGACGTTTCTTTTATAAAAAAGTTAGATGATGAGTTTTCAAATGCTCTTGGTTTTAGGTTGACACC
The DNA here is from genome assembly GCF_007655045.1 of Halomonas sp. C22. Classification (NCBI taxonomy): domain Bacteria; kingdom Pseudomonadati; phylum Pseudomonadota; class Gammaproteobacteria; order Oceanospirillales; family Halomonadaceae; genus Halomonas; species Halomonas sp. C22. Next base: position 385,660 of record NZ_VBVC01000003.1, on the reverse strand, counting down.
AAAGCTGGGCTTTGAGCACGAAACTATACAGCAAGCTGCAAGATGTATAGCGAAAGAGGTGAGTTATAAAAATATAACTAGCCCGTTGATGGCGAAAAGCTATGCTACTGCTATTATGTTAGAAGTTTTCCGGTGTGGTAGTAATAAAGTGCAATTCGCTAAGGGCGGGCTTTCGCCAGCTTGTTTGTCTAGAATTTTAAGTAAAATAGAAGGTGAGATTAAAAGTTCAATTTTCATTGACGAGCTTGCTGAAGAAGCAGGCTTAAGTACCTCACATTTCATCCGTGCTTTCAAACAGTCAACTGGGTACGCACCTTATTGTTATATTAGTAACTGTCGCTTGAGCTATGCAAAAAGCTTATTGAAATCAACGTCAATGTCGATCACGGATATTTCTTTAGAGTGTGGTTATTCTAGTTCAAGCCATTTTTCAAATACATTTCGGCAAAAGATGGGGACTACGCCTAAAAGGTACCGTATCAGTTGCCGTTAACCCCCTTGTTTCTATTCTGGATGGGAGCTAGCCCATTCCCTGAAAGTGCATCCAAAAAAGTGTGTTTGGTATCGATATTAGTCACTGTCCACCGTGACCAGCATCATCGCCATCATGGATAAAGCGATCCCCAGCTTGGCGTAGCCACTGATTGGCTCCTGGCGCACCATCGAGCCTAGTATCACGGGAAGGAGTGGGTAGAGCGACACCATCAGGATGCTGATCATGGCCAGTTGCCCTTCCCGCGATAGCGCATACAGCGTTAGGCCAAGGGCGCTAATGCCGCCTGCAGCGGTAGCGAACAGCGGGTGTTGTCTACTGGCTGGCTGGGGGCATCGATAGAAGGGAAGCAGAAGGGCAGCCCCTGCCAGCATACACACGGCAATGCCGTACTCGGCGGCGGGCTCCGGCACTTGCCCGAGTGCGAATAGCTGGAGGGCAAAGCCTGCCCCTGCGCCCAAACCAAGCCATAAACCGCTATAGTTTTTGCAAGTGCCGTGCATGGCCTTGGGAGTTCTCCCTCCGGTTGTTAGCCAGATGGCAGGCAGAGCCACCGTCACGCCAAACCATACCCATTTGCCGGGGCGCTCATCCAGAAACAGCAGTGAAAGTGCCAGTGCGATGACCACCATGGCCACCGAGCTGACTGGCACCACCAGGGCGAAGGCTGCCCGAGAAAGGCCCCAGTAGAGTAGCAGCGCGCCTAATGCCGAGCCAATACCCGCCAGGGCGCCCCATTTCCAAACGCCGGGTGCCCAAGTGGCGAGCATCACCGCACCAGGAAGGGCAACGAATGCGCCGCCCAGGTGTGTGAATAAACCAATATTCAGCGCTGGGTAGTGACGTGAAAGCAGGCCGTTGATGAAGTGCGTACTGCCAAGCAGCAACATGGCAAAAAGGGCAAGGGCGATAGACATGGTGGCTCCCCGTCAGGATGATCGATAAAGGCACCAGCTTAAAAAGCGAAAGGGCGCGGTGAGAAATTCGATTAGCTCATCCCAGCCATGAGGAGAGGTCATGATCCGGGGCGCAGATATCACCATTGCTCAGTTACGGGCACTGTTGGCCGTTGAGGAAGCGCAGTCGTATACCCGTGCAGCTGAACGTTTGGGTGTTAGCCAATCAGGGGTCAGCCATGCCATGCAGTCATTGGAGCAGCGTGTCGGCGGTGCCTTGATGGTGAAAACACCGCAGGGAGTCGAGCCGACGGCGCTGGGTGAGTTAGTACTCGCTAGCGCGAGAAAGATCATGGGTGAGCTACAGGTGCTCAGTCATCAGGTATCGCACCACCATCATGAAACCGACACGACGCTCAAGATTGCCGCGATACCCAGTGCGCTGCATGGTTGGTTAGCCTCGGTGCTGTCAGTCTTTTCGAGCCGATACCCAGAAGCCATGGGGCTGGTGCTGGAAGGTGTGGAGGAGGAAATCAAGGAGTGGGTAGAAAGCGGCGTGGTGGATGTTGGCATCACAACGGATACCACGCGGCTCAACCTGGGCTACTGGCGTGAGCACTTTGATTGGCAGTTGATCAGACAAGACGAGATCGTTGCTGTGCTGCCCAGTAGCCATCCGTTGAGCCAGCATGCCAGCGTAAGCGTCTCAGCGCTGGCTGAGCACCCGTTGGTCATGTCATCCGGGGGCTGTGAGGCTTTGATTCAGCAAATTTTTGCAAACTCCTTGGATGCATCGGAAGGGGCGGTGCAGGTCGATTTTTGGGTGCGCGATACACGCACGTTGCTACAGATGGTGGCTAACGGTGTGGGCGTCAGTCTGGTGCCCACGCTGGCGTTGGTGAATAAGCTCAACGCCGATCTGGTGACGCGCTCGTTGTCGCCTCGTGGCGTTCGCCAACTGATCGCCTTCTGGCCCAAAAAGAAGCCGCTTGGCCCCGTCGGGCGGCAGCTGCTGCAGGCGTGCCGTGCCTAACCAGGCAAGAAGTCGGAGCGCATATTCATCGCTTTGTGAGGAGTAGCATCATCTTGATGCACTCTTAGCCCATCAGAGAAAAGATGATGTGCTGGACCTTGGGGGCGACGTAACCCCCTTTTAGTGTCCGATTCTATGGGCTAGGAAACTGGCCATAAAAAAGCGTTTCAGCGCAGAAAAGACTATTTGATGCCGTCGCGTGGAGTGACCTCCAATATTCTGAGCGCTCAATATTAGCAGCGTAGTATGTGACGACGCGTGCGGGTACTACACTGCTGCCAAGGCTCCAGTACCTCAGTCTGGACTTAGAATCGCGCGGTGTTTTACCTTCTCCTTGTTATGGTGTCTTCCTAATCGAAAGAAACCTGCTTTTTCGAATAGCTCGGTCAAGAGAGTTGACAAGGAAGCCATATTTTACCCGGTTGGCGGCTGTTAGGCTGCTGTAGCAGAGTTTAAACAGCGTCGCTTAAAGGGGCCTCTGATTGGGCTTTCGCCCTCTTAATATGATCTCAATAAAAAAATTGGCATGTCTACCCATTCGAACTTGTTCTACTCAGCAAAGAACACGTTGAGTACATGATCCAAATGGACTTCCATCGCCCTCCGCGCCGCCTCGGGATCGCGCTCTTCTATGGCCCTGACAATTCGCTCATGGTCGCCTTGAGAGCGTCGCGGCATGTCGGTTTCCATGAAAAGCTCCTGCAGCCGCCGGAACATCACCCCATATTGGTGGCCAAGGAGGTGTTTTATTAAAATTGCATAAGCGGCATTGCCCGAGGCTTCGGCGATCCGAATATGTAGAAGACGGTCACCGGCTGCATTACCGCCACCATGGGAGTTGTCGTAGACGTTACGCTCAAAAGCGGCACGGATAGCCTTCAGGTCATTTTCACTGGCATTCATCGCCGCTAGGGCAGCATTTTCTGGTTCGAGGTAACGGCGCGCTTGAAGCAGAGAGAAGGGAGGAATTTCCTCATCAAGATTGATCTCAATCTCGGACTCGAACTCCGGATCGATGGCCCAAGGTTCTTTGTTGACTGCGGCTTGCATCACTGAACCCTTAGCGGGGGTGTAGGGCTCGAGGATCACTACGCCATGCCCAACACGTACCTCCACCTGTCCTACAACCTCGAGAGCGATTAGTGCCTCACGCACAGAGGCGCGGCTCACCCCCAGCGATTGTGCGAGTTCCCGCTCTGGGGGAAACAGGCTCCCCGGGGGGAATTCTCCCTCGATGATCAGTTGTTGGAGTTGGTCAGCGATCTGGCGATACAGGCGCTGCGAGCGAATCGTTTGAATCGGCATGAGTGTATCTCCCACTTTTGTTTGGACCCGTTCAGATCTGAGCGACGGCCTAATCGGTTCTAGTGCTTTTGCGACTAAAGTTTATCTTAAAAGTCTGTGTAACATGCTGCTCAGGCATTGCTTAGTGTCGCGTGCCATCACATACTGAGGTCAATGGTCAGGCCATTAGGCGTCTGGATGTTTAATCTGTTGCATGTTCCCATGATTCGCAGAGGTACGCTACCGAATGAGACTCAAAAACAAGACTGCTCTGGTGACGGCAGCCGCCAATGGTATCGGGCGTGCTTCCGTAGAGCGATTCGTTGCGGAAGGAGCTAGGGTGATTGCCACTGATATCGACACGACTTCATTGGAGGGCCTAAAAGGAGTAGAGGTGCGTCACTTGGATGTTACCGATGTGGCGGCGATTCAACGCCTGGCCGCTGATCTGCCAGCCCTTGATGTGCTATTCAATTGCGCCGGTATGGTGCCAAGTGGGAGTGTATTGCAATGCGACGACGCCACTTGGCAGCGTAGCTTCGCTCTCAATGTTACCTCTATGTACCACATCATCCAGAGCTTTCTACCTGCGATGCTGAATAGCGGCGGGGGAAGCATCATCAACATGGCCTCTTTGGCATCAAGCCTCAAGGGCGTGCCTAACCGATTTGCGTATGGGACTACCAAAGCAGCGGTGATTGGCCTTACCAAAGCGGTTGCCGCTGATTTCATGACCCATGGTATTCGGTGTAATGCCATTTGTCCTGGGACGGTGGACTCTCCATCACTGCGTCAACGCATTGAGGCTCAGGCTAGGCAGGAAGGGCTCAGTACTACCGAAGTGCTGGAGGCCTTCATCGCTCGGCAGCCCATGGGACGGCTGGGTCGACCCGAAGAAGTAGCGGCCCTTGCCACTTTCCTTGCTTGCGACGAGTCTTCCTTCATTACAGGTACTGCCCAGTTGATTGACGGTGGCTGGGCCAACTGATTCTTTTTCTTGTTAGGAGATTATTTCATCATGAAACTGCTGCGATTCGGCCCTGCGGGGCAAGAGAAGCCCGGTCTGCTTGATGGCGAAGGCATCGTGCGTGATCTGTCTGGAGTCATCGATGATCTTGCCGGTAAGGAGTTAGGGGATGATGGCCTGCAGCGTTTGCGCAAATTGGACCCTGCTAGCTTACCTGCAGTGGCTCCTGACTCGCGCATAGGGCCTTGTGTAGGACGAGTAGGAAAGTTTATCTGTATTGGTCTGAACTATTCCGACCACGCTGCGGAAACCGGCGCTGAGGTTCCGCCGGAGCCGGTGATCTTTAACAAATGGACCAGCGCCATCTGTGGCCCGAATGATGACGTGGAGATTCCGCGAGGCTCAAAGAAGACTGATTGGGAAGTAGAACTTGGTGTGGTGATCGGTCGGGGCGGGCGCTACATCGCCGAGGAGGATGCTTTGAACCACGTTGCAGGTTATTGCGTGATCAATGATGTCTCCGAGCGCGAGTTTCAGCTTGAGCGCAGTGGTACCTGGGACAAGGGCAAGGGATGTGACACCTTTGGTCCTATGGGGCCGTGGCTTGTAACACGCGACGAGGTTTCGGATCCCCACGAACTGGATCTTTGGCTGGAAGTGGACGGGCGGCGCTACCAGAACGGCAGCACCCGCACCATGGTTTATCGTATCCCTTTCCTGATCAGTTACCTGAGTCGCTTCATGAGCCTGCAGCCCGGTGACGTGATATCCACCGGCACCCCGCCCGGTGTCGGTATGGGGCAGACGCCTCCGATTTATCTGCGTCCAGGGCAGAAAATGCGCTTGGGTATCGAGGGGCTAGGCGAGCAATCCCAGCGTGTAGTACAAGCCTGAGGACCTGCTCACTTCGACCTATGTATAGCCCTTGATCCTCTGATAATCCTTGAGTCAGGTCTCTGAGTGGGGCATCTTTTGTCCTAAAGGCCTGACCATTGGATCAAAAAACCTGTCAGGCCTTTTGCGCCATGCCGCATCGCGTCTGACCTAAAGGAACTCGATATGCACGTTCTCGTCTGTACAAAGCCCCATCAGCTAGCACTCAGGAAGGCACCGATGCCGACCTGTGGTCCGGGTGAGGCGCTGGTCAGGATTCGCCGCGTTGGCATCTGCGGTACCGACATCCATGCCTACGGCGGCAACCAGCCCTACTTCGATTATCCTCGGGTGCTCGGCCACGAGCTATCCGGAGAGGTGGTCGCCGTCGGTGAGGCCGAGCAGCAGGCTCTGGTAGGTCAGAACGCCTACGTCATTCCCTACTTGCACTGTGGCAAGTGCCGTGCCTGCCGCAGTGGCAAGACTAACTGTTGCCAACATATGCAGGTGATTGGCGTACATCGCGACGGCGGCATGGCCGACTATCTGGTGGTGCCGATTGAACATCTGGTGGCCTCAGCCACGCTCAACCTCGATCAACTGGCGTTGATAGAGTGCATGGCTATTGGTGCCCATGCAGTGCGCCGCAGCGGTATCGTGGCAGGTGAATTGGCGGTCGTCGTCGGCGCAGGCCCCATCGGCATGGGGGTTCTTCAGTTCGCCCGTAGTCGTGGTGCGCGCACTCTCGTGGTGGATACCAATCCCAAGCGCTTGGCGTTCTGCCGGGATACGCTGGGCGCTGACGCAGTGGCACACGCTGTGGATGAGGATGTGGTAGCGTGCATCGAAGCCCTCAATGAGGGTGCGCTGGCCGAGGTGGTGTTCGATGCCACCGGCAACCCCCGAGCAATGAACCGCGGTTTCGATTTCACTGGCCATGGTGGTCGTTATGTGCTGGTCAGCGTGGTCAAGGCTGATATTGAGTTTCACGACCCTGATTTCCATAAGAAAGAGCTATCGTTGCTGGGCAGCCGCAACGCCACCCGGGAGGATTTCGAGACGGTTGCAAGCCTAATGGAGACTGGCGAGCTGCAGGCCGAGGCGATGATTACCCATCGTGGCGCTTTGGGCGAAATGCCCGAACTGATGCCTCAATGGTGCGATCCAGCCAGCGGCGTCATAAAAGGCATGATTACCCTCGACAGTACTGGGGAAGTTCAGCCATGAGCGGCTTGATCACGCGCCAAGCTGCGCATCTGAGCCTTCGTGTTCATGCCTTGGATAACGTGCGAGTTGCCCTTACTGACCTGCCCGCTGGTACCGTCATCGAAGCGGATGGTCACAATCTAATCCTGCCTGCGGCAGTGCGACACAAGCATAAGTTTGCCTTGTCACCCTTGGCAGTGGATGATTTGGTTATCATGTACGGTGTTACCGTAGGGCGCGTTACCCAGCCCATCGTGGCGGGTGAGGCGATTACGACTGAAAACCTTGAGCATTCTACCTCCAGTGCTCGTCCTCAAGGGTGCCACGATAGCTGGCAGCAGCCCGATGTCTGCGCCTTCCAGGGACTGACTTTCGACGGCTATCATCGTTCCGATGGTCGCGTTGGGACAGCCAATCACTGGCTGGTAGTGCCGTTGGTTTTCTGTGAAAACCGAAATATTGAGGTGCTGCGCCAGTGCGTAACCGATGCCTTGGGTGACGACCCCTACCGTGACTACAAACACTTGGCTCGTCAGCTACTGCACGGCGAGGAGGAGGAGCTGCAGGTGATACCGCCCGGAGAGCGACTCTTTCCCAACGTGGATGGAGTGCGCTTCCTGACTCATCACTTGGGTTGTGGCGGCACCGATGGTGATGCCGAGACGCTGTGCCGTCTGCTGGCCGGATATATCTGCCATCCCAATGTGGCCGGTGCTACGGTGCTGAGTTTGGGGTGCCAGAAAGCGCAGATCGCCATGCTTCAGGCGGCCATCGCCGAGCGGGACCCCAAAGGGCTGAAGCCGGTCGAATATTTCGAGCAACAGCGCAGTGAGAGTGAGGCGTCACTAATCCGTGAGGCTCTGGTCGCGGTCTTCTCGGGCCTGAAACTGGCTAACCAAGTGACGCGTCAGCCAGCACCGCTTTCTGAGTTGATACTTGGCGTCGAATGCGGCGGTTCGGATGGCTTCTCTGGGCTTTCCGCTAACCCTTTAGTGGGCGCGGTGGTTGACCGACTGGTGGCCTTGGGTGGCAGCGGCATTCTCAGTGAATTTCCGGAGCTCTGCGGTGTTGAGCATGAGCTGCTGGCCCGCTGCCGCGATGAGCAAATCGGCCAGCGTTTCCAGCAGTTGATGGACGCCTATCAGCGACATGCCGCTGCAGTGGGCGCGCATTTTTCCATGAACCCGTCGCCTGGCAACGTGCGCGACGGCTTGATCACCGATGCCATGAAGTCGGCTGGGGCGGCCAAAAAAGGTGGCGATAGCCCAGTGGTTGACGTGCTCGATTACACTGAACCAGCCACCCGCAAGGGTCTCAACTTGCTCTGTACGCCAGGTAACGACGTCGAATCCACCACTGGCTTGGTAGGTTCAGGCGCCAATCTAGTGCTTTTCACTACCGGACTTGGGACGCCCACAGGCAATCCCGTGGCGCCGGTACTGAAGATATCGAGTAACAGCGAGCTGGCCGACCGTATGCGGGATATCATCGATTTTGATGCTGGCCCAATCATCCGTGGTGAGGCGGAGATCGGCGAGCTTGCTGACGAACTACTCAGGCTGTGCATCGAGGTGGCCTCCGGGCGCCACGTACCAAACGCCGTGCGCTTGGCCCAGCTTGACTTCATTCCCTGGAAGCGCGGGGTGTCGCTGTGAGCATCGCCCTCGACCAGGCTGGGATCGTGCAGTTCGGTACCAGCCGCTTTCTACTCGGACATGCCACCGCCTTCGTCGGCGAGTCGCTGGCTGCGGGGCGCAGCCAGCACGCTATCCTGGTAGTGCAAACCTCGAACCGTCCGGAGGGCAAGGCCAAGGCCCGTGCTTTGGCCGAGCAGCGCCATTATCCGCTACAAGTACGTGGTCTGCGCAACGGTGTCGCCGTGGATTCGCAGAGGCAAGTTGAGAGCATCGCTGGATGTCTGATTGCCGAAGAGCAGTGGCCGACGCTGGAGCAGCACTTCGTCGAGACTGCGCGTTGGGTGGTCTCCAATACTGGCGACAGCGGCTACCACGTCGCTGACGACACCAGCCTGGCCGAGCTGCCGAAGAGCTTTCCCGGAAAGCTGACCAAGTTACTCTACGCCCGCTACCGGGCAGGGCGCGATGGGCTGACCCTGTTACCCTGCGAGCTCATCAGTGGTAACGGCCAGGTGCTCAAGGAGACCGTCATGAAGTTAGCCCGACTTGATCATGCCGATTCCGATTTCGCAGCTTGGCTGGACGAGCGCTGCCTGTGGGTCGATACCTTGGTAGATCGTATTGTCTCAGCAGCTATCGAGCCCGTTGGAGCCGTGGCCGAACCCTATGCTCTCTGGGCAATACAGGCCAAACCTGGCCTAGTCTTGCCCTGCCAGCATCCTGACGTACAGGTGGTCGAGTCGTTGTTCCCCTATGAGCTTCGCAAGCTGCACATCCTTAACTTGGCCCACAGCTATCTGGTGGATCAATGGCACCACTTAGGGTTGGTCTCACGTGTCTCATTCGTGCGCGAAGCCATGCAGGAGCCGGTGCTGCGTGAAGGCTTGCTCCGACTCCTCGATGAGGAAGTGCTGCCAGTGCTGGAGCGGAAGCTGCCGACTCTCGATTTGAAGGCCTATCGTGATGACACCCTGGAACGTTTCAGTAACCCATATCTCGATCACCGACTGGCCGATATCGCTCAGCACCATCAACAGAAGGTTCAGCGTCGTCTACAACCGGTATCAGAAATGGCACGGCGACATGGATTAGTAACGTCTCGTCTCGAGGCGGCCATTAGCCGAGCTGCATCAACTGTTGGGTGATCATGCCCAACCAATAGACCACAATAAATCTAATGAGGAACTCTATATGCGTCTGAACAAGCTCTCGCTATTTATCACTGCCGCCTCCGTGATCGGTATGGGCCTGACCAGCACTGTTCAAGCGGAGACCATCATCCGTGTTGCCTACGGCAATCAACCTGGTGAACCTGTAGATGTCGCCGTCAATCAATGGGCTGAGTGGGTCAACGAGGCCAGCAACGGTGAACTCGATCTGCGCCCCTTCCCGGCCAGCCAGCTGGGCTCTGAGACTGAAGTAATGGAGCAAGCCAGGTTCGGCTCGGCGATCATCTCCATCACCGCCTATAGCAACTTCCTGGACTCGGTACCGGATCTTGCAGTGCTGGACGCTCCCTACCTAGGTGAAGATTTCGAATCCAAGTTGAAGGTCTTTGACTCTGAGTGGTTTGCCGACCAGCTTGAGCAGGTACAATCCTCCGGTTATCACATTGTTATCCCTAACACCATCTATGGCGTGCGCCACTTGCTGTCACGCAACCCGGTCAGCCATCCTGATGACTTGGCTGGTGTGCGAATTCGGGTTCAGAACTCCCAAATGTATGTTGAGGCGATCCGCGCTATGGGGGCCACGCCGACACCAATGTCACTAGGTGACGTGTATCCAGCTCTAGCACAGGGCATGGTTGATGGTGTCGAAAACCCTGCTGCCGTGCTGCATGGCGGCAAATTTCACGAAGTGGTCAAACACCTCAACCTGACAGCTCACATGCATACCGTAGCGCCCTTCGTCACTGGCCTGACCTTCTGGGAACAGCTTAGCGAGGAACACCAGCAGATTCTCACTGAGACTGGTCAGCAGATGGCTGAGTATCTGGGTGAGCTGGTAGCAGCAGAGAGTGAAGAGGCCTTGGAGCGACTGCGCAGCGAGGGTGTAGAAGTGCACGAAGTAGACACTCAACCGTTCCGCGAGCGTGCTTCCGAACAAATCCCTGCCGCTTTCCCGCAATGGAGCGACGGCCTTTACGAAAGCGTCTACGAGCTCATCAATGGCTGAGCATCCCAGTGAATGACAGGCTCCCCGGCGTCGCCGGGGAGCGTCTTGCAAGGAGCTCTCTATGAAGAGGGTCTTTTCTTGGCTTGACCGGATCATGTGCTTGGACGAGGTGGTGGCAACCGCTGCCATATTCGCATTGTTCTTGGTCGCCATAAGCAACATATTCATGCGTTACTTGTTTAATGCACCCTTGGCCTGGACGGAGGAGGTGCTTCAGCTGTTGCTGGTATGGGCCACCTTCCTAGGGACCAGTGCCTTAGTGCGACGGAAGGAGCACGTATTTATTAGTTTTCTCACCGATAAGTTGCCCCCCAGGTTGGCGCGTTGGAACGAATGGATCTTTAGCCTCGGCGTGATCTTGATAAGCGCTTTGGTAATGCTTTACTGGGGCATTCAGCTGCTCGGTTTTTCCGGGTTTCGCAGCACACCGATGCTGCAAATTCCTTACTACTGGATTCATGTGGCGATCCCCGTCAGCGCTGTGGTTATGATCTACCACTGTGTGGCGAGGATAGTGCTGCGCCGCTAAGCAATAGAGGTTTCCCTTATGGCTGTTGGTGTTGCAATCGGCGCCCTGTTCCTGCTCTTCTTCTTGGGAACGCCCGTCGCTTTCGCCCTGTTTTTCTCGACTTTCCTGTATTTCTTCGTTGGTGCAGATCAGCCAACCATAATGCTGATCCAGCGTCTAGCCGGAGGGCTGGAGTCTATCTCACTGTTGGCCATACCCTTCTTTATCATGGCTGGCGTGTTCATGAACCACTCCGGAATCACCGAGCGCTTGCTAAGGCTGGCCGAGCTGCTGACGCGTCGAATGCATGGAGGGTTGGCTCAGTCCAACGTGTTGCTTAGTACCTTTATGGGTGGCCTCTCCGGTTCGAACATCGCCGATGCGGCGATGAACTCCAAGCTATTGGTGCCTAGCATGACTGATAAGGGCTATCCCAAGGCCTTTTCCAGCGCAATCACTGCGTCATCATCGCTAGTCACCTCGACCATTCCTCCTGGCATCGCACTGATCGTCTATGGCTATGTGAACAACGTATCCATTGGACGACTGTTTCTGGCCGGTGTAGTGCCTGGCTTATTGATGGCGCTTTGTCTGATGGCCCTGGTCTCCTGGAAGTGTCGCCGACATGGCTATCAGCCTCCGCAACGGACCAGATTGCCGCGCAGCGAATGGATCAGTGTGACACGAGCTGGAATCATAGCTTTGCTGCTGCCGCTGGTCGTCATCGGGGGTATCCGTATCGGCGTTTTCACACCGACTGAGGCGGGCGCCATAGCGGTTCTCTATGCCCTGATCGTCGGCATGTTTGTCTATCGGCAGATGACACCGCGTATCGTCGCTCTTGCAACCAATGAGTCGCTGATTGCATCGGTTAATGTACTCTTCATCATTGCCGTGGCCTCTGGGTTTGCACGCTTCCTAACTTGGGAGCAGATTCCCCAAGAGATTGCCATGCTGCTCTCTTCTCAGGTGGGTACGGCCATCGCATTTTTGCTGTTGGCTAATTTTATTTTGCTTGTCTTGGGGATGTTTCTTGAGGGAAATGCCATCCTGATCGTGCTCTCACCGCTGCTGGCACCTGTGGCGGCCCAGTTCGGCATTGATCCGGTTCATTTCGGCATCATCTTCATTCTCAATGCTGCTATTGGCACGATTACACCTCCCTTGGGGACAGTGATGTTCACCACTTGCAGCATCACTGGTGTCAAGGTGCCGGAGTTCATACGAGCCGTGCTGCCATTCTGGTTGGTAATGGTCGGCGTGCTGCTAATAGTCACCTTCGTGCCAGCGCTTTCTTTGGCGCTGCCTAATATGATTTTCTAATCTCATGACTGGAGTCATCATGCAAACCATTCAACCCCGCGACTGCTTGCCCGAGGATCTCGACCGGGCACTGCTGGTAGGTAGAGTATGGCGTGATGCGCCTCTCGCTGGCCCGGCCATCGTAGTAGTACGTCAGGGGAGGGTATTTGACATATCTGCTGATGTCGCGACGCTTGCTGATCTACTTGACCGCGATGATCCCGCTGCTTTCGTCGGCGGTCTTGTTGGTGAAGACCTTGGTGCCGTTGAAACTCTTCTCGCGAACTCCCTGGCTGAGCCTAGGATCGCACCTTCATTGCTGGCCCCCTGTGACCTCCAGGCGATCAAGGCATGTGGGGTGACCTTCGCAGTCAGCCTGCTTGAGCGGGTAATTGAGGAGCAAGCCGGTGGTGATCCTCAGCGCGCCAGTGAACTACGCGACGAGATTCAGGAGCTGATTGGCGGAGATCTTTCGCAGATTCAGCCCGGCTCGCCGCAGGCAATGGCGCTCAAAGACGAGTTGCAGGCCAAGGGAGCTTGGTCTCAGTACATGGAGGTGGGTATCGGCCCGGATGCTGAGGTGTTCTCCAAGGCTCAGCCACTATCCTCTATGGGAATGGGTGAGCGTGTTGGATTACACCCGGCTTCCCAATGGAACAATCCTGAGCCGGAGATCGTGCTGGCAGTGGATTCCCGTGGAACGCCCCGTGGCGCTACCCTTGGTAATGACGTCAACCTACGCGACATTGAGGGGCGTAGTGCACTGCTGTTGGGCAAGGCTAAGGACAACAACGCGTCCTGCGCCATTGGGCCCTTCGTGAGGCTGTTCGACGACGATTTCACACTTGACACGGTGCGCCAGGCCCGGGTCGCGCTTCGTATCGAGGGTGCCGATGACGGATTCGTGTTGGAGGATGAAAGCGACATGCGCGAAATCAGTCGCGATCCGCTCGACTTGGTCGAGCAAACCATTGGTGCCCACCACCAATATCCTGATGGCTTCATGCTGTTCCTAGGCACCATGTTCTCGCCGATTCAGGACCGTGACGGAACAGGGCAGGGTTTTACCCATCACCCCGGGGATCGGGTGACTATAGCCACCCCCAGCCTCGGTGCTCTGATTAATGGAGTCGATTATAGCGATCGGCTGCCGCCCTGGACCTATGGACTGCGTGCCCTCTATGCCCACCTGACTCGCCTCGGTCAGGCCTGAGATGATCCCATCCACTACAGCAGGAGAAAAGTATGCCCCTGAACGGACAAATCCTGATTGGCCAGCAGGCCGTCATCGGTAGCTGCGGCGAGATTAACGCCATTGATCCCACTACCGGTAAGCCCTTAGAGCCCGTCTACCGCGGTGGCGGTCAGGCTGAAGTGGACCGCGCGTGTGTGCTTGCCGAGGCGGCCTTCGATAGTTACCGAGAGACTTCGCTCAAGCAGCGTGCGGCCTTTCTTGACAATATTGCCAACGAGATAGAGGCATTGGGAGACGTTCTGATTGAGCGCGCCATGGCCGAGACCGGCCTGCCTCGAGCTCGGCTCGAGGGTGAGCGCGGTCGCACCTGCGGCCAGCTGCGCCTGTTCGCCTCGCTGGTCAGAGCTGGTGATTGGCTTGGAGTACGCCTCGATCCAGCGCTGCCCGAGCGCCAACCAATGCCTCGCGTCGATCTGCGCCAGTGTCAGATTGCACTTGGACCAGTCGCTGTGTTTGGAGCTTCCAACTTTCCGCTGGCTTTCAGTGTGGCCGGTGGAGATACCGCCTCGGCACTGGCTGCCGGTTGTCCAGTGGTTGTCAAGGCCCATTCCGCCCATCCCGGCACCTCTGAGTTGGTGGGGCGCGCTTTGCAGAAGGCTGTGTCTGAAAGCGGCATGCCGGAAGGAGTCTTCTCGTTGTTGTTTGGCTCGGGAAACGAGGTAGGACAAGCTCTGGTTGCCGATCCACGTATCCAAGCAGTGGGCTTCACCGGCTCGCGAGCCGGAGGACTGGCAATACTTGCCACCGCCCAGGAGCGACCCCAGCCGATACCCGTATATGCTGAGATGAGCTCCATCAACCCAGTGTTTCTGCTGCCTCAGGCTCTTGAAGCTCGTGGTCATGAACTTGCCGAGGGTTTCATAGCCTCGCTTAATATGGGCGCTGGGCAGTTTTGCACCAGCCCGGGACTGGTGCTGGGTGTGAAAGGCAAAACGCTGGACGCTTTTCTTGCTGTTGCTGCCGAGGTTCTCACAAAAAGCGCTGCACAGACCATGCTTACCCCAAGTATCTACGGTGCCTATATAGAGGGAGTAGAACAGTTAGCTAGTCATGCCCGAGAAGTGGCTAGGGGACAAGAAGGGGAAGGGCCCCATCAGTGCCAGGCTGGACTCTTTGTCGCTACCGCCACTGACTTCTTGGATAGCGAAGCGCTGCAGTCCGAGGTGTTTGGTTCTGCCTCGTTAGTTATCGAATGCGAGGACCTTGTTCAGATGCGCATGGTGGCAGAGGCCTTGGAGGGCCAGCTAACCGCCACCTTGCAGCTAGACGAAGGCGATGTTGAGGCCGCCCGGCCGCTGTTATCGGTGCTTGAGCGCAAGGCTGGACGGGTGCTGGCCAATGGCTGGCCCACAGGTGTGGAAGTGTGCCACGCTATGGTTCATGGTGGGCCCTTCCCAGCTACCTCAGATACCCGCTCTACCTCGGTGGGCAGTGCAGCCATTCAGCGCTTTTTGAGACCTGTGTGCTACCAAAACCTGCCAATGAGCCTTCTGCCTGAGGCGCTCAAGGATGACAATCCACTGGGGGTGCCACGTCTGGTAGATGGTCAGCGCAAGGCTTAATTGCCATCGCCCCATGTTGATGGCCAGCATGTAGAATTCTTTCGGCGGTCCACGCGGCCGCCTTTTTTCGATTCAGTGGGCGAGGTTCTTTGTCAGCCTCTATATATTTGACCGTGAGGTCTCCATGTTGCTGGCTAAGGCGGGTGAGCGATAACTGCTGCACTATCATCTGCTATACCTTGGAGGCCGAGGAGCTGGATTGCTGCTCTCTGCGGTTGGAGCGCATCCATTCCACAGGTCTGCTTTTCAGGAGCGCGCTTTAGTTGGGACTGCGCTGATGATCATTTATTCCCGAGGCAACAGCCGCCGCAATCTGCTACTCGCAGGGAGCTCCGACGCCTGAAAACGCTATTGTCATTCGTTATGCTCGCAAGCTACGCCAGCATATAACCACTACTACTCCCGTCTCTGGGGTTCCAGTTTCTCACAACCGCTCACGAATGCCTTTGTTATGGGCATGCCTGGTGTTGCACGATTGCTCGGATTTGATGAAGCATAGTGCCGAGGCTACTTTGTCGCTCAAAGCAGCTTTATTAGGTTTTATGGTTGAGTCGTTAGGTCAGTGGCCGTATATGCGGTGGCTGCGTTCACGTTTACGTAGTTGGCCAGACGGCAAGGTCTATGATAAAGATTACTCGGTCGCAGGTTGGGTCATGTTATATCTGTTTTCGATTGCATAATTGGAAACTGAGGCTTTGATTACAATCATTCCGTGGTAATCCGTCAATGAAAGCTCAGTCACTTAGCCGTGAATGTGTTCGTTGTTGTGATATTAGATAATGACAGTGAACAGGGCTGGTTTGCTTTAGGGCGTGCCGTTTCCTAGCCCATGAGCCGAATATCAACCATAATCGGCTCATGTACCGCTTGGGGCAGCCAGGTTGGCCGCAAACTGAAGCAGCCGCCTGCCTTCCATAAACCTCATTCACCTCTGCATCATCCTGAATCGTGATAGAGATTGCGTTTACGTGGCACCCACCTGGCGGGGTTACTTGATGGATGAATGCACATGACGCTTGATTATTTCGTGGCGAACTATGGCAGCCTCGGCTTGTTCGTGGGGGCGAGCCTGGAGGGTGAAGCCGTCGCGATGCTGGGCGGCATCATGATGCATCGGCACCTGATCGGGTTTGGTGAAGCGGTGGTCTCGCTTGCCTTGGGCGCTTTCCTTGCGGATCAGGTGTTCTTCCTGCTCGGGCATGGGTGGCGCAATAGCGCCATCGTTCGCTCGGTTCAGCGTAGCGCGGCGGGTGGGCGGGTACTGACGACGTTCAACGCCCACCCGAATACGTTCGCGTTCTCCTTGCGGTTCCTTTACGGGCTGCGCATGGCCGGTGCGGTGACCATCGGCACGACGAACTTTCCTTGGCCCCGCTTTATCGTGCTCAATGCGCTGTCGGCGCTGATCTGGTCGGCCGCCTGGGTCACGCTCGGTTATCTGTTTGGTCAGGCGCTCGCGCCACTGTTTGAGCGATTGAGCAGCCTTTCCCATGTGGTGTTGGCAGGGGTGGCCGCCGTGCTTTGCGTCGCGGTCGTGGCCGTGGTGGCTGCCAAGCGGAGAAGGGCCCAGCGCTTGAAGATGCACGATTGAGCGCTGCCACCCCCTGCACACGCATTACCCTATCGTTACCGCTTCCGCCGGGCTAGGTCGGTGAGCAGCCCCAGCGTGAGCGCTGCCATGCCGCCGGTGTAGGCGATCAGCGGCCACGCCGTGCTGCCATCCAGCATGACCACCACCGCAGTGCCCACGCCACCCACGATCAGGCTCTGCACACAGAAGTGCAGCGCCACGGCGGTGCCTGCCATGTCGCTGAAGGCGTGCAGCGCGCCGTTGGCGGTCACGGAGGTGATCAACACGATGCCCAAGGCGGCGAGCCACATCGGTAAGACAAACGACCACAGGCTTGGCGTGAAGAACACTTCCCCCAGCCCCAGCAGGCCTGCGCTGGCCAGCAGGGTCAGTACGCCACGCAGGGCGCAGCCGGGAATGCCCCAGCGCGTCACGAAACGTTTGGCAAAGCGCGCCGTCACGATCATGGCCAAGGCCACCGTCGCAAAGGCCACGCTGAACCCCAACTCGCTAAAGCCCGCCCCTTCGATGAGCACTCGGGGGGCCGTCGAGAAGAACACGAAAAACGCCCCCATGGCGGTCCCGAACGCGACCGTATAGACCCAGAAGTGAGCGCTGTTGAACACGCGCCCTATATCCGCCAGGCGGGTGGGGGCGTATGCCTTGCGTGTTTCATGCCATCTCGGGAAGGCGTAGCCGAGGGTCAGCAGGGCCAGAATGCCCAGGGTGATGAACAGCGCGCTCCAGCCCAGGTAACGGGCTATCAACGCGCCCGCGATAGGCCCCAGCGCAGGCACCACCGCCAGCATGGCATTCATCAGGCTGTAGATGACTGCGCTTTCCGGCGTGTTGGCGTACACATCGCGCACCGTGGCAAACATCGCGACCAGCATGGCGGCGGCTCCCATGGCCTGCACCAGCCTGAGCCCCACGAATAGCCAGGCTTCCGTGGTGAACGCCAGGAAAAAGGAGGCCGCCGCGAAAACGAGGGTGCCGCCGATCAGGATGGGGCGACGGCCCAGGCGGTCTGAAAGCGGGCCAAAGAGGATCTGGCCCACGCCCAGCATGATCATGTAGAGCGTCAGCGTGAGCTGAACGACCTCGGGCGTGGTATCGAGAATGCCCGGCATGGCGGGCACCACCGGCAGGTAGATATCCATGCCGAGTGAGGCAAGCAGATTGAAAGGGGCCAGCAACGCCAGCGCCAGGGGTAGGCGATAAGCCCAAGGGCTTGGGTTTTGAATAGGCACAAGAAAAGCTCCGTACGAATCAGCGTATTCGACGGCGGCCTGCAGGGCATCGATGTGATGGTCAGGCTGCCGCAACAACGAGTGAAGCAGGGTTGTTGCGGCTTAGCGGTCTGCTTTTTTGGAACCCATGGGCGTGCTTTTCCTGTGATAGGTCGTGGCTGTCCTTGACGTCGTGAGCGTATCAGATCGTCACAGCGCTGTCTGTTGGCGTGAAACGGGCAATGCCCCCCGCTACAGTGTGCTTTACGATCAACAATGCTTATTCACGGAGGACATACCCATGGCCATTGGCGGCTGGGTTGGGTTGCTGGATGACATTGCCACGCTGGCAAAGCTGTCCACCGCATCGCTGGACGATGTAAGCGCGGCCGCAGAGCGGGCGGAGAAGAAAACCGGTGGTGGGGGTGTTGCACCTTATTTCTGCCAATACGGCGCATGCCACGATGCCATCGCCCTGTACACATGGTAGGGGGCGCCTGGTACTTGAAGGTCGTCAATCAGTCAGAAAATAGGAAACGATATCCATCTCTTTATGAGGAATGCCAATGATTTCAATGCATTCATGGCCAATCAGATAAAAAATAACGTGCTGGCCTTGAGGGTAGCTAAAATAACCTTCTTTGATATCTGGGTGATGTCTTCCTGGCAGGGGATTTTCTGCGAGCCAGTGAAACCGTTTTTCAAAATCCCTTAGATAGGTATTCCGTTGGTTCTTGCCCCACTGCCATTCCGTATAGCGGCCGATATCTTTTAAATCGTCCCTTGCTCTCGGTGTGATACGGAATGTGGGCATTACGATTCGTTATCCAAATCGCTGATTAATGCATCCATTGAGAAATCGTCCACGAATTCACCAGCGCTCGCTTGCTCGGCACCTTGGGCTAGGTGCGTACGTAGCGCCTCAAGTTTGCTTTTGCGTTCTTCCATGGCACGTAATGCATCCCGCACCACCTCGCTTGCGGAGCCGTAGCGACCGCTAGAGACTTCGTTTTTGATAAAGGCTTCCCAGTGCTCTCCTAGGCTAAGGCTAGTCGTTGCCATGGTGTGCTTCCTATGTTCAAAAGTAACAAATATGAATATATGTGTGGCTGACTAGCAAGACAAGTGGGCGTGCATATCGCGGTGGCCACTACAATGGCATTGATGGTGTTTGCGGCTTCCCTGTCCACATGGCGCCACCACCCACGGCAGACCGTGCAGTGGCACTTGGTGCGTCCGCTGGTGGGCTATATCGCCGTGGGCGCTGTGCTGGGCGCAGCGGCGGCCGTGTCGTTAAGCGGCGAGTGGGTGCGATTGGTTAGTTAGCCCTGACGATTGCGAATGCCGTTTTGCGGCCCGGTTTTCTGCATCAGTCAGGGAGTGATGTGCGTCCTTGCAACGTAAGGGGAATCATTTGTCGCGTACCATGGAGGCACACTCTCAGCCTAGGCTTTTTCCATGACCCGCGTTGCCATCTTCGTAGACACTCAGAACGTTTACTACACCGTACGCGACGCCTACGGCAGGCACTTCGATTACCGCCGTTTCTGGGCCAAGGCAACGGCGAACCGGGAGGTGCTGGCCGCCCGCTGCTATGCCATCGACAAGGGCGATGCCAAGCAGCGTGAGTTCCAGAATATCCTCCGTTCGATTGGCTTCGAGGTCAGGTTAAAGCCGTTCATTCAGCGCGCGGATGGTTCGGCCAAGGGTGATTGGGACGTAGGCATCACCCTCGATGCCATCGAGTACGCTGAGAAGGCGGATGTGGTGGTGCTGGTCTCCGGCGATGGCGACTTCGACCTGTTGGCGCAGAAGATCCGTGAGGCCCACGGCAAACGGGTGGAAGTCTACGGCGTGCCCCAGCTCACAGCC
The DNA here is from genome assembly GCF_007655045.1 of Halomonas sp. C22. Classification (NCBI taxonomy): domain Bacteria; kingdom Pseudomonadati; phylum Pseudomonadota; class Gammaproteobacteria; order Oceanospirillales; family Halomonadaceae; genus Halomonas; species Halomonas sp. C22. The sequence goes on along the minus strand of NZ_VBVC01000003.1, from coordinate 365,795 downwards.
GCCTCCCTGATCAACGCCGCCAGCCAGTTCATCCCCATCAAGGGTGACTTGTTGCTGGGGTGATACAGAATGCTGAGCTGATGGGCTGGTTTGCATAGGCTTGGTGTTCGCTCGCAGCGGAACGTGTACTCTTGGTTGTGTATCGGTTGCTAACGTGTGCTCAATTGGGGCTGCATGCGCAGTGAAGCAAGGCTATTCCTATGAGTCGTTATGAAGTTTCTGGTAGTGAAAGTGAGTATCAGCCGGGATCAGAAGATAAGGTGCTGAAGAATCTTGCTGGTATTGATGATCCGGCAGATATGAATATTGCAGAGACGGAGCTGCTTGCAGCGCTCTACATACAGGTGTTTGATACTTTCCCAGAAACGGTTGATTTCAAAAGAATTCGCCATTGGCATAGAGCTTGGCTAGGTAATGTTTACGATTGGGCGGGCCAATACCGAACCGTTGATATGTCTAAGCCCGATATTCGGTTTGCATCGCCTCTGCAAATTCATAGGTTGGCTCAAGCGTTCGAGAACCAGTATCTCGCTCGTTTTGCTACGTTACCTGAGATGGGAGACGAGCAACTGGTCAGCTTTCTTGCTGAAATGCATGTCGAGTTCATACTGATTCATCCATTCCGTGAGGGAAATGGCCGGATCTCACGTTTGCTGTTGGATGTGATGGCTGTCAAGGCGGGGGCTCAACCACTGGACTATAGCTTATGGAATGAGCACAAGGATTACTATTTCAAAGCGATTCAGGCTGGTCTGGAGGGCGACTACCAATTTGTCGAACGTTTGGTTCGTGATGTTTTGTCGGCGCAGTAACGTCGAAGGCATCGCCTCAGGAAGATAAGGTCAACTTGTTGAAAAGCCTTGGGCGAGACATCAGGCGTTTTTCAATCACCTCTGTACGCTCGCCTGTCTCGATCGCACTCGAGCTGGCGACGGCTCGCACAATACGCTCACGAGAGACGATGACTTTATCTGTGGGGGGCCTGCGAACCATTATCGCGCTCCTTGAGTCGTTCTGTTGAACTCATTATAGCAGCTGTCCTTTGATGACACTCCCCCGCTGATGACAGCAGGAGAGTGTTTGCTCATCACACCTCTTCAATACCTTCTACCAAAAAGACGCGGTAATCGGCGCCCAGGAAGCGGTGTTGGCGGGCTTCCTGGTAGGCGGGGCTTTCGTACCAGGCGCGGGCGGCGGCCATGTCGGGGAAGCGCAGGATCACGGCGCCTTCCATGGCGCTGCCTTCCAGCACTTCGAAGTCTCCGTAGAAGGCCAGCGGCTGCGGGTCGTGGCCTTCCCGAGCGGCTTTGGCTTTTTCGCTGTAGCGCTGCATTTCTTCGCTGTTGTGGGTGTGTTCACGGGTCAAAACGACATAAGCAGGCATTGTGTTTCCTTGTTGGTCGACGCTACGGCGTCTCGGTCGGGTGGGTGTCATCGGCTGGCGCCTCGGGGGCGGCGTCGGCCATCGGTTCGATTTGACGGTTTTCCAGGGCGGCCAACGCGACCTTGTAGCAGTCTTCGATGTGGCTGTTGCCCATGTATTTCATGGCGGTAAAACTGATGCCGCCCGCCACGGCGCTGCCAATCAGCGGGACGAATTTGCTGGTGCCTTTGGCGGCAACTTTGATGCCCATCTTGCCAAGCAGGGTCACGATCAGGTTTTTGGTGATGTACCTGCCCGCCATCTTGCTGCCGGTATTGGAGATGGCGGTCATGACGAACAGCTTGCTTTCGGTATCCAGACGGTCGATCTGCTCCGGCGTTAGCCCAAACTGGCTGTTGATCTTGGGGATGATGCGCATCAGGATCGCCACGTCCGAGCCAATGTCCAGCCCCGGCACGGGAATCATCGCCGTACCTGCAGAGAGGCCCGCGCTGCGAGTCACCATGGCATGGCAGGACTTCTTGATGGCGTCGAGTTCTTCCCTTGTTTCGATCATTGCGCAATCCCTTTTAACGATGGAGTGTCATCACCTTAGAGGATGTTGGCCCTCTCTACACAGTGTCTTTCGTACATTATCTTTCGTACGTTGTCTTTCATAAGTTACTTCGTGGTCAGTCGGCTCGGCCAAAAAGGATGCTAATCGCTTTGCCGCCATGCAGCCACTGGCGGGTAAGCAGCTTGGCAGATTTTAGCGCTATAGTGACGTCTCTTTCCCCTCACTGGCTGAGCGCTTTTATCACATGACCTTATTCAGAGCCGCGCTACATCGGCAGTTAGCTCCTGAAGCTCGCCTTCAGCAGGGCTTGTCGGTCACTAATCGTATTATCTGTTTGTTGATTCTATTGGCATCGATCACGGCGATCCTGGAAACCGAACCCACGCTGCGAGCGCTGTCACCGAGGCTGTTTTCGACGCTGGAAGCGATCTTCGTAGCCATGTTTATGGTCGAGTACCTGTTGAGACTTTATGCCGTTGGGGAGGGCCCGCGCTATCGGGGAGTGACGGGGCGGGTGCGCTATGTGTTCTCGTTCTGGGCGTTGGTCGATTTACTGGCCATCGTGCCGTACTTTCTGGGCTTCATGGTCCACAACAACGCTTTCCTGTTGCGCCTTCTACGCTTGGCGCGAATGCTGCGACTTGCCCGGCTGGGCCGCTTCAGCCAAGCGTGGGCAGCCTTGGCGGCAGCGCTGAAGTCGCGCTCCCATGAGTTATGGCTCAGTGCAGGCGTGGCCGGTTTGCTGCTGCTGTTTTCGTCTTGCTGCTTGTATCTGGTAGAGGCCGCCGCGCAGCCCGAAGCGTTTGGCAGCGTGCCTCGGGCGCTGTGGTGGAGTATCGCCACGCTCACTACGGTGGGCTATGGGGACGTCACACCGGTCACGGCGCTGGGCAAATTTTTTGCGGGCTTAACGGCGGTGGCGGGCATTGGGATCATCGCCATGCCAACAGGGATATTGGCGGCCGCATTCAGCGATGCGTTTCAGCAGAAACGTGACCACCTGACAGAGAAATAGAACAGGTCTGACAAGTGGTGTCGTGTTTGCCTACCTGCACTCTGGGGGCAAGCGCTTCGCTCATGGCTTGCCGCCGTGGCCAAAACGGGAAAATCCGACCCAAACGGCGGTACCTGCGAAAATGGTGACCACCAATGAGTGTGCAAAACCAAACGGCATCATGCCCCAGGCTCCCCGTGCATGTATCAAGACATTAACAAAACCGAGCATCCATGTGAGCAGCAGTAGCGCCGGGTAGACCAGTAGCATCATGCTGCGTGGCTGGGCACGGAAAAAGCTGATCATGGCGCTGAGTAGCGCAATGCCTGCAAAGAGCAACCCGCCTGCGTTGAGCCAGAAAGCAAGGGTCGTCCATTGAACCTGATAGCTGCTGTAGTAGGCGTAATTACTGAGCGTGGCCCCTAGAAAAAACGGAAGGCACCCCACTAACAACACTGAGTGAAAGAGGGGGAGCCCCGGTCGGTAGGTGTGTGTATGGGTAGCTTTCACGGCATGCTCCTTATGCTGATCTAGCGAGTGACTATCCTTGGCGGGTGTCATGCTGAGCCGCCAAGCAACGACTTCCTGTGTTGCTTGAGCAGTGTAGGTCAGTAGCCTGCATATACCCAAAGCGAAGCAAGCATTTTCAAAGGGTTGGCGGTTGATGGCCCTGTCGATGTCATCCCTGCGTGCCTACTCAGGCAGCCTTGCAATGACCTTGATTTCAAAGTCGAATCCCGCCAGCCATGTGACGCCGACCGCCGTCCAGTTGGGGTAGGGCTTTGCTGGGAACGCGCGGGCCTTGGCTGCCATCACGGTAGCGAATTGGGCCT
>NZ_VBVC01000003.1:268268-361929 GCF_007655045.1 Halomonas sp. C22 | reverse complement strand
GCCAGCCATGTGACGCCGACCGCCGTCCAGTTGGGGTAGGGCTTTGCTGGGAACGCGCGGGCCTTGGCTGCCATCACGGTAGCGAATTGGGCCTCGGGGTCGGTATGGAAGCTGGTCACGTCGACGATGTCCTCGAAGCTGGCACCGGCCGCTTTCAGGACATTGGCCAGATTGTCGAAGGCCAGCTGCACCTGGGCGGCGAAGTCTGGCTCCGGTGAGCCATCTTCACGGCTGCCTACCTGGCCCGAGACAAACAGAAAATCACCCGAGCGTACCGCCGCAGAGTAGCCGTTGTGATCGTACAAATCCTGGCGTCCGTTCGGGAAAACGACATCACGCTTAGCCATCAATCTCTCCAATAGTGCTGTTCGTAGGTCGTGATCGACCCTTGGTTCATGGTGGGAGCACTGTAAATCTGGCGTGCATGTGGATAAACGCGGGATCATGATCAACATTGTTTGCTGTGGCCAAACAATCATGGAGGGAAGACAACCGTGGATCGCTTTGATGCCATGCAGGCGTTTGCCCGCGTGGTGCGTGAAAGCGATGGTACTTATGCGTTAGGTCCCAGCCTATGGAGGCTTGGAAATTTGTTTCGGCATACAGGAGACATGGGAGATCTGATACGACCCCAATTAGCCCACCTTGTGGAACAAACGCAGGAAACGGCTTCCTTTTTTATAAGATTAGGAAACCAGCGTATGTGCCTATACAGGTTAAACTCGCCAAAGCCTGCGCGGCACCACTTGGAGGAAGGGGCCCTGTTACCTATTAATCGCGGAGCAACAGGACGCGTCTTGTTGGCGTTCAGTGGCGAAGAGGGTGAGTTTTATGATGACATTCGGGCTAAGGGGTATGCTTTCTCCAAGGGAGAGCGTGATCCTGATGTCGCCGCTATCGCACTGCCTGTACTTGACCTGCATGGTGTAATGCGTGGTGCCATTTCTGTCTCCGCATTAATTACCCGGTTAACCAATGATAAAGTGGAGCCAATTGTTGAATTGCTCAAAGCAAGTTGTGACGCTTTGTGTGACACGCTGCCAGGGTAACGTGCATGGTGGCCAAATATTTCGGCACGCCCTCAATCGGTAGAGGGGTTTCACTGGAGCGACAACCGCTCATTTAGTGGGCTACTCGGATTGGCTTTCCGGCCCTTGCCAATCCGGCAGTAAAGGCGAGGCAGGCAAAAATGACCACAGCGTAGTCGAGATTTAGCTGATCCATCAGAAGTCCAAATATGGGGGCTCCTGTCGTTTGGCCAATGGCAATGGTTAAAAACCCCACCATTAGGCCGGTGGCAGGTCGCTCAGGCAGAGCAGAGACACCCCATATTAGATAGATGCCGGTGAGCATGATATAAGCCGCCCCGAAGAGCATGCCGCCAAGAAGTGCCAAGAGCGGGGTGGTAACGCTGGTGCCGACTAAAATAATCCCTGCTGCCAAGGCGGTCAGAAAACACCAGTGCGTGTGGTTGAGTCCAAAACGCGACACCAGCGCCCCTGCACCTGCCCCGACGATACCGGCAACCCCAATAGCAATCCAAAGCAGCCCTGTGCCCGTTGTGCTCCAACCGAGCTGATATGAAACCAGCCGACCGCCAAACGTCCAGAGCGCAGTGCTGGATGCACCCATCAAAAAAGCGGCCAGAATCAGTCGAGCCATGTCGCTGTTCAAAGGCGGTAAGCCGGTAGAGGTTGTCGAGGCAGCTTTGGTGTTGCTGGGAACGCTTACGGCAGCCGCTATCGCCATGATGAAAGCAGCTACTGCAAATACTGAAAAGGCGAACCGCCATTGACCTCCCAGCAGTAACGCGATGGGTCCTGAAAGCACCACGCCCGCGCTGGTGCCAGCGTTAATGATGGTGTTGACCGCACTTTGGCGCACCGGATTGACGATGGCAGATACCGCTGCGGCCATGGGAGGGGATGCCAGTCCAGTACTTGAGCCTGCCAACATCACTGCACTGGCAAGCATGATTGAAGATGATGCAAACGCAACACCGACCATACCCGCTGCCGCTACAAGGGCTGCGCTAACGGCCACGTTACGGGCGCCAACGCGCTCGGTCAGATACGCTGATAGCATGATCGCGATGCAGTAGCCAAGAAATGAGCCACCCGAAATTAAGCCACTGACGGTAGGTGATAGAGAGAGTTCAGCATCAATTTGGGGCAGAAATAGCCCGAAGGCAAAACGGGCAAAGCCATAGCAAACGGCAATGAGGCCAAAGCCCGTGGCTCCCAAGAGTAGGCTTGAGTTCATCGATGTACCTGCTGGAGTAAGGTCAAAGCTGCGGCCCTGGCTGATGTTATAGCCTCAATACCTTGATAGACGGCAACTGCCGAGGCGCCCTCGAATAGCACGAGAATCTGTGCGGCTAGTGGTGGGTGATATGTTCCCGTCTCCAGGGCGACAATTTCCTGAATTTTTTGATGTAGCTCTTTTTTATGAGCCAGCACTACAGCGGTAATTTCGGGAGTGTCACCACCCGTTTCACCTTGAGCTCGTAGGAAAAGGCACCCTCGGCTACCCTCGGTTTTGATCCATGCTTCCAGCGAATCGAAGAGAGCTGAGATACTTTTCACTTCCAGACAGGGTTGGAAGCGTCGATGGCGCTCTTTAAGCACCTCGGTGATCAGTGCCGTTTTGCTACCGGCATGCTTATAAAGCGTACGGCTCGACATGCTAGCGGCACGTGTGAGTTTGTCCATTCCCGTGGCGGTAAAACCGTGGCGGTCGAAAAGACTTTCTGCTGCTGCAACAAGCTTTGTTTTGGTATCCATGGTTGCAGTGTAAAACGATCATTTTACACCTGTCAATGTGGAGCTATCGCATTGGGGGCCTGCTGTCATTTTCTAGCGGCCACCGAAGCATGATGCTCTGTGCTATCAAAATATAAGGGGCGCTAGTCAACACTACACCGAGCCACCTCGTTGCCCCTTCACTTGATACGCATCATTTGAAGTGTATTGGCTAAGTCGTGGGCAGCCTTGCAATGACCTTGATTTCAAAGTCGAATCCTGCCAGCCATGTGACGCCGACCGCCGTCCAGTTGGGGTAGGGCTTTGCTGGGAACGCGCGGGCCTTGGCTGCCATCACGGTAGCGAATTGGGCCTCGGGGTCGGTATGGAAGCTGGTCACGTCGACGATATCCTCGAAGCTGGCGCCGGCCGCTTTCAGGACATTGGCCAGATTGTCGAAGGCCAGCTGCACCTGGGCGGCGAAGTCTGGCTCCGGTGAGCCATCTTCACGGCTGCCTACCTGGCCCGAGACAAACAGAAAATCACCCGAGCGTACCGCCGCAGAGTAGCCGTTGTGATCGTACAAATCCTGGCGTCCGTTCGGGAAAACGACATCACGCTTAGCCATCAGTCTCTCCAATAGTGCTGTTCGTAGGTCGTGATCGACCCTTGATTCATGGTGGGAGCACTGTAAATCTGGCGTGCGTGTGGATAAACGCGGGATCATGATCAACATTGTTTGCTGTGGCCAAACAATCATGGAGGGGGACAACCATGGATCGCTTTGATGCCATGCAGGCGTTTGCCCGCGTGGTGGAAACCGGCAGTTTTACCAAGGCTGCTGACACACTGCAGATCAGCCGAACCAGCGTGACGCAGCAGGTTCAGTATCTCGAAGCGCGCCTGCGGGTCACGCTGCTCAACAGAACGACGCGAAAAGTGAACGTCACGGCTGACGGGGCGGCCTATTACGAGCGCGTCATCAAGCTGTTGGCCGAGCTGGATGATGCCGAGACCAGCCTTTCCAATGCCGCCGTTCTCCCTCGTGGTCGGCTTCGGGTCGATGTGCCTAGCCCGTTTGCACGCATGATGCTGATACCCGCGTTGCCTGCCTTTCACGCGAAATACCCCGATATTCAACTGGAGATGGGGGTAAGTGACCGCATGGTGGATATCATCGGTGAGCGGGTGGATTGCGTGGTGCGGGGCGGCGAGCTGACCGATCTGTCCTTGATGGCGCGTCGTGTGGGCGAGTTGACGATGGGGGTTTATGCAGCCCCCAGTTACCTGGCAAAAGCGGGTTTTCCGTCGCATCCTGAAGCGTTGTCGGCGCCTCCGCATTATCTTGTGGGGTTTCGGTCGGTGCGTGCGGGAATCGCTTCTTCGTGCGTGCTGCACCGGGACGGTCAGCGTGTTCAGGTACAAGGCCGCTACATCGTTTCGGTCGATGATGGCAATGCCTGCTTGGCTGCGGGCGTGGCGGGGCTGGGGGTCGTCTGCCTCCCTGATTACATTGCTCAGGGGCATCTGGCGCGCGGCGAGCTGGTGCGCCTGTTCGAGGATTGGGACATCGCGCCCATGCCGATGTACATCGCTTTTCCCCCCAACCGACACGTCAGCGCCAAACTGCGCGTATTCATCGATTGGGTGGTCGAAGTCATGGCGTTCTAGCGCTTGTGTTGGCGCTGGGGCTATCGGGTGTCTTTATAAATACGCCCGCCTTTCATGATCAGGCGCAGGTTCTGCTCGGGGTCGTTCAGGAAGTCCAGGTTGCGGCTGGGGTCGCCGTCGACCAACAGCAGGTCTGCCCAGGCGCCGGGCTCGATTTTGCCGAGCGTGCCGGGGTAGGGGTTGCGTGGGCCGGAAAGAGCCAGCAGTTCGCCGTTACGCCCGGTGGCCATGGCCAGTACGGTAAGCGGGTCGTAGAAGCGCGTGAGCTTGGCGAGCTGGCGCAATTGGTTGGGCGTATTCTGAGGGCTGAACAGGATGTCGGTGCCCCAGGCGGTGTGGATGTTGAAACGCTGGGCCAGCTCGTAGGCACGGACGGTGCCTTCGGCGACTTGCCGCTGGGCTTCTCGGCGGGCGGCGTCTGGGTAGACGTTGGCATCTTCGTCTTGCAGAAAGGGCTGCAGGCTCCACCAGGCACCTTCACCGGCCATCATGCGGGCGGCTTCTTCATCGGCCAGCTGGCCGTGTTCGATGGATTTCACCCCGGCTCGCAGCGCTCGCTGTATGCCTCTGGAGGTGTAGACGTGCACCATCACGTAGGTGCCCCAGTCGTCGGCGGCTTCCACGGCGGCGCGCAATTCGCGTTCGGTAAACTGGGTGCTGTCGAGTGGGTCGTAGAGGGAAGCCACGCCGCCGCCCGCCATCAGCTTGATTTGCGACGCGCCCAGCATGAGCTGCTCCCGGGTGCGTCGCAGGACTTCGTCTTCACCATCGGCAATGGCCGCGACGCCTTGGCGTTCCTGTTCGCTGAGCGGTGTGTTGCTGCCTCTGGGCACCTCGTGACGCAGGCGAAAGTCGCCGTGTCCGGAGGTCTGGGAAATCATGGCGCCTGCCGGAAAGATGCGGGGGCCATCGACGATGCCTTCATCGATGGCGCGCTGGAGGGCAAAGGCGGGGCCGCCCACGTCGCGCACCGATGTCACGCCACGCATCAGCGTGCGCCGGGCCTCCTGAGCTGCCACCAGGTGAAGGTAGCCCACATCGGCGGTCATGGCGGTGGTTTGGGTGATGGCGGCCAGCGTGGTGTGCCAATGGGCGTCGATGAGCCCAGGCATCAGCGTGCGTCCTCCACAATCGATGACTTCGGCCCCTTCAGCGGCGGCATCTGCGGGCAGAATGGCGCGAATGCGGCCCTCTTCGACTCGTACGGCCACGTCCCGTTGCAGCGCGCTGCCGCTACCATCGAACAGCTGTAGATGGGTCAATAGCAGCGGGCCATTCGCGGTGCGCGGCTGGGCGCTGGCCAGCGACGGCAGTTGCAGACCGGCGAACATGGCCATGACGGCTGCGGTGCCCCCCAATACCTGCCGACGGCTCACGTCGGCCATTACCCGTTCGTGAAACTGTTGCAGTAGCGGTGAACCGCAGCAGCAGGCGCCGTGGGCATGGGGGGCAAAGAGCGGGGCGTTCAGCGCAGCAACCGTCATGGGTAGCCTCGTGTGGGTGGGGTGCTATCTCTGCATCTTAGGGCAGCGGTGTGGATTAAGCGATGTTGGCCCGTAGCGCGCTGCTAGACGTAATGCGGTGGCAGTCGCTCGGCCAGAAACTCCATGAACAGCCGGGTACGATGGGAAAGCGTGGCCTGCCGGTAGTAGACGGCATGGATGGGCTGTGTGATCAGCGTGGTGTGGTCGGGCAACACTTCCACCAGCGTGCCACGCTGGCGTGGGGCCTGGGTCATGAAATCGGCCAGGCACACGATACCGACGCCTGAGATTGCCAGCTCCAGCAGGGTGGTGCCGCTGGATGCCGCCAGGGTGGGCGCGATGTGCAGCGGCTGGCCATTGGCGCCGTTCAACGGCCAGCGGTTGAGGTGGTCCAGCTGGCTGAAGCCGAGCAGGGTGTGCTGGGCCAGTTCCGCTACCTGAGAGGGGGAGCCATGGCGCGCCAGGTAGGCTGGGCTGGCCAGCACGCGCAGGGCGCTGTGGCCCAGGGGGCGCGCATGGAGCGACGAATCTTCCAGCGTGCCAATGCGAATGGCCAGGTCGACCCGCTGTTCCAGCAGGTCTACAAAGCGGTCATGGGTATCCAGCTCCAGGGTGATCTGCGGGTAGCGGGCGCGAAACTCCTCGATCAGCGGCACCACCACGAACTGCATGAAGCTGGGCGCGGCATTGATGCGCAGCCGCCCACTGGGCTGCTGATGGCGATCTTGCACGGCCTCTTCGGCCGCTTCCACGGCGGCCAGGATGCTGCGGCAGTGGGCCAGAAAGGTATCGCCTTCCTCCGTCAGCTCCAGCCGCCGGGTGGTGCGGCGCAGGAGCGTGGTGCCCAGTTTCTGCTCCAGCCGATGCAGGGCGCGGCTGACGCCGGAGACCGTCATATCCAACTGCTCGGCAGCGGCGGTGATCGAGCCACAGTCCACGACGGTAATGAAGGCTTGCTGCTCTTCCAGAGTACTTTTCATGGCTACCAGGCCTGGTCGTGGCAAGTGATTGTTGATTTTTGTGCAAGAGTCTCTTGCGGGGTGAGCGCTGTTTCCAAGGCATTGTTCACTGCACAATATCGCCCACTCAATGGCTCGCAGTGAAACATCAAGCGAGCCAATCGACAACACAGTGAGGTGTCAGCCATGAAGATACTGTTGATCAATGGCGGTAAAGTGTTTGCCCACTCTGGTGGTGAACTCAACAATACGCTGCATGCCGTTGCAAAGGAAACCCTGCTGGAACTGGGGCATGAAGTGCGCGAGACGGTCATCGAGCAAGGCTACGAGACTGCTGCCGAAGTACAGCACTACCTGTGGGCCGACACCATCGTGTACCAGATGCCCGGCTGGTGGATGGGCGCGCCCTGGACGGTCAAGCGCTATATCGATGAAGTCTTTACCGAGGGGCATGGCGCGCTGTACGCAAGCGATGGCCGTTCGCGTCAGGACCCTTCCAAGCAGTACGGCAGCGGCGGGCTGCTGCAGGGCCGCCACTACATGCTGTCGCTGACCTGGAATGCCCCCGCCGAAGCCTTCGATGAGCCGGGCAACTTCTTTGAAGGGCGTGGGGTCGATGGCGTCTACTTTGCGTTCCACAAATCCCAGGAGTTCGTCGGGCTGGCCGCCCAGCCCACGTTCATCGCCAACGATGTCATCAAGGCACCGGACGTCGAGCGCGACAAGGCTGAGTATCGCCGCCACCTGCGTCGCGTGTTCGGTTAGGCACCATCGCACACGGGCGGTGAGCGCTTATCTACCGCCCGTATCTGGAGCGCGGCATGGCCGAGGGGGCCTTCAGCGCTCCCGTGCCAGGCTCTGTACCGTCAGGTCCAGAGCCTTGTACATATCCAGCCTGGCCGAAAGCCCCACGTCGGGATGATTGAGTTCATTGGCGCGCTCGGACGGCAAGATGGGGGCGGTCAGGTCGTCGGCATCCACCGGCTCGAAATCGTACTCCTCACCGATGGTCATGGCGCTGCGCCGTATCAGCATACGCAGCTGTGCAGGCGTCAGCGCAGGGTCGATGGACATCATGGCGGCCACCAGGCCTGCCACCAGCGGGGTGGCGTAAGAGGTGCCGCAGTGGGCGGGGCCTTGCTCGTCTTCTTGCAGGCTTGAACCGCGCACGCAGGCCGCCGCCGTGATGTCCACACGCATGTCGATATTCGAGGCATCGCGTTTCTGGGCGTAGCGAGGGTCTTCTACGCTGACGTCCTGGTCGCTGCGCTCATGTCCTCCGACCACGAACAGTTGCTCCGTCACGAACGAAGAGGGCAGGCGATATTCGTCGCGGCTGGAAAACGACGATGCGTTGCCCGCAGAGTTCACGACCACCACCTCCGGGTGTTCCCGGCGTAGCCAGAGAAAAAACTCTTCGAGCAGCTCTTCGTAGCCGCTCATGGCGATGCCCGAGCGCACCAGCGAATCGACCACGTCGCCGTTGATATCGATGGCACCTACCCGATGAATGCCCCAACTCCAGTTGAGCACGCGCGCCCCGTCCTCCACCAGATTGACCGAAGCGGCGATGTTGGCCGTGATGCCCGCATCGGAGTTGCGTTCCACGATCACGTCGAAACCTGGGCCAACGTCGTCGAGCCCGCGCAGAAAGCCACTGTTGCCGCCTTCGTTCCATGCTGCGGCTAGAACGCCTGCCACTGTCGTGCCATGGCCGTCGGGTGTCGCGGCATCGCGGCCGTAGACGCAGGTTCGGCGGGTGTCGGCGCGACAGTCGCCCAGGTAGTCGGCGAAGTCGGGGGCATCGAAGTCCACGTTGCGCTCGATGACGCCAATGCGGATGGGCTGTGTGTCGATATCACTGTCTTGGCCAAGGCGCCGCTGGTAGAAGTTCACTGCATCCAGAAAGCGGTTAGACGCCCACTCCTGGTCGTCCGCCCTGGGCGGCGCGTCGGCTTCACGCTCAACGCTCTCTTCCGCGCCAGACTCTTCGATGACCACGGCATCCACGCTCACTTCGTTGCCAAGCCGCAGCACCAGGGCATCGCGCGCTTCCAGGTCGTCGGCGGGTAACCGGAGCTGGTAGGTGTTGAGAGGCGGGATCATCCCGACCACTTCGGCCCCATACTTTTCCGCTAACCGCTGAGCTTCTTCGGCACCCTCGTGGCTCTCTTCGATGATCAGACTGACCAGATCGACGTAGGTGGTGATGCCATCCATGTTCTCGGCCACCTCCTGCTCGGTGGCCGCCACGACGTGGCTGGCCTTGAGGCTGACCCAGACAGGGTTGCTGGATTGGTCGTCTTGTTCCAGCCAGAGCGGGCCGCTTTGCACCTCATCCGCCTCCAGGCGGATACGCACCTCGCCCTCGTCCTCGTTCGCGTCATAGCGAAGCTGGCGCTGGGGAATCGGCTCCCCGTTCAGCTTGGCTTGGAAATCCGAATGGTCGAGCCCTTTTACGATCAGGCAAAACTCCTGATGCGATGTGGCCAGAAGGTCGCCACAGCGCTGTAGCTGCTCCACACGAAGAGGTTGTTCTGCGGCAGCGCCGTGTGCCATGCAGAGAAGGAGCAGCGCAGGAATCCGCCGCGCCATGCTTCGATAGTCGACTGCCATGTCGTTGACTCCATGCTGGATACGGTGGGTAGCACGCAGCATAACCGTATGCGATGAACAGAACATGAACCTGTTTCTACGTGGGGGGGTATTACCTCATGAGCGGCTGAACCGAACACGCAGCTTGGGCAGCGTGCGTGCCACCGGCGGTAGGCGGGTCGCCATGATCAGAGCGGAAACGGCGGCATACACAGCCCATTCGCGCAGGTCGGCGCGTACCACCCAGAAGAAGTGCAGCAGTACCAGGGCGAGGATGACGTAGGCAAACTTGTGAAGGGGCTTCCAGCGTTTGCCCAGCCGCTGCATCGACCAGCGGTTGGAGGTTGCTCCCAGCACGGCCAGCCCCAGCAGGGCGATCATGCCCACCACGATGTAGGGCCGCTTGACCAGCTCACTGCCCAGCAGGGCCCAGTTCAGCCCCAGAATGAACAGGGCATAGCTCAGCAGGTGAAGGGTCGCATAAGCGAGGGTCCACAGCCCCAACTGCCGCCGGATCAGGTTGAAGCCTTTCCAGCGGGTGAGCTTGGTCAGCGGGGTCAGGCTCAGGGTCATCAGCAATAGCCAAAGCGCGCCAATGCCCAGGTTCAGTAGCAGGTAGCGCCCGGGTTCCGGGCCTGCTGCGTTGCTGGCCACCTGACCGCTCCAGTACAGCAGGGGGGCCAGCGCGGCCAGGAACACGCCGCCGCGCCATAGCCACCAGGTGCGTGGTGTGGCCATCAGTAGTTGGCTCTCAAGTCCAGGCCGGCATACAGCTCGGCCACTTCGTCGGCGTAGCCGTTGAACATCAGGGTGTCCATGGTATTGGGGCTGAACAGGCTGTTGGGCAGGCGGCGTTCGGTGGCCTGGCTCCAGCGGGGGTGATCCACTTCCGGGTTGACGTTGGCATAGAAGCCGTACTCATTGGGGGCAATCAGCTGCCAGGAGTTCATCGGCTGCTCTTCGACCAGCGAAATGCGCACGATCGACTTGATGCTCTTGAACCCGTACTTCCAGGGCACCACCAGGCGCAGCGGTGCGCCGTTCTGGTTGGGCAGCTCGCGGCCATACATGCCCAGCGCCATCAGGGTCAGCGGGTGCATGGCTTCATCCATGCGCAGGCCCTCCACGTAAGGCCAGTCGATCAGCGAAAACGACGAGCGCTGGCCAGGCATCTGCTCTGGGTCCACCAGGGTTTCGAAGCGCACGTACTTGGCTTTGCTGGTGGGCTCGGCGCGGGTGATGATGTCGGCCAGCGGAATGCCCAGCCAGGGAATGACCATCGACCACGCCTCCACGCAGCGCAAGCGGTAGATGCGCTCTTCGAACCGGGTAGGGCTGACGAGGTCTTCCAGCGCAAAGCGACCGCCGTTGTTCACTTCGCCATCGACCACCACGCTCCAGGGCTCGGTTTTTAAACTGCCAGCCCGGCGGGCGGGGTCGGTTTTTCCGGTGCCGAACTCATAAAAGTTGTTATAGCCGCTGGCATCGTCGAAGGGGGTGAGAGTGTCTGTGTCGGGGTCGCTGGGGGTCACGGCTCCCCACTGGGTATCGCCGATCTTTTGCTGCAGCCACTCTGGGCCGCTGCCCGCTGGCACATCCGAATAGTCCGCATTGGCGCGGGCGTGCCCCGACAGCGCAAGCCCAGCTCCCAGCCCCGCCATGCCGCCCATGAATTGTCGGCGCGACAGATAGATGGATTCCGGGGTGACATCCGATTCTTTCAAATCACTGGGCTTGGCAATTTTTATCAGCATGGGGGAGCCTCTGCGTAGAAGAACATGTCCAAGATGCAGGAAGAGCGTCACCTTTGACGATGGAGGAGAGGAGAAGTTCTCCACTTCTTTGTCAGTGTATAACCTTTATATCGCTTTGGCGCTGTCAGGCGTCATGTCTTACTGGCCAAGGCCTTGGCCCCTGTGGACTCCATGCGTATGCCTTCAAGAGTTGATGAGCAGAACCCCCTGAGCTACCCAACGAGCGCGGACTGGCACCAGCTGTTCATGCGGCTGCTGCCTTGGCTGGCTTGCCTGGCCCTTGCCGGTGCGCTGCTGTTTTTCGTGGCCTACCACTGGGTCGGCATGGGACGCTGGGCGCGGCTGGGCTTGCTGCAAGCCGTGCTGTTGCTGGCCGTGGGCATGGCGCTGTGGCAGGCCCGGCGGCCCAGGGGCAGGCAGTTGGCGCTATGCATGGCGGTGTGCGTGGTGGGTGCGCTGCTGGCGCTGATCGGGCAGGTGTATCAGACCGGGGCAGACCCGTGGCAACTGTTTGCGGGTTGGGCGGTATTGGCCCTGCCCTGGGTCGTCATGGCCCGCCTGAGCGGGCTGTGGCTGCTGTGGTGGGGGCTGGTGAACATGGCCGTCTGGCTCTATGCCAGCGTTTGGGGGTTATGGGGGGCGTTGGGATGGCCTCAGGTGGCGGGCCTGTGGGGACTGGCGGTGGTCAATAGCGTGGCGCTGGCCGGTTGGGAGTGGGGCGTGCAGCGGCGGGGCTGGCCAGCGGGCTGGGCGCTGCGCGTGCTGGCGTTGGGCAGCGGGGTGCCGGTGACCCTGCTGATGATGCACTGGCTGTCGGGCGCGTTGACCCACGCTTATCTGCCTGTGGCCGTATATGGCACCTGGCTGGCGCTGCTGTACGGGGTATATCGCTACCTTCGCCTGGAGTTGTTCATGCTGGCGGGAGGGTGCCTGTCGGTGATGGTGCTGGTCCTGTGGCTGATGGCACGTTATTGGCTGTCGAGTGACGGCTACGCGATTGGCCTGCTGATGATGGCCATTGCCGTCACCGCGATGGGCATGTCGAGTGTGGCTTGGTTGAAGCGCATGGCGGGAGAAGGCCCGCTGCCATGGCTGCTGAGAGGTGTACAGGCCGTGGCCGGGTGGCTGGCCGCGCTGTGTTTGCTGGGGTTCGTGGCAACGCTGTTGGTGGCCGTCATCGACAGCGGCCCCCTGACGCTGATGATGGGGCTGGGCTGCCTTGGGCTTGGCTTTATCGTGCTACGGAAAATGCGCTCGCACGATGTGATGACGCATCTGGCGCTGGTCTTCAGCCTGACAGGGCAGTTTCTGGTGGCGTGGGCGTTGCTGGCGAGTAGTTGGGGAGCTGGCTCGGAGGGTGGTTGGAACAGTGGTTGGAACGGTGTCTGGAACGGTATCTGGAAGAGCGTCTGGCTGCTGTGGATGCTGCAGGTCGGCCTGGCCGTGGTGATGCCCAGCGCGTTGCACCGTTTCGTGGCGACGTTGCTGGCCTGCATAGCGCTCTATATGGCTCTGGCACTCCACGGTATGGGGGCTGCCGCCAGCGGCCTGATCCTGTTGGCGGTGGTCAGCGTTTGGCATGGGTATTCGTGTGGGCGTGGCCACCCGGAGGCGATGCACGCCTGGGGGCTGGGCTTGCTGATGGGCCTGCTGGCCGTGCAAGGCGTGCTATACGCCCTGGCGCCCAGCGGGCTGGATAGCCTGCTGGGTACGGCGCCCCGTTGGCCAGGGCTGGTGCGCGGTGTCACGACCCTGCTGGCAGGGGGCGCCCTGCTGTGGGTGGTACATCGTGCGCTCACCGCGTGTGCCGTGCCCCCCGCTTCACGCAGGCTTGCCTATGCCGCCGTGTTGGTCACGGCTGGGGTGGCCTTCTACGTGCCGGGGCTGAGCGCCGGGCTGGCGCTGCTGTTGCTCGGATACGCTCTGGGTCAGCGGCTGGTGTTGGGCGCAGGCGTGGTGCTGTGGCTGATGGCACTGGGGCACTATTACTACTGGCTGGACCTGTCGCTACTGGCCAAATCCGGGCTGCTGCTATTGCTGGGAATAGCGGCGTTGAGGGCGCGTGGACTGCTGGCGAGGCGCGCACACGAGGCTGACTCCAGACTGCAGGAGCGCCGTGCCCGTGCCAGCCGCTTCCGCTGGGCGCTGGTGCTCTCCACGCTGCTGGTGCTGGCGGCCGTCAATGTTGCCATCTGGCAGAAGGAGCGCCACCTGGCCGAAGGCGAAATCGTCTACCTGGCGCTGGCACCGGTGGACCCGCGTTCCTTGATGCAGGGCGATTACATGGCGCTCGACTTTGCGCTGGCCCAGCGGTTGCGGCAGGCGCTTTACGAGGATCACTCCCAGGCCCTTCCTGACGCCCTGAATGGCGAGGTCGTGGTGCGTCTGGACGATGCACAGGTCGCTCGTTTTCAGCGCCTGGACGATGGCTCACCCTTGGCCAGTGACGAGCGCCGCCTGGCGTTTCGCCTGCGCCATGGGCAGGTGCGCTTTGCCACCGACGCCTTCTTCTTTCAGGAGGGACATGCCGAGCGCTACGAAGCGGCGCGCTATGGCCAGTTCCGGGTAAATGCCCAAGGGGCGCTGCTGCTGACGGGGCTTTATGATGAGGCGTTGCAGCGCCTGGGAGAGTTGGCTCCGTGACCAGCCCGCCGGGGTGTAACTTGCCTCACGGGCTATCGTGGTCTGTACTTGGTCCAATCATAAGCACGGATAGAGGCGAGAATGACGAAAGCACACGGATGGCGATACTGGCTAGTACTGCTGGTAGGGCTATGTTTCTCGCACATGGGCCTGGCGCAGAGCCAGGGCGACGAAAGCGAAGATGAGCGCTGGTTCACCGCAGACACGCTGAATGCCGGACTGGGCGAAGCGCCGGAAGAGGTCAAGCGGCTATCGCCCAGGGAGGCGATTCGCAGCTTCCTGACGCTCACCGAGGAGGGGGACTACGCGGCCGCCGCGCATCTGCTCAACCTGGCGGATATCGACTCGGGTGAGCAGCCTGGCCGGGGGGCCGAACTGGCCGAGCAGCTGGCCGAAGTATTGCGGCGCGGCGAGTGGCTCAACGCCTCCAACTTGTCCGGGCGTCAGGATGCGGCCATTGAAGACCCGTCCGGCCAGAACCCGATGACCGGCCAACCCCGACGTAATATCGAGCTGGCCTCGTTGCAGATCAATGGCGATGCGTACGATGTGCGCCTGGGCCGTTACCGCATCCCCGATGAAGACCCCGTGTGGCTGGTGATGCCGGAGAGCGTGTCAGCGATTCCCGAGCTGTATGAAGAGTACGGGCCTTCGGTGATCGAGCAGTATATCCCCGAGCGGTTCAAGACCTCGTTCGGCATGCTGAAGGTATGGGAGTGGCTGGCCATTCCGCTGTTTTTGCTGACGGTGAGCGGAGTGGGCGTCGTGGCCTACTATGCCGTGAGGCTCGTGGCGCGCCTGTTGCCCTCCGGTGTGTCGACCATCTTCGCCGACCAGATCGGGGTGCCCGTTGCGCTGATCGTGATGGCGCTGTTCACTCAGGCACTGCTGGATTACGTGGTGTCGTTTTCCGCCGTGGCCACTACCACCTTCCGGGTATTGCTGATTGCCGTGATGGCCTGGGGCGCGGGCACCATCGCGCTACGCCTGGTGGATACCATCATGCTGCGCATGACGCGTCGCCTGGTGGGGGAAATCGACGATACCAAACCCCGCGACAAGCGCCGTCTGCTGACCAGCCTGTACGCCTTGCGGCGTGGCATCATTCTGGTCACGGTGGTGTCGGTATCGGTGTACGTGCTGGGGCAGATCAAGCTGTTCGAATCCCTGGGCCTTT
This sequence comes from Halomonas sp. C22, assembly GCF_007655045.1. Lineage (NCBI taxonomy): Bacteria > Pseudomonadati > Pseudomonadota > Gammaproteobacteria > Oceanospirillales > Halomonadaceae > Halomonas > Halomonas sp. C22. The sequence goes on along the minus strand of NZ_VBVC01000003.1, from coordinate 346,905 downwards.
CGCTGTTGGCCTCGGCCAGCGTGCTGGCCGTGCTGGTGGGCATTGCGGGCCAGGCAGTGCTGGGCAACATTCTCTCCTCTTTTCAGCTTTCGCTGGCCAAGCCGGTGCGCATCGGTGACCTGGTGATCTTCGAGGGCCAATGGTGCTACGTAGAGGGTATCTTCTATACCTTCATCCGCCTGCGCTCCTGGGATGAGCGTCGCTTGATCGTGCCGGTGACCTACTTCATCTCGAAGCCTTTCGAGAACCTGTCGGTCAAAAGTGCCAAGATGTATCGCTTTCTGGAGCTGACGCTGCACTTGAGTGCCGACATCTCCAAAATTCGTGAAAAGTTTATCGAGTTTGCCGAGGCCGAAGAGTCCGTGGTCGAGCACCACAAGCTGCTGTGCTACGTCACAGGCCAAACGGCACATGCGCAGACCGTCACCTGCTACCTGATGACCTCCGACCCGCTATCGGGCTGGACCGCCGAAATGAACATCCGCGAGCAGCTCATGGCCTACATCCGCGATGAGCACCCCGAATGGTGGCCCCGCGAGGTCATGGTCATCAGCCACCACGACGTGGCCAAGGGCCACGGCCAGCGCTCGGGAACCACGTCGAGCGCCCGCCAGGAAACCCATGAACGCACCCCCCGCGGGCCCGGTGAAGGCAGCAGCGACAACCGCGGAGACGCCAGCAGCGAAGGCAGCGCAGAAACCTCAGGCAACAGCGCACCCGACTAGGGGCGCATTTGCCCAGATATGCGGGCCGATATCATGAACATGACGGAGACAGATTAGCGAGATGACACTCAATATCGTGCAACGGATGCTGCCTGGTTGGGGCGTGACCTATGGCCCTGCCGGTGAAGGGCCGTTTCCTGCCGTGATGCTGCTGCATGGTTCGGAAGGGGCCTGGTCGGGATGGAGCCATCGAGATGCGATGCTGTTGGCTGCACATGGATACCTGGCGTTTCCATTGGGTTATTCACAGGGTGGCAACGTCTGGAATGCGGGGCACATCATTGATTATCCCTTGGAGCGCAGCGCTGAAGCGCTGCTAGCGTTACGCGCTTCTGGTTATGCGGCTGACTGGGTCGGCCTCTACGGCGTTTCTCGCGGTGCCGAGCAAGCCCTACTGCTGGGTACCCTGATGGCACGTGAGGCAATGCCTGGCTTGCCTGACGCCATCGCCGTGCATAGCCCACCCGATGTAGTGTGCGGCGCCTTCGATGCGCGAAGTTTTCGGGATGCAGGCGACCCAGGTTGGCAAGCCTGGGACGCCCGTCAGCGAGCCTGGCAATGGCGTGGGCGTCATGATGGTCTACTGCCCACAACGCCTATCGAGATCGAACGTTATCCAGGCCCGCTGTTCATTTCTCACGGAACCGATGATCAAATGTGGTCGGTAGAGATGACAAAACGCCTTGAGCAGCGCTTGCGTCACCATGGTCGCGAACCGGAGGTTCATTACTACGCTGGCGAGGACCACATTCCAGGTAGTGAAGGGCAAAATCTCCACTATCAGAAGGTGCTTGGCTTCTTTGCCCATGCGTTGCACCTGCATACCACGCAACCTGGTAAGTGATGATCGAAGTCGAGGCATGCATTCCTTGGCATTAGGTGTTGGCCATATCCAGCTGCTCCTTGGCCAACCGCTTGGCGCTCGCGAAGTCGGCTTTGCCGGAGCCGAGGCGGGGCAGGGCAGCCGTCGTGAGCCAGTGGTCTGGAATCATCAGGTTGGGGGTGCCTTGGCTGCGCATGGCCGAGGCGGTTGCCTGGCGATCCAGGGGTGTTTCCGATAGCAGTATCAGCCGCTCGCCTTTGCGTGAGTCGGGTAGGCTGACCGCCATCAAGGGGGTGTCGGCCTCTTCGAGGGCTGCGCGGACGGCGTTTTCCACGGCGGTCAGGCTGACCATCTCTCCGGCGATCTTGGCAAAGCGCGTGTAGCGGTCGATGAGGGTCAAGAAGCCGTCTTCGTCCATGTATCCTTTATCACCCGTGACGTACCACCGTTGCCCATCCAGCGTCTTGAGCGCCGAGGCAGTGCGTTCGGGGTCATGGAGGTAGCCCTGCATGACCTGAGGGCCACTGACGATCACCATACCGGCTTGCCCGGTGGGCAGTTCATTCAGGCTTTCCGGATCGACCACTTTTACGCTGGTGCCCGGCAGCGGCATGCCCACCGTGCCCGGCTGATGCCCCTTTTGCAGCGGCTGCGAACGGGAGCCCAGCGTGTCGGGCAAGTTGACCGAGACCACCGGAGCGGTTTCGGTGGCCCCGTAACCTTCATAAATGGGCATGCCGAACTTGGCCATGAAGCCTTCTCGCACGCGCTCATCCAGCTTCTCGGCACCGGCGACCACGATGCGCAGGCTGTGCAACTGCTCGGCTTGCACTTTGGGGTGACGGCTGAACAGCCGCAGCAGGCTGGAGGTGCCGAACATGATGGTGGCCTGGTGTTGGCTGACGGCCTTGGCAACCCCGGATACGTCGGTCGGGTCGGCGTGGCAGACCAGGGGCAGCCCTTCCACCAGTGGCAGCAGCTGAGTCACCGTGAACCCAAACGCATGAAATGTCGGCAGCGAGGCCATCACCACATCGTCGTGCTGGGTGTTCAGTACGTCGGAGGTTTGCTTGATATTGGCCATCAGGTTGCGGTGGCTGAGCATGACCCCCTTGGGCATCCCTTCGCTGCCGCTGGAGAACAGGATGGCCGCCGTGGCGCGGGCATCCTGTGCGCGGCAGAAGAGCGTTTGCAGCAGCCAACCGGGGAGGCAGCGAACGGCTAGCCAGGTCATCAGCCGCTCTCGGCGCGTCATGCTGGCCTGCAGGTCTTCCAGGTAAAGAACGCGAAGGCTGGCCAACAGCGGTGTGACGTCGAAGCCGCGCTGCTCCAGCCTGGTGACAAACCGCCGGGAGGTGAGCAGCGTGCGTACCTCTGCCTGCTGAAGTGCAAAGGCCAGGGCCTCCTGGCTGGCCGTATAGTTCAGGTTGACCAGCGTTTTACCCGCCAACAGCGTCGCCATATTGGCCAATACTCCCGCCGAGCTGGTGGGCAGCAACACCCCGACGACGGGCTCCTGGGCGCTGTGGCGCATCAGACGTTTGGCGATCAACAGGCTGCCAGTGAGCGCCTGGCCGGCACTCAATGCGCCACCCAACGTATCTGCCACGGCAGGCGCGCCGGGGCGGCGTTTGACGCTTTTGATCCAGGCGCAGGGCAGGCTGGGCAAGGTATCCATGGCATGCAGCCAGGAGTGGGTAGCCTGTTCGAAAATGCGCCGCTTGAGCACATCGGCGGAGGTGTCTTTCGGCAGCGGCTTGCCAAAGGCAACCACCACGGCGCGGTGCAGCGGCGCGTTGCGCAGCTCCTTCAGCTTGCTGGAGGAGCGGGAGAACTGACTGCCCCACAGCCCACGCAGATAGAAGGGCACGATGCACACACTCGGGTCGGCCTGCTGGCAGGCGCGCTCGTAGCCTCGGCGCAGCTCGCCCAGTTGGCCGTTATAGCTGATGGCACCCTCTGGAAACAGGCACACGACCTCGCCTGCATTGAGCATGTTGGCCACTTTGGCCAGCGCAATGTCGGCCTGCTCGCCGCGTTCGATGGGGATGCAGCCCAGGGCCTTGAAAAACCAGCGCAGGTACCAGCGTTGATAAATGGAGCGCAGCATCACGAAGCGCACGGGGCGTGGGCTGGCAATCTGCACCATGGCCCAGTCGATCCAGCTGATATGGTTGCCCAGCAGCAGTACGCCCCCCTGGGCAGGCAGGTTCTCCAGGCCATGCACTTCAACCCGATAGCGGCGGGTGAGCAGAAATCCCAATACGAAGCGCACCAGGCTCTGCGGCAGCTTCAAGATAGTGTAAGCGCCGCCCGCCATGGCAACGCTGGCAATCAACAGCAGCAGATAGTGGCTATCGACCCCTGCCAGAGCGAACAGCGCGGTGAGCGCCAGAAAGCCCAGCATGGCCAGGTTCTGGATCCAATTATTGGCGGCCATCACGGTGCCCAACTGGTGGTCGGCCGCATGGAACTGAATCAGTGCGTTCAGCGGCACGATGAACAGCCCGCCCATGATGCCGATGAACACGAAGTTCAACGCCTGGCTGGTGGGCGTCGTGAACAGGGGCAGGCACCACAGGCCGATGGCGACCCCAACGGCTCCCACCGGAATCAGCCCGGTTTCGATGCGGTTGCGGGACAGCGAGCTGGCCAGCAGCGACCCCAGCGCAATCCCGATCCCGCTGGCGGCCAGGATGGTTTGCAGCACCAGCGTGTTATCGATGGAAAGCGCATCCTTGGCATAGGACGGAAAGGCGGCCAGCAGCACCTGGCCCACCGACCAGAACGTGGCCAGGCCGATGATCGACAACCGCAGTACGGGCTGCTGGGCAATCAGTCGCAGGTTTTCCCTGAGGGCGGTGCCGCTGCGGTAGCGCGCCCAGGTCAAGGGGGTGGGCGCGGGGCGCGGTGGGTCCAGCGGCAAGCGGTACAGAGCGACCACCTGCAGGCCGCTGTTGAGGACCAGCAGCCAACCCAACGGGGCAATGTGGCGCAGCAGTTCGGCAGGGGAGCCGCCGCCCGCAGGCACCCAGTATTCGAACAGCGCGGTAAAGGCCACGGTGCCTGCCAGTATCGCGGCGATGGTGACGGCTTGCACCAGCCCATTGGCCTCTGCCAAACGTGGCTTGCCAAACAGCCCTTTCACCAACCCGTACTTGGCAGGGGAGTAGAAGGCCGACTGAATGGCCAGCAGCAGCGTCATGGCAAACGCCAGCCAGAACCAGCCCTGGTAGTAAGCCGCCGTGATACCGAGCGACACCGCCACGGCCGCCCAGGCCGAGACGCGCAGCACGCTGACGCGGGGGATCCGGTCGGAAAGATGGCCCGCAGGGCTGAACAGCAGAATGAACGGCAGCAGAATCAGGCCATTCACCAGCGCCGTCAGCACCACCTGTTGCGTACCGTCGTAGCTTTTGAAAATCGTGTTCTGGATAACGATCTTGTGCCCTAGATCCACAAACGCATTGAGGAAAATGGCCATCAGGTAGGGCCAGGCGCCCGCGCTGCGCAGCAATGCTTGCATGGTGTCTCACCAAGGTGGTCGGAAGTTAAGGCACTTTTGCAACGATCTTTTCGCAACAACTGGGTTGTTGCAAATGTAAGCGCGTAGGTCGACTTATATAGGGTCTTTAGGGGCGTTTCACAATGTTTTTCATCATTCTAGCTGGCAGCCAGGGGGCTCATGACGAATAACATTAAGCTAGTCGAAGTCATGAGGGGGTGCCGCGAAAATGAGACGCTTCACGCGCTAGCCATTCGACGAAGCATGCCACTGCTGGTGGTGTTTCGCCCTCAGTGGGCAGTATCAGCTCGTAGGTGAAGGGCGACGCGAGAGAGAAGTCATCTGCAAAGGGACGAACCAGCACACCGCTGGCAAGGCGTTCGGCGACAAGCGGGTAGCTGGCCAGGACGAGACCCTGTCCCGCCATGGCTTGGTCGAGTGCCAAACTATAAAGCGAATATTGGCGTTGACGAGGAGGGTTCATGACTTCTACCCCCGCGCGTTGAAACCATTCGTGCCAGCCAGGAATGGCGTATTTCTGGTGGTGGTCCCAATGGACGGTAAGTAATGTCTGTTTCAACAGATCGCCAGGTGTCGTGATGCCTGAGTGCGTTAACAGATTCGGTGAGCACACAGGGAACAGGATATCTTCGAAAAGGTGTTGGCTAACAACACCAGGCCAAGGCCCTTTGCCATAGCGTAACGAGATGCGAGCGCTGTTGGTCATCCACATGGGAGGCGTCAAACGTGCCTCGGCATCCAACGAGATTTCGATTTGCTGCTCACGAGCTTCAAAGCGTGGCAAACGAGGCAGTAGCCAAAGTTGCAAGAAGGAAGGCGGTGCGCTGAGCAATAAGCGGAACGCTCCTTGGGAGCGCTCGGTGACATGCTGAACTCCGTTAGCGATACGTGATAAACCCGCAAGAACGTCTTCCGCGAGAGCTTGGCCTGCCTCGGTTGTACGTACCCCATGGGCATATCGCTCGAATAGCATGACACCCAAGTGATCTTCTAATTGTTTGACCTGGCGACTCACTGCGCCAGGGGTCACCCCGAGGCGTTGCGCTGCCGCTTTAAAACTGTTTGCTTTTGCGGCCTCGGCAAAGGCACGTAGTGCATTCAGTGGCAATTTTCCGATTCTCATGGCGTGAGTTTTCCTAAGCCTGGGCGCGAAAAGTAATCGTTTGTGTATGGTTTGGCTTCCTGCTGCAATGAGCATCTTGATGTTATAGGAGCTTATTGTGAACCACCAAAAGATAGCCATGAGGAGCCAGGCTTGCTGGCAGGAAGCAGGCTCGCAACGAAAATCAGTCGACATGACCGCGGCATCGCTGATGTTGATTTTTTGTATTGTATTAGGGTTTCAGCAAGTGGCCATCAAGGGAGTGGCTGATGATATCTCACCTCTAGCTCAGGTTGCCTTACGCTCTGCTATCGCTGGCTGCTTGGTAGGGTTGCTGGCTTATTGGCGTGGCTTGCGCTGGAAGACGGTAAAGCGCCATTGGGTGCCTGGTTTACTCGTAGGGATGGGTTTTGCAGCAGAGTTTTCTTTTGTGGCTTGGGGGCTTACTTATACCCTGGCATCCCATATGTCGGTCTTCCTGTATACGGCTCCCATTTTCGCAGCGCTTGGATTGCATCTTTGGGTGCCTGGTGAGCAGCTGTCGCTTCGTCAATGGTGGGGAGTAGGGTTAGCGTTTTTGGGCATGGTGATTGCCATGGCTCCAAGCGGTGCTTACAGCGTCGATATTCTGATCGGCGATTCACTGGGGTTACTGGCCGGGCTTTCCTGGGCGGCAACGACGGTCATCATTCGTAAGACTTCTCTTTCTGAGGCCCCTGCAGAGCTGACATTGAGCTATCAGCTCAGTGTCACAGCGCTGTTGCTATTACCTGTGGCCGCTATATCTGGTCAGCTATTCAGCGCCAAGTTCACAGGGCTAGCCATGGCCAGTCTTGGTTTTCAATCATTGGTGATCTCGTTTGCTGCTTTGATGCTGTGGTTTACCTTGTTACGTCGATATCGTGCATCACAGCTGGGGGTGTTCTCTTTTCTGGGTCCGCTTTTTGGAGTGCTTTTTGGTACCCTACTACTCAACGAGCCGTTAAGCCCTAATTTCATGATGGGCGGCGGCGTTATTCTAATTGGCATTGTCCTGGTGACGCGCTAAATCTATGGGGCACTATATTTTGCCTTCTTTCGGTGGCTGCCATGATGCAGCAATGAGCATAACTCCCTTTCAGCCTCTGACCTGCCCGCTCGATGGCGAACCGCTCTATCTGGAAGGCAATACGTGGCGATGTGCCGCCCGCCACGCTTTCGATGTGGCCAGACAGGGCTATGTGAACCTGCTGCCGGTGCAGCAGAAGCGCTCGACGGACCCTGGCGATAGCAAGCCCATGGTGGCTGCCCGCCAGCGTTTTTTGGCGGCGGGGCATTATCGGCCGATTGCCGAGTCGGTGAGCGAGATCCTCCAGCGCCATGCCCATGGGCAGGAGGCGTATCACTGCCTGGATGCGGGGTGTGGCGAGGGGTACTACCTGCGTGAACTGGCGGGGCGATGGCCTGCCGAACAGTCGCTGGCGCTGATGGGGTTGGATATTTCCAAGTGGGCGGTGCTGGCGGCTGCCAGGCAGGGGGCCGAGACGTGCCGTTGGGTGGTGGGCAGCAATGCGCAGCTGCCGGTACAGTCGGCCACGCTGGACAGCGTGCTGTGCCTGTTCGGCTTTCCGGTGCATGCGGAGTTTGCGCGGGTACTCAAGCCGGGTGGGCAGCTGCTGCAGGTGGAAGCGGGGCCTGAGCATTTGCGAGAGCTGCGTGAGGTCATCTACCCGACCCTGAAGCCCGCCCGTGAAAAGTCTCCCGAGGTGTCCGCAGGCTTTGTGGCGCATTCAGCGCATGAGCTGCGCTATGTGGTCACTTTGAAGGGGGCCGAGTCGATTGGCGATTTGCTGGCCATGACGCCTCACCTTTACCGCGCCAGTGCCGAAGGCCGCGAGCGAGCGGCGAATCTGGAGGCGCTGTCGTTGACCGTGGATGCACGACTCATCGTCTGGGAGCGAGTGTAGTTTGCAGATGACGCTCAAACGCAAAAAGGCCCGCCGAAGCGGGCCTTTCTGGTGGAACCCATCACACGAGGCGTGGGTTCCAGCAAATGCTCAAGTCCGAAGACTTAGGAGATTTGCTTGATGTTAGAAGCCTGCAGGCCTTTTTTACCCTGGGTAACGTCGAAAGAGACGTTAGCGCCTTCTTGCAGGGTTTTGAAGCCGTCAGACTGGATTTCGGAGAAGTGTGCAAACAGATCGTCGCCACCGTCAGAAGGAGCGATGAAACCGAAGCCTTTGGTGTCGTTAAACCATTTAACTGTGCCAGTTGCCATTGTGTAGATCCTTTGCGCTGATGCGCCTTAATAAAATTCCTGGTATGACCCAGATGAAGTAGCGGGTGAAACAAGGAATACAATATTCAGGCTAACGAAAAAGATCGTACGCAACTGAAACCATGCTGCTTGCTTACTAACCAACTGACGCTACAGTGTCATGCTTGCGCTGCCGGGTCAAAGCCTTTCGTGATTATTTTTTGAGTCTTGCCATGGGAAGCGCTATTTCCAGCCCATTTTCCACGTCTGGTCATCCTTGAGCGCCTGCCAGGGCAGCGTGGTTTCACGGTGGGAATGCACGGCTTCCAGCACGACATCGACGACCTGCTCTTCCTCGTCGCGCAGCAGCTGGGTCACGATGAAATGTTTTTCCTTGTTGCGAGGCGTGACCGCGGTCCATTTGCTGTGGTGTAGCTTGTTGGGGTTGATGCTGTTCATGGGAGCTCCGGCAATCGAAGAGAAAACCTGTGGCGTGACTAGGGTGGTGGAGAACGGGGCCTTCATGCGCGTTGTAAAATGGGCCCCATGCGCCATGCTAAGCTAGGCCACGTCATGATGTTGCGACGCACGATGTAGACCGCTGATTCCTATCACTGATTCATACCCACGATTCACACCAACTATTTACATCAACCATTTACACCAACAGGGCACTCAATGAAATATCTATGGAAGCGCTATCTTCAGGCGTCGCTTATTTTACGCGTGACCATTGCGCTGGTTCTGGGCGTGCTGGTCGGCCTGGTGGGCGGCGAGTGGGTCGCCACATGGCTAGGCCCGGTCGGGGATTTGCTGCTGCGTCTGTTGACCTTTCTCATCGTGCCCATCGTGCTGTTCACGCTCATGGTGGGAGTGAATCAATCGCGTGAGGGGAGCGCCGGTCGGGTAGGGGGCAAGGTGTTCTTCTACTATTTGGGGTCCTCCGCCTTGGCGATCATGGTGGGCTTGAGCGTGGCGACGCTGTTCAGTCCTGGCAGCGGCATGACGCTGAATGATAGTGCGAGCTTTTCGGTTCCCGAGAGCCCAGGCGTGGTCGATGCTTTGCTGAACATCGTGCCCAGAAATATCGTGACGGCCTTTGCCGAGCTGAACATGCTGGGCATCATTTTTACCGCCTTGGTCTTTGGCATTGCCCTGCTGAAGTTGCGCCAATCCGAGCAGCAGCATGCGCTGGGAGAACAGCTTTATCAGGTGATCGAAGGGCTGAACGAAGTCACCCTCAAGGTCATGGCTGGCGTGCTGCATTTCGTACCGATAGGGGTCTTTGCCATTGTCGCCAAGACGGTCAGCCAGCAGGGAATGGCAACCCTGGTATCGCTGGGGGATATGGTGATGGTGCTCTATATCGCCTTGGGGGTACAGCTGCTGATTTATTGCCTGATCATGATGCTGTTCGGAGTGAAGTTACGCACCTTCTTTCGTGAGGCGCGCACGCCCATGGCGACTGCTTTTGCGACGCAAAGCAGTGCAGGCACGCTACCCTTGACCATCAATGCAGCCCAACGCATGGGCATCCCGAAAAGCATCTATGGCTTCAGCTTGCCGCTTGGGGCAACGCTCAACATGGATGGCGCGGCAATTCGTATTGCCATTTCGGCGGTGTTTGCCGCCAACGTCATTGGTGCCCCGCTCGATTTCATGAGCATGGCCCAGATCGTGCTGATCGGCACGCTAGTGACCGTCGGGACGGCGGGTGTGCCCGGGGCGGGTATCATCATGATCGCGACGGTATTTGCTCAAGTGGGCCTGCCCATTGAAACCGTGGCGCTATTGACGGCAATCGATGCGTTGGTCGGCATGGGGGCCACGGCACTGAACGTGACGGGAGACCTGGTCGGCTCGTCCGTGATCAACCGCAGTGAAGGGAACGACCTGAGCGAAGCGCCACCCGAAACGGATAGCCCCGCTGTCAACAAGCAGGCATGACCTTCGGAAAGAAATGCCGGTAAGAAAAGACGGGTGCAAAAACGCCGCCTTGCACGAGGCAAGGCGGCGTTTGTCAGACGGAGTGATACGAGCGGGCTAGTGCTTCAAGATGACATAGAACGCATGAAGGATGCCCGGTATGAAACCAAACAGGGTCAGCAGGATATTGAGCCAGAAATGTCCTTTTAGCCCGACTTCGAGAAACACCCCGAGAGGGGGGAAGATCACCGCAAAAATCATCTTGATCGGGTCTGTCGCTGTCAACGCCATAAAGCCTCCTTTGCTTTTTTAGCTAACCTATAAGACCAACCACTTACACTATCGTTCAGCTTAGGCTGAGCGCCAATCATTGGGAAGGGAATCCATGCATCGTTTTCAATTACCGTTTTCACGTACACCGCTGGCTCTGTTGTTGGGGTCGGTGGTGATGACCCCGGCGGCGGCGCAAACTGCGCCCGAGGCCAGTACCGTGCTGCCTGCCGTGGAGGTCAGCGCTCCCCGTTTGGCCCGTGAACTCTATGCGACCCCAGCGGCTGTTTCGACTATCGACGCCCAGGAGATCCAGCAGGGGCAGCAGCGGGTGCGGCTGGATGAGTCGCTGAACAGGGTGCCCGGGGTATCGCTGCAGAACCGTGATAATTTTGCCCAGGGCCAGCGTATCGCCATTCGTGGTTTTGGTGCCCGGGCGCCTTTTGGCGTACGGGGGATTACGGTGATGGTGGATGGCATTCCGTATACCCTGCCGGATGGTCAAGCGCAGCTGGATGCCATCGACCTGGACAGCGCCGAACGGATCGAGGTGATTCGCGGCCCCTCATCGGTGCTTTACGGTAATGCTGCCGGAGGCGTGATCGACGTGACCACAGCCGATGGGCGTGACAACCCTGGCACTCGCATCCGTCTGGGGGCGGGCAGCCATGGCTATCAGAAAGTGGCGCTGCAGCACGGTGGCGCGCAGGGGGATTGGTCGCATCATGTCAGCTTGACGGCCCTCAACGTGGATGGTTATCGCGAGCAGAGCGCCACGGAAAAGTACCTGCTGAATGCCAAGCTGCGCCGTGAGTTGGGCAGTGAACGGGCACTTACGGCCATCATCAACGTGCTGGATAACCCGCGCTCGGAAGACCCCGGTGCCCTGACGGCCACCGAGGTTGCGCAGGGGCGCGATCAGGCTGCGCCCAACGCCCTGGCGCTGGATGCCCGGCAGCAGGCCGAACAGCAGGTGCTGGGGCTGCAATACGAAGACTTGGCGCTGGGGGACGGCGCCTTGTACCTGCGCGGTTTTGTGGCTCGTCGTGATTTCGAACAGCAGCTGCCGTTTGTCGGTGACAGCCGTTTGGGCTATCGCCGTGATTACATGGGGGCCAGCGCCGAGTATCACCAGGCAGCCATGCTGGGCGAGCTGCCCCTCGATTACGTGGTCGGCGTCGACCTTGCTCGCCAGGAGGATGACCGCTACCGCAATCGGGTCAATGCCGTGGGCGCGGTGGGGGATGCCTCGGCTGACGAAACCCAGCGTGCCACCTCCAGCGGCGTCTTTGCTCAGGGGGATCTGGCGCTTTCCGAGCAGGTGACGTTTTCGCTGGGCGCGCGCTTCGATCGTGTGGCGCTCAGGGTAGACGATGACTTTCTGGCAGATGGCGACCAGAGTGGCCGACGCTCCTTCAACGAATGGAGCGGCTCGGCCGGGGTGAGCTACCGTTACCTGCCGCAGCATCAACTCTATTTGAACACCGGCACCGCGTTCGAAACCCCCACCTTTGCCGAATTCGCCAACCCTGCGGGCGGGGGCTTCAACCCAGCCATCGAGCCGCAAAAAGCCTGGAATCGAGAAATCGGGATGCGCGGGTATGTCGAACCGCTGGCCCTGGATTACGATCTGGCGCTGTTTTCCGTGCGGGTGCGCGATGAGCTGGTGCCTTTCGATGAAGGAGGGCGCACCTTCTACGAGAACGCCAGCGATACCCAGCGTGACGGGATCGAGTTGGCACTGGGCTGGCAGCTGGCCGATGCATGGCGGGTGAACAGTGCCTTGACGCTGGCGCGCTACGAGTTCGATAACTTTGACGATTCAGGGGCGAATTTTGATGGCAATCGGCTCCCCGGCTTGCCCGAGCAGACCTGGATCAACCAGTTGACCTGGCAGCAACAGGAACGTTTTGCCACGCTGGAAACCGAATATATCGGTAGCCTGATGGCCGACAACGCCAATGCCACCCAAGTCGACAGCTATTGGCTGGTCAACCTGCGTGTAGGCGATGAGTGGCAGCTCAGTGGTGATACGCGGCTGAGCGCTTATCTGGGGCTACGTAACCTGTTCGACGAAGAGTACAACGACAACGTGCGCATCAACGGCACCTTTGGGCGTTTTTACGAGCCTGCGCCGGGGCGCAGTGTTCATGGCGGCGTTGAGCTGAGCTTCTAAGCCAAACCGATCGCTAAGCCAACACGATAGCGCTGTAGATAGCAGGGGGCAGCCTGGGCTGCCCCCTGAGCATAAGATGGGGTGGTAGCGAATGCCTGGTGAGTTACAGCTTCACCAGCATCTTGCCCGTGTTGGCGCCTGAGAAGAGCGCCAGAAACGCCTCCGGGGTACTTTCCAGGCCTTCCTTGATGGTCTCCTGGTAGACGATGCGACCATCGGCCACCTGAGGCGTCACTTCATTCAGGAAGTAGCGATAGCTGGCCCAGTGATCCGCCACGATGAAGCCTTGCATTCTGGCCTTGCGGACCACCAGTTGTGACAGGTTGCGGGGGCCAGGCGCAGGTGCCTCGGCATTGTAGCCTTCGATCATGCCGCAGACGGCGATACGCGCCCCTTCGTTGAGCTGAGCCAACGCGGCTTCCAGGCAGATGCCCCCCACGTTTTCGAAATAGACATCGATGCCGTTCGGGCTGGCAAGCTTGATGGCGTCGCTGAGCTCCTGCGCAGTGCGGTCCTGATAGGTGACTGGCTCGACGCCGATGGACTCCAGCCAGGCCAGCTTGTGGGCCGCCCCGGCAATGCCCACCACATGGCACCCCTTGGCCTTGGCCAGCTGTACCGCCAGTGACCCCACGGCACCGCTGGCGGCACTGACCAGCACGTTATCGCTGGGTTTGCATTCGGCAATCAGGTTCAGGCCTGTCCAGGCGGTCATGCCCGGCATGCCAAGCACGCCCAGATAGGCTTGCTCGGGGGCGTCGCCTTCCGGCAGCGGGGTGACGCTTTCGCCCAGCAGTTGGGCAATGTCTCGCCAGCCGCCCATGTGGCTAACGCGCTGGCCTTCCTTGATATCGGGATGCCTTGATGCGATGACCTCACCAATGGCGCCGCCTTCCATGGGCTTGCCCAGCTCGAAAGGGGCAATGTAAGTGCGCATGCCCGTCATTCTGCCGCGCATGTAAGGGTCGACCGATAGCCAGCGATTCTGGATGCGAACCTCGCCCTCTTCCAGTTCCGGCAGCTCGGCACTTTCCAGCGCGAACGTAGAGAGGTCGGGTAGGCCTGCGGGGTAGGTCGTGAGCGTGTAGAAACGAGAAATCATCATAGCCTCCTGCTGTCAGGGAATGCGGTAATCCTTGCCTCATAAAGACCATTAGCCTGCTTTCAGGTTCATTAGGCCATAAAAAAGCGGCCCCGCTGGGGGCCGCTTTTAGTCAGCAGGTTGCATGGCAACGCTGATCGTTTAAGGGGTAGCACACGCTCGCGGGTGTGTTATCCGTTAATCTACCAGAGTGATCATCACTGGGGCGGTGCCTCGGCGTACCATGCCTAGTGCGCGCGCCGCTCGCTTTGAAAGATCGATGACTCGTCCCTGAACGAAGGGACCACGATCATTGATCATCACTTCTACTTCCTGCCCTGTATCGGGGCGAGTGACCAGCACTTTGGTACCGAACGGGAGGCTTGGGTGAGCCGCCGTGAGGGCTTGCTGATCAAAGGTTTCACCGCTAGCGGTAAGGGCTCCCTGGAAGCGGTCACTGTAGAAAGACGCAACGCCTTCTTCTAGCTCCAGGTTTACTGCTGATTGACTGGCAACTGCTTGGTGAGCGGTAGAAAATACCAGCAGTGTGGCCAGGCAACTCGTTCGTACCAGGTGTTTTAGGGCTCCCATTGGAGTACCTCAGAGGTTCGTGTCGCGGACTCCGCTTTCATCGATGAGGCGCCAAATTGGCCAGGTGATAGTAGCCCGCGTATGGCGAGTCGGCAAGCTTTAAGAAGATCGGTGCAAATAGCTCCATAATTGCGTTTTTTGTAACGAATCATTATGCCTTTGTGTTTCAGTAAGTTAACGGAGGCGGTGCAAGGTGGAAACGAGCGTCAAATGCGAGGGTTATTTTTATTGAAACGCTCACTTTAATGGATCGAAGCGACTTATAATCCGATGACGCTATATCGGCGTTTTTGCCTACGATCAAGGATGCACCTATGGCCAAATCCTCTCCTGTTACTCTGCTGCTGGTCGCCGTGGGCGGCGTTGCGGTGGGTTACTTCGCAGCACAGTCTCTCTCTCAAACCCCCTCCACACCGGACACGGTGGAAGTTTCGGATGAGGTTGCCAGTGATTCAGGCTCTAGGTTCGAAGGGTTGGAGACCCTGGCGCTTGGCGAGCGTGGCCGAGGCGAAATCACCTCTGCCAATGAGCTGAACGGTAACGACGGTAGCCGCTTTACTCGCTACGTCATCCAGCTGGATGAAGATGCGCTGGTGGAGGTGTCGCTGCGCGGTGCCTTGCAAGGCATCGTGGCGCTGTACGATGATCAGCTGGAGCTGCTCTCCAGTGCCGATACCGTGCGTTATCGGGTGAAAGAGAGCGGCGACTACATGGTCGTGGTCAGCGGAGCCAATGCCCAGAGCTATGGCCCCTTCAGTGTCGAAGCCCGAACCATCGAACTGAGCGACTCCGACACATTGGCGGTGGGCACGCCCATGGATAGCTGGCTGGAGAGCACTCCCCGAGAAGTCACGTTGACCGTCGAAGAGGCGGGCATGTACCAGATCGAGATGCGTGCCGATGAATTCGACGCCTATCTGGAGCTACTTGGCCCCAACGGCTATTACCGGGAAGACGATGACAGCGCCGGTAACCTGAATGCCCGCATTGCCGATTTTCTGGAGCCGGGCGATTACACGGTGACCGCAAGAAGCGCTTTTGGTGATGGCAGCGGCCTGTTCACCTTGGCGGCAGAACCGCGTGAGCTTCCGGGCGATGGCGACCTGCGCAATGACGGTGCCATTCAGTCGGGTGAGTCGTTGAATGGCTGGTTCAGCGGGCAGCCCTTGAGCTACGAGCTCGAGATCGAAGAAGCCGGCATGTACCAGATCGAGATGAATTCCAGCGATGTGGATGCTTATCTCGTGCTGGAAGGTGCCAACGGCTATTACCGTGAAGACGACGACAGTGCCGGTAATCTGGACGCCCGTATTGCCGATTTCCTGGCACCGGGCAGCTATCAGATCACGGCCCGCACGGCGTACGGTACCGACAGCGGCCTGTTTACCCTGTCAGTGGCAACACGTGAGTTGCCAGAAGACGTAGAGCTGCGCAACGAGGGCGAATTGACCCCCGATGAAACCATCAATGGCTGGTACAGCGGCGAACCGTTGACCTATCAGCTAACCTTGACGGAGAGTTCGCGGGTAACGCTGGCGATGAACTCCACTGACTTCGATACCTATCTCGAACTGTATGGCGAAGGTGTCTCCTACAGTGACGACGACGGCGGTCAGGGAACCAACGCCCTGCTGGAGCAGGCGCTGCTACCGGGTACTTACACCGTGAGCGCCCGTGGTTTCAGCGCCAGCGGCAGCGGCATGTTCGAGCTGGAGGTAAGCGCAGAGCCTACGGAAATGCAGCCTGACACCTGAGTGGGCCAGTAGGTAACGCGGTGATCATGCCCCTGCTCTGTGCAGGGGCATTTTTTTATGCTGGTATGGGCAGCATCGCATTCACAAGGAGGTTGATATGGTACGTCTGACATCGGTCATGAGCGTGGGCACGTTGATGGCCAGCAGTGTATGGCTAACCGGTTGCCACACTTCGCAGCAACCTCAGGAGGAGCCGCTGGCATTGGCCACGCTGGCCGTAGAGCAGCAGTTCGTGGCGCCCGGCTGTGAGGGGGAGCGCTGCTCGACGGTGCGAATTTCAGCACTGGAGTTCCCCCAGGATGAAGCACTGACGCAGCAGTTGCAGGAGCGTCTGCTGACCCTGGGCATGGGGATTACCGAAGAGCAGGCCGAGCCTGCCGTTTCCTGGGCGGCGTATGCTCAGCACTTTTTCGAACTGGCCGAAGAGGGCAATCGCTTGACGCCCTCGGAAATGACCAGTGAGGCCATGCTCGAAGCCACGGTTCATGCCCATCACGACGACCTGCTGGTGTTGGAGCTGAACAGCTACGTCTACCATGCCGGGCAGGCCCATGGGCTACCCATGACGGCGTTCATGGTGATCGATGAGCGCCGCCGAGCAGTGGTCGAAGCCGAGGATATGCTGCTGGATGGGCAGGAGGCGGCCTTCGATGCGTTGCTGACGGAGGCTCACCAGCGCTGGGCAAGCGACATGGGGCAGGATGAACAGTTCCTGGAGAACTGGCCGTTATCCCCCAGCCGCAACATTGCTCCGCTGGAGGAGGCATGGGAGGTCAAGTACAACGTATACGACATCGCGCCTTACGCCGTAGGTCAGCCCACCTTGACGATCCCCGTTGAAGCCCTCGACGGCGTGGCCAAGCCACGTTTTATCGGCGCAGAGTAAAGGCTGCTAGCGGCCTGCTTTCAAACAGCCGACCACCACCAGGAGGGCGGCGCTGGGCAGCCGCCAGTCCAGCACGCTGACGCCTGCCATGACCAGTAACAGGGCCGCCAGAATGGGCACCCCATAGGCCAGGCTGCCTACCAGGCTGGCATGGCCGAAGCGCAGCGCTCTATCCCAGGCCACCATGGCGATGCCGTAAGGCCCGAGGCCCAGGGCAATGCCTGCAAGCAGCGCTTCTTGCTGGGGCAGCGCCGTGGGCCCTTCCAGCAGCATGCTGGCGGCAAAGGTCATGGCACAGGCAATCAACAGCAGGCGGGGCAGTAGCGGCGTCAGCGAGACCGGCGCTGCCTGGCCTGTCCAGGAGTAGAGTGCCCAGCAGCAGGCGGCGAGCAGGGCCAGGGCGTAACCTGGTGCTGCCCCGCCAACACCGCTACCCAGTGCTTGTGGCACCAGCAGTAGCGCGGCCCCCATGAAGGCGATCAGCGCTCCCGATACGCTGGCCAACGTCAAGCGGCCCGTGCGGTACCACTGGCTCAACAGGACGAACAGCACCGGCCAGGTATAGGTAATCAAGGCGGCTTCTGCCGCTGGGGCCCAACGCATGCCGATGAAGTAACTGCTTACCGCCCCGACGATCAGCAGTGGAACGCCCAGCCAGATACCGGCCTGCCAGCGCCACGTGCAGTGGCTCAGCGGCACCTTACGGCTCAAGGGCAGGGTGGCTAGCGCGCCTGCCAGCAGGGTCAGAGCAGTGAGTTGCAGCGGAGCGACCGTGCGCGCCAGTTCCGCCAGTAACGGGGCAATGCTCCATAGCGCGACGGCCACCAGCGCGGCGGCAACACTGTATTTGGGGGAAACCACGACCGGGGAGTGAAGGGGCTGCATCACGCGTCTCCTTGAACCTTGAAATTGACCTCTTGTGCGCAGCATACTCACGGCTCATTCATCAAGATAACGATCTTTTATGATGGTTTTCATCAAGGATGGTGATGTATGCGCGCGCCCACGTTCGACCTGACGCTACTGCGAACATTGGTGGCCATTGCCGACACCGGAAGCGTCACCGCGGCGGCGACGCGGCTCGCGTACACCCAATCGACGGTCAGCATGCAGTTGCAGCGTCTTGAGGCCCAACTGGAGATGCGCCTGCATGAGCGTGATGGGCGGCGGCTGCGCTTTACGGCGGAAGGAGAGCGTCTGCTGGCCCATGCACGGCACTTGTTGGCCCTCAATGACGAGGCGTGGAGCGACATGCAGGCCCGTCAGGTGACGGGCGATTTGACGCTGGGGATTCCCGAGGATTATGCGTCGTTGCTGCCGTCGGTCTTCGCCTATTTTCACCAGCTCTATCCCGCCGTAGGGCTGACCGTGCAGTGTGGCACCAGCGCCCATCTGGTCGAGCAGGTGAAAACGGCGGAGCTGGACCTGGCGCTGGTAACGCGCCAGCGCCATTCACCGGGTGGGGAAGTCATTCGTCGAGAACCGCTGGTGTGGGCCGTGGGGGTGAATCAACAACCGCTGCTCAGCGACCCGGTACCCTTGGCGCTTTATACCCCAGGGGCCGATGTGTTCAGGGAAGTGGCGGAACAGGCGCTTCAGGCCGCAGGGCGCCACTGGCGTGTGGCGTATACCAGCCAGTCCATGGCCGGGCTGGCGCCCATCGTGACCGCTGGGCTTGCCGTGGTGGTGGTCACCCGCAGCATGCTGACCCCCTCGCTGCGCCCGCTGGACGAAAGCAGCGGGCTGCCTGCCTTGCCGATGATCGAACTGGCGCTGCACCGAGCGCCGCATCGGCCCACCGAACCTGCCCGCCGGTTGGCAGAGCTGATTCGAGAACAGCTGGCCGTGCCCAGTGAGGGTTGATGTGCCGTGAGAAACAAGCGGTACGCAATTCCATGACTTACGCTATTCCAGGACTATAGTAATCTAACGCCGTGCCGCAAAGGCGGCGGGCTGATGATAACGATGTGACGGGGCAGGGAGTTTTGAATGCACGAGCTTGATCACTATATCTACCCTCACCGAGTGCTGCATTGGCTGGTGGCGGGGGCCGTACTGCTGGGGTTGGCCACTGGTCTGACGCTGGGCTTTCTGGGCTACGAGCGGACGTTGGCGTTGCTGGGCAACACGCTGACCAACTTGCTGTACACCAGCCACAAGACGTTGGGCATTGCTGTCTTGCTGCTGATGACGCTGCGTATCGTGACGCGACTGGCATTCGTCGTGCCCGACCATGATCCGCCGCTGTCGACCTTCGAGCGTCTGGTAAGCACCAGCGTGCATCATCTGCTGTATGCAGCGCTGGTCGTCATGCCGCTGTTGGGCTGGGCCGCCACGGCAACGGGCGGCTTCCCGGTGGAGTTCTTCCAGTGGCATTTGCCCGGGCTGTTGGGGCGTCACGACGCGCTCTCGCAAACGCTGTTCATGTGGCACGAGCGGGTGGGCTGGGCGCTGGTGGTGCTGATCACGCTGCATGTGGCCGGGGCACTGTTCCACTGGCGCATCAAGCGCGACAACGTGATGAAGCGCATGAGTCTATTCGACTAAGCATATCCCCACCGTATCACAAGGAGCGTGATGACCATGGCCCAACAGCTTGCTTTCGCGTTGGGACTGGCGGCCATTCATCTGTTCGCTGGTCGGCTTCAGCGGCTCAATGCGCTGCCGCGCAGCGCTTGGCTCTCGTTCGCGGGCGGTGTATCGGTAGGCTATGTCTTTATCCATATCTTCCCTGCCTTGAGTGACGCTCAAGACACCATCACCGAGCATGGGCCGCTGTTCATTCTCGAGCATAACGCCTACCTGACGGCCTTGGTGGGATTGGGCGTCTTTTATGGCCTGGAGCAGTTGGCCAAGGTCTACTCCCATCGTGATACGCCGCAGAAGCGGGTGTCATTGGGCAAGTTGCGGGGCGTGTTCTGGATCCATATTGGCTCCTTTGCGCTTTATAACCTGCTGATTGGTTATCTGCTGGTGTACCGCGACAATCAGCTTCCGGAAGCCCTGTTCTTCTTCCTGGCCATGGGGTTTCACTTTCTGGTCAACGACCACGGGCTGGTGCAGCACCATCGTCAGCGCTATCTGATGAAAGGCCGTTGGGTATTGGCGGCGGCGGTGTTCGTGGGTTGGCTGATTGGCCATGCCATTCAGCTCACGGATGCCTTGATCAGCCTGCTGTACGCCTTCGTGGCGGGTGGGCTGGTGTTGAACGTGCTGAAAGAAGAGCTGCCGGAAGACCGCCACAGCCGCTTTTTACCTTTCGCGGGTGGCGCTGCGGTATGTGCGGGGCTTTTGATGTTTGCCTGAGCGTGGCTAACCTCTGGCAGAGTAGCGATAAGCGGCAGCGTCAGTGCGTGCCTTGGCGGCGTACATGTGCTGGTCGGCCTCGTGGATCATGCGCTCCAGCAGCGCATCGTGACCCTGTTCGTCACTGCGTTGATAGTGGTGCAGCCCGCTGACGCCGAGGCTGATACCGACACAGACACTGACCCCGCAGGGCAGCTTGATGGGCGAGCGGATGGACTGCTCGATGCGTTGGCACACGCTGTCCAAGGTGTTGGGCTGCTGGCCACCCTCCAGCAGGACGATGAATTCATCGCCACCGAACCGAGCGCAGTGGTCGCCCAGTCGCGCTGCATGGACGAGCCGCTTGGCTACCTGTTGCAGCACGAAATCCCCGGCATCGTGGCCGTACTGGTCATTGATGGGCTTGAAACGGTCGAGATCGCACATGATCAGTGCCACCGGCTCATGGGTGCGATAGCTCTGGTCAAAGGCAGCCGCTGCGCAGCGTGTCAGCCCGTTGCGGTTCAACAGGCCCGTCAGCATGTCATGGTTGGCAAGCTGTTCCAGTGCCTGAGTTCGCAAGGCCACTTTGGCTTCCAGAATGGCCTCCTGCTTTTTGAGCATGGCCACCGTATCGGCCTGTGCCTGCTCCTTCTGGCGTTTGAGCTTGTTGAAGCGGGCGGCCAGGGCAAACGATAGCAGCAGCATTTCCAGTGCCGAGCCGATTTGAATGCCGTGCAAAGTAATGAAGTTGGCGGGCAGAACCCCCATGTTGCGTAGCGCAAATACCGCCGCACCCAGCAGGAAGATACTCCACGCCAATACGAAGAGGCGGGCACTGGGGACGCGCCGCCAACTGCCGTAGATGCCGCATACCAGCAGCAAAAGCGATGCGCTCAGCCCCGTGACATCCGTCAACTGCAGTGCCCACGGAATGGGTAACACCAGTGACGCTGCCAGTGCCGTCCAGCAGTAAAGCCGAAACAGTGAAATGACGCTATGCCAGCGAGGGGTATAGTGCGCCGTGTTCAAAAAGCTCTGGGCAAACAGCGTCGCCATGGCGGAGGCAAAGGTAAAACCAATGGCCACCAGCCGCGGTGTCTGTTCGGCCAGAAAGCTCCAGAACATCAGTGTCCCAAGGCCGTTGAAGGTCAGAATGGCCAGGGTGAAGCCGAATGCAAACAGGGCGTAGTGCAAAAAGACCCGTTCTTTCAGGCCAAAGAACAGCAAAAAGTTGTAAAGCCCCAAGGCGAGCAGCATGCCAAAGTAGGTGGCCAGCCAGAAGTTGTAACGATCGTTCTGCGCATGGAACGCATCAGGGGTCATCAGGCTGTAGCTCAAG
The DNA here is from genome assembly GCF_007655045.1 of Halomonas sp. C22. NCBI lineage: Bacteria > Pseudomonadati > Pseudomonadota > Gammaproteobacteria > Oceanospirillales > Halomonadaceae > Halomonas > Halomonas sp. C22. The sequence continues at coordinate 325,182 of NZ_VBVC01000003.1, read as the reverse complement.
AACTTGCTGCCGGAGGTATTGGCCTGCAGGTACAGCGTGACGCTTTCTCCTCCTTCCAGATGAATGGGAAAGACGATCTGGCGATGGGCCAGGGCACGCTCATCCACGGGCAGAGTACTGCCCCCGAGCTGTACTTCGCTGAACTGGTCGCGCAGCGTATAGAGCGCAATCCTGTCGATGAAAGGATACTCGAACTTGAGCATCCATTGGGCGGGTCGTGGCGAGGCGTTGTGCAGACGAGTGGTCAGCCAGGTCTCTTCGGCGGTATAGCCAAAATGCAGGTCGGAGGTCTGTGACACGGGCGTGAAAGATGGGGCGAGTGCCAGCAGTTCGCGCAGCGTCAACGACTCAGGCGTGTGCCAGAAGCGGGTGTTGCCATTCAGGGAGTAAGACGTCTGATCCGGTGAAACAGACAGCGTCGGCACAGCCCCCGCAAGAGAGCTGATACCCGACAGGTACAGCAGCAGGATGACCAGCAGGCGCTTTCCCCAACCGTGATGACCCATAAGCATCGCTTTTTTGATTTTTTTTCTCCTCTCGGCAGGCCGCTGCAGGGTTCCCTTGGCCTGGGAGAGCGCTATACGTTGTCACTGGGTTTTCCCGATGACAGTAGTAGCAAATTAATCACGCCGCGACCAGTGCTCTGCCTTGGCATTAGCGGCGGGTGCTCCAACGATACAAACGTGAGTGTAGCCAGCTTTGAAGATGCAAGCATGAAGGTAAAGCAAGATTGGTGCTAAATCGTGAAGCGGTTCAGTCTTTCGGTCAGCCGATGCAGCAGGTCGCCACTGTGCCGCCAGAAGTGCCAGTACAGCGGTACCGTCAGTGAGCTGCCTGGCGCAATGCTGACCAACTGGCCGCTCTTCAACAGCGTGGCGGCCTGTAACTGAGGGACCATGCCATACCCCATGCCTGCTGCGGCAAGCCGCACGAAGCCTTCGGAAGAGGGGCACAAGTGATAGGGAAAATGCCCGTGGTAGCCACACTGCGCCAGAAAGCGATGCTGCAGCTGGTCATGTGGGCCAAACACGATGGCGGGTGCGTGTTGAAAGGCCGTGGCCGTTGGGCCATTCGGGAAGAAATGCGCCACGTAGCCGGGTGAGGCCAGCGGCAGGTACACCATCTCGCCGACCTTGATGCAGCGTGCGCCTGCCATGGGCGTGGGCGTTGCACACAGGCAGGCCGCCACATCGCCATCCTTCAGGCGCTTCAAGCCGATTTCCTGATCTTCGATCACCAGATCCAGCAGGATGCCCTCGGCAAGACAGATTGGGGCAACGGCATCGGCCCACCAGGTGCCGACGCTGTCGGCATTGACGGCGACTCTCAATCGGGAGGCTTGTTGGTCCAGGGTGGGGAGGGTTTGCCGAAGGTCGCGTTCGAGCAGCCGTACCTGCTGGTAGTGAGTCAGCAGCCGCTGCCCAGCGGGAGTAGGGGTCAACTCGGGGTGACGTATCAGTACTGGCTGGCCCAGGCGCGTCTCCAGCGCTTTGATCCGCTGTGAAACGGCAGATTGGGACAGGCCGAGCAGCTCACCCGCTCGTTCGAACCCGCCGCCTTCCATGACTGCTGCCAGTGCTTGAAGAGATTTGTAGTCCACCATGGCCGTTCTTTTCGGGGGAGAAAGTGATGATCTTCCCTCAATACGCCACTGCGATGCCAGAACTCAATGGCGCTTGCGCGCCGCGCGGTCGCAGCCCTCCAGCGGGCAGTTGCTGCAGACGTCGAACTCCTCCAGCAAGTATCGCAGGCAACAAAGTTTGCGCACACGTTTGACGTCGTCGCTGCCGCTGGGCTGGTAGGTGCGTACTGGCTCGAAGAGTGGATTGCGTTGGCCGTTGAGCGTGCGCGACTCCAGCAGTGCCCGGGTCGCGGCCAAGGCGGAAGGCTTGACCAAGGGGTGAGTAGCGAGGGCATTGACGTAGTAATCCACATAGCCACCGGCGTTGCTCCAGAAGACGCGGGGAGCCGCTCCTGACAAGGCTGACAAGCGCTCAATGAGCGGCGCCCAGTGTTGCTCGATCAGCGTCGCGAAGCGTTGGCGGGTGTCCAAGGTGGTAAACCGTTCGCCTTCGTGTGGTAGCCAGAGTCCTTGTGTGCCCCCCTGATCATTTTGCATCACATGGAGGTCGTCCAGCCCTACGGGTAAATCGCGGTCAAGCAGTAGATGTGCCGTCAGTGTGGGGACGGTGACCGTACTGAAATGCCACTTCGACCAGAGCGATGCAATGGCGCGCAGGTCGCCACCTGGGTAACGGCTGGCGAAGTGCGCCATGTCCTCTTCCAGCAGCGCGGCATTACGCCATCGCGCAGCCTTGATGGCCCCTTGGGGGGGCACACCGCCGATCATGGGCACGGTAAAGTGCTCAAGTGGGCCCTGGTAGCAGTCGGCCAGGGTAGGCGGCGTGACGGTGTCGGGCTGGCGCAAGGCAAGTGGCATGACCAAACTCCAAGGCGTAAACGGGGCGCGAGGAAAGAGAGTCAGCATAAGCGATAATGCTTATCAGTTGAAGTGCTGATTGAGAACGACTCTTTTTCCTGTGGGGTGGAGTGGCGCCTACTGGGCGACGGCAATCCGGTGTTCTCCATTGGGGTGTGGCATCACCTGCATGGGTAGCCCGTAGATGGCTTCGAGGGTGGCGCCGTGCATCAGGACGTCGGGGGCGCCGTGTGCCAGCAGCTGTCCACTATGCAGCGCCATGAGCTCATCGCAGTAGCGCGAAGCCATATTGATGTCATGGAGCACGATGATGACGCACAGGTTCAGTTCGTCGCATAGCGTGCGTACCAGTGCCAGCACTTCCATCTGGTGGGCAATGTCCAGGGCTGCCAATGGCTCGTCCAGCAATAGAAATCGGCTGCCTTGGGCAATCAGCATGGCTAGCCATACCCGCTGGCGCTCGCCCCCGGAAAGGGTATCTACCAGGCGGTCGGCAAAGGCCTCCGTATGCGTCAGGGTAATGGCGCGCTCGATGGCCGCTTTATCCCGCTGGTCGTGACGCCCCAGTAGCCCGTGCCAAGGGTAGCGGCCAAAGGCGACCAGTTCACGGCCAGTGAGATTTTCAGCGCTGGGCAAATGCTGCGGCAGGTAGGCCACCTGGCGCGCAAACTCGCGCGTGCCCCAGGCACGCAACGGGCGATGGTCGAACAGGATATCGCCTTCGGTGACGGGCTGCTGCTGTGCCAACAGTTTGATCAGCGTCGACTTGCCCGAGCCATTATGGCCAATCAGACCGTATACCTTGCCCTCATGAAAGGTGTGCTCAATGGGTGCAAGGATCTGCTTGCCATTGATTTCAAAGGTGGCACCTTTGACCTCGAACATGAATGACTCCTGAAGATGGGTTGACCTTAACGTTCCATTCTAGTGCTAATGGTTCTCATTTTTAAAATAAAGATGCACTGATTCTACAACGGCAGGCACACGGCCAGGGCTATCTCGCCAGCCCTGGGGCGTTTGCCGGGCGGCTCCTGTGCATGATAATACAATTGTAGTGCTAATCGTTATCATTTAGAATCATCGCCGATGATTAAATCGGCAATGTTCCGTCCACTCGTTTTCCTCCAAGGTAAGGGTAAGACCATGATGGTGTTGGCTATCACGTCCAGTCTGGTGAGCGGTATGGCCATCACGAACGAGGGCTTGCCATGCTAGGTACCGCACGAGTTGCTCAACGTCTGGGAGGAGTATCACCCGCGAAAGCCTGCCTGCTGCTTAGCCTGCCGATGGTGGTGCTGTTTTGGGCCGGACTGGAAAGCCAAGGCGGAGTCACCTTGGGCCTGCGTGCCCTGGTGGCGCCTTCTTTCGAGAGTGTCGACGAGCTGCTGCTTTACTACGCTTGGTGGCCGCGCCTGTCGGTCGCGCTGCTGGCGGGGGCTGGCTTGGGATTGGCGGGTGTGCTGATGCAGCAAGTGCTGCGCAACCCGTTAGCTTCGCCGACGACGCTGGGGGTGGCATCGGGCGCTAACCTGGCGCTGATGACCGCCACTTTGCTGGCGCCGGGGTTGTTGGTGGCTGGGCGTGAGTGGGTCGCCTTGCTGGGCGGCGCGCTGGCCGTGGGGCTGGTTTTTCTGCTTTCCTGGCGTCGGGGGCTGGCGCCTATCGTGGTGGTGTTGGCGGGCCTGGTCGTCAATTTGTACCTGGGCGCGCTCTCGACAGCGCTGCTGCTGTTCAACCACGAGGCGCTGTCGGGGCTGCTGATCTGGGGGGCGGGGTCGCTGGCGCAAAATGGCTGGGACGGCGTGGCCGTGCTCTGGCCTCGGTTGGCGATTAGCTGCATTGCTGCCTGGTTCTTGCTGCGCCCGCTAGCAGTGCTGGAGCTGGACGATGCCAGCGCCAAGAGCCTGGGTGTCTCGTTGGCCTATCTGCGCTTTGCGGGGATGGGGCTGGCGGTATTCATTACCGGCAGTATCGTCAGCGTGGTGGGCATCATTGGTTTCATTGGCCTGGCGGCGCCCAATATCGTGCGCATGGCCGGGGCGCGCCGATTGGGATCGCGGGTGTTGTGGTCGACGCTGCTGGGGGGCGTGCTGCTGGCGACCACGGACCTGCTGCTGCAGCAGTTCGGTGGTATGGGGGCAGCCTTCATTCCCACCGGGGCGGTTACCGGTGCTTTGGGGGCACCGCTACTGATGTGGCTGATTCCGCGCCTGAAACTTCAGGGCGATCAGCCGCCCAGAGGGGCGAGTGTCGTTGCCCGCCGCCATGCTGCGCCGTCACGCTTGGTCACCGGATTGATCCTCGCACTCTTGGCGGCCACGCTGCTGGGGCTGCTCTTAGGCCAGGGGGTCGATGGCTGGTACCTGCTCTCGCCAGAGAGCTGGAACGTGATGCAGTGGCGCTTGCCGCGGGTGATGGCGGCCGCTGCCAGCGGGTTGATGCTGGCCATTGCCGGGACGATACTCCAGCGCCTTTCCGCCAACCCCATGGCCAGCCCGGAAGTGCTGGGTATCAGCGGTGGCTGTGCCATCGCGCTGATTCTGGGGATTTTTCTGTTACCCACGCCCACCAACATGATGCTGATGGGGGTCGGCACGCTGGGGGCTTTCGCCACGTTGCTGGTGCTCGTGGGCATCAACCGCAAGAGCGGTTATCTCCCCGAGCGTTTGCTGCTCACGGGGGTGGCCGTCAGTGCCCTGTTCGATGCGGTACGCAGCGTGATGCTGGCGGGGGGCGATCCGCGTGGCCAGCAGGTCATTGCCTGGCTGGCGGGCTCCACCTACTACGTGGATGTCACCCATGCGGTGACGGTCGGGGGAGTGGCTGCGGTGCTGGCGTTGATTACGCTGCCCTTTACCCGCTGGCTGGATATCTTGCCCTTGGGCGCGCCGACCGCCAGAGCATTGGGAGTGACCCTCAACCGTGCCCGTTTGGCGCTGCTGCTGTTGGTGGCGCTGTTAACCGCCTGCGCCACCCTGGTGGTCGGGCCGCTGTCGTTCATTGGCCTGCTGGCGCCGCACATGGCGCGCCTGGTCGGTTTCTCTCGGGCGGGGCAGCACCTGCTGGGGGCTGCGTTGATCGGCATGCTGCTGATGGTGCTGGCGGATTGGATCGGCCGACAGATCATTTTTCCCTATGAGATACCGGCGGGCTTGGTGGCGTCCTTGATCGGCGGCGCCTATTTCATGTGGGGGCTGCGGCGGTTGTGATTGCCCTCTCTATTGGTGGTGATATGAAAAAAGCCCAGGAGTCGTGGTGATGGAGCTGTTGAAGATCGTATGGCGTGATTACCGCTGGCCCTTCGTCGTCGTGTTGCTATTGAGTCTGGCCAGTGCAGGCCTGGGCATTGGCGTCATCGCGTTTATCAATCAGCGCCTGCTGGGTTCCTTCATTGATCCCTGGCGTATCCTGCCCGAGTTTCTGGGGTTGATCGCGCTACTGCTGCTCATAACCCTGGCATCGCAATTGGCGCTGACCACGCTGGGCCACCAGTTCGTTTATCGGCTGCGGGGGCAGTTGATCAAGCGTATTCTGGATACCCATCTCGAGCGTGCCGAGCAAATCGGCAGTGCGCGCCTGCTGGCGAGCCTCTCCACCGATGTGAACTCGGTCACCGTTGCCTTCATACGTTTGCCGGAGCTGGTGCAAGGCGGGGTGCTGACGGTGGGTGCCACGCTTTACCTGTGGTGGCTTTCGCCTGCCATGCTGGGGATCTCCGCATTGTGGGTGATCGTGACGGTGGTCATCGGTATGCGTCTGGTGGCGCGAGTCTATGGGCACATGGCCAAGCTGCGCGAGATACAGGATCGTCTCTACGCGGATTACCAGGCCGTGATCGAGGGGCGCAAAGAGCTGGCGCTCAACCGCGACCGAGCCGAATGGCTGTACCGCGATGTCTATACGCCCAACGCCAAGAATTGTCGCCGTCATTACATTCTGGGCGATACCTATCATCTCAGCGCCGTGAACTGGTTCAACATCATGATGCTAGGGGCGATTGGCATCACCTTCTTTTTGGCCAATGGCCTTGGCTGGGCATCGGTACAGGTGGCCACCACCTTTTCGCTGACTCTGCTGTTTCTGCGCGCGCCGCTGATACAGGCGATAGGCGCTTTCCCGACGCTGATCAACGCCCGAGTCGCGTTTGAAAAGATTCGTAGTCTGGAGCTGGCCGAGCACAGTGAAACCTTCGGCCACGTGGCCCTGCGCCACGATTGGCAGGAACTGACCCTGGAGCAGGTCTGCTATCGCTATCCGGATGAGGAGTCGCGCTCGGGCTTTGCCATTGGCCCTATCGATCTGACCTTGAAGCGTGGCGAAGTGGTCTTTCTGATTGGCGGAAACGGCAGCGGAAAATCGACCCTGGCGAGGCTACTGACCGGGCTTTACCACCCTCAGCGTGGCTGTGTCCGCGTCGATGGCAAGCCGCTGCGCGACCAAGACTGGACACGCTATCGACAGCACTTTTCGGCCATTTACACAGACTTGCACTTGTTTGACCGGTTGATGGGACCAGGGGGCGAGGCACCCGACCCGGCCCTGGTGGAACAGTGGCTGGCCGCCCTGGCCATGCAGAACAAGCTCGATTTCGACGGCGACCGCGTCACCAACGTCAACCTCTCCCAGGGCCAGCGCAAGCGCCTCGCCATGCTGCTGGCGGTAGCCGAACAGCGCGATGTGTTGCTGCTGGACGAGTGGGCTGCCGACCAGGACCCTCAGTTTCGGCGCGTCTTCTACCGCGAGCTACTGCCGCAGCTCAGGGCGCTGGGCAAAACGCTGGTCGTGATCAGCCACGATGACCACTATTTCGACCAGGCCGACCGACTGCTGGAAATGCGCGGCGGGCAGCTCGTCGAGCTCTCCGGTGAGCAGCGCGCAGCCGCCAGCCGCGACGCGGTGGCCCGAGTGAGCGGATGAAAGCACCATGACGATCCCTCCCGCCGTCGGGCACTCGGCTTATCATACGGGTTGTCGAGAGTCACTGGGCCAGCTCTATCATCACCATCAGCCTTGGTTGCAGCAGTTGCTCAGGCATCGGCTGGGATGCGGCGAATCGGCGGCCGATTTGGCGCAGGATGCGTTTGTGCGGTTGCTGAAGACGCCGCGCCATTTCGATAGTTTCGATGGCGCCCGAGCCTATCTCAGCCGCATGGCCAAGGGGATGTGCGTGGATCATTGGCGCCGTCAGGACATCGAGCGAGCCTGGCGAGAGACATTGGCCGTCCGCGCGGAAGTGAACATGCCCTCCGTCGAACACCATCAGATCGTCATCGAAACCCTGTGTGAAATCGACCGCATGCTGGCGCAACTGCCGGAGAAAGTCGTCAGTGCCTTTCTGGCCTCGCAGCTACACGGTAAACCCTATCGGCAGATTGCCGAGGAACTGGGGGTTTCCGAACGGATGGTCAAAAAATATATGGCACAGGCCATGCTGCAATGCGCGTTGATCGAAGCAGGCTTCGAGGCGAGCCTCTAGGTGGAGACGGCTGCCCGCGACGATGAAGCCGCCAAACGTCGTGCGTTGGCGGAGGCTGCCGAGTGGTTTGCCGAGAGGCAATCAGCGGAGCCGTCGGCCATGGCACATCGTCGTTGGCAGGAGTGGCATGAGGCCAACGACACCCACCGCTGGGCTTGGCAGCAAGTGGAAGGCGTCAGCCAGCGTTTCACCGCCCACCTTGATGATGCAGAGCGGCAGGCCGCCGACCGAGTCATCAGCTCGGCGCGACATCGGCGCCGAGGTCGGTGGCATCTGCTGAACGGGCTGTCCAGCCTGGTGGTCGTGGTCGTGCTGGCAGGGCTCTCCTGGCAGTGGACGCCGTTGCCTCAATGGGTAGCCTATTGGAGAGCCGATTACCGCTCTGCCACCGGCGACATTTACCGTATCGAACTGGAGGACGGCACTCAGGTATGGCTCAGTAGCGCGTCGGCGCTGAATGTCGACTACGCCGCTGGGTATCGTCGGCTACAGCTGGTGGTAGGCGAGGTGCTGATTGACACAGGGGATGCCCCCGAACGCCCCTTGTACATGGATACCCGTCATGCGCGGCTGACTCCCCTGGGAACCCGTTTCAGCGTTCGCCAGCGCCAAGACGACGAGCTTTTGGCGGTGTTCGAGGGCGCGGTGGCTATTCAGACCCTTGGCGATGGCGGGCAGGCTGGCCAACGTCAGGTGGTCGACGCCGGGCATCAGGCCAGCTATTCCGCTCATGAGGTTAGCGGGCTCACGCCTGCCGTGGTGAGTCAGGCAGCTTGGGCCCAAGGTGTCTTGCTGGCGGAAGACATGTCATTGAAAGCCTTCGCCATGGAGCTGAGTCGGTATCATCATGGCCGCCTGGAGGTCGATCCAGCGGTGGCAGAGCTGAACCTGTTCGGTGCCTTCCCCATTGACGACCTGGAGCGCACCCTGAGCATGGTCGAAACGACGCTACCCGTGAAGGTACACCGAGTCATGCCCTTTTGGGTCAAGATCGAGGCGGTGTCGGCTGACAAATAACAGCACACCCAATATAAAAACACGTTCTGGGTTCCCCTTTTTGGCGTTGGTTCGATTCCTCTCCATAAGTCGTCAAACATCATCTGCAAGGGGAATCGATATGCCGCACCAGCGCTCTGTATTGCCTTCATCGTCGACTGTCACCCGTCTGTTGCCAAGGCGTCACCGCGCCCTCGCGCTGGCAGTGCACCTCACAGCCGTGGGCTGGTTGGTGACACCACTGCTGGCGATGCCGGCCATGGCGCAAACCAGCCAGCAGCAAGCTCGCGACTATGAGATCCCCGCTGGCTCGCTCAGCACAGTGATCAATCGGTTTGCCACGGAAGCGGGGGTATTCATCAGCGGTGCCAGCCAACTGGGCGAAGGGCGCCAGAGCCCTGGGCTGTCTGGGCAGTACAGCGTCGAGGCGGGGCTTGAGCGGCTGCTGTACGGAACCCACCTTGGAGCCGCGCGGCAGAGCGATGGCAGTTATCGGCTGATAGAGCAGGCCGGTGATGAAGCGTTGCCGGTGCTTCATGTAGAAGCCGAGTGGTTGAGCCCCTCTGCCGTGGGGCCTGACCATGGCTATCGAGCACAGCGCAGTTTGACGGCCACCAAGACCGATACCGCGCTCGAGGACACGCCGCGTACGGTGTCCGTGGTGACTCGTCAACGCATCGAGGATCAGAACCCTCGAACACTCAGCAACATCTTGAGTTACGTGCCCGGTATTTCGTCGAGTGACTTCCCGGTGGGGGATGGCTTGGCAGGCGATATCTTCTTTATTCGCGGTATGAACCAGCGCGATTATGGCTACGGTACTTACCGCGATGGCCTGCGTGTGCAACCCAACGCCTACTCCACGTCGGCAGAGCCCTATGGCCTGGAGCGGGTTGAAGTCTTCAAAGGGCCCACCACGGCGCTTTACGGTGAAAACGTGCCTGGCGGATTGGTCAACTTGGTCAGCAAACGACCTACCGCTGATCATCAAGGCGAGGTGAACCTGAGTTATGGTAGCCATGACCGCCGCCAAGTCTCGGCCGACGTGTCTGGCCCGCTGAATGCTGACGGGTCGGTACAGGGCCGAGTCGTCTTTTTGCATCGCGACTCGGATACCCAGATCGATAGCGTACAGGACGATCGCACCTACATCGCCCCCTCGTTGACCTTCGAGCTGAGTGATCAAGACCGGCTGACCGTGTTGGGTATGTACCAACAAGATGACACCGAGCTGCAGCTAGGATTGCCAGCGGCGGGGACCCTGCTCGATCACCCTTCAGGAACGCTGAGCTCCCGCACGAACCTGGGCCATCCCGAGTGGGACACCTTCGAGCGGGAAGTCTGGTCGTTAGGCTATGAGTACGAGCACGCCTTCAACGAGGATTGGCGTTTTCAACAAAATGCCCGTTACTTGCGTTCTCACGTGAATCGTCGGGAAGTGTGGTGGAGTTACCCAGGCGATGGCTATGACGATGTCATTGGTGCTTACGGCAGAGACCGCGATAACGATAGCAGGACCTTGGCGATTGATAACCGCGTGGTAGGCAAATTTGGTAACGATACCGTTGAGCACACCTGGCTCGCCGGGTTTGGCTATGATCGAACCTCTTTTTCTCAGACCCAGGATGTGGGGTTCAGTACGCCTCAACTGATCAATATCTTTAACCCCCAGTGGAGTTCATCACCGCAAACGCTGCAGCGCTCTGAAGATGGTGAGGACGTCCAGGCGTTGACCGGTATCTACTCCCAGTTGCATAGCCAAATGGGGGGCTTGATTGCCCAGGTGGGTGGGCGCTTTGACTCGGCCAGGACGGAGTACAACAACCATCTGGCACCCGGAAGTGGCTTTTCTGTCACCGATGAGGAGTTTAGCTGGCAAGCAGGCTTGATGTATCAGTTCGACTCCGGTTTATCACCCTATGTGAATTATGCGACTACGTTTGTGCCCGCGCGCCAGGTCTCTGTCGCCACCAACGAGCCGCTAGATCCCATTACAGGCCGCCAGTACGAGTTGGGCCTGCGCTACGACCTGCCTGACTCGGATACCGCCATTACGCTCTCGACCTACGATATCGTGATGAAGAATGACATCAACTACGACAGCGCCATCGGTGGCTACCGCAACGTGGGGCGTACCGATTCCAATGGTATCGAACTGGAGTTGGTCAGTGATGTCAGCGATGCGCTTAGCGTTGCCGCCGCATACACCTACACCGATGCGCGTATTGTCGAGGACGTGGCGTTTCCCCGTTATGAGGATAATCAGGTGGCTGGCGTACCTCGCCACAAAGCCTCCCTATGGGCCCACTATGAGGTTCTCCAAGGGCCCATGCAAGGCGCTGAAGTAGGGCTGGGCGTGCGCTACCTGGGAAGCTCCAACGCCTATCCTGACGCGAGCCTGGCATACGGCGATACGCTCGCCACGCGCGCCGTGACGCTCGTTGACCTTTCCCTCGGCTATGCCTTGGATGCGAACTGGCGGGTAGGGCTCAATGTGGAGAATCTCTTCGATAAACAGTATGTGGGCGAGTGCAACAATGCCGCCCGTTGCTACTGGGGCACTGACCGTACGGTCCTGGGCACGCTGTCATTCCGGTATTGATCCATGCTGCAGATCATGCGCAGGGCCATGTGCGGGCTGTTGCCCGCCATGTTGTTGGCGACTCCGGCGTGGGGTCAACACGACACGCTCGGTAACGTCATAACGCTGGACTATGCGATAGCCGAAACCTTGCACGCGCTGGGGGAACCGCCTGAAGCCTTGGGCGGTCTCTCGGGTTATCGCGTATGGTGGCGAGACCCTCAAGCGCTGCCCGCCGTAATGGAGCTGGGTAGCCGCCACCTGCCCAACCTCGAGTTGATACAAGACATTGCGCCTTCGCATATTCTGATCTCGCCACCCGCCCACGCCAATCTGGTGCCCCAACTGAGCCGCCTGGCCGCACTGAAAGAGTGGACAATCTATCAGCAGGGCACACCGTTAAGTGAGCGGTTGGATGGATTGACGGAGCAACTGGGAGAATTAGCAGGCGTACGCAGCCATGCAGATGAATATTTGCAGGGCGTCAGGGCCCAGTTTGAGATCTTGGCTACTCACTTTCAGGACCATGACCAGGCGACTCAACCGTTGGTGCTGGTCAGTTTGATGGATGAACGTCATGCCAGAGTGTTTGGCCAAGGAAGCCTGGAAAACCTGGTGCTGGAGCAGTTGGGCCTGCGCAATGGGTGGGATGGGGAGGTCAATCGCTGGGGGTTTGCGACCGTCACCGCCGGGCAGCTGTTCGAACTCGAAGGCCGAGTGATGCTGTTGGAAAGCCCTTATTCTGCGGCGGGGACACAGCAAACGCTGCTTGAACGGGGAATTTGGCAATATTGGCCGGCCGTGACCCGTCAGGAAGCCACGACGTTGTCCGTAGCCTATTGGCACTGGGGAGGCTGGCCCTCGGCATTACGCTTTGCCACCTCGCTGGTGGAAGCGCTGGGTCCGCACGAGATGCCGTGACCTGCAGAGTCATGTTTCTCGTGTCTGCCAATCGACACCTCATGATTATAAGAAAAGCTAATGGCCTATTCACAGTATGATTTTTATTTATTGACGTTGCCACCTATCGTAGCGCTTCACTTCTTGCAGCGGCGATAGGGATAGGTCATGTGGCAAAGCTATATAACGGGGCTCGTGGTATGCGGCGGGATCATCATGGCCATTGGTGCACAGAACGCCTATGTGCTGGGGTTGGCCATTCGTCGGGAGTACCACTGGTGGTCGGCGGGTGTGTGCATGAGTGCGGACATACTGCTGTTGACCGCTGGCATGTTTGGCGTCAGTGCGTTCCTGCTGACCATGCCCAATGCCATGGAGGCCCTGCGCTGGGTAGGGGTGCTGTTTCTGGGCTGGTTGGCCGCCCAGGCCTTGTGGCGTGCAGGTAGTGGCCGAGAGGGGCTGACCGCCAACCACGCACGCACACGCAGTTTACGCGGCGTGCTGTTGGCGACCCTGGCTGTTACGGTGCTCAATCCACAAGTGTATCTGGATACGCTGCTGTTGATTCCTGCCGTCGGGGCCCAGCAGGAGAGCGCCGGGGTGTTCGTGGCGGGCGCCGCGACGGCCTCGGTTCTCTGGTTCAGCTTGCTGGCCTGGGGTGGCTCGGCGCTTTCCCCCTGGCTCTCTCGCCCCGGCGCCTGGCGCGTCATCGATGGCGCCATTGGCGTGATGATGCTGGTGATTGCCGTGCACCTGGCCTTGGGGTCGACACTGCTATCGTGATGCCGCCGCGTCGAAGTAGCGCCCCATGACCTCCAGCACACGCTCGACAGCGGCGTCATCGATATCGCGATGGATCACCAGTCGCGTGGCGTAAAGCAGCTGGATCAGAATGTCGTGCTCTTTCAGCCAGGCAGCCAGCGGGGTCACGTGGGCCTGATCGACGCGCAAGAACACCATGTTGGTGGCGTGAGAGGTGACCTCGAGCCCGGGCAGCGCTGCCAACCCCTCTGCCAAACGCGCCGCGCGGCGATGATCATGGGCCAGGTCGGCCACATGATGGTCGAGGGCATGCTGGCAGGCCGCGGCGATGATGCCCGCCTGGCGCATGCCGCCCCCTACCATCTTGCGCCAGCGCCGTGCGCGCTCGATCAATGCGTGCGACCCTACCAGCGCCGAACCCATGGGCGTGCCCAGCCCTTTCGAAAAGCAGAGTGACACGCTGTCGAACGGTTGGCACAGCTGCTTCAGCGAGGTATCCGTGGCGACGGCGGCATTGAAGAGCCGAGCACCGTCCAGGTGCGTTGCCAGCCCGTGAGCGCGCGCCAGCTCGGTGGCCTGCTGAACGTACTCGGCGGGCAGCACTTTTCCACCGATGGTGTTTTCCAGCGCCAGGAGCCGCGTACGGGCAAAGTGAACGTCGTCGGCTTTGACGGCGGCAGCGATTTTGTCGAGTGGCAGGCTGCCGTCTGCGGCGTGTTCTATCGGCTGTGGCTGGATGCTGCCCAACACGGCGGCGCCGCCGCCTTCGTAGCGGTAAGTATGAGCATTCTGGCCCACGATGTACTCATCGCCGCGTTCGCAGTGCGCCATGAGCGCCACCAGATTGCTTTGGGTGCCACTGGGGAACAGCAGGGCAGCCTCCTTGCCCGTGCGCTCGGCAAGGGTCGCTTGAAAGGCATTGACCGTCGGGTCGTCGCCCCAGACATCGTCGCCCAGAGGCGCTGCCAGCATGGCTGCCCGCATCGCGGAGGTGGGGCGAGTGACCGTATCGCTACGTAAATCGATCATCGTGACTCCTTGTTCACAGCGTGGCCGTCGGGCAGATCACCGATAAACCACTATGGTTAATGGGTGACAGGATCACCCAGCATAGGCGAAAAAATGGATCTTAAAAGTGGCTACCCCTTCTGGACGGTCAGCAATGGCTTGTTGACCCGTTATCCTCAGCTTACCCATGATCTTCAGGTAAACATAGCCATCATCGGCGGCGGTATCACCGGGGCGTTGATCGCCGACGAGCTGACACGCCATGGCCATGACGTGGCCGTCCTCGAGCGTCGTGACGTGGGGTGGGGCAGCACGGCGGCCAGTACGGCGCTGTTGCAGTACGAAATCGATACACACTTGTATCACCTGGCGCAGCAATATGGTGAAGCGAGTGCCGTCATGGCCTATCAGGGGTGTGCCGAGGCGGTTCATGCATTGGCCGCCCGTGCGGCAGAGCTGGGCGATATCGCCTTTCGTCGCCAACAGAGCCTTTATTTTGCCAGTGAAGCGGGCCATCTCTCTTCTCTTCGGGACGAGTTTGCCATTCGCAAGCGGTGGGGGTTCGATGTGCAGTGGTGTTCGCCCGAGCAGTTGCAGGAGGCGTATGGCTTTAGCGCACCCGGCGGTATCCTCTCGCATCTGGCGGCTACCGTGGACCCTTACCGCATGGCTTACCAACTGCTCGATGAGGTCGTTGCCAGAGGTGGGCACGTATACGATCGAACGGCGGTGGAGTCTTTGGAGGCAGACGGGGCGACCATGGGGGTTCGTTTGCGCAACGGCGCCCTGGTACGCTGCCAGCAGGTGATCATTGCGGCCGGTTATGAAAGCCAGGCATGGCTGCCAGAGCCGGTCGCCAGCAACCGCAGCAGTTACGCGTTCGTCACCGACCCTTTGCCAGGCGGCATGCTCGGCAAGCTTCGCGATACCATGGTCTGGGAATCGGCGCGCCCCTACCTCTATTTGCGCTCCACCCATGATGGGCGTTTGCTGGTGGGCGGTGAAGATGACGAAGAGGATATTCCTGAGCGCAGGGACGCGCGGGTGCTTGAAAAAGCGGCATCGCTGGCTGAAAGGGTATCTTCGCTATGGCCTTCTCTGCGCATGACGCCTGCCTTCAGTTGGGGGGGTACCTTTGCTGAAACCGAGGATGGGCTGCCTTATTTCGGGACCCATGAGGCGCTGGGGCCGAACGTGCATTTTGCCATGGCCTATGGCGGAAATGGCATTACGTACAGCATGATAGGTGCGCATCTCTTGAGAGCCCATCTCGAAGGCAGGCGGCACCCGCTGAGCGACTTGTTCTCCTTCGAACGGCGTCACCTGGCGCGCTGAACTTATCGCTCAACCACCAGACAAAGCCGGTAACCCAATGAGTCAACGCGATTGAATGAGACACCTATCATGAGCCCAGTACTGTATCTGAGGGCGCTGGAGCGCAACGACCTGCGTTTCGTGCACGAGTTGAATAATAACCAGAGCATCATGTCGTACTGGTTCGAAGAGCCCTATGAGTCCTTCGATGAGCTGGAAGAGCTCTATAACAAGCACATTCACGATAACGCAGAGCGCCGATTCGTTGCCGAAGACAGTAGCGGTAGTGCGATTGGCCTGGTGGAGTTGATCGAAATCGATTACATCCACCGTAGCGCCGAGTTTCAGATCATCATTACGCCAGAGCATCAGGGCAAAGGGTTCGCACGTTCGCTGATACGGCAAGCGCTACACTACTCTTTCACCATATTGAACTTGCACAAGGTCTATCTGATCGTCGCGGTAGAGAACGTCAAGGCCATTCACTTATACGAGGAAAGCGGTTTTATAGAAGAGGGGCATTTGGTGCAGGAGTTTTTCATCAATGGCAAATATCGTGATGTAAAGCGTATGTACATCTTGCAAGAGCGCTATCTGGCCGAACTCGAAGCGCAACAACCGAAGGATTGAGCCAGAACTCGGCCTCCATGATCGTTACCAGGCATAGGCTGCCCAGTAACGATCAAATTTGCCGCGTCTCGTGGCCGAGCTACATTAGAGCTGGGCTTCCAGACGGTCGGCGCGATCACCGGCAGCGGGGTGGCTGGAGAAGACGCTACGGCTGTTGCCATATTTGGCTTCGAGCTTGCGCAGCGCCGAAACAGAGGCTTCTGCACTCAGGTCGTGGCGGCGCATGAGTTCCAGGGCGAAGTCATCGGCTTCGTTTTCCTGGCGCTGTGAGAACTGAGCATTGACGAGTTTCTCACCCAGCGCACCCAGCTCGGAACTGGAGAGTGCCGCTGCGGTGGTGCTGCCGCTCGCAGCGGCTGCCTCACGCGCTGCTGAGGCGGCATAGGCGACTTGAAAAGCGCGCTTGGAGTGGCCGAGTACCACATGGCCAATTTCATGAGCAATCACGTACTGTACTTCTTCGTCGCTCATTTCATCCATCAAACCGCTGTAAAGCCGGATAGCGCCGTTGGGCACTGCAAACGCGTTGATTTCATCACGCAAGTAAACGTCATATTCCAGCGTACTGCCGTCGACGGTTTCCCAACCTTGAGTGAGATTAGCCAAACGCTGAGCATACTCGCTATTGCTGGGAGCCACTTGGTTTTCAGCATCCAATTGCGCAATCGTTTGATCGCCGATTTGCTGCATTTGCTGATCCGACATGGTGGCTGCACCTGCGAAACTGGAGCCTGCGGACATGAGTCCGCCAAGATCTGCTCCAGATTGACAGCCGCCCAACAATAATGCCCCTGCCATTACCCACGCTGCACGAGTTTTAATCCCTGAAAAGGATGTTGTCATCCTGTAGTTCCTTCTTTTATATGACTATTCCAGTTTGCAAAATGCGTACTGCTTTTTTAAAGCGAGGCAATGTTAAATGAATTTTTGACGCGTCTCTACCCAAAGCCATCTTTATTGTGCTCTGTGCGAATTCACGACAGGTCAATGAACCTGACGATCAGAGGTTCAAAATGAATAAATAGGTGTCACGGGCAACGTGCTGGTAAAGAGAAAAAGGGAAGTGCGGTAAAAGAAAACGCTCCTGCGTGACGTATCTATATATACGCACTGGCGGAGCGTTTTGGGGAACCGTATGGCAAGGTTTATTGCTGGCGCATGTAGTCGGCCAATGCGTCGAAGGCAGCACGCTGTTGCAGTGCACGTTTTGCCCATACTTCCATGACATCAGGGTTGGATTGGCTAAGGGTGGTCGGCATGGTACTCACTCCTGGAGCAGAGGTTGATGAATCGTTTTTTGTTATACACAGCCTGCGTTGTGCGTTGCAGCAAGTTAGCTGTGATATGAATATTATGCGCTTTTGAACAAGCTGGCTAGTCCAAAGGATGTAGGTGTTTTGCCATAACCTGTAAGCGATTGCTTACATTTGAATCGAAAATGCACCTATTTTATTGAATGGAAAAGGTTTTCATAAAGAAAAGCAGCCGGCAGAGGATGCCGGCTTGAGGTGTTATCTTTTCGTCTAAGGGAGGGGAGAAATACAGAAACAGCCACTATGGCCGGTATGCCCGGCGCTACTGATCAGACGGATGCTGATCGACGTAGGCGCTGATGGCGTCATTGGCGGCCTGCTGCCACTGTGCGTGCTGGCACCAGAAGTTGACTACTTCCGTATCCTCGTTCGTGCGATCCACAGATAGTGTCATTGCGTACTCCTTTTGGGATACCGCTTGATCAGTATAGACGGTTTTTGCTGCGATGCAGCATTGCTTTCCAGACCACCCCGTCCTGCAAAGCCACGTCACAGCAGCTAGGCTGAAGGTGTTGTTTGAACGTAATCGTCGCGAAAGGAGTCGCAAATGAGCGCAAATGTAGCTGAAATCATTGTCGAAACACTGCAAGACGCCGGTGCCAAACGTTGTTATGGCGTGGTAGGGGATACGCTGAATCACTTTACCGATGCCCTCCGGCAGAGCGATATCGAGTGGATAGGCGTTCGCCATGAGGAAGCAGGCGGCTTTGCAGCAGGAGGAGAGGCTTATATCACTCAGGAGCTGGCGCTATGTGCCGGTTCCTGTGGGCCTGGCAGCCTGCACTTTGTCAACGGCCTGTTCGATGCCCACCGTAATGGCTCCCCCGTGGTACTGATTGCCTCGCAAATAGCGCTGGGTGAAGCCGGTAGCCAGTTTCCTCAGGAAGTCGATCAGAGCGCCATTTTTCAGCAGTACAGCGTGTTTTGTGAAACCGTGGTATCGCCGGAGCAGGCGCGCCGCATGGCTGCCTTGGCGGCCCAGGCCGCCCTTACCAAACGTGGGGTGGCGGTGTTGATCGTGCCCGGCGATATCATGACGCAAACGCCCGACAGCACCCTGGGCTACCGTACCCACCGCTTCAGCTACTCCGTGCGCCCCAGTGCCGAGGCGCTGGTGCCCGCCGTCGAGCAGCTCAACAAGGGGGGCAATATCACCATCTTTGCAGGCGCAGGCTGTGAAGACGCCCGCGAGCAGGTCATGGCGCTGGCAGAAAAGCTCCAGGCGCCGATTGCCTGGACCTCCCGTGCCAAGGACTTCATGGAGTACGACAACCCTTACCAGGTAGGCATGACCGGGGTGTATGGCCTGGAAGGGGGCTACCATGCCGTCGCGGAGTGCGACACGCTGTTGCTGCTGGGATGCAATTTTGCCTTCAGCCAGTTCTACCCGGAGCGCGCCTGTATTCTTCAGGTAGATGTGGACCCCGCCCAGATAGGCAAACGTTACCCGGTGGATGTGGGCATCGTCGGCAGCACTCG
This sequence comes from Halomonas sp. C22, assembly GCF_007655045.1. Taxonomy (NCBI): domain Bacteria; kingdom Pseudomonadati; phylum Pseudomonadota; class Gammaproteobacteria; order Oceanospirillales; family Halomonadaceae; genus Halomonas; species Halomonas sp. C22. Next base: position 306,283 of record NZ_VBVC01000003.1, on the reverse strand, counting down.
GGACACCTGTGAAGCGCTGTGCCAGGTGGTGCAACCCAATACGCACACCCGGTGGCTGGAAAAATGCCGCAAGCGCTATGCCAAGTCGCTGGAAAAGTCGGCTCATCAAACCAGGGATAACGATACGATCCACCCACAAGAGCTGACCCTGGCCATCGACCGGCACGCGGCCGACAATGCCGTGCTGACCGCAGACACCGGCAGTGTCAACGTGTGGATGCTGCGCCATATCCGTGCCCTGGAGGGCCGCCGCACCCACTCCAGCCTTCAGCATGGCACCATGGCGAACGCTTACCCGCAGGCCTTGGGGATTCAGTTGGCCTACCCCCATCGCCAGGTGATTGCCATGTGTGGCGATGGTGGCCTGACGATGCTCATGGGTGATTTACTGACCCTGGTCCAGCAACGAATCCCGCTCAAGATCGTGGTGTACAACAACAGCTCCCTGAGCTTCGTGGAGCTGGAGCAGAAAGTGGAGGGGCTGTTGGATAGCTACACAGAGCTGCAGAACCCCGACTTTGGAGAAGTAGCCAAGGCCATGGGGCTGTGGGGGCGCCGGGTAGAGCAGCAGTCGGAGCTGGACGTGGCCATCAGCCAGTGGCTGGCTCAACCTGGCCCCGCGCTGCTGGACGTCGTGGTCAACCCCATGGAGCTAGTCATGCCGCCCAAGGTAGAAGCAGGGCAGGTCGCCTCGACCGCGCTGTACTCGGCCAAGGCGGTGTTGAGCGGACGGATGGATGACGTGGTGCATCTGGTCAAAAGCAATTTCCTGAAGCGCTAGCGCGGCAGTGGCATGCTATGTTGTCAGCAGCTCACACAACACTGACAACACAAAGAGCCATGCCATGACCTCACACTCGGATGCAGTGACCGTTCATGACCGCTGGGTAGATACCCCCAGCGGTCGTCTGTTTACCCGCACCTGGCAGCCGCGCCATGCACGCTCGGCGGTGCCGATTCTGCTGTTTCACGACTCGCTGGGCTGTGTGGAGCTATGGCGCAGCTTTCCCGCCGCCCTTTGCCAGGCCACGCAGCACCCAGTCGTTGCCTACGACCGTGCGGGCTTCGGGCGTTCTGGCGCTCGATTGGCGAAACCGCCCCATAACTTCATCGAGGACGAATACCGGCAAGCGGTTGCAGCACTGCTGGAGGCGCTGGCAATCACCCATTTCATCGCCCTGGGGCACAGCGTAGGAGGCTGCATGGCCGTTCACTGTGCAGGCCAACAGCCGGAGCGTTGCCGAGGCTTGATCACGATCGCCGCGCAGGCGTTCAACGAACCGCGCACTCGTCAGGGTATCGAAGCGGCCAAGGAAGCGTTTCAACAGCCCGACCAGTTTGCCAGGCTAGCCAAGTACCATGGCGACAACGCGCGCTGGGTGCTCAATGCCTGGATCGACACATGGCTGCACCCCGACTTTGCAGAGTGGACGCTGGTGCCCGCACTCGAGCGCGTGCTGTGCCCCACCTTGGTACTGCACGGCGAGCGAGACGAATATGGCTCCCACCGCCAGCCAGAACGCATTGCGCGCTACACCCACGGCCCAGCCCACTGTGACATCCTGCCAGGCGTCGGCCACGTTCCCCATCGTGAGGCAGAATCCACGGTAGTGGCCTTGGTCGAGGAGTTTGTCACCCGCCTGACGCTTGAAGTAAGCGTTACGAATGCGTGAGCGAGCATTCAACAAAGGAGCAGACGGATGCGCTTGAGAGTCTTGTCAGATTTACACCTGGAGCACTTTGCAGGGCAGCGCGAACTGCCGGAGGTAGCGGCCGACATAGTGGTGTTGGCGGGCGATATTCATCGTCATACCGAAGGGCTTGCATGGGCCAGAAGTCAGTTTCCTGACCTCCCCATTTTGTACGTACCGGGTAACCATGAATTTTATGGCACCTGCATGCCGACGTTGAGAGAAGCGCTTGTGGTAGAGGCAGCTAACCAGGGTATCGAGCTGCTGGATAACCGCAGTGTCGACTTGGGCGGCGTACGTTTTTACGGCACGACATTATGGACAGATTTTGCGCTTTACGCCGATGACCCTACCCGTGACCCCCATGAGACGTACACCAAGGCTCAGCGCTATATGCCAGATTTTAGCGTGATCACGCTTGATGAAGAGGAGGTGTTCACCCCCCAGGCCAGTCAGCGGTTGCACGCTGCTGCTGTGGCATGGTTGGAGAAAGAGCTTGCCATACCCTTTGAAGGGCGCCGCGTAGTCATTAGCCATCACGCGCCTCTGCATCGCTGCATTCCAGAGCGCTATCTCGGGGATGCGCTCTCTCCTGCCTTTGCCTCCCACCTTCCCCATCTGATGGGAAAGATGGATCTGTGGATTCATGGGCATGTGCATGAGCCAGTAGACACGATGTGCGCCGGTACGCGGGTGATCGCCAATCCGGGCGGTTACCCCGACGAGTTTTTGCCGGCGCTTTTTCGGCCAGCGTGGGTGGTCACGATAGCGGATAGTGCTTCTTAGATTCGCTTGCTAACTATTGTTGCTGCCTCTACCAAGGTCTTCTAGGCTGAACCGGTGATAACGCTAATGTTTAACTTTTTTTGGTTCAAGCAAGGAGCACCGCATGAAGACTCAGGGACGATTTCCGCTTTCCGTTGGCAAACTACCCCATTGGACGGCCGCATTTGCGCTGCTGGGCAGCGCGAGCGCCCTTCACGCCGATGTCCGCGCGGTCAATGAAGAAGTCGCCAGTGGCGTAGAAAGTGAAGAGACCCGCTTCACCATCACGCAGGTGTTGAGTGGGCTGGAGCATCCTTGGGCGGTGGCATGGCTGCCGGATGGACGGATGCTGGTGACGGAGCGTCCCGGACGCCTGCACCTGGTCGATGGCGACAGCGTGACCGAGCTGGGTAACTTGCCCAAGACGGACATCGACGAGGACGAGGAGTCTGCCACGGAGGGCGGCAATCAAGGCGGCTTGCTGGACGTGGCCGTGCATCCTGATTATGACGAGAATGGCTGGGTCTATTTTACCTTCTCCAGCCCGGGTGACCCCCGCGCCTTCAGTACCTACGAGCCGGATTACGGCACCGGCTTGGCGGTGGCCCGAGCGCGTATCGATGCGGACAGCGCCGAGCTGGTCGATCTCGAAACCCTCTATACCCAAGTACCGCGCACCCATCCGGGCGCTCACTATGGTTCGCGCATCGCGTTTCCGGGCAACGGCGAGATCATCTTCCCCATCGGCGACCGCAACGTGCAGAACCTGCCGCAAGACCTGACCAACCCGGGCGGCAAGATGATCCGCCTGCTTGAAGAGGGTGGCGCCCACCCGGACAACCCCTTCATCGGGGTCGAGCCCGGCAACCTGCGTCCTGAAATCTACTCCTATGGCCACCGCAACAATCAGGGGCTCACTCTGCACCCTGAGACGGGCGAGCTATGGGCGGTAGACCATGGGCCGAACGGTGGCGATTTGCTCTATCGTGTCGAAGCGGGCGCCAACTACGGCTGGCCCATGGTGGCCTTCGGCACCGAATATACGACCGATGCCCATATCGGCCTGGGCACCGAAGCGCCCGGTGTGACCGCGCCCACCCACGTGTGGGAAGAGTCGATGGCGCCTTCCGGCATGGTGTTCTATACCGCCGATGGCGTCACTGAGTGGCAGAACAGCCTGTTCGTAGGGTCGCTCAAGCGTGAGCAGCTGCACCGGCTGGTGCTGGACGACAACAACGAAGTCACCCATGAAGAAGTATTGCTGGCAGATACCCTGGGCCGTATTCGCGATGTGCGTCAGGGGCCGGACGGCTACCTCTACGTGCTGACCGACGAGGAAGATGGCGGCCTGTATCGCATCGAACCCGAATCCTGATACGGATAAGCTAAAACAGTGAAGAAGCACATGAAAGGCACCCTCGGGTGCCTTTCATGGTATGGAGCGAGTGCTTCAACGCGCTTTTTCTATCAGCATGCCGCAGGAGGGCGCCGCCCAGCGGTGATCGGAAGTAAAGACCACATCGCAGACCACCGGGGAGTAGTGCTGACGCACCTCCTGGTCGATGCGCTGGCGCAGGGCATCCTGCGCTTTCAAGGACAGGTTGGGCAGGTGCTCTGGCAGCACCACGTGCACGATCACGTACAGCAATCGACCTGGGCGTACCATCCGCACGCGAACCTCCTCGGTATCCACGTCTGCCAGGCCACGGGCCACCGCCTGGCGCACGGGGGCGGCAACGCTTTCCTCGGGTGTCTTGTTCAGTAGCTCGGCCAGCGCTTGTGAGGCCATGCGTACCGGCACGCCCAGGCAAAGCACCACAACGGCAATGACCAGCACCGAATCCACATATGGGAGCAGGGTTTGCCAACCCAAGGTGTCAAATACCAGAACCAGGCAAAAGGCAGCCAATACGGCGCCTGAAATCACGCTGTTGACCACCCAGTTGAGCTTGTCGGCGGCCACCAGCGGGCTGCTGACACGCTTTTGACTGCGGTGCATGACCCAGGCCGTCAAAGAGCACGCCGCGGTGGCAAACAGGGCATACAGAACCGCCAGCCCTGCTGAAATGGCGCGTCCCCCGGTCAGCAGTGCTGCCACCGCATCGACCAGGGCAAAGATGGAAACGCCCAGAATCAGCAAACCTTTGCATAGATTAACCAATGACTCGAAGTAGCTGTAGCCGAACGGGTACGATTCGCTGTCCGGACGGCTGGCGAGTTTGCTGACCTTGATGGTCACCAGCGCTACGCTAAAGTAGATAAGGTTGAACAGGCCGTCCAACAGAATGGCTTGAGAATTCGAGGCCAGCGTGGCGATGATGCCCGCACAGCCGATCAAGAGGGCCATGAAGGCGGAAAAAGCCAGGGTCGAGGCTTCTGTTTTCATGAACTGATGGCTCCCATGCCTACCTAATCAAGAGGCTGGCAAGCATAGCAACAGGATGGCAGGCAATGTCAGCGATTTCTTTTGGAATTGCCCTCAGAGGCCCCAAGGAAGGTGATACCCATGCAGCATGCCAAGGATTTGGCCTTTGATTTGATGTGCCCTGAAGACAGCGTTGACCTGCTGCACTTCGAGCTAGCCGAGCGCGTCTGGTTCGAGCAGCACATCGAAGCGCGTCCAGAGCGCTTTTACACGCCGCAAGGCGTGGCTCAGCACATCGTCGAGTGTCTGGCGCTCCATGCTCAGCGGCGGATGAGCCCCTTGATCGTCCGTTGGCGCGGCAGAATCGTGGGCCGTGCAAACCTGCGTGATATCGACAACGGCCAAGCCCGCGTCGGGTATCGCATTGCGCAAGCGGCCTGCGGACAGGGGCTTGCCCATAAAGCGCTCCACCGCCTGATCGAGGATGCCCGCTGCCTGTATGGCATCACCCGCCTGGAGGCCATCGTGGCGGAGGAGAACGCGGCCTCCAGGCGGGTGCTGGAGAAGGCGGGTTTCCGTGCGGAACTGCGTTTGGCGGCCTACTCGACCGTATTGGGCAGCCCTCGGGATTGCCAAGTGTTTTGCCGCCGTTGGTGAAGCGTGTGGCTCACCTTACCCCTTTATCCACACCTCCTCCCCCTGGAAGCGTACCTGCCAGGTACGCAGCCTGATGGTGTCATCTTCCACGCACAGGCCATTCTCCAGGCAGAAGTGCTGTTTATACAGCGGGGAGGCCACGACGGGCTTGCCCTGCAGGTCGCCGACGATACCTCGGGCGATGACATAGGCGCCTGAGAAGGGGTCGCGGTGGTCCAGGGCGTAGAGTTCGTGCTCGTGGCCGGGTACGTAGAAAAGCGCCACCTGGGCGGGGCCTTCCGGTGTATCCAGCCAGGCGGCCACGCCTGAAAAAGCGACCAGGTCGGCCCTGGTGCACAAGGGCTGCCAGGTATTCGCGCTGGCAGTGGTGCTTATATCAGTGCTGGTGTCTGTACTCGACATGGTGTCTGGACTCGACATTGTGTGCTGTGCAGTCGCGGTCATGGCGATTCTCGTGGCGGATGGGCGAAGTTATACGGGGCGCAGCTGGCCACGCTCGGAAGTCATGATGATCGACGGGTCGGGGCGCTGGTCGTTGACGAAGCTGCGGAAGCGCTTGAGTTTTTCCGGGTCGCTGATGGCGTTGGCCCACTCGCACTGGTAGCTATCCACCACATGCTGCATCTGGCGCTCCAGCTCAGCACCGATGCCGAGGCTGTCTTCCAGAATCACGTCTTTCAGATAGTCCAGCCCGCCCTCCAGGTTTTCACGCCATACCGAAGTGCGCTGCAAACGGTCGGCCGTGCGGACGTAGAACATCAGCAAGCGGTCGATGGTGCGGTAGAGCTGTTCGTCATCCAGGTCCGTGGCGAAGAGTTCCGCGTGGCGTGGGCGCATGCCGCCGTTGCCGCACACGTAGAGGTTCCAGCCGTTTTCGGTGGCGATGATACCGATGTCCTTGCTCTGGGCTTCCGCACACTCCCGAGTGCAGCCGGAGACGCCGAACTTGATCTTGTGCGGCGCGCGCAGGCCCTTGTAGCGGTTCTCCAGCTGAATCGCCATGCCAACGCTGTCCTGAACGCCGTAGCGGCACCAGGTGCTGCCCACGCAAGACTTCACGGTGCGCAGGGATTTGCCGTACGCGTGGCCGGTCTCGAACCCTGCTTCGATCAGTTCACCCCAGATGGCGGGCAGGTCCTCCAGGCGGGCGCCGAACAGGTCGATACGCTGGCCGCCGGTAATTTTGGTATAGAGCTGATATTTCTGGGCCACTTGACCCAATACCACCAGCTTGTCAGGCGTGATTTCCCCGCCCGCAATGCGTGGCACCACCGAGTAGGTGCCGTTTTTCTGCATATTGGCCATGAAGGTGTCGTTGGTGTCCTGCAGTGGCACGTGGGCGGCATCGGTAATCGGTTCGTTGAAGCAGGACGCGAGGATCGACGCCACGGCGGGTTTGCATATGTCGCAGCCCAACCCGTGGGTATCGGCGTTACCGTGCCTTGCCATCAGCTCGCTGAACGTCTTGATGCCTTCCACGCGCACGAGGTCGTAAAGCTCCTGGCGCGTGTGGGCGAAGTGTTCGCAGATCGAGGTGTCTACCTCGACACCGCGGGCGGTCAGCTCGTGGTCCACGACACTTTTCAGCAGGGAAGTGCAGCCGCCACAGCCCGTGCTGGCCTTGGTGGCCCCTTTCACGCTGGCCAGGTCGCTGGCACCCTCGTCGATGGCGCTGCAAATACGGCCTTTGGTGACGTTATGGCAAGAGCAGATCATCGCCGTTTCCGGCAGCGCATCCGGGCCAAGTACCGGGGCAGCGCCGCTTTGCTGAGGAAGAATCAGCGCAGCGGGCTCTTTGGGCAGCGGGATGCCGTTGGCGTAATACTGCAGCAAGGTGTCGTACACGCTGTTATCGCCTACCAGCATCGCCCCCAGCAGCTTCTTGCCATCGCTGCTGACCACCAGCTTGCGGTAGACCTGGGTGAGGGGATCCAGGTAGCGGAACATGCGGGCTCCCGGATTCTGGGTGCCGTGGGCATCGCCGATAGAGCCGACATCCACGCCCAACAGCTTGAGCTTGGTGCTCATGTCGGCGCCCCCAAAGCAGGCGTCCCCGCCTGTCAGCGTCGAGACCGCCGTTTTGGCCATTTGGTAGCCCGGCGCCACGAGGCCAAAAATACTCTGGTTCCACAGCGCCACCTCGCCAACGGCGAGAATGTTGGGATCGCTGGTGCGGCACTGGTCATCGATCACCACGCCGCCGCGCTCCCCGATACGCAGGCCGCACTCACGGGCCAGCGTATCCTGGGGGCGAATACCGGCCGAGAAGACGATGATGTCGGTTTCCAGCACCTTGTCATCCTGAAACACCATGCGCAGGCGGCTGGTGTCGCCGGGCTCGATGCGCTGCGTGGCCCGTTCGGTGAGTACCTGAACCCCCAGTGCCTCGATTTTTTCACGCAGCAGCTCGCCGCCTTCGCTATCGACCTGCATGGGCATCAGGCGGGGCGCAAACTCCACCACGGCGGTGTCCAGATTCAGGCCGCGCAGCGCGTTGGCGGCCTCCAGGCCCAGCAGGCCGCCGCCCACCACTACGCCATTGGTGGCGTCCTGGGCGGCGGCGCGAATGGCGTCCAGATCATCCAGAGTACGGTAGACCAGGCAGCCGGGCTGATCGTTGCCGGGAATGGGGGGGACGAAGGGAAACGAGCCGGTGGCCAGGATCAGCTGGTCATAAGGGTAGGCGCCCTGGGCGGTGCGCACCGTTTGCTGCTCGCGGTCGATGGCGGTGACGGCTTCGCCGCTGCGCAAGGTAATGCCGTGAGTGGCGTAATAATCGGCATCGCACAGGGCGAGGGACTGCGCATCTCGGCCGCTGAAGTACTCGGAAAGGTGAACCCGGTCGTAGGCACGGTGGCGCTCTTCGCCAAAGATCGTCACCTCGAAGGTGGCCAGCGCACCGCTGTCGACGAGCTGCTCGACGACATGGTGACCGACCATGCCATTACCGACGATGATCAGTTTCTGTGGGGGATGTTGAGTAGACATGGCTAAGCCGCCTCGCGGTGTGAGAATGAAGAAGATGCGTGGGATGCCAGCACGGCCTGGGCATCCGCTGCGCCAAACAGCAGCAGGTGGCGGCATGCAGTGAGATCGGTGGCGGCCAGCGCCTGTTCGAAGTACCAGGGCCCGTGCCGGGTATCACCGTATAAAATGGCGCCCTCCAGGCGTCCCTGATGCATCAGCAGGCGGCAGTAGTCGCCGTTTTCAGGATCCAGGTAGTGCAGCGTGTCGTGGTGTGGTTCCGCCTCGGTGGGCCCGAACGCGTAGAGCTGCACACCGCTGACCTTCAGCTTGGTGGCCGTGGGGGTTTCTGCATAATGGGCTGGCGTTTCGCCGCATAGTACGGCGGCCAAAACCTCGACCTGCCGCCAGATCGGTTCCACCAGGCCGTACGTATGTTGTTCGAACTGGCAGCACTCGCCCAGCGCAAAGATGTTCGGGTCGGAAGTGGTTAGGTGGCCATCGACGAGGATGGCCCGCTCGCAGGCGAGCCCCGCCTGCTGGCCAAGGGCGCTGTTGGGGCAAACCCCCGCCGCCATGATGACGTGATCGGTGGGTAACCGGCGCCCGTCGGCCAGCGTCACGGCACAGACCTGGCCCTGGCCGTCATCTTGCAGGCCGGTCAGCGTCACGCCGGTATGAAAGGTCATGCCTCGTTCCTGCAGGGTGGCTTCCAGCAATTTGGCGGCGGTGGTATCCAGTTGGCGGTTCATCAGCCGTGCACTGCGCTGCAGCAGGCTGACACGCAGTGCCGGGCCGCCGCGCTTGCGCAGGCCGTCGGCGGCTTCCAGGCCCAGCAGGCCGCCGCCCACCACCACCACGTGGCCACCGCGCTGGGCAATGGTTTCCAGGGTGGCCACGTCCTCGAGGGTGCGAAAACCGTGCACGCCGCGCAGGGCGACCCCCGGCAGGTCGGGCATGGCCGAGCGGGAGCCGGTGGCTATCACCAGGCGGTCATAAGAGAGTGCATCCCCCGAGTGAGTGATGACCCGCTGACGTTGACGGTCGATCTGCGCAACACGCTGGCCAAGGCGCAGGGTCACGCCTTGCCGGGCAAGGGCCTCTGGGTCTTGCAAGGTCAGGGCCTGCTGCTCCAGTTCACCGGCTAACCGAGGTGACAGCAGAATGCGGTTGTAGGCAGGCACCGGCTCCTCGCCGATCACGGTGATGCGTGTTGGGCGCGACGGGTGACGCAGCAGCGTTTCGACCAGTCGATGGCTGGCCATGCCGTTGCCAATGACCACCAGATGCGCGTTGGGTGTGCATCGAGAGACCGTTTCCATGGTGGCTCCTGTGAATAAAAAACGCCCCTGACACGACCTTCACGAGGAAGGGTGTCAGGGGCGTCGTTGCCCATGGGCAGATTCAGTTACATGCCGCAACCGCCATTGGCTGCGCGATGTAAACTCGTATGACTAGCAGCAGCAAAAAATCTGCCAGCCGATGGCTGGAGCAGTATAGTTTTTTAAAATCAATTGTTTGAGGGTATCAAAAGAAACAGAAGTAGCCGTGGAGCGGGCCATGCCTGCACTGGTTTGGTGCCTCTTGGGGTGATCCTGCACCAGCGAAAGGCTCGCTGGCGTGTTGTGAAGGCGCAGTATGTGAGAGGCGGTTTCTTTAGGTTTATGTTTTTGCTGATATTTATGAGTTTTTTGGAATATAGGGCCAATACTTGCAGTACCCCAGGTAACAACCAACAACGGCTCATTGCAGCATATTTGCCCATAATCAGCACAATGACTAATCGCGTCGAATAACGCTAAACGCAGCAAACCACTGATGAGTACGGCACGTGACGTGCCCCTGTGACAACGGCGTCCAGGCAAGCCTCTTGAGAGAGGCTGGCTTGGGCGCTTTTTGCTTTTTAGCGCGGGAGGAAATGCCATGCCAACGACCGCTCAGGTCAACACCACCTGCCCCTACTGTGGCGTGGGCTGCGGAGTGACGGCTACCCTGGAAAACGGCCGCGTTGCGGCGGTAGAAGGGGATCGCGGGCACCCTGCCAACCATGGCCGGTTATGCGTCAAGGGCACGGCGCTGCATGAAACCCTGGGCCACCATGGGCGACTGCTGCGCCCTCGGGTCGATGGCCGTGAGGTGAGTTGGGAGCAGGCATTGACCGCCACGGCCGAGCGGCTGCAGGCCCAGCGCAGTGCCCATGGCAATGGCTGCGTGGCGGCCTACCTGTCAGGACAGCTGCTGACCGAAGACTACTATGTCGCCAACAAGCTGTTCAAAGGCTTCCTCGGCACCCCGCATCTGGATACCAACTCACGGCTATGCATGGCGTCGGCCGTGGCGGGCTACAAGCGTGCCTTCGGGGCGGATGCCGTGCCCTGCCAGTATGAAGACCTGGAAGAGGCCGAGCTGGTGGTGCTGGTGGGCTCCAATCTGGCCTGGAATCACCCTGTGCTGTATCAGCGCCTGAAAGTCGCCAAGGAGCGTAATCCACTGATGCGCGTGGTGGTGGTGGACCCGCGAGTCACGGACACCTGTGATATCGCCGATCTGTACCTGGGCATCGCGCCAGGCAGCGACGCCTTTCTGTTCAACGGGTTGCTGGCCTGGATGGCGGCCCAGCAGAAGCTGGACGACGTCTATTTGCAGCGGCACACCGAAGGGATCGAGCAGGCGCTGGCCGCCGCCCAGCAGAGCGCCGGTAGCCTGCAAGCGGTCGCGAAGGCCTGCGACGTCGATGAAGAGCGGCTGGAGACCTTCTACTACTGGTTTGCCAGCCAGCTGCATGTGGTCACCCTGTACTCTCAGGGCGTCAACCAATCCTCCAGTGGTACCGACAAGTGCAATGCGATCATCAATTGCCACCTGGCGGGCGGCAAGATTGGCCTGCCGGGGGCCGGGCCCTTTTCGATCACGGGCCAGCCCAATGCCATGGGCGGGCGCGAAGTGGGCGGGTTGGCGAACCAGCTGGCGGCGCATATGGATTACCACACGCCCGGGGCACGCCAGCGTGTCAGCCGCTTCTGGTCCACGGAGCACCTGTCAGCTTCGTTGCCTGACGGGCCGGGCCACAAGGCGGTGGAGCTGTTCGAGGCCATCGAGCGAGGCGACGTCACAGCGCTGTGGATCATGGCCACCAACCCGGCAGTGAGTCTGCCGAACGGTGAACAGGTGCGTCGCGCCCTGGCCAAGTGCCCGCTGGTCATCGTTTCGGAGTGTGTGGCCCATACCGACCTGCTGCCCTTTGCCGATATCGTGCTGCCCGCGTCGGGTTGGTCGGAAAAGGATGGCACGGTCACCAACTCCGAGCGGCGCATTTCCCGCCAGCGGGGAATGCTACCTCCGCCGGGCGAAGCTCAACACGACTGGTGGATCATCTGCGAGGTGGCCAAACGGTTGGGGTTCGCAGAAGCGTTCGATTATGCCCACCCCTGGGAAATCTTCGATGAGCATGCGCGGCTTTCCGGCTATGAAAATAGCGGTGCCTCTGCGCGGCTGTTCGACATCTCAGGCCTGAGCGGCCTGGGCCAGGCGGCGTATGATGCGCTGGCCCCCATTCAGTGGCCGGTCACTCGGCAAGCGCCCCACGGCACGCCGCGGCTGTTCGTGGATGGCCAGTTTGCCACGCCCAACGGTCGTGCACGGCTGCTGCCGATCGATCCGCGTTTGCCCCAGCAGGCGCTTTGCGAGCGCTACCCGCTGCGCCTCAACACCGGCCGCGTGCGCGACCAGTGGCACACCATGACCCGCACAGCCCGTGCGCCTCGCTTGATGAACCATCGCGCCGAACCCTTCATCGAGCTGCATCCCGAGGACGCTGCCGAGCATGGGCTCGAAGCGCAGTCGCTGGCTCAGTTGAGCGCGGCCACGGGGGAGTATCGGGGGCGTGTGCGCCTTGCCCACGGGCAGCGCCGTGGGGAAGTGTTCGTGCCCATGCACTGGACCGACTGCTTTACGGGCCAGGGGCGCAGTGGCGCCTTGCTGCAAGGCATCACCGACCCGGTCTCGGGCCAGCCAGAATCCAAGCAGGGCGCCGTGGCCCTGCGTCGGTTACCCATCGCCTGGCAGGCCACCTTGCTGGTGGCCCAGGCAGACGAGTCGCCCGCGTGGTGCGACAGCGATTATTGGGCGCGTATTCCCTTGCCAGGCTGTACTCGCTGGCAACTGGCGGGCTGCCAGCCGAGGGAGGATTGGCTGGCCACGCTCGCCCACTGGTGTGGAACCCCGGCCTCGCTATGGTGTGAAGACGCTGCAACCGGGCGCTTGCGAGCAGCCAGCGTGATCGACGGGCAGCTGCGCTGGTGGCTGATGGTCGGGCCGCCTGACGAGCTGCCAGGGCTTGCCTGGTTGGCTGAACGGTTCACCGATGCGGCACTCTCCAAGGCTCAGCGGCGACGCCTGCTGGCCGGTTGTGACGATGGCGCAGTGGATGCTGGCCCGGTGGTGTGTAGCTGCCATCAGGTGGGGCAGGCCAGTATCGTCAAGGCTATTCATCAAGGGGATACCAGCCTCGAGGCGCTGGGCGCACGGCTGGCCTGCGGCACCCAGTGCGGGAGCTGTATCCCTGAATTAAACGCGTTACTCGAACAGGAGCGGCCACATGCGCACACTCGCCAAGCAGTTAACCCAGAAATGGCCTGAGGCCCTCATGCGTTTTGGCCTGCGGGCCTTGGCGCCGCTGCAAGACGACGCTACAGCGAACATTCGCTTGCCGCTCAGCGGCGAGTGCCGGGCAGGTACGGTCTACCTGGTGGGCGCTGGCAGCGGGGACGTCGAGCTGTTGACGCTGAAGGCAGCACGGTTATTGATGCAGGCTGATGCCGTGGTCTACGACCGTCTGGTCGGGGATGACGTGCTGGCGCTGATTCCCCCCGGCACCGAGCGCTACTACGTCGGGAAAGCCCGAGGCCACCACAGCGTGCCACAGGCCGATATCGGCCATTTGCTGGTGTCACTGGCCCTGGCGGGCAAGTCGGTGGTGCGCCTGAAAGGCGGTGACCCGGGCGTGTTCGGGCGCATGGGCGAAGAGCTGGCAGCGCTGGCGCAAGCCTCGTTATCGGCACACATCGTACCGGGCATTACCGCCGCGTCGGCAGCCGCGGCAGGGATGGGAATTCCTTTGACCGACCGCAGCCATGCCCAGCAACTGCGATTCATTACCGCGCAGCTGTGCCGAGAAGGCGGCACTCCGGACTGGGCAGCGCTGGCCCGTCAGGATGAAACGCTGGTGTTCTATATGGGGTTATCCAAGGTGGAGGCCATTTGCCATGGCTTGCGCCAGGCAGGACTGCCAGACACCTGGCCCATCATGCTGGTCGCCAATGCCAGCCAGCCCGACCAGCAATCGCTGACCGGCACCCTGGCGAGCATGCCAGATCAATTGAGGGACCAGCCGCTGCCATCGCCTTGCCTGATCATGGTCGGCAGCGTGGTCAGCATGGTGGCCCACAGCCCTGCGGCTCGGGGGGCGACGTTGGCGCGCTGACGCTTTCTCGTTGACGCTTTGGCTGGCGTTCACTGGGGGGAGCTGCAATCATGAGCCACGCTTATGAGGCAGGGAGCCACCCTTGAAACGCCGTACTCGACTCGTTTTCTATACCAGCTGCGTAGTAGCCGCTCTCTTCATGGTGGGCAGCGTGCTGTATCACAATGCCCAGCCGTCACCCAAGCGGCTGCTGGAGCCCGTGTCGGTAGACATGGGCACGCAGGACGAGGCGTTCATGCGCACCATGGGGTTGCTGCTGGAGCAGCCGCTGGTGTCGGGTAACCGCATCGACCCCTTCACCGATGGCGAAGCCATTTATGACGCCATGCTGGCAGCCATCGCGTCCGCCGAGAGCAGCATTACCTTCGAAACCTATGAATTTTGGGGCGCAACGGCCGCCGACCCCTTCGTGGAAGCGCTGTCGGCCGCTGCCGAGCGCGGCGTGGCGGTGCATGCACTGATCGATTACGTAGGCTCGGTACCTGCAGCTCAGGGCAAGTTCGAGCGCCTGGAAGCCGCCGGGGTCGACGTGATTCGCTGGCGCAAGCCCGCCTGGTACGAGTTGAGCCGTTTCAATCACCGTACCCACCGCAAGCTGCTGGTGGTAGACGGCCACACCGGTTTCATTGGCGGGGCCAACGTGACGGACAGCTGGCTGCCGGAAGGTGACGACGTCGGCTATCGAGATCACCATTTCCGCGTTCGAGGGCCCGTGGTCGGCAACATGCAGGCGGCCTTCGTGGATACCTGGCTGGATGCCAGCGGACGGCTGCTATTGGGGGAGCGCTACTTTCCCGAGCTGAGTGAAGAGGGCGATGTAACGGCACAAATGGTGACCAGTACCCCCCTGGAGGGGCGTCACCGCATGCGCAAGATGTTGATGCTGGTCATCGCCTCGGCCCAAGAGCATATCACTCTCGGGTCGGCCTACTTTTATCCGGATGAACAGTTTCTCCAGGCGCTGATCGAGGCACGGGAGCGGGGCGTGGAGATCACCATTCTGGTACCCGGTGACAGCATCGATAAAGGCTTCGTGCGCCACGCTTCGGTGAATCGCTGGCGGCCCATGCTGGAAGCAGGCGTGGCGTTCTACGAGTACCAGCCTGCCATGTATCACGCCAAGCTGATCAGTGTCGACGATCGCTTTGCCAGCATTGGGTCGACCAACCTCGACAATCGCTCGTTCAGGATCAACCAGGAAGGCAATCTCAACGTCTACGATGAGGAATTTGCCCGGTATGTGCGCCTGTTGGTGGAAGAGGATCTGCAGCAGGCGGAGCGCTACGACCTCGAGCGCTGGGAGAATCGCCCCTGGCGTAAACGGGTGGCCGGGTGGCTCAGCATGTTGGTGGGGGCGCATCTTTAGCGGCCATTTCCAGCAGCCATTTCCAGTAGCGATTGCCGCTCCAGGGAACCAACCTGCCGCTTGTCTGTCCAGAAGCGGGCCAATGCTCGTTTGCAAGTCCGAAGGAATTTACATAGGTAAACGTATGAAAAAGCGACACGGTATCAAGGACAATGCCTTGAAAGCACAGCTGCGAACACCCATGTTCAAACTGCAGCAGCAAACGCCCAAGAAGGGCAAGGGCAGCTACTCGCGCAAAGGACGGGGGAGGTTGACTCGATCAATCGACAGAGGGCATCGCCAAGCCGCTTGACGCAGGCAGTTTGGCGATGCTTTCCCCAAGCATCACTGCACACGCTGACGCGTGATTGCAGACTCTCATCAGCTTCGCCGACCCAGGCCCCTTGGGGTGTCGGTCGGCTTTTTTAATTGGCTACCTTTTTAATTGACCACCTTCTCTACGGGTGCCATATGACAGGTCTCCAGGCGATAGCCTGACTGGTAGATACTGCGCAACCGAAGACCGTGCCGCCCATCCAGTTCCAGCTTGCGGCGCAAGCGGCTGACATGGGTATCCACCGTGCGGGTCGAGACATCCCCTTTGATCCCCCACACCAGTTCGAGCAGATGTGCACGGCTCAGCAATTCGCCGACTTTTGAGAAGAACAGCGTCGCCAGACGGTACTCTCGCTCGGTGAGCTCCACCATATGCCCATCGACACTGATCGTATGTTCGACGGTATTGATATCGAACGCGCTAGGACAGTTGGCCGATGGGCGGGGCGTTTCATACCCTGCACGTCGGCCCAGCGCACTGACGCGAGCAAGAAATTCCTTGGGGCGTAGCGGCTTGGCCAGAAAGTCGTCGGCTCCCTGTTCCAGCGCCTTCACCACGTCGTCTTCGCCTTGGCTGGCGGTAATGAACAGAATCGGCCCACGCCAACCATCGTTCTGGCGCAGATGGCTCACCACGTCCATGCCGCAGGCATCTGGAAGGCGCCAATCAATGATCAGGAAATCGAAGCGCTTCTCTTGCGTGGCACGTCTAAGTTCACTGGCTCTGCCGAACAGCGACACCTGATGGTCGGCAGAGAGCAGGCACTGTTCAATAAATGCTTGTTGGTCAAGATCGTCTTCAAGCACACCGATATGCATAGTGAGTTACCTATTTTTATCGTGTGATAAATCTCACACCGCCTGGAAGAACTGCTCATCCATTAATTCTAGTTGAGTTTGGCCGAGTGACACAAAGGTTTACAGTTAACGCTTAAGTCTCAGCGCTATACTCCGCTTATCATCGAGGAGGGGGTGAAATGACCAATAAACTGATTAATAAGGCTTTTGTATTGTTGGCGGGGGTATCTTTCCTTACCAGTGTCCAAGCGTTGGAGGCTCCTGCCGGGCAAGTGGTGCTGGAAGTGGCGGGTAAGCTTACCCATACCAATGCGGGGGATGAAGCCCATTTCGATCGCGCCATGCTGGAAGCCCTGGCACAGCGCACGACGCGCACCAGTACGCCTTGGCACGATGGCGTGGTCAGCTTCGAGGGGCCGTTGGGGCGCGCGCTGCTGGAAGCGGTAGGGGCTGACGGTGAGCAGATGAGAGTGATTGCGCTCAATGATTATGCATCCACGATTCCCGTCAGTGATTTTCAGGAGTACGACGTGATCCTGGCCATGAGTGCCGATGGCAGTCCGCTGCGTATTCGCGACCATGGGCCACTGTTCGTCATCTATCCCTTCGATGAAACCCCGTCACTGCTGAACGAAGAGATCCTGACCCGCTCGGTCTGGCAAGTGAAGCGCATCGAAATCGAGTAACCCGCCGCGAGGTGCCATTGTTCGCCACGCGGTAACCTCGCCGGGTAAACGCCATGTTAGCCACTTTCAAACACTACTTTTCCAAACGCGTCAGGGTGGCCACCTTTTCGGCCATCCTGTTTTTTCTGTCTGCCATCATTACGGGTGGCGTCATCTTTCAGCGTCAGCACGCGATCGAGAACCGCTTGCTGGAAAACCTGGTGTGGACGGGCTATCAGTTCGACCGTGAAGTCCGCGAACTGCATATGGCGCTGGTAGACGTGCAGATCGGCAGTGCCAGCGTGGACGACCTGCTGCAGAGGTTCGAAATTCTCTATAGCCGCAAGAATCTTTTTCAACAGGGCGAAATCAACCTTGCAGTGTCGAAGATCGACGTTATCAACGACAACATCGTCCAGGCGGCTGAGTGGGTGGATGCACTGGATGGTCTATTAGACCCTTTATGGGAGCAGCCGGAGGCGTTGACCCCCGCATTGATGGCGGAGCTGATGAGCACGACTCAGCAGTTGCAGACATTTACCGGCACCGTATTGATCGAGACCAATGCCAGCGTGGCGCGTATGCGCACGGAAGAACGCGAGAGGATGACTCAGCTGTATGGGCTGGCGCTGGTGTTGTTGCTGTCGCTGATGTTTTCCGGCGGTATGTTGGTGCGTGCGCTGCTGCGGGAGGGGCGCTCGAGCTTACGCAAGGCCCAGGCGCTCGAGTTGAAGAGTCAGGAACTCAAGGAGACTGCGCGCCGGGCTGAAATCGCCAGTCAGGCGAAATCCGAGTTCATGGCGGTAATGAGCCATGAAATTCGCACCCCGCTCAATGGCGTGGTGGGCATGGCCGACCTGCTTGGTGACGAAGTGCACTCCCCCAAAGGCCAGGCGTACGTCTCGGCCTTGAAGCGCAGCGCCGACAGCCTGCGCAGCGTGATCAATGACATTCTGGATTACACCAAGATAGAGAGCGGTCGTCTGGACCTGGACAACCGTCCCTTTGATATCCATGAATGTGTCGAAGCACTTTGCATGGGCTATGTCTTGCAGGAAAAAAACCGTTGGGTCGAGTTCAGTTACTCCATCGACCCGGCGCTGCCTCGTTTCGTGGTGGGAGACATTGCCCGTTTACGCCAGATCATGATGAACCTCATCAACAATGCGCTGAAGTTCACGGATAGTGGGTACGTCAGATGCTCTGTGTCACCGCTAGAGAACGATCAGTTGCTGGTCGAAGTGCATGATAGTGGCTGCGGCATTTCGCAGGCGGATCAGGAGCGCCTGTTCGCGGCTTTTTCCCAAGTGGATACTTCCATCGCCAGGCGCCATGAAGGGACAGGGCTTGGGCTAGCCATTTGCAAACGGCTGGTGCAAGCCATGGCAGGGGAAATTGGTGTGGAGAGCGAGGTGGGCGTCGGCAGCCGTTTCTGGTTCGTGGTGACCATGCCCAAAGCAGGTAACGACTGTGAATACGCACAACGTGAGCAGTGTACTCGTCCAACGGCCGACCATCACATCCTCATCGTCGAAGACAACCCGATCAATCAGACCGTGGCACGCGTCATGCTGGAACAGCTGGGGCAGCGGGTCAGTATTGCCGAAAATGGTCAGGCTGCGTTGGAGCGACTGCAAGTAGAGTATGCTGCCATCGATCTGGTGCTCATGGACATGCAAATGCCGATTCTGGACGGCACGGAAACCACGCTGCGCTGGCGCAGCTTCGAGGCCGAACACCAGTTGCCGCACCTGCCGATCGTGGCCATGACCGCCAATGTCATGCCGGAGCATCGTCAGCGCTGTTTCGATAGCGGCATGGACGACATGATCAACAAGCCGTTCACCCGTGATGAGCTACAGCAGTTGATCAGTCGCTTCGTGACTGCAGGGAGTGACCCACAAGGCCCCTTGTGTGCGCCCCCTTTGCCTGCTGAAGAAGCACCGGCTACCGACGTGTCCGAGTCCGTGCTGGATGCACATATTTGCAACGAGCTGAAGGAGGCCTTCGAACCTACGGCGCTGGATGCGCTACTGACGACATTCCTGTCACGCCTGGAAGAGCGCTTGATTCGTTTGCGGGCATGTTGGCTGGCAGGAGATCACGACGCTTTGAAAAAAGAAGCCCACTCGCTGAAAGGTGCGGCCGCATCGCTAGGGTGCAAGGCCGTGGCGGGGCAGGCTGCCAAGCTGGAGCAAGCCAGTGTTCAGGCGCCAGAGAGTATTGCTGCCCTGCTGTCCTCACTGGAAACTCAGAAGAGTCTTACGCGCAAAGCGCTCAATGAGCAGGGCTTGTGCCACCTTTCGGATTCATGATCTGGGTTTGGCGGCCCGTTTCCAGGCAGGGCCTAGGCCGCCAGATGTTGTGCCAGCCAAAGGCTAAATGCATCGCCAGATAGCGGGCGAGAGATGAAATAGCCCTGGCCGACGGGGCAACCTGCCGCCGCCAAATGAGATTGTTGAGCGGCGTTCTCGATGCCTTCTGCTACCACGCTCATGCCGAGCTTCGTTCCCAATTCCACGATGGCAAGCGTGATGGTACGCGCATTGGGCTCGCTATCGATCAAGGAAACGAAGCTGCGGTCTATTTTCAGTTCGTCGAAAGGTAACCGATAAAGTTGCGTCAGCGATGAGTAGCCGGTGCCGAAGTCATCCAGCGCCAGTTTGAACCCTCGGCTGCGTAACTCTTCCAGTACGTGGCGCGCATAGCCCAGGCACTCGACGCTCACCGATTCGGTGAGTTCCAGGGTCAGCTTGGGCATCGTGGCGGGGTAGTGTGCACATAGCGCGTCGAAGGCCGAGAGCATGTTCTCCGCCTTGAGAAACTCGGCAGGCACGTTGACGGCCATGGTCAAATTGAGGCCTTGAGCATGCCAGGCAGCTTGCTGCTCGAGAGCCAGGGTCAATACGCTCCAGGTAAGGGGGACCATCAGGCCGCTTTTTTCGGCCAGAGGAATGAAGCTGTCGGGATAGACCATCCCACGCACCGGGTCCTGCCAGCGAACCAGCGCTTCCGCCCCGATCACCTGGCCCGTGGCCAGCGATATCTTGGGTTGCAGCGCCAGGCAGATATGCTCGTGCTTGATGGCCATCGCCAGCTCCCCTGCCGAGGGTGGCTTGGGGGAGGCTTCGATCTGTTCGATGAAGTCGCCCAGGTGAGTCAGCAGCTTCGCCTTGGGAAGAAAGCCAAGCATCTTCAATCCTTTGGCCTTTCCTTCGGCAAGTGCATGGGCGGCTGTCTCTGCCGAACAGCTGCTCAATAACAAGATCGAAGCGCTCAAGCGCAGGTCGTACAGGTAATCCAGAATATCCAGCCCGGTAAAGTCGCCGAGCCCAAAGTCCAGCACGATCAGGTTCACGTTCAAGAGCGCAGGGTTGCGGGCCAGCTCCCCAAGGCTGCCCGCCGTGACAACCTCGAACCCGTGGCGGCTGAGCAGCATCTTGCCTAGCAGCTGAATATCTACATCGTCATCGATCACTAACGCGCTGGGGGGCATACAAAGTCCTTTAGAGTACGTGCGTTGCGTATGGGTAAGTGTTATCGCTGCACGAACAAACGCCTGGGTAGGCAAGGCTCAAGCGCCTTTGGGCAGGGACCCCAAAGGCGCTATGAGAAACAGATCAGGAATTAACGAACGGTAATCGTGTCATCAGAAGGACTCCCAATCCGGTGTGGTCTGGAGTACTCGTTTTCTGGAGTGTGCTGAAGTTAACTGTAGTGTGTGTCGGCGCGGCTCAGCAAGTGCTACTTTACGTGTCACCAAAGGCGCGGAGGACGTATTGCTGAGCTTGAAGGCGCCCACCAGCATACCCAGTCTATCCGCTTGCTCGCGAAGCTCGGCGGCGGCGGCGCTCGACTCTTCCACCATCGAGGCGTTGTGCTGAGTCATGCTGTCCAGCTCACTGACAGCGTCGTTGACCTGGCCGATGCCGACACTCTGCTCTTTGGCGCCTGCGCTGATCTCGGCAACCACATCGGCCACGCGCTCGATGCTTTCCATCATTTGTTGCAGCGTCGCACTGGCCTTGTGTACCTGGGCCACACCCGCATGAGTGTGTTCGGCGGAGGTACTGATCAGCGCTGCAATACTCTTGGAAGCTTCGCTGGCACGGCTGGCCAGGGTGCGAACCTCCTGGGCTACCACCGCAAACCCGCGCCCGTGCTCGCCCGCTCGGGCGGCCTCGACCGAGGCATTCAGCGCCAGGATATTGGTCTGGAAGGCAATGCTTTCGATCATGCTGACGATATCGCCAATCTGACTTGAAGAGGTGCTGATATCGGTCATCGATTGCTGTACACCGTGCATCGCGCTGATGCCGTGCTGGGCTATTTCACGGGTCGAGAGCGCCAGCTGATTGGCTTGCTGCGCCGATTCCGAGGCATTGTTGACGACGGCTGCAATCTCTTCCATGGAGGCTGACGTTTGCTGCAAGTTGGCTGCCGCCTGTTCCGTCCGAGTGGCCAGCTCCTGGCTGCTCTTGGCAATTTCATTGGAGGCATGCTGCAGGCTGACCGTGCTATTGCTGACGGACTGAAGCGTATCGTCAATGCGTTTGATGAAGGCATCGAACTGCTGAGCGAGTTCGCCGATTTCATCCTTGCGTTGGCTTTCGATGCGCGCCGTCAGGTCGCCTTCACCCTCGGTAATGTCCTTGATGCGCGCCGTGACCTGACGAATGGCCCGTGACATGCTGATCGGGCCTGCCAGGGCAATGAAGATGGCAACGAAGAAAACGATGGCTGCAAATAGGCCAGTGATCCACTCCTGACGCTGAACATGCTGGATGGTACTGGTTTCGGTCGCGCTCGCCAGCGCTGCTACCTGGTCTCCGGCAAGGTCATAGAGTTCACGTAGTGCACTAAATGTCGTTAACGACGTTGTTTTGTGTAGCTGTAATGCTAATGTCAAGTTGCCTTCTTTATGCGCATTGAATACCGTGAGAGAGGCATCTTTCCACTGTGTGTATAGTGTTTCGAAAGTTGTTAGTTCGGATAATAACTCAGGATGATCTTGCATTAGCGATTTAAAGTTTTGCATGCCGGAAAGGGCTTGCAAAGCATTTTCTTCAAAGGTGGCAAGGTAGGTATTAGCCTCCACACTATTGGGGCTGACCAGTACGAATTCGGCTTCTGCGATGCGTGCCTGATGCAGGTCGCGGTCAGCATTGATGACCGCCGCTGCCGCAGGCCCAAATCGCTGGCTGAAGTCACTCATGCGCGACTGCACGGTGTTGACAAGCAGCACGTCCGAGACGAAAACAGCGAGCAGTGCCAGCGCTACACTGACAAAAGCAATTGAATATTTGACGCTGATCAATTGTAGGCGAGTTTTCATTTTTAGTGCCTCGGAGAAGGGGGGAGCTAACAAGTAATAACATAATCGACCCACCTCCAAAGAGCGATAGTGTCGGGGTGAATGTCACTTTTGTTCACGTTCTCCGAGAAACACTAAATAGTGAAAAACCATGAAGTTAATAGCGTATTAAAAGGCGGTAGTCGGCTATCGATACCCCTCTGCCTGGAGGTGGAACAGCGAGGCGTACCGCCCCTTGTCGGCAAGCAGCGATTCGTGGGTGCCACGCTCGATGATACGCCCCTGATCGATGACGATGATCTGCTCGGCGCTACGCACGGTGGAAAAACGGTGGGAAATCAGAATCGTCATTTTATTGCGGCTGTGTTCGCGAAAGCGCGCAAAGACATCGGCTTCGGCGGCGGCATCCATGGCGGCGGTAGGTTCGTCGAGCACCAGAATATCCGCCTCCTGGCGCATGTAGGCACGCGACAGCGCCACTTTTTGCCACTGCCCGCCCGAGAGCTCCTGGCCATTCTTGAACCAGCGCCCCAGCTGCGTCTGGTAGCCGTCGGGCATGCGCTGAATGAAAGGGTCGGCCAGCCCTTCCTCGGCAGCCTGCTGCCAGCGCTGTGCGTCATCGAAAGCCTGAATGTCGCCGACGCCCAGATTTTCGCCTACCGAGAGCTGATAGCGCACGAAATCCTGAAAAATAACACCCACGCGGGCACGCAAGGCTTGGCTGTCCCAGTCGTTCAGGTCGCTGCCGTCCAGCAGTATGCGCCCCTGGGTGGGCCGATACAGCCGGGTCAGCAGTTTGATCAAGGTGGTTTTTCCCGAGCCGTTTTCACCCACCAGGGCCAGGCTGCTACCGGGCGCCAGGTGCAGTGAAATATCGTGCAAGACATCTCCGCCGCCAGGGTAGGCAAACGAGACCTGCTCGAAACGCAGGCCATCACCTGGCTGAACCCCCTGCGTGAGGTGGCCTGACTCGCCTTCGGTGGGTTGTTCCAGATACTCGTAGAGATTCGAAAGGTAGAGGTTGTCTTCGTACATTCCGCTGATCGCCGTCAGGCTGGCCGACAATGCTGATTGGCCCTGTTTGAAGACCATCAGGTACATGGTCATCTGCCCCAGCGTGAGCGTCCCGGCAATGGTCTCGATCACGACCCAGCCGTAGGCGGCATAAAAGGTCAGCGTGCCCAGTAATCCCAGCACGAATCCCCAGCTCTCGCGGCGCAGCGTGAGCCGGCGGTCTTCGGCAAAGAGCTGCTGAAAGATCGCCCGATAGCGCTGCAGGAACAGCGGCTCGAGACCAAACAGCTTGACCTCCTTGATGCTGTCCTCGCGGGCCAGCACGGTTTCCAGGTACATCTGCATGCGCGTTTGTGGCGAGCGCCAACGAAACAGACGGAAGGCATCGCCGGAGAACTTGGCTTCGGAGATGAATACAGGCAGCGCCCCGGCCACCAGAATCAGCAGCGCCCAGGGCGAAAACTGAACCAGCAAGACGCCAAAGCTGACCAGTGAGATCGCATTCTGCAGCAGCCCGAAGGTTTTAGTGACCAGTGCCAACGGGCGTGTCGAGGCCTCTCGGCGAGCGCGGGTCAGCTTGTCGTAAAGCTCCGAGTCCTCGAACTGGCCCAGCGACAGTTTGCCCGCTTTTTCCAGAATCATGACGTTCACTTTCTGGCCCAGCAATGCACGAAGTAGCGCCTGCTGCGCCGAGAGGCCCCGCTGAGCGAGCGCGATGAGGGCAATGATCGCGCCTTCCAGCGCCACCAGGCCCAGTACGGGGGTAATGGCTTCCCAAAGGCTCGGCGCCTCGGTGGCCTGGTAGGCTTCCATGGCCGCCAGCACGCCATCCACGATCAGTTGGCCAACGTAGGCCGCCACGGCCGGCAGTACCCCCGCCACCAGCGTACACAGCGCAAGCCCCAGCATCATCCAGCGTGACGTCTCCCATACCAGGCGCAGGGCATGCTGGCTGTAACGAAAGACGTTGAAAAACCCGCTTGATAGCGCGGGAGAGGAGGAGGGGGCAGGTTTCATGGAGACATCGCTGGGTGGCCAGAAGAAGAAACATCGGTGCCCATGATGCGTTGATTTGCCTGCAAGAGCCAGCCCGCCCTGGGAAGGGCGGGTGGGCAAGCAGCGCCAACGCGGAAATGCGTTAGAGCGGCAGCACGGCGCCGTCGGTACGAGGCTCTGTGCCCCCCTGAAGCACCCCGGTGCCTGGGTTGCGCAGGATGATCTGGCCACGGCCAAAGCTGAGTGAGTCAGCGACCTTGACGATGTGGTGCCCTCGTCGTGCCAGCGCCAGGGCCAGGTGGTTGGGGAAGTCGGCTTCGACTTCGACGGTCTTGCCGGAGGTCCATTTCCAGCGCGGCATATCCAGCGCTGCCTGCGGGTTCAAGTGGTCTTCCAGCATGGCCGTGACAACCTGAACATGGCCCTGAGGCTGCATGTAGCCACCCATCACGCCAAACGGTCCTACCGCCTGATCACCCTTGGTGATGAACCCGGGAATGATGGTGTGATAGGTGCGTTTGCCCGGCGCCAGTGCATTGGCATGCTCGGGGTCCAGCGAGAAGGACCAGCCGCGGTTCTGCAGGCTGATCCCCGTACCCGGCACGACGATGCCAGACCCGAAGCCTTTGAAGTTGCTCTGGATGAACGACACCATGTTGCCTTCGCCATCGGCTGTTGCCAGGTAGACGGTGCCGCCTTGCAGCGGGTTGCCATGCTGAGGGTCCAGGGCTTGCTCGTTGATGAGAGCTGCACGAGCCTTCAAGTAGCCATCGTCGAGCATCTGTGCGACCGATGGCTGCATGGCTTCACCTTCGGTGATGTGCTTGAAGCCATCTACATAAGCCAGTTTGGTGGCCTCGATGCGACGGTGCAGGGTTTCCACAGGATCATGGGCAGCCGCGCCCAGGTGCTCCAGCATGCCGAGGGCCTGGAGCACGATCAAGCCGCTGCCATTGGGTGGAATCTCCCAGATATCATGCCCTTGGTAGCGGACGCTGATCGGGTCTACCCACTCGGGCTGGTAAGCCGCCAGGTCCTCCTTGCGCAGCAGGCCCCCGTGCTCCCGCGAGAAGGCATCGATGGCATCGGCCAATTCGCCTTCGTAAAATGCTTTGGCATGGGTGTTGGCAATGGCGGTAAGGCTTCTGGCGTGGTCTGGAGACGCCCATAGCTCGCCAGGACGAGGTGCCCGCCCTTTGGGAGCGAAGGTGTCAAACCACGGTTTGAAGGCGGCATCGGGGTAAACGGCGTAGGTGTTGAAGGCCTCTTGCCACATCTGATGAATGATGGGGGTGACCGCAAAGCCCTCTTCTGCCAAGGCGATGGCAGGGGCGATCAGGTCGGCAAAAGGCAGTTTGCCAAAGCGTTCCGAGAGCACCGCCCAGGCGGCCGGCGTACCGGGCACCGTGACCGGTAGCAAGCCATGGTTGGGCATGACATCGTGGCCCAGCGCTTTCAGGGCATCGATGGTGGCCGCCTGAGGGGCGGGGCCACTGGCATTCAGGCCGTGCAACTTGCCATCGACCCACACGATGGCAAAGGCATCACCACCGATGCCGTTAGAGGTCGGCTCCACCACGGTGAGCGCTGCTGCCGTTGCAATGGCAGCATCGATGGCATTGCCACCCTGCTGCAAGATGGTGGCCCCGACCTGGGCAGCCAGGGGCTGAGACGTGGCGACCATGCCACGTTTGCCATAGGTGGTCATGCGGCGCGAGGCGCTTGGGTAGAAAAGAGCATCGTTATGCATTGTTGGTTTCCTGTGCAGTGAACAAGGGTTATCGAGATCAGAGTCAGTGAGATCAGAGTCAATGAGATGCAGGTGCCTGTTTCAGACGTTTGGTCTTGCGGTCCTGGTAGAGCGAAAACACCACCGATGCGACGGCTAGCGCAAGAAACAGCGCCGACAGTGGGCGTGTCAAAAACGTCAGCCAGTTAGGGTCGAGTTCCAGCGCTCTGAACAGCTGTCGTTCCAGGTTGTTGCCCAGCACGACACCGAGGATCAATGGCGTCAGCGGCACCTCGGCCTTCCATAGCAGATAGCCAATTACGCCAAAGATGAACAGCACCCAGATATCGAACAGATTGTTATTGAGGGCATAAGCGCCAATGGCGCATAGCATCAGTACGACGGGCACCAAAATTTGCTGGGGAATCAGTGAAATCTTGGCGAACCAGCGCACCAGCAGCAGGTTGCACAGCACCATGACGACGGCGCTGATCAACAGCCCCGCGTAAATGGCGCCGACCAATACCGGGTTCTGTTCGAACATCATGGGGCCGGGCGTTATGCCATGCAAAATGAGCACGCCCATCATGATGGCCATGGGCAGGTCGCCTGGAATGCCTAACGCCAGGGTAGGCACGAAAGCGCCTCCAGCGACGGCGCTGTTGGAGGCTTCGGACGCGACAATTCCGCTAGGCGTGCCGGTGCCGAAGGTTTCGGGTTGGCGGGAAAATTTCTTGGCCTGATCATAGCTGACGAAGTTTGCCACGGTGCCACCGGTTCCCGGCAGCGCGCCAATCAGACTGCCGATCAGTGACGAGCGCAGGGTGTTCAGTTTCTGGCCCGCCATGTCACGCATGATCTGACCATAGGGGATGGCGACGTTGGTATCGACGCTTTTCCCGCTGCTGCCAGAGTCACGCATTTTTTCGATATTGCCGAGCAACTGAGAAAAGGCAAAGATGCCAATCATCACCGGCAGCATTTCAAAGCCAGACCCCAGGGCGGGTATGCCGAAGTCAAAACGCAGATTGCTGTTGCGGTCATAGCCCACGGTCGTGATCAAGAGCCCGATGGCCGCGGCCAGCAAGCCTTTCAATAGCGCGCCGTTGGAGAGCCCTGCCACCAGCGTCAGGGCGAACACGATAAGTGCCGTGATCTCCCAGGGGCGGAAATTCATGCTGAAGCTGGCAATCAAGGGGCCAAAGAACACCAGTACGGCAACACTGATCAAGGTGCCCAGAAACGAGGCCATGACCCCGATGCCCAGCGCCCGCCCAGGCTCCCCCTTCTGAGCCATGGGGTAGCCATCGTAAACCGTGGTAATGGAGGAGGGCGTACCGGGGATGCCCAGCATGACGCCCGAGACGATGCCGCCTGAGTAACCTCCCACGAAGACGCCCACCATCAATGACACCCCGCTGACCGGGTCCATGGCGAACGTGAAGGGAAAGACCACCAGGATGGCCATGGTAACTGTAAAGCCGGGAATGCTTCCCCCGACGATACCAAACAGAACGCCAAGTACGATGAGCCCCAATACGGAAGGGCTGCTGACCTCGGCGAGTGCCTGAAGAAAAAAGTGACTCATGTGAACGCCTCGCCGTTAGGGGAGCCAGACCTTGAGGCCATAGCGGAAAATGATATAGACCAGCGGTACCAGCGTGCCGCTGATACCCAGATTGATCAGCCACTTGCGTCGCGAGTCCATACCTAGCAGCAGCGCCAGCGAGGCCACCATGAACCCCATCGTGGCAACGATGTACCCGAGTACGGGAAGCAGGGCGGCATACAGCCCGAAGATCCCAAAAAGTGCCAGTACCGATTTCCGCCGGTTGAACCATTGAGAGACCGCTGCCGACCATGAAGGGGGCGGCGTGGCAGGGGAAAAGAAGGTGCGCACCAGAAGCACCAGTGACAGCAGGGCAATGGTGACCAGCAATATGCGCGGAAAGAGCGCTGAGCCATAGGGCTGCCAACTGGTGGGGGGCCTGATGGAACTCGATTCCACCCACATGACAGCCACGATCAAGAGCAGCGCCAGCGCCAGTGCGCGGTCTTTGGTAAGCGTTAGCATTAGCGATGCCTCCACAGGCCCCTGGGGTGCTTGCCGCAGGGGCCAATGACAGAGTGAGACCTATAAAGCGTCAGTACGTGATGAAGCAGCTCTCTGCGAGTCGATCAGTTCTGAAAATCGATGTTTTCAGCTGCCGCAGATAGCGCTGCCTCGTTCTCCGTCAAAAACGCTTGATAGTCGTCGCCTGCCAGGAAGCGAACCACAGACCCGAATTCATTCTCGATACGGCTCTGCACTTGTTCGTTTTCCAGCGCTTGGCCGTACGCGGCAGCCACCGTGTCGAGGATTTCCTGAGGAGTGCCTTTGGGCGCAAAAATGCCGCGGCTGGTGGAGTGGTCCATCTCGATGCCCTGTTCTCGCAGGGTGGCTACGTCAGGCAAGCTGTCCAGCCGCTCGGGGTGAGCGATGCCTAGCGGCACAAAGGTGCCGTCCTGGTAGAAGGCGCCCCCGGACGGAAGATTGAACATGGCGAAGTCGATCTCCTGGGCCATCAGCGCAGAAACCTGCTCGCCGGTATCCGGGTAACCCACCAGGCGGATATCGGCCATATCGATTCCGGCCTCCTGGAAAAATTGTGCCCAGAAGAAGTGGTCCGTCGAACTGGGGATCATGCTGAAGCGCACCTGGCCTGGATTCTCACGCACGTATTCGGCGATGTCGGCAGCGCTTTCCACCGGGTGCCCGGCATAGGTCGTGGGAATGTTGATAGTTTGCGTCAGCAGAGCGATCGGCTCGAAGGCATCGTAAGAGTAGTCGACCGTTCCAGCCAGCTTGGAAAGTGCAATGGTGTCATGGCTACCCAGCAGGGTATAGCCGTTAGGCGTGGCATCCTTGACGTTACGCGAACCCAGTGTCGCGCCTGCGCCAGCCATGTTCATGGGTACGATGGATGTGCCAAGGTGCTGTTCGGCCTCCTGGGAAATCAACCGGAAGATGATGTCTGTGGCGCCGCCAGGACCATAGGGAATGACCAGCCGGATGTCCTGCTCCGGATAGTCGGCGAAGGCATTGGAAGTGAACGCCATGCTGGCGCTGAGGCCAATGGCTGCCAGGGTAGTGCTGAGAGCAAGTGTCGAACGCGTCATGTGATACACCTTTTTTTGATTGAGTTGGTGTGGTGGGCCACTGCCTTTCAGCAGTGACAGGGTGAGCGCGTGGTCCCATTTCGGGTTCTTGTTGTATGCAGTGAAACGTCAAGATCAGCCCAGAAAGAGCCCTCCATAAACCAGTGCGCCGATGACAACGAAAGCGGGGTGGGTGTTGAATCGCACAAGCGCGATGGCCGCGACGATGCCGATGATCAGGGTGTGGACGATGCCGCTGCTGGCGGTGCTTTCCAGCAGGAAACTGAGCGTGAGCCACGCCATCATGATGGCAATGACCGGGCGTACCCACTGGCTCATGCGCTTGACCCTGGGCGATTCACGGTGGCGGTAGAGCAGCCCCAGTGCTCCGATCATCAGCAGCAGGGAAGGAACCACCGTCGCGGCAACGGCAACGGCGGCGCCTCCCAGGCCAGCGACTTCATAGCCGATATAGCCCGCCATCTTGGTGGCGATAGGGCTGGGAAGCGCGTTCCCCAGGGCCAGGGTTTCGGCAAACCCCTGTGAACTCATCCAGCCATAGCGGCCAACCACTTCTGCCTCGATGAGCGGGATGATGGCTGGCCCGCCACCGTAACCCACGATGTTGGGAATAAAGAATGCCAGAAACAGCTCCCAGTAGATCATGCGGCCTCCTTCGAGCGCGCTTGACGGTTTGGCCGCAGCAGCGCTGCCAGCAGAATGGCGCCGATGACGAAGCCTGGGTGAACGCCAAGCCAGTAGATGACGCCGCCCGCGACGACGGCCATGACAATACTGACCAGCCAGCCCAGCGCGGCGCGTGATTTATCGAAGAAATCCCAGGTGAGCTGGCCCATCATGACCATCACCACCGGGATCACGGCCTGCCCCATGCCCTGTATCCAGCCAATGTCGCGATAGCGACTGAAAGCACCCAGCATCACGACCATGGCGATCAGCATGGGCAACACCACTGCCAGCACGGAGAGCACGCACCCACTGATGCCCGCCACGCGGTAGCCAATGTAGCCTGGCATCTTGGTGGCAATGGGCCCCGGCAGGGTATTGCCAATCGCCAGCACATCGGCAAACTCCTCGTCGGTGAGCCACTGATGGCGTGTCACGACTTCTGCATGCACCAGCGGTATCATGGAGGGGCCACCGCCAAAGCCAAAAATGCCCACCCTGAAAAAAGCCCAGAAGAGCGCGGTTTGTTTCATGTGTCGAACGCCTGTGTAAACGTCTTCGAGGACGGCGTGGCAACGGCCGAAGCGGGGTCGAATGGCATGCGGATGACTCTTTGATCGTTTGTAGGTTAAAAAATCGATTATCTTGTCTAAAATAGAATATAGGTGAGCCTGTCGAGGGGCGTCAACACTTGGTCTCATCATCTCCGCCAACCGATGCAGAGAAAAACCTGCCTGAGGACTCGGTAATGAACAAACATATTCAGCTCTCCGCAGAGAAAGTGCCTGGCTCCATTTACGACGTTTTGCGCCGTGATTTGGTCGCGGGGCGTTTTGCGGCAGGGGAGAAGCTGGCCATCAATGCGCTCAAGGAGCAGTATCAGGTGGGGCTGAGCCCACTACGTGAAGCCTTGAACAAGCTGGCAGCCTATGGCTTGCTGATTCAGGAGAATCAGCGTGGTTTCAGAGTACCCAAGCTATCCCGAGAAGAGCTGGACGACATTGCTCGGATGCGCACCGAGCTCGAAGGCATGGCGCTGGAGCGTGCCATTGCCCACGGAGATGCGGTATGGGAAGCCGATCTACTGGCGGCGGCACACCGCCTCAAACGCGCCGATCTCACGCTGGAAAACGTCGAAGAGTGGGAGCGGCTGCACACCCAGTTTCATCGTACGCTGGTGGCGCCCTGCGGTTCGGTGTGGCTGCTGCGCTTCATCGAGCAGTTGCACGACCAGTTCGATCGCTACCGTCGGCTAGGCCCGAAAATGCCCACCATCCGTCAGGAACTGGACGATCAGCACCATCAGCTGGTAGAGCTTGCCCTGAAACGTGATGCGGTTGCTGCGCGGGCATTAATGGACGACCATATCCACAAATCCTACGAAGTCGCGCTGGCGCGATACCACCAGCATGCTTGATGGTAGGGTTCCAAAAGAGTGTTAGGGATCGTTTTTAAGAATCATTTTTAGGAATAGTTTTATGGATACCGCTTCCTCTGCTTCGCATCACGCTGACGATGCCTTGGTCGTTGCCCAGACGCTCACTTGGGTGGCCAACTTCATCGTCGGGCACAATATCTGCCCCTTTGCCAAGCGTGAATTGGAGCGCGAGGCGGTGCGTGTGGAAGTCGTGCGCTCCAAAAAGGTGGATATTGCGCTGGAGGAGCTGGTCGCCGAGTTCGAGTGGCTGGATACTCACCCAGAGACAGAAACCAGCCTGCTGGTGTTTCCCACGCTGTTCAAAAGCTTTGACCACTACCTGGACTTCGTGGAACTGGCGGAACAGCTATTGGAACAGCTGGGCTATGAGGGCGTGTATCAACTGGCGACGTTCCACCCCGATTACTGCTTCGCCGATGCCGACCCCGACGAGGCTGCCAACTACTCCAACCGTTCGCCGCACCCGATGATCCACGTATTACGCGAAGCCAGCGTGGAAAAAGCCATCGAGTTCTACGGCGATACGGCGGCCATTCCGGAACGCAACATCACTTACCTCACCGAGATGGGCCAAGATGCGCTGGAGCAGCAGTGGAAGCGCTGTTTTACTGGTCAGGTCGATAAATGACCAGGCGATGTTTGCCCTGATGCTTGGCCTGATACAGCGCGTTGTCGGCATGGCGTATGATCTGTTGCATGTCCATGCCATGTTCGGGCCACACCGCAGCGCCCAGGCTGCAACCGACTTGGGCGGTCATGTTGCCGGGCAATTCGATAGGCAGTGCGATTTGAGTGAGTAAGCGCTCGCTTACTTCCTCGGCCAGAGAGTGACTGTTTTCTGGCGTGCTCTTGATGACCATGAGGAACTCATCGCCGCCCAGCCTGGCGACCACATCACCACTGCGCAGGGTGGTCTTCAAGCGCTGAGTGATTTCGATCAGCAATAGATCACCCGCATGATGCCCCAGTGTATCGTTGACGTTCTTGAAGCCATCCAGGTCGAACATCAGCATGATCAGGTTCTGCTGTTGGCGTTGGGCCTCCGGCTGGGCATGCTGCAAGTACTGATTCAGAAAGGCGCGATTGGGCAAGCCGGTCAATGGGTCGGTATTCACCAGGTCCGCCAGTTGATTGATGGTCTGGCGCTGGTCCTGCAGGCGCTCGACCATTTTGCGGATCGAGGTGGAGAGGCGCTCCAGCTCAGGTGAGCCCGTTTCGATCTCGATGGCACAGCGGCTTTGGGCGGTTTGAATATGATCGGCTGAACGGGCCAGGCGCGTTAACGGGGCCACTAAGCGTGCTGCAAAAATCCAGCCGATAATCGAGAACATCAGCGCCATCAGTAAACCGGTGCCTAAAATGAGCTCCTGTACCCGCGCCACAGGGGCAAAGGCCGTGTCCACCGGCTGACGGCTAATGGCGATCCAACCCAAGCCAGGAAAGGCACCAAAGGCTTGGCTTGGTGCCATGCCGGTCATGTAATCTTCACCATCGGGCCAGGTTTCAATGTCCCAAGTAGCACTGGACATCGTGCCACTTGCCGAGGCAAACGTGAGCGTTTCGCCCAGCAGGTCAGGGGGCCCCAGAATCACAGAACCCTCTTCAGAAAGCAGTAGTAGCTCCGTTTGCTGCTCACGCAGGGCGGGGGTGAACATTGAGGCTTTTACCTGTGCCGCCCAGTCCCAGCTGAGGTGGACGGCCAGCACGCCTACCAACTGGTCTTGCCCATTGAGCAGCGGTGCCGCGATATCCACGAACTTGATCGGCTCGCCGCTGGGGTTGGGCAGCAGTTGGGCCAGCAGGACAGCCTCATGTACGTCGCCAATCCAGAGGGCTTGTCGGCCTTCCATGAACACCGGTCGAGCCGCGATGGACTGGCCTTCGAGTATGCCCCCTGTGGCGGCGACAACGATTCCTTCCGCGTCGGTCACGCCAATCCATGAGGTCACCTCGTAGTTGCGCTGTAGCTGTTCGAGTTGGAGGCGTGTCAACGGGGCATCGGGATTCCCCATGGCGTCACGAATGCCCAGGAGCAACTGCACCTCCTTGATGCGAGCATCCATGCTGCGGCTCAACTTATCTGCCATTTGATACGCCGTGTTGGCACTGGCGTCACCAATCTGACGTTCCAGATGAAACGCGGCTTCGCGAGAGGCGACCCAGCTCAGCAACAGCGTGATGGTAAAGATGAGCGCCGTAATCAAGCCGATGATGCGTGTGCGAAGCGGCAGGCGGCGTAACGAAGTATAGGGTGTCGGCATGGGGAGGCCAGGGAGGCAGTCAGCAGCGGAAAAGGGCTACCCTATCGCAATTTTAATTTTTGTACGATAGAGCAGGGCAATGACGCAGGCCAGCTTGGCCTGCGTCATGGGGTTATCGATAGCGTGATGCCGCTAGAACGCCCTGGACGAGGCGGCGATCAAAACTCTTCCCATTCCGGCTCGGCGTGGGAAGTGGGGCGCTTGGATGATTGGGCGCTCGTGGCGGCTTGGCGTAGCCGCGGAGCCGGGCGAGACGTCGGGAGCGTGTGGCTGGCGCGTTGCGTTGAATGATGCAGCCGGAAAGCTGCCACCAGTTCTGCCAGTCGAGAGGCTTCATCTTGCAGCGACGCCGAGGCCGTGCTGGTCTCTTCCACCAGCGAGACGTTCTCTTGGGTGGCGGAGTCCATCTCGGCGATGGCGGTGCTGATCTGGCTGATGCCTGACTCTTGCTCTTTGGCCGCCAACGCCAGCTCTTGCATCATATCGTTGACCCGCACGATGGCCTGGTTGATCTCCTCCATGCTTTCGCCATTTTTCAGCGTTTGATCGGCGCCATCGGCAATGCGCGAAGAGATATCCTCGATCATGGTGCGAATTTCTTTCGAGGAGTTCGACGTCTTGGTGGCCAGCGAGCGTACTTCGCTGGCCACGACCGCAAAGCCGCGCCCGTGCTCGCCGGCTCGGGCGGCTTCTACCGAGGCATTCAATGCCAGGATGTTGGTCTGGAAAGCAATGGAGTCGATGACCTGAATGATTTCATTGACCTTTTGCGAGCTGCTTTCCAGGTCACGCATGAGCAGGCTGGTCTGCTCGGACTCCTGCTTGCCATTCGCGGCTTTTTTCGAGGCGTCTTGGGTCAAGCGTTCTGCCTGCGAAGCGGTATCGGCGTTCTGGCGCACGATGGACGAAATTTCATCCATGCTGGCGGCGGTCTGCTGAAGGGCAGCGGCCTGCTGTTCGGTGCGTGAGGCAAGATCCTGGCTGCCTCCGGCGATTTGGCGCGAACTGGCCGCAACGGCGCTGCTGCTTTGGGCCAGGGTGCCCACCATGGTTTGCAGCTTGGCCTGCATGTCATGCATGGCGCTGTACAGGCGACCAATCTCGTTATTGCCCCGCAATTCGATATCGCTGGTCAAATCGCCCTGGGCGATGTTTTCACACAGCTGAACGGCCCGCTGCAAGGGGCGTACGATCATTCGATTGATCCCGATCTGTACGCCAATGAACAGGGCAATGGCCAGGAAAATCAAGGCGCCGCTGAAGATCAAGGTTAAATGATGCAAGCGCTCAGCCTGGGCAATTTCTTCGGCAGCCAGCGCCTGCGCACGGCTATTGAACGCACGGATCGAGTCGGTCAAGGTATCGAATTCGGCATTGAAGCGCTCGCGATGTTGCGCCAAGCCGGTAAAGTTGGCCGCAGCCATATCATTGCGAAAGGCATCATTGATCATGCGCGGGTAATAATCGACAATGGCAGCAATCAGCGGTGCCCGAATGGCCGTGGGAGGCACTTCAATGGCAGTAAATTCGCTGAACCGCGTATCCGCGCGCTCCAATGCGGCACGGGCAAGTTCAAGGGCTTCTTGCGCTTGGCCAG
The DNA here is from genome assembly GCF_007655045.1 of Halomonas sp. C22. Classification (NCBI taxonomy): domain Bacteria; kingdom Pseudomonadati; phylum Pseudomonadota; class Gammaproteobacteria; order Oceanospirillales; family Halomonadaceae; genus Halomonas; species Halomonas sp. C22. Next base: position 271,041 of record NZ_VBVC01000003.1, on the reverse strand, counting down.
TGGCACCCTCATCCATATAAGCGGTGTAGCGAGCCAGGCGCAGGCGCATCTCCATCAGGTTGACTTCTGTTCGGTTAATCGCGGCAACTTGTTGTGCTGCCACCTCGTCCAGTTCGCGCAGGCTTTCCATCACACTGAGTTTGGAAAGAATGCCCGTCGTGGCAATGGCCAGTAGAGCGATCAGCAACAGGGCAAGCACCGCTGCCAGGGAGTGTTTGACAGAGATATTTCGCATGGTGGTCTTCTCAGGTGCGATAGGGGGATCGAGTCAGGGCAGGCAGGGGAGGCCCGCTTTCTCATTATCGGCACATTTGGACGCTTTATGAGAGTGGGTGTGACATTTTTTTACTTTTATAAGATGTTGATTTTTAATATAAAAATTATTTTGTAATAATTTTGTTGAATAGTTTGAGAAAGTTGTATCGTTTTTGAATAAAAAAGGGCCCGTCATGTACGGGCCCTTGGTTTTCTAAGCTCGACAATAGGTTAAAACGCTTCCCATTCCGGGGTGGCCGAGCGGTGGGCGGGAGAGGCCAACGCAGGTGTCGGGGCTGCTTGAAACGCTCGCTTTATCGCTGGCGGGAGCCTGGTGCTGGCCTGATGATGACTGGCGCGTTCGAGTTTGAACTCGCCTACCAGTTCGGCCAAGCGTGAGGCTTCATCCTGCAAGGATACTGAAGCCGTGCTGGTCTCTTCTACCAGTGAGACGTTTTCCTGAGTCGTTGAATCCATCTGCGAGACGGCAGTGCTGATTTGGCTGATGCCTGCTTCCTGCTCCTTTGCCGAGAGCGCCAGCTCTTGCATCATGTCGGTGACGCGCAGAATCGCCTGATTGATCTCCTCCATGCTCTCGCCGTTTTGCTGGGCCTGGTTGGCGCCTTCCGCGATACGCTGGGAGATATCCTCGATCATGGTGCGAATTTCTTTCGAGGAGCTGGAGGTTTTGGTGGCCAGCGAGCGCACCTCGCTGGCCACGACGGCAAAGCCTCGCCCATGCTCGCCTGCGCGGGCCGCTTCCACGGAGGCATTCAGGGCCAGAATATTGGTCTGGAAGGCAATGGAGTCGATCACCTGAATGATCTCGTTGACCCGCTTGGAGCTCTCTTCCAGGCCGTGCATCAACTGGCTGGTCTGCTGCGACTTTTGCTGACCCGTTTCAGCCTTTTGGGAGGCATCCTGCGTCAGCAGCTCAGCCTGGCTGGCGGTATCGGCATTCTGGCGCACGATGGAGGAGATCTCGTCCATGCTGGCGGCGGTTTGCTGGAGTGCTGCCGCCTGCTGCTCTGTGCGCGACGCCAGGTCCTGACTGCCGCTGGCGATTTGCTGAGAGCTGCTGGCCACGGCTGCGCTGCTTTGGGAAAGGGTGCCTACCATGGCTTGCAGCTGGCTCTGCATGTTTTGCAATGCTCGATAGAGCTGGCCAATTTCGTTATTACCGCGAGACTCGATGGTATTGGTCAGGTCGCCTTTGGCGATACTTTCACAGACAGTACCCGCCCGCTTTAGGGGGCCAACGACCAGTTTATTGATGCCTATCTGTACCGAAATGTAAATCCCGATAGCCAGTGCGATAAGAATACAGCTCAGCACGGTAATGAACAGGCTGAAGCGCTCCGTATCGGCAATCACGTCGTTCGATACTCCCTGAGCCAAGTCGTTGAAAAGGCGAACGGTTTCAGTGATGGCATCGAACTGTTGATTGATGCGCTCTCGGTGCTCCATGAGCGCATTGACGTTGGCACTGCTCAAGTCGCTTCTGAAGTCACTATTGAGAACCTGATGAAACAAGCTCTCAAACGAATTCAACAGGGTGCTGCGTGGGTCGCCTTGAGGAATGTCGGTGCTCAGTAGTTGATTGAGCCGACTATCTGCCAACACCAACGCATTTTGCGCCAGACGCAATGATTCTTGAGCTGCCTGGTGTTCACCAGTACGTGAGTACTCACCAAAGCGCGCCAGACGGATACGTATTTCCATCAGGTTGACTTCGGTACGATTGATATAGGTGATTTGGTGAGCCGCTATTTCATTGACGTAGTTTAAATTTCGTACTGCACTTCTCTCACCAATAATGCCTGCGGCAGCAATGATTAACAACGCAATGAGTAACGCAGCCAAGGCCCCCGCCACTGCGAATTTGACGGACATGTTCTTGATCATTTCTTTTTCCTAAAGTAATTGCTTGGTCAGATTTGTATAGATTTATTTTAGTTATAGGGGGCGTGACTTTAGATTTTGTCGTATTGATAGTAAAGAGTTTTAGGATGGAAAGATTAAAATAAAAGGAGAGCCATGTTAGGCTCTCCTTAATTATTTAATTAAATATTATCATGTGACTGCTAGAATGCTTCCCATTCCGGTGTGGTCGAATGGCGGGGTAACGGTGCTTGTAAAGGCTTGAAGGTTTGTTGTACTGAAGGCGCGAGCTTGCCGACACTGGGACTTTCGCCCATTCGCTTGAGCTTGAATTCGCCGACCAATGCAGCGAGACGTGAGGCTTCGTCTTGCAATGAGGCGGAGGCAGTGCTGGTCTCTTCTACCAATGAGACGTTCTCCTGAGTGGCGGAATCCATCTGCGAGACGGCGGTGCTGATCTGGCTAATGCCGGCTTCCTGCTCCTTGGCCGAGAGGGCCAGCTCCTGCATCATGTCGGTGACGCGCAGAATCGCCTGGTTGATCTCCTCCATGCTTTCGCCACTTTCCTGGGCCTGGTTGGCCCCTTCCACGATACGCTGGGAGATGTCCTCGATCATGGTGCGAATTTCTTTCGAGG